>NZ_JAUQWJ010000012.1:0-213348 GCF_036857595.1 Streptomyces sp. AHA2
CCCGGAAGCTAAGCCTTACAGCGCCGATGGTACTGCAGGGGGGACCCTGTGGGAGAGTAGGACGCCGCCGAACAATCATTGGGAAAAGGCCCACACCTCACGGTGTGGGCCTTTTCGCGTTTCCGGTCCTTGCTCTTTTCGATGCTCGTGCCGGCGGGGGGCGTGGTCGCTGGGACCGGCGGTGGTAATCCGGGTGAGGTGCGTCGTACACGGGTACTACCGTGGCCGTATGAGCTATGTGATCCGGTCCGTCCGTGCTGATGAGTGGCCTGCGGCCAAGGAGCTGCGGCTCGCGGCGCTGCGGGATCCGGTGGCGCACCTCGCCTTCCTGGAGACCTACGAGCAGGCCGCGGAGAAGCCGGACGCGTTCTGGCGGGAGCGGACGGCCGGGGCCGCCGAGGGGGCGGACGGGGCGCAGCAGATCATCGCCGAGGCGCCGGACGGGCGGTGGGTGGGGACGCTGACCGTCCTGGTGGAGGAGCCCGGGACGACCGACTGGGCGGGATTTCCGGTGGAGCGGAAGCAGGGGCACGTCGTCGGTGTCTTCGTGCGGCCCGAGGAGCGTGGCAGCGGGCTGACCGAGGTGCTGTTCGACGCGGCTCTGGAGTGGGCCTGGGGGCGGGGCCTGGAGCGGGTGCGGCTCATCGTGCACGAGGACAACGGGCGGGCGCAGCGGTTCTACCGGCGGGTGGGTTTCCTGCCGAGCGGGCTGACGGTGCCGCTGGGGGACGCGGGGGAGCGGGAGCTGGAGTTCGTGCTCGAGCGGGAGTGAAGAGCCGACGCGCCTGGCCGCCGGTGCCGGTCCGGGTTCGTCCCTACACCGGCAGTTCGTCGTGGGGCCAGCGGGAGCGGCCCTGTTCGGCGGACCGGAGCAGGGCCAGGGTCGGCAGGCCCCGGTCGGCCCCGGTGGCCAGCAGCTGCGGGAGCTGGGGAAGCGGGGCCACGGCCGCGACGTCGTCCAGGACGAGCGTCATTGGTGGGTCGAGGCGACCGGCCGATGACCGTTCGGCCATGTGCCGGCCGCGCTCGACCACGCTTGAGACGAGGGCCGTCAGGAAGGGCATCGCGCCCGGGTCGGTCCTGGGGTCCTCGATGGATTCCCCCACCACGTAAAGCGTTCCCCCTTCGTGGACGAAGGAATCCAAGGCGAGGGCATCATTTCGGTTGGGAGTGCAGGCCTCGCGGACATTGACCGTGGAGAGGGCGGCGAGGGCACGGGTCGTCAGCTGCTGGGCGACGTCCCGGCGTTCGGGGTGGGCGGTGAGGGCCCCTTCGAGTTCGCCGGCGGCCCCGGGGGACGCCTTGGGGCTGGTGCGCAGGATGCGTACGGCGTCCTGGAGCTGGGTGCCCTGGGACCAGCGGTGGACGTGCCGGACGGTGCGGCCGTCGATGGCGGCGGCGTGCAGATAGCTGCGCAGGAGCGTGATGGCCGTGTCGCTGACCGCCTGGTCGAGCTTGGCGGTGGGGCGGACGGGGGTGAGGAGGGCGGTGGCCCGTGCGGCTGCCGTGTCCCGGTCCTCGCAGCCGGTGGTGGGGGACCAGTGGAGGCGGGAGGGGGTGTCGCAGAGGTGGGCGGGATCGTAGAGGTGGGTGGGGCCGAGCTTCGCCCGGGCGTCCTTCGTCTCCTGCCACAGGGCGGGGTCGGAGGTGACGACCAGGGCGGGGCCCTCCGCGTCGCGTACGGCCTGGGCGGCGGTGTTGCGGCGGGTTTCCCTGGGGGCCACGACGGCCTTCGGCCACCCGCCTGTCCCGCCCTGGGCGAACAGGGGCGCCGGGGTATCGGGAGCCGTGGCCCGACGCGGCGTGGGGAGGTCGTGCGGGGCGGTCTGGGCTGCCGGGGCCGGGGCGGTGGCGGCCGGGGCGGTGGTGGCGTGTTGCGCCGCCGGGGCCGGTGCCTCGTGGTGCGGCGGGACTGAGGGGGGATCGTGCTGCGGCGTGACCGGTACGTCGTGCTGCCCCCAGGCCGGGAGGCCGTGCGGGGGCGTCGACGGTGCCTGGTGCTGTCCTGCGGTGGGAGTGCCGTGCCGGGGTGCCGTCGGTACGTCGTGGTGGGCCGCGGGGGCTGCCCCGTACAGGCCGTCCGCCGCCCTCGCCGCCTCCATGCGGCGTTTCGCGCGGACCGCCCTCCAGCGGGCCAGCGTGCCCATCACGAAGACCGTCAGGACGAACAGGAGCATCAGCTGGCCGATGAACAGGCCCCAGAAGAGGCCGTAGCCGGAGAGCTCCCCGGAGGGCGTGGCCGGCCAGGCGGCGGTGATGTCCTGGGGGTGGGCGATGAGTTCGCGCATCGCCAGGGGCGTGCGCGTGAAGGTGACTGCGGACGGCCAGGAGCCGTGGGCGAACAGGCCGGCGAGGCCGGTGGCCGTCCACACCAGCAGGGTCGTGCCGAGGAGCAGCGCGAGTATGCCGATCAGCAGGCCGTCGGGGATGCCGCCCTGGGTGTCCCGCCGGCTGCGGGGGTCGTCCGGTCTCACGCGCTCGCCCCTTACGCCACCGTCGATTCGGAGTCGCCCACGTGGTGCTCCACGAAGGCCGCGGCCCGTGCCTCCGCCTCGCGCTCCGCGGCGTGCAGGGCGTCGTCCGCGTGGTCGATGGAGGACTCGGTCATCGCGCGGTCGGTGAAGACCAGGGGGCGTTCGGTCTCGGTGACCAGGTGTTTGACGACCTGGACGTTGCCGTTGACGTCCCAGACGGCGATGCCGGGGGTGAGGGTGGGGATGATCTCGACGGCCCAGCGGGGCAGGCCGAGGACGCGGCCGGTGGCTCTGGCCTCGTCGGCTTTCTGGGCGTAGATCGTCCTCGTCGAGGCCATCTTGAGGATCGCCGCGGCCTCCTTGGCCGCCGCGCCGTCGACGACGTCGGACAGGTGGTGGACGACCGCGACGAAGGACAGGCCCAGGCGGCGGCCGAACTTCAGCAGGCGCTGGAACAGCTGGGCCACGAAGGGGCTGTTGATGATGTGCCAGGCCTCCTCGACCAGGAAGATGCGCTTCTTCCGGTCGGGGCGGATCCAGGTGTGCTCCAGCCACACGCCGACGATCGCCATGAGGATGGGCATGGCGATGGAGTTGCGGTCGATGTGGGACAGGTCGAAGACGATCAGCGGCGCGTCCAGGTCGATGCCGACCGTGGTGGGGCCGTCGAACATGCCCCGCAGGTCACCGTCGACGAGCCGGTCCAGGACGAGCGCGACGTCCAGGCCCCAGGCGCGGACGTCGTCTATGGCGACGTTCATGGCCTCGGCGGACTTGGGCTCGGGGTGGCGCAGTTGCTCCACGATGTCGGACAGCACGGGCTGGCGGTCGACGATCGTCTCGTTGACGTAGGCGTGCGCGACCTTCAGGGCGAAGCCGGAGCGTTCGTCCAGGCCGTGGCCCATGGCGACCTCGATGATCGTGCGGAGCAGCGCGAGCTGGCCCGTCGTGGTGATCGCGGGGTCGAGCGGGTTGAGGCGGATGCCCATGTCCAGGGCCGCCATCGGGTCCAGGCGGATGGGAGTTATCCCCAGCTCCTGCGCGATGAGGTTCCACTCGCCGACGCCGTCCTCGCCCTGGGCGTCCAGGACGACGACCTGGCGGTCGCGGAAGCGGAGCTGGCGCAGGACGTACGTCTTCTCCAGCGCCGACTTGCCGTTGCCGGACTCGCCGAGGACCAGCCAGTGGGGGGCGGGGAGCTGCTGGCCGTAGAGCTGGAAGGGGTCGTAGATGTAGCCCTTTCCGGAGTACACCTCGCGGCCGATGATGACGCCGGAGTCGCCGAGGCCGGGGGCGGCGGTCGGGAGGTAGACCGCCTGGGCCTGGCCCGTGGACGTGCGCACCGGGAGCCGGGTCGTCTCGACCTTCCCGAAGAGGAAGGACGTGAAGGCCTCGGTGAGGACGGACAGCGGGTCCCGCATGAGGTCCTACCTCCGGATGCCGGTGGCGAAGGGAAGGGTGTTGACGAAGGCGCGGTGGTGCTCGCGGTCGCACCACTCGAGCTTGAGGTACGACTTTCCGGCCGAGGCCCTTATCGTCCGCTTGTCGCGGGCGAGGGCGTCGGGGGAGCGTGAGGAGACGGTGATGTAGCCGACGAGGTTGACGCCGGCGGCGCCGCTGGCGAGGTCCTCGCCGCGCTGGTCGAGCCGGGAGTGGGCGGCGACGTCGCGCGGGTCGACCGTGCGGTTCATCTTGGCGGCGCGGGACGCCTCGGCCGCGTCGTTGGTCTTCTCGGTGAGCATGCGCTCGATGGCGACCTCGGTGGGTTCCAGGTCCATGGTGACGGCGACCGTGCGGATCACGTCCGGGGTGTGGACGAGCAGCGGGGCGAGGAAGTTGACGCCGACGGGGGTCATCGGCCACTCCTTCACCCAGGCGGTGGCGTGGCACCAGGGGGCGCGGGTGGAGGACTCGCGGGTCTTGGCCTGGAGGTAGGTGGGCTCGGTGGCGTCCAGTTCGGCCGGCCAGGCGTTGCGCTTGGTCATCGCCTGGATGTGGTCGATGGGGTGGTCCGGGTCGTACATGGAGTGGATCAGCGAGGACAGCCGGCTCTGGCCGAGCGGCTGGCGGACGCGGATGTCGGCCTCCTGCAGGCGCGAGCAGATGTCGGTGAGTTCGCGGGCCATGACGACGGCGAGTCCGGCGTCGCGGTCGACCTTGCCGCCGTGTGCGCGGGCGGCCCGGGCCATGGCGTTGGCCTCGGCGGCGAGCTCGCGGTTGTAGTGCATGCAGGCGACCAGGTAGGCGCGGTGCTGCTCGCTGCTGGTCGACACCATGGACTGGAGCTGGTCGTAGGAGTCCTGCAGCCAGGGCAGGGCCTTGTCGTCCCCGCGGACGGCGACGTCCTTGGCGTGGGCGTCGGGGTCGGCGGGGAGGGTGCGGGCGAGCATCTGCAGGCGGGTGACGAAGCCGTCGCCGTTGGCCACGTGCTTGAGCAGGGTGCCGAAGCGGTCGACCAGGGCCTCCTGGTCCTCGCTGTCGCGCAGGCCGACGCCGGGGCCCTCGATCTCGATGGCGGCGGTGACGGTCTTGCGGTCGGCGTGCAGCAGCACGGCGATCTCGTCGGGCCCGAAGGGGGCGGACAGCCAGGTGATGCGGCCGATGCCCGGGGGCGGGCCGACCTCGATCTCGCGTCCGTCGAGGCGGGTGCCGGCCTCGACGGCGGTGGAGCGGTAGGTGGCCGTGCGCTTCAGGGTCCGCTTGTAGCTGCGGTTGATCTCGAACCACTTGTAGAACGTGCGGTGCTTGTAGGGCACGTACACCGCGGCCAGCGCCAGCATGGGGAAGCCGGCGAGCAGCACGATGCGCAGGGACAGCACGGGGACGAGGAGCCCGCACATCATGCCGAGGAACGCGCCCACGATGATCAGGGCGATCTCGCCCGTCTCGCGGTTGCGGCCGATGATCGCGTTCGGCCGGGCGCGGCCGATCAGATACGTACGGCGGGGCGTGACCGGATGGGACAGGTGGGACTCGGTCGTCAACGCCCTTCACCTCCCGTGTTGGTACTGCTGTTGCGGGTGCTGCTGGCGTGGGGTGTGTTGACGGGGCTGCCCGAACGGGGCGCCGGTGCGGCGGAGGGGACAGTTCCGCCGCCGCCGTTCGGGGTGCGCGCGCTGTGCGCGGCGACGCCGCCGGATGCGGGGTTGCTGGGGCGGGGGGCGGAGGACTGGCCGCCTCCGCCGTTGTGGTCGGCGCGGGTGCTGTGGGTCTTGATGCCCTGCGCGACCAGGGACGCCGGGGAGCTGATGACGGCCGCGGCCTTGCTCTCGGCGCCCTGCATGATGCGGTTGTTGCGGGAGCCGGCGATCTCGTCGCCGAAGCCGGGGACGAAGCGGTAGATCATCGCGCTGGCGAAGATGGCGAGCAGGATGATGGCGAGGCCGGAGACGACGGCGGAGAAGGCGTCCGGGCCGTCGTCGGCGGAGAGCGCGCCGGCGAGGCCGAGCACGATCACGATGACGGGCTTGACGAGGATCACCGCGATCATGATGCCCGCCCAGCGGCGGACGTGGCCCCAGAGGTTCTTGTCGACGAGGCCGGCGTAGACGACGGTGCCGAGGAGGGCGCCGACGTAGAGCAGGGCCGCGCGGATGACGAGTTCCAGCCAGAGGACTCCGGCGGCGAGGATGCTGACGAGGGAGACGACGATCAGCATGATCGGGCCGCCGCCGATGTCCTCGCCCTTCTTCAGGGCCTCGGAGAAGGTGCCGAAGAAGGCGTCGGTCTGGTCGCCGGTCGCCTTGGCGAGGACCTGGGTGATGCCGTCGGTCGCCGAGACGACGGTGTAGAGGATCAGCGGGGTGAAGGCGGAGGCGAGGACGGTGAGCCAGAGGAAGCCGACGGCTTCGGACAGGGCGGTGCCGAGGGGGACGCCGCGCACGGCGCGCTTGGCGACGGCGAGGATCCACAACACGAGGGTGAGGATCGTCGAGGCGGCGAAGACGACGGCGTACTGCTGGAGGAACTTGGGGTTGGTGAAGTCGACGTTGGCGGTCTCCTGCACGGCGTCGCTGAGCTTGTCGACGGTCCAGGAGGCGGCGTCGGCACAGCCCTTGGCGAGGGAGGAGAGGGGGTCGAGGGTGGAGGTGGGGTTGATCCGGTCGGCGCCCCCACCACCACCGCTCCCGGTGTCACCTTCACAGACCTCGCGGGCCCTGCCCCGGAGAAGGTCGCACGCGTTGTTGCTCGGTGAGGGAGTGGGACTGGGCGTGGGGGTGGGGGTGGGGGTAGGTGCGGCGAAGGCCCGGCTGGCCAGCAGGACCGTTGCGGTCTGCACCGCCGCGACCGCGGCGCCGAGCTCGAGTACGCGATGCCTAGCGGGCATAGGTGAACCCTCCGTACTCCTCGACGGCCTTCGTCATGTCCTCCGCGGTGGAGGCTCTCTGGTCGTGCCCGACCGGGACCGGGCCTTCCTTCTGGGTGAAGTCGATGACCTTCCAGTCCCCTCCCACCCACTTCAGCCGATAGGTCGTCGTGTACCAGCTCTCAGTCACGGGGTTCTTGGAGCCCACCCCCGACAGACCGAAGAGGGAGGTGTACCAGAGGGCGACGGTGGCGTCCGAGTCGCTGTAGGAAGTGACCTTGGTGCCCACCGGGATGACGCGGGACACGAAGGTCTGACCGCTCGGCGCGGCGCCGTTCTTGTCCAGGCCTAGCTTCTCGAGGAAGCTCTCCCCGGAGTACGCCTGGTCGAAGTCGGGCAGACGGGACGCGGCGACGTCAGGCGCGTACACAGTGTTGACGATCGCATGCCGCTTCTCGAGGTCGTACATATCCGCGGAGCCAAGGGCGATGCCGTAGTTGGTGGCGGCCGACTGGGCGCCCTGCCGGTCGTGTGCGTAGCCCGTGGGGATGCCTGCGGCCTTCGAGTCGACCGGTTGCTTCCCGGTGGGTGCCGTCGCTGCGGTTTCCGGTTTGTTCGTGGTCGGGTCGTCCGACGGGTCGCCGTCCCCGCGGTTGGCGAAGGCGATCGCGGCGATCAGGAGGACCACCACGCCGACGACCGTGACCAGGCTGCGGGACGAGGAGCGGGAGGCGCGGCGCTGCGTGCCGTAGGAGTCGGGGTCCGTGTCGGGCAGGCGGGTGCGGGTCTGGCCCGTGCCGCCGTAGCCCCCGGAGGACTCCCGTTCGTCACCGAGACTCATGCCGCGTACGCCCCCTCGACGTCGTGCGGAAACACTTCGTACCGGTCGTACTGCTCGTACTCCACGTACGACGGTAGCCGTGCTGGTTCCCGCGCGGGCGCGGTGTGGTGACTCGACATCAGGGAAACGCAACCTCAGCCGGTGGGCACGACGGGCGGGTGGGGTGGAAGGGGGAGCCGGGCGTGCCGGCCGGGACGGACGGCGCCCGGTCTACACGGCCATGCCGTACACGATCGTGAACAGCGTGCCGAGCGAGCCGATGATGAAGACACCGGTCAGGCCCGCGATGATGAGGCCCTTGCCCTGCTCCGCGCTGAAGGTGTCCCGCAGGGCCGTCGCCCCGATGCGCTGCTTGGCGGCGCCCCAGACGGCGATGCCGAGGCAGATCAGGATGGCGAACGCCATCACGACCTGAACCATCGTCTTCGCCTCGGTGCCCAGGCTGCCGAAGGGGCCCCAGTCCGGAGCGATCCCGCCGATGATGGTGTTGATGTCTCCCTTGTCGGCCGCAAAGAGCATGTAAGTCACCGCCCCTGGTGGGTAGTTCCGCAGCCCCTGCGGGCATGCAGAGGTCAGGCATCATTCTCGCCGACAATGATGCCGTCGTATGTCGACTTGGCGTCATTGATGGACGGGTTTCGTACGAGAACCTTGCCACCGCTCGGTGCCGGCCCGGGAGGGTGACGGTGAACGGTGTACGAAGGATCGTATGGTCACTCTGTGTATCACGGCGGGTCACCCCGGGCAATGAGGCCGGAGCGGAACCCGGGATGTGGTTCCGTCGTTGTGCCCTCCTGCGGCCTTGCTCACCTTCACGGACGGTTTCTGACGGCCGATCGGGTGAGGGTCGCGCCGGTGCTTCCCGGATGAAGGCTACCCGCCACGGCCCGGGACGGCATGCGGCCGTGACGGTGCGTCACGGACCGGTGGGGGCGGCCGGGGGGGCGGACGGGGCCCCGCGGGTGTACTCCGTGCGGTGGCGGTGGCGTAGCCCGTCGGCGTGATCCCGTCGCCGGAGGGCAGGGGGTTCGAGGTCGTGCAGCAGGGAGCGACCCGGTTCCTCGGTGCCGTTCGCCCGCCGTTGTCGATCGTGAAGGCGGGGCAGGCCCGGGTGAGGACGGTCGGCCGCCGTTCCGGCGGGAGTTCCGGGTCGTCGGCGCTTCCCGGGGCCTGACCCGGTCGTCGTAGGCCGGTCAGCGTCGCAGCGTCGAAGCGTCGAAGCGTCGAAGCGTCGAGGCAGGGTCTGCCCGCATCCGGTTCGACGGCCTGCACCTCAGGTCGCGGTCGCGCTGCATGCCGCAGGGCGTCTGCGCCCAGTCCCAGCCGGCCGACCTCTCGTTCGCGCTCTGGCGCCGGGACGCCGACCGACGTGCCGGTCCGGAGGGCGGCGGGCCGCCCGTGGCGCCCCTGTGCGCTGTGCGCCCCCGCCGTGCCGCCCGTGCCCCGTGCGGCGCCGCTCGTTCCTCCGGCCGCCCCGACTCCCCTCCGCGTGATCATTCCGGCGGACGGCGCCCGCCTCTACACTGGCTCGCGGACTCCTGAGCTGTGAGGGGCGGTTGACGGTGCGTAAGGCATGGATCCTGGCGGGCGTCGCCATCAGTTCCGCACTCGCCTTCGTGATGCTGCTCGTGATCGGCGTCTACCTCGTCGCCGGGAACGTCGTCAACGGCGTGGCCGGTGGGGCGAAGGCGCTGGCCAAGGGGTCGGTGCCCGCCGCGTACGCGCCGCTCGTGGCGAAGTGGGGCAACCTCTGCCCCGCCATCAGCCCCGCTCTGCTGGCTGCCCAGCTCTACCAGGAGAGCGGCTTCAACCCCCGGGCGCAGAGCCACGCCGCCGCGCAGGGCATAGCGCAGTTCATCCCCGGCACCTGGGCCAGCCACGGCATCGACGGCGACGGTGACGGGGACCGCGATGTGTGGGACCCGGCGGACGCGATCCCGTCGGCGGCCTCCTACGACTGCGAACTCGCCTCGTACGTGAAGAAGGTTGGCGGAAATCCGACCGAGAACATGCTGGCCGCCTACAACGCGGGGGCGTACGCGGTCATCAAGTACGGGGGCGTGCCGCCGTACAGCGAGACGCAGAACTACGTGAAGCGGATCACCGCGCTCTCCGAGAGCTTCGCCGCGCCCGTGGGCCGGGTCGATCCCTCCCAGCAGGCCGCCGGCGCGATCGAGTACGCGCAGAAGAAGCTCGGCACGCTGTACCTCTGGGGCGGCACCGGCACCCCTGAGCAGGGCGGACGCTTCGACTGCTCCGGGCTCACCCAGGCCGCCTACGCCAGCGTCGGCATCAAGCTGCCGCGTGTGGCGAACGACCAGTACAACGCGGGCCCGCACCCGGCGCGGGACGAACTGCTCCCCGGTGACCTGGTGTTCTTCTCGGACGACCTCACCAATTCGCGGGCCATCCGGCATGTCGGCATTTATGTCGGCGGTGGGTACATGATCGACGCGCCGCGGACCGGCGCGGTCATCCGGTTCGACCCGATCGACACGCCTGACTACTTCGGGGCCACGCGCGTCACCGAAGATGGCGCGAAAGCGCTGCCCACCACGGTGTGAACCGAGCGTGAACCCACCCCCTGAGCTGCGACGACGTATCTCTCTTCGATAACGTCTGCGTGATCATTCGGTGGAGTGTGGAACGTATCAACGGGGACCGTGCGTTCCTGATGTCGTAGCCGAGCAGACGTCAGGGAGCGCGTGGCACGCACGCGTACAGCGGAAGCGGATCTACAACCCACGGGGGTGGCAGGCACGGCGCACGCACGGGTGCGCCGCAGAGACGACGAAGGGGCCGCAGCACCATGGCTGGACTCGCCGATTCCGGGTCGAACCCCGACGTCGACCTGCTCTACGACATCAACGGCCTCGCCAAGGCCGCGCCGCCGTGGTTCGACCGGGTCATGGAGTATGTCGGCGAATACGGGCTGCTGCTCGCCATCGTCCTGCTCGTGCTCGGCTGCTGGTGGTCCGTGCGGCGGCGCGGCGGGGAGGACGCGGCCTCCACCGTGGCCGCCCTGGTGTGGGCGCCGCTGGCCGCGGGCGTGGCGGTCCTGGTGAACGTGCCGATACGGGGCTTCGTCGAGCGGCCCCGGCCCTTCCTGGACCATCAGGGTCTCGACGTGCTCGTCCAGGGCAAGACCGACTACTCGTTCGTCAGCGACCACGCCACGATCGTCATGGCACTGGCGGTCGGGCTTTTCGTCGCCAACCGCAGGTTCGGGCTCGTCGGCCTGGTGCTGGCGCTGTTCGGCGGGTTCATCCGGGTCTACATGGGCGTGCACTACCCGACGGACGTCGTGGGCGGTTTCGCGCTCGGCACGGCGGTCGCCCTGCTGCTGTCGCCCGTCGCCATGGCCCTGCTGACGCCGCTGGTCAAGGCCGTCGAGCGGTCGCCCCGCGCGGGGTGGCTGGTGCGGGCCCGGGGAGGGGCGTCCGGCCAGGACACCGTGATCCCCGAGGCGCGCACCGACCGCACCTCCGAGCGGGACCTGGCCGCCTAGGCCCCTTCCCGGCCGTGGCCCGGGTTCACAGCGCCTGGGGGTAGGTGAAGAAGCGGTCCGGGTCGTACTGCTTCTTCAGCTTGGCCAGCCGGGTCGCCGCGTCCCCGTAGTAGGCCTTGCGCCAGTCGGTCAGCGTCGGGTCCGTGTAGTTCTGGTAGGCCGCGCCCGAGGCGTGCGGACGCATCGCCCGGTGGGCCGACGCCAGCCAGTCGCGGGCCGTCGCGCCGCTCGTCCCGGCCCGCCAGGCGCCGATGTACTGGGCCAGCATCCGCGAACGGCGGTGGACGAACGCCGTGGCGGTGGGGGAGACGCGGTTCACCGCGCCGCCCAGGGCCGTGAGGGCGATGCTGCCGGTGCCGCCGCGCACGGACGCGATCTGGGCCAGGAGCGTGCGGACGCCGGCCGCGGACAGCGAGCGGTCGAAGAAGTCCGAGGCCGCCGCGTACGTCTCGCGGCCCAGTGCCCCCTTCGGCGAGCGGCCCGGAGTCGTACCGGGCAGATGGCACTGCGCGTCCGTCGGGAACGAGGAGCAGCCCGCGTACACCTCCATGGACTCCTCGTAGGAGCGGCGCTTCAGGGAGACGCTGCGGGCCGGGGCGCCGACCCGGTCGGCGAGACGGTCCACGGCGTTCTTCAACTCGCCGTACGTGCCCAGGGAGAAGGCGGCGACCGAGACGGTCGGGGTGCCCCCGGCGGCGTTCGCCAGGTGCAGGGACGACCAGATCTCGTCGGGCTGCGAGGGGCCCCACTCCTGCCAGGCCCGCACCACCGCCGCGGCCTTCGACCAGGGCCAGGACAGGTACGCCGAGACGCCCTGCGGGGCCGGGTGGGTCCTGAAGTGCAGCTCCGTCACCACGCCGAAGTTGCCGTTGCCCGCGCCGCGCAGGGCCCAGAACAGGTCCTTGTTCTCGCGGGAGTCGGCGGTGAGCTGCCTGCCGTCCGCGGTGATCAGCGTGGCGCGGGTGAGGCTGTCGCAGGTCAGTCCGTAGGCCCGGGAGACCACGCCGTGACCGCCGCCGAGGGTCAGCCCGGAGACGCCGACCGTGGGGCAGGAGCCGGCGGGGATGGTGACGCCCTTGGCGGCCAGCGCGCGGTAGACGTCGATGAGTTTGGCGCCGGCGCCGACGACCGCGCTGTCGCCGGAGGCGCGCACGCGGTTGAGCTTCGACACGTCGAGGACCAGCCGTCCGTCGCCGGAGGACCAGCCGGCGTAGGAGTGGCCGCCGTTGCGGATCGCCACGCGCAGGGCGTGGGTGCGGGCGTAGGCCAGGGCGGTGCGGATGTCGTCCGCGTGGGAGACGTAGGCGACCGCCGCGGGACTGAGGCCGTCGAAGCGGGTGTTGTACAGCTGGCGGGCCGTCTTCCAGGCCGCGTCTCCCGGGCGGACCAGGGGACCGTCCAGGTCCCGGGCCAGGGCGGACCAGTCGGCCGCCGTGGACTTCGAGGCCGTGGTGGTGCGCGGGGTCGCCGCCGGGGGCCCGGAGCGGGCGCCCGGCGGGGTGCAGGCGGTGCTGAAAGGGGTCGCGGCGGCGGCGATCGCCGCGGTGCCGGCGGTGAGGACTGTGCGCCGTTCCATGGGGCCTCCCGGTGGTTCCGCCGTGGGAGACGGGGTGGCGGCGACGCGGGTTCCACGGCGGGGGGACGGAGCGTGGCGTGCGCCGCCCCCCTCGCCTGCGGCCCGGCCGTGGCCGGCGATCACCGGCTGGACGGCGGGGCTCGGTCGGCGGGTGCCGGCAGCGGTTCGCCACGGGAGTGGCGGAACCGGGCCGATGGGTGCCGATGACGGTGACCTGCCGGGTGGTGGGGTCGGGCCGGTGGGTGCCGATGACGGTGACCTGCCGGGTGGTGGAGTCGGGCCGGTGGGTGCCGATGACGGTGACCTGCCGGGTGGTGGAGTCGGGCCGGTGGGTGCGTCGAGGAGCCCGTCGCCGAAGCGGCGGATCCCGGCCGGCGGGTACCGAGAGGCGGTCGTCCTCGCGGCGGCGGGCTCGGGCGTCCCGTCCGGGGGGGCGTCGGCCTGGCGGTCGTCGGCGCGGTGGGTCCGGTTCAGCCGGTCGCGTGGTTCTCCGCGTCCGTGCGGGCCTGGCTGCGGGCCCTTCTCGCCGGGCCGTGCCAGCCGCAGGTGCACCGGGCCATGCAGAAGCGGCCCTTCTCCTGGGTCGTCGTGCGGTGTTCGAGGAGATCGGGGTCGGGCTCCGGCCCGTCCTGCTGTGCCACGGCGACCACGTTACCCACCCCGGATGACGTGCTCGGGTGGCGGGCGGCCGGTGCCCGCGTGACGGGGGCACATACCCGTCGTTAACCGGAACAACAGGGGGCCCGTGACGGACGTACCGGCTTGGGGGTAGGCAGGCGATGACTGGGCGGCAGCGGGAACGGCGGCGCGGGCGGACGGGTGCGGCTCTCGTCGCGGCCGGGGTCGTGGCCGTGACGGGGCTGGGTGCGGGCGGGTGCGCCGGCGGGGACGCCGTCGCCGGGGACTCCCGGGGCGGGGACGCCGTCGCCGTGCTGCGCGGGGCCGCCGACCGGCTGGTGGACGCGGGCAGTGCCCGGGCGCGCACGTCGATGGAGATGGCGGCCGGCGGGACGCGGGTGACGATCCGGGGCGCCGGGGTGTACGACTTCCGGCGCCACACGGGCCGGCTGAAGGTGCTGCTGCCGCAGGACCCGGCCGAGCCCACCGGGAGCCGGCCCATCACCGAGCTGCTCGCGCCGGGCGCGCTGTACATGAAGAACCGGGGCGCCGGTGTCCCGCCGGACAAGTGGGTGCGGGTGGACACCCGGACCCTGACCGACGGCAACCTCGTCACCGGCGGGGCCACCGATCCGCTCACGGCGGCGGAGGTGCTGCGCGGGACGCGGACGGCGACGTACGTGGGCGAGACCGAGGTCGCGGGCACGGCGGTGCGGCACTACCGGGGGACGGCCGATCTCGGTGCAGCGGCCCGGCGGGCCTCCGACGGCAGCGCGGGCTCGCTGCGCGCGGCGGGCAAGGGGTTCGCCACGGCCGAGGTCCCCTTCGACGTCTACCTCGACGACGAGGGGCGCATCCGCAAGGTGCGCCACCGCTTCAGCTTCCTGAACGGGCAGCAGAAGAACCCGGTGGCCGTCGCCTCGACCACGCTGCTCTACGATTTCGGCGCTCCGGCGCGCGTCCGGCTGCCGGAGGGCGGCGACATCTACGCGGGCCGGATCGCCGAGGAGTGACCGGCGCGAACTAGCCCGTCCGTGCCATGCGCGGTGCGTGCGCCGCTCCCTACTCTAGGAAGCCGGTAACGGCAGAGACGAGGTGATGCGCGTGGCTCCGGTCGGCGGTACGGCAGTTCAGGACCACGTGGCTCTCGCCGAGATCGAGCTGTGCGGCGAGCTGATCATCGCCGCGTCGGCCGCGCAGGAGCGGCTCAGCCTGGAGAGCATCGACGAGGTGCTGAAGGTGGCCGAGGAGCGCGCCGCCGCCGGGCGCTGAGCGGCAGGGGCCCCGGGTCAGGTCCGCAGCATGCGGGCGATCGCCTGGGTCGCCTCCTTCACCTTGGCGTCGATCTCGTCACCGCCCTTGAGGGCCGCGTCGGCGACGCAGTGCCGCAGGTGCTCCTCCAGCAGCTGCAGCGCGAAGGACTGCAGGGCCTTGGTGGAGGCGGAGACCTGCGTGAGTATGTCGATGCAGTAGACGTCCTCGTCGACCATGCGCTGCAGGCCGCGGATCTGGCCCTCGATGCGGCGCAGCCGCTTGAGGTGCTCGTCCTTCTGCTTGTGGTACCCGTGCGTCCCGTGGTCGTGGTCGGTCACGACGTCCGCACCGGTGGTGTCGGCGGTGCCGTGGGTGACATGCGCGACATCTGTCGTGTCGGTCACGTCGGTCATCGCGTCCTCCTGGTGGGCAGTGCGCCGACATATACCCCTACTGGGTATATGGTACCGAAGTTTCCGGGGTACACGGGCCTGGGGCCGCCCCCGTGCTCATCACTGTGCCCGATGGGCGACACTGGTGGGCGGCCCGATAGCCGTGGCCGGATGTTGCGCCTAGCATCAGCCTGACCGAAACCGAAGCACCCCGAGGACCCCACGTGCGCTTTCGTCTGACCCCCAGGGAGACGAGCTTCTACGACATGTTCGCCGCCTCCGCGGACAACATCGTCACGGGCTCGAAGCTCCTGATGGAACTGCTCGGGGCGGACACTTCCGCCCGGGCCGAGATCGCAGAGCGTATGCGGGCAGCGGAACACGCAGGTGACGACGCCACGCACGCGATCTTCCACCAGCTGAACTCCTCGTTCATCACGCCGTTCGACCGCGAGGACATCTACTCCCTCGCCTCGTCCCTCGACGACATCATGGACTTCATGGAGGAGGCCGTCGACCTGGTCGTCCTCTACAACATCGAGGAACTGCCCAAGGGCGTCGACCAGCAGATCGAGGTGCTGGCGCGCGCGGCGGAGCTGACCGCCGAGGCGATGCCGCACCTGCGGACGATGGAGAACCTCACCGAGTACTGGATCGAGGTCAACCGTCTGGAGAACCAGGCCGACCAGATCCACCGCAAGCTGCTCGCGCACCTCTTCAACGGCAAGTACGACGCCATGGACGTGCTGAAGCTGAAGCAGATCGTGGACGTGCTGGAGGAAGCGGCTGACGCGTTCGAGCACGTGGCGAACACGGTGGAGACCATCGCCGTCAAGGAGTCCTGAGCCCTTCATGGACACCTTCGCCCTGGTCGCGACCATCGGGGTCGCGCTCTTCTTCACGTACACCAACGGCTTCCACGACTCGGCGAACGCCATCGCCACGTCCGTGTCCACCCGGGCGCTGACGCCGAAGGCCGCGCTGGCGATGGCCGCCGTCATGAACCTGGCCGGCGCCTTCCTGGGCTCGGGAGTCGCCAAGACCGTCAGCGAGGGGCTGATCCAGACGCCCGAGGGGTCGAAGGGGATGGGCATCCTCTTCGCCGCGCTCGTCGGCGCGATCACCTGGAACCTGATCACCTGGTACTTCGGCCTGCCGTCCTCGTCCTCGCACGCGCTGTTCGGCGGCATGGTGGGCGCGGCGCTGGCCGGCGGCACGACGGTCTACTGGCACGGCGTGCTGGACAAGGTCGTCATCCCGATGTTCATCTCGCCGGTGGTCGGCCTGATCGCCGGTTACCTGGTGATGACGGCGATCCTGTGGATATTCCGGCGCTCCAACCCGCACAAGGCCAAGCGCGGTTTCCGCATCGCCCAGACGGTGTCCGCCGCGGGCATGGCCCTCGGCCACGGTCTGCAGGACGCGCAGAAGACCATGGGCATCGTGGTGATGGCCCTGGTCATCGCCGACGTCGAGGACTACGGCGACCCCATCCCGGTCTGGGTCAAGATCGTCTGTGCGGTGATGCTGTCGCTGGGCACCTACGCGGGCGGCTGGCGCATCATGCGCACCCTCGGCCGGAAGATCATCGAGCTGGACCCGCCGCAGGGCTTCGCGGCGGAGACCACGGGCGCCTCGATCATGTTCACCACGGCGTTCCTCTTCAAGGCGCCCATCTCCACGACCCACGTGATCACCTCCGCCATCATGGGCGTGGGCGCCACCAAGCGCCTGAACGCGGTGCGCTGGGGTGTCGCCAAGAACATCATCCTGGGCTGGTTCATCACGATGCCGGCAGCGGCCCTGGTGGCCGCGGCGGCCTTCGGGATCGTGAACCTGGCGTTCCTGTAGGACGCCCGCGCCGCTCCGCACGACGCGAGAGGGCCCGCCCCCGGGAGTGGGGGCGGGCCCTTTTTCGGCCTCGCGGTGGCACCGCCATGCAGCACCGCGAGGAGTACCGGCGGGACGATCAGCCGAAGCGGCCGGAGATGTAGTCCTCGGTGGCCTGGACCGACGGGTTGGAGAAGATGCGCTCCGTGTCGTCGATCTCGATGAGCCTGCCGGGCTGGCCGACCGCGGAGAGGTTGAAGAACGCCGTGCGGTCGGAGACCCGGGCCGCCTGCTGCATGTTGTGCGTCACGATGACGATCGTGAAGCGCTCCTTCAGCTCGCAGATCAGGTCCTCGATCGCCAGCGTGGAGATGGGGTCGAGCGCCGAGCAGGGCTCGTCCATGAGCAGGACGTTCGGCTCGACCGCGATGGCGCGGGCGATGCACAGACGCTGCTGCTGGCCGCCGGACAGGCCCGAGCCGGGCTTGTTCAGGCGGTCCTTGACCTCGTTCCAGAGGTTCGCGCCCTTGAGGGAGCGCTCCACGATGTCGGAGAGCTCGCTCTTCTTGTAGTTGCCGTTCAGCCGCAGGCCCGCCGCCACGTTGTCGAAGATCGACATCGTGGGGAACGGGTTCGGCCGCTGGAACACCATGCCGACCTCGCGGCGGACCGACACCGGGTCGATGCCCGTGCCGTACAGGTCCTCGTCGTCCAGGAGCACCTTGCCCTCGACGCGGCCGCCCGAGGTGACCTCGTGCATGCGGTTCAGGGTGCGCAGGAACGTCGACTTGCCGCAGCCGGAGGGGCCGATGAACGCCGTCACCGAACGCGGCTCGACGGTCATCGAGATGTCCTCGATCGCCTTGTGGGAGCCGTAGTAGGCGGTCAGTCCGCTTACGTCGATTCGCTTGGCCATGACTACTTCACTTCCAGACTCGGTCGGTCGCTGAATGGCCGCGTCAGCGACCGGTGCTCGGGGCCTTCCAGCGGGCGATGCCGCGGGCCACCAGGTTCAGGAGCATCACGAAGGCGATGAGGGTCAGCGAGGCCGCCCAGGCACGGTCGTACGCCGCGCCGGAGCCCGCGCTGTTGGCGTACTGCTGGTAGATGTACAGCGGCAGGGAGGCCTGCGCGCCCTCGAAGGGGTTGGCGTTGATGAACGCGTTGCCCCAGACCAGCAGCAGCACGGGGGCGGTCTCGCCGGTGATGCGGGCGATCGCCAGCATGATGCCGGTGGTGATGCCGCCGATGGAGGTCGGCAGGACCACCTTCAGGATGGTGCGCCACTTCGGGATGCCGAGCGCCAGGGAGGCTTCGCGCAGCTCGTTCGGGACGAGCTTGAGCATCTCCTCCGTGGAGCGCACCACCACCGGCATCATCAGGATGGCCAGGGCCAGCGAGCCGGCGAAGCCGAAGGGCTGCATGTCGAACATCAGCATCAGGCTGAGGATGAACAGGCCCGCGACGATCGACGGGATGCCGGTCATGACGTCGACGAAGAACGTGATGGCCCGGGAGAGGTTGCCCCGGCCGTACTCGACGAGGTAGATCGCGGTGAGCACGCCGATCGGCGCGGCCATCACCGTGGCGAGTCCGACCTGCTCCAGGGTGCCGAGGATGGCGTGGTAGATGCCGCCGCCGGGTTCGGTGTCGGCGACGACGCCCATCGAGTGCGTCAGGAAGTAGACGTCGAGGACCTTCACACCGCGCACCACGGTCGACCAGACCAGCGAGGCCAGCGGTACCACGGCCAGCAGGAAGGCGACCCAGACGAGGGAGGTCGCGATGCGGTCCTTGGCCTGCCGCTTGCCTTCGACGGCCGTGGCGATGGCGTAGGTGGCGACGACGTAGAGGATCGCGGCGATCAGGCCCCACTGGACGCGGCTGTGCAGTCCGGCGGCGAGGCCGATGCCGACCGCGAGGGCGATCGAGCCGCCTGCGATGGCGTAGGGGGACCACTTGGGCAGGCGGGCGCCGCGCAGGCTGCTGGGGCCCTTGGGGGTCAGGGTTGCGGTGCTCATGCGTTGGCCCCCGAGTACTCCTTGCGGCGGGCGATGATCGCGCGGGCCGCGCCGTTGACCAGCAGGGTGATGACGAACAGGACCAGGCCGGAGGCGATCAGCGCGTCGCGGCCGAACTCGGTGGCCTCACCGAACTTGCTGGCGATGTTCTGGGCGAACGTGCCGCCGCCCGGGTCCAGCAGGCTGGCCTGGATGTCGAAGGTCGGGGAGAGGACGGTGGCGACGGCCATGGTCTCGCCGAGGGCGCGGCCGAGGCCGAGCATGGAGGCGGAGATGACGCCGGAGCGGCCGAAGGGGATGACCGCCATGCGGATCACCTCCCAGCGGGTGGCGCCGAGGGCCAGCGCGGCCTCCTCGTGCATCTGCGGGACCTGGCGGAAGACCTCGCGGCTCACGTTGGTGATGATCGGCAGGATCATGATCGCGAGCAGGATGCCGACGGTCAGCATCGAGCGCGGGGCGCCGCCCTCCCACGAGAAGATGCCGGTCCAGCCGAGGTAGTCGTTCAGCCAGCCGAACAGGCCGTTCATGTGCGGGACGAGGACCAGGGCGCCCCACAGGCCGTAGACGATGGACGGCACGGCGGCGAGCAGGTCGATCACGTAGGCGATCGGGCCGCGCAGCCGGCGCGGGGCGTAGTGGGTGAGGAACAGCGCGATGGCCACGGCGACCGGGACCGCGATGACCATGGCGATGATCGAGGAGACCACCGTGCCGAAGGCCAGGACGGCGATGCCGAAGTTCGGCGGGACGAGGTTGGTGTCCCACTGGAAGGTGGTGAGGAAGTTGCCCTCGTCCTTGCTGATGGCGAGGGTGGCCCGGTAGGTGAGGAAGACCGCGATCGCGGCCATGATCACCAGCAGCAGGATGCCGGAACCCCGGGAGAGGCCGAGGAAGATCCGGTCCCCGGGCCGGGTGGCGCCGCGCGCGGCGCGCTTGTCGATCGCCGGCTGCGAGGCGGGGGGAGGTGCGTCGGTTATCTGTGTGGGTGTGCCCATCGGGTTCTCCGGTCTGCGGAGCCGTACGCGGGGTACGGCCACTGGCGGCGGTGCACCGGACGGTGCGGCCCGGCCCCGGGGTGGGGACCGGGCCGCACGCGGGTCAGCTCAGGCTCTCGATGGTGGTGCGGACCTGGGCGATGATGTCGTCGGGGATCGGCGCGTAGTCGTTCTCGGCGAGGATCTTCTGGCCGTCCTCGGAGGCGATGTAGCGCAGGAACGCCTTGGTGCCGGGCAGCGTGTCGGCCTTGTTGCCCTTGTCGCAGACGATCTCGTAGGTGACCAGGACCATCGGGTAGGCGCCCTCGGCCTTGGTGGCGTAGTTCAGCTCCAGCGCGAGGTCCTTGCCCGTGCCGACGACCTTGGCCTCGGAGATGGCCTTGGTGGCGTTCTCGACGGTGGCCTTGACCGGCTGGGCGGCGCCCGTGTCCAGGTCGACGGTCTTCAGGCCGTCCTTGGCGTACGACAGCTCGAAGTAGCCGATGGCGCCGTTGGTCTGCTTCACCTGCTGGGCGACACCGGAGGAGCCGGAGGCGGACTGGCCGCCCTTGGCCTGCCAGGTCTTGCCGCCGTCGTAGGGCCAGTCGCTCTTGGCGGTGGCGATCAGGTACTTGGTGAAGTTGTCGGTGGTGCCGGAGTCGTCCGAGCGGTGGAACGCCTGGATCTTCAGGTCCGGGAGCTTCGCGTCGGGGTTCAGCTTCTGGATCTGCTTGTCGTTCCAGTTGGTGATCTGGTTGTTGAAGATCTTCGCCAGGGTCGGGGCGTCCAGGACGAGGTTGTCGACGCCGTTGACGTTGTAGCCGACCGCGATCGGGCCGCCGACCATCGGCAGGTCGATGCCCTGGCCGCCGGAGCAGACCTTCTTGGAGGCGGCGACCTCGTCGGGCTTCAGCGCCGAGTCGGAACCGGCGAAGGCCACCTGGCCCTGGGTGAACGCGGTGACGCCGGCACCGGAGCCGCCGCCCTTGTAGTTGATCTGCACGCCCTGGCAGGCGGCGGTGAACTGCTTCACCCAGGCGTCGATGGCGTTCTTCTGCGCGGAGGAGCCGTCGGCGAGCAGCTGCCCCTTGGCGTCGTCGCACTTGACGTTGCTCGGCGCCGCGGCGTTGGAGGAGCCGCCGCCGTCGCTGTTGCCGCCGGTGTCGTCGGAGCCGCACGCCGTGAGGGCCAGGGCGCCGGAGACGGCGAGAGCACCGAGAGCGAGGGCCCGCCGGTTCATGCGCTGAAGCTTCACTTTTGTTCCTTCCAGGAGCCGCCGTCCTGAATCGGCGGCGTGCGAAGTCTGAGTGACGCGGACGCTGACCCGCTCGGTTGGCGCGGCTCGCGTCGGTAAGGCCGAAATTAGGCAGATCAGGTGAAGGAGCCGATGGCCGCACATGAACGAGGGGTGAACCCCTGCCTAAGGCCTGGTGAGGTAACGGAATGCTCACGGGGAGGGCACGCCGGCATTCCGCTTCCGCGGACGAAATCGGACACTCCGGTCAGTCGATCGGGCAGCCGGGCAGCCGGTCAGCCGGTCACTCGGGCGTTCCGGGCAGCCGCAGCGTGGCGAGCAGCTCGTCGACCAGGGGCCGGTCGTGGGCCTGGGTGAGCCGGTCGCGGGCGGCGGCGGGTGCCAGCCACAGGACCCGGTCGACCTCGTCGGACGGGGTGAACGCGCAGGACACGGCCTCGGCCGCCCAGTACCGGACCTGCTTGGGGCGGCCGCCCGCCAGGTACCGCAGGGTGGACAGCTCCGGGCCCGGCACGGCCCGGCAGCCCGTCTCCTCGGCCACCTCGCGCAGTGCGCCCGCGAGGGCCTCCTCGCCGTGCTTCAGTTTCCCCTTGGGCCACGACCAGTCGTCGTATTTCGGCCGGTGGACCAGGCAGAGCTCGGGCCCGCCGGCCCGGGAGCGGCGCCACAGGACGCAGCCGGCCGCCAGGACCGTGGTGTCCTCGGGGGTGCTCACACCGTTCACCGCCTCCTGCCGCCCGGCCCGGGTCGTCACGCGCCGACGGTCTCCTTCTGCCATGCCTGCTGGAACGCGAAACGTGCCGCCTCCACCTCGTGCCGCTGGTCGGCGTGGAGCACCCCGAGCGCGTACGCCGTGGCCGGGGCGATCCGCGGGGTACGGGCCGCCTGGGCCGCCGCGGCCGCCGCCTCCGAGGCGTCCCGGTGCAGGTTCAGTGCCTGGCCCGCGGCGAGCAGGCGCAGGTCCACGACGGCGTTGCCCCGGGGGCCGCTGACCGTCTCGCGGGCGTAGCGGTGCAGGCGCAGCAGCAGGCGGACCTGGTGCCAGGGTGCGTCCTGGGGGTGCGCGACCGTGTCCGGGGACAGGCCGTGCACGAGGGCCGCGGCGTTGTACGGGTTGCCCGCGGTGACCAGCGGCAGGGCCGTCACGGCGTCGGTGAGCCGCTCCTCGGCCGCCGCGGCGAGGGGGCGCAGGTCGGTCGTGGCGGCCGTGCCGGTGAGGGGGACCTCGCTGGCCAGGACGGCGACCTTGTCGGCGACGGCGTGGAAGCGGCTGCTGCCCAGGGCCTGCAGGGCGGTGGAGTGGGCGCGGGTGCGGGCGAGGGTCAGCTGGCGATCGAGCAGGGCGCCCGCCTTCGCCGCCCCGACGGTGAGGTTGCCGCGCTCCGGGGCCGCGGTGGTGCCCCGGGCGGCAGTCCCGGCCGGGGCGGTCGCCGCTCCGGCGGCCCGGCCACCGGGGGGCGGGCCGGCCGGACCGCCCGGCTGTGCCGGGAACGCCGTGGAGCCCGACAGGCGGTGCAGGGCCGCCAGCAGGCGTTCCAGGCGGGACGTGCAGGCGTGCTCCATCGCCAGCGTGCCCGACACCCAGGCCAGTTCGGGGCGCATCGCCTCGCACCAGTCGGCGTCCAGCAGCGGCTGGAAGGTGTGCAGGCTGGCGCTGATCCGGCGGGCCGAGCGGCGCAGGGCGCGGGCCGCTTCGGCCGAGCCCTCCGAGCCGTGCGCCCCCGACCCCGTCTCCCGGTGCAGGCGCAGCGCCCGGAGGAACTCCGTGGCCTGTGCCCGCAGATAGCCCGCGAGGGCGTCACCGGTGGGGGCGGGCCCGACGGCTGCGGGCCGGGTGTCCGCCACGGGCCCGACGGTCCCGGGCCGGGGGTCCGTCGGGTCAAGGTGTCGCTGTGCCACGCCGGCGCCTCCGGGCGTCTATGAGCATCTCCTGGACGTTGCGCAGGGGCTGGCCGTCCGCGTCGGTGGCGTGCCGGGTCCAGTCGCCGTCCGGGCCGAGGTGCCAGGAGGCGGTGGAGTCCGACATGCCGGTCTCCAGCAGCCGGTTCAGTGCCGCCCGGTGGGCCGGGTCGGTGACCCGGACCAGGGCCTCTATCCGGCGGTCGAGGTTGCGGTGCATCATGTCGGCGCTGCCGATCCACACCTCGGGCTCGCCGCCGTTGCCGAAGGCGAAGACCCGGGAGTGCTCCAGGAACCGGCCCAGGATCGAGCGGACCCGGATGTTCTCCGACAGGCCGGCCACGCCCGGGCGCACGGCGCAGATGCCCCGCACCCAGATGTCCACCGGCACACCGGCCTGGGCGGCGCGGTAGCAGGCGTCGATGACGGCCTCGTCGACCATCGAGTTGACCTTGATGCGGACGTACGCGGGACGCCCCGCGCGGTGGTGCTGTATCTCCTTGGTGATCCGCGAGACCAGCCCGTCGCGCAGGGACTTGGGGGCGACGAGCAACCTGCGGTAGGTCTCGCGGCGGGAGTAGCCGGAGAGCCGGTTGAACAGGTCCGAGAGGTCCGCGCCGACCTGCGGGTCGGCCGTGAGCAGACCGAGGTCCTCGTAGAGGCGGGCCGTCTTCGGGTGGTAGTTGCCGGTGCCGACGTGGCTGTAGCGGCGCAGTGTCTCGCCCTCCTGGCGGACCACCAGCGACAGCTTGCAGTGGGTCTTCAGCCCGACCAGGCCGTAGACCACGTGGCAGCCGGCCTCCTCCAGCTTGCGGGCCCACTTGATGTTGGCGTGCTCGTCGAAACGCGCCTTGATCTCGACCAGGACCAGGACCTGCTTGCCGGACTCGGCGGCCTCGATGAGGGCGTCGACTATCGGGGAGTCGCCGGAGGTGCGGTACAGGGTCTGCTTGATGGCGAGGACGTCCGGGTCGCCGGCCGCCTGCTCCAGGAAGGCCTGCACGGACGTGGAGAACGAGTCGTACGGGTGGTGCAGCAGCACGTCCCGCTCGCGCAGCGCGGCGAAGATGTCGGGCGCGGACGCCGACTCGACCTCGGCGAGGTCGCGGTGCGTGCCGGCGACGAACTTGCGGTACTTCAGCTCCGGCCGGTCCAGCGAGGCGATGCGGAACAGGCCGGTGAGGTCCAGCGGGCCCGGCAGCGGGTACACCTCCGCCTCACTGATCTTCAGCTCGCGCACCAGCAGGTCCAGGACGTCGCGGTCGATGGACTCCTCGACCTCCAGGCGCACCGGCGGGCCGAAGCGGCGCCGCATGAGCTCCTTCTCCAGGGCCTGGAGCAGGTTCTCGGTGTCGTCCTCCTCCACCTCCAGATCCTCGTTGCGGGTGAGGCGGAAGGCGTGGTGCTCCAGCACCTCCATGCCCGGGAACAGCTCCTCCAGGTGCGCGGCGATGACGTCCTCGACGGGGACGTAGCGGCCGGGGGAGCTCTCCAGGAAGCGGGACAGCAGCGGCGGCACCTTGACCCGGGCGAAGTGCTTGTGGCCGGTGACGGGGTTGCGCACGACGACGGCCAGGTTCAGCGACAGGCCGGAGATGTAGGGGAAGGGGTGCGCCGGGTCGACCGCCAGCGGGGTCAGCACGGGGAAGATCTGGTGCCGGAACAGGGTGAACAGGCGGGCCTGCTCCTTCTCCTGCAGCTCGCTCCAGCGGACCAGGTGGATGCCCTCCTCCGCGAGTGCGGGGGCGACGTCCTCGTGGTAGCAGGCGGCGTGCCGGGCCATCAGCTCGCGCGAGCGCGCCCAGATCATCTCCAGCACCTCGCGGGGCTGCAGACCGGAGGCGGAGCGGGTGGCCACACCGGTGGCGATGCGGCGCTTCAGGCCGGCGACCCGGACCATGAAGAACTCGTCCAGGTTGCTGGCGAAGATCGCGAGGAAGTTGGCCCGCTCCAGCAGGGGCGTGTTCGGGTCCTCGGCGAGTTCGAGCACGCGCTCGTTGAACGCGAGCCAGCTGCGCTCCCGGTCCAGGAACCGGCCCTGGGGCAGCTGGGGCCCGTCGTTCGGCGACTCCTCGTAGGCGTCGAGGTCGGCGTCGATGTCGGGTTCCAGATCGGACACGACGGCCGCGACCGTGTGCGGGCGGTGGGCCGCGATGGAGCCCACGGAGGGCTGCGGGTGCTGGACCTGTGCCTGGGTGTTCGGCTGGCTCATGGACCCATTCTTCCGCGCCGCGAGCATCACGGGCGCGTCGGAGAGCGCGGGCGGGAGCGGGGGAGTCTCACGAGTGCTCCCGTTCCCCGCGGGCCCCTCCGGGGGCGGCGAAGGCTCTGGCACGGCGGGATTCATTGGCCGAGCGTCGCAAGCCCGTCTGAATCGATGGTTACGGAGACATGACGTGCGGGACACCGGGGGGCGGCTCGCCGGGGTGCCAGGGGGGTGGGTGGGGCGTGAGGGGGTGCCGGGAGCGGGCCGCGGGGCCGTGCTCGGGCTGTGGAGACGGGCCCGGTTCTCCTCCGGCGCGGTCCGCGCGTCCGTCCCCCCGTGAACGGACGCGCGGACCGGGTTCAGGGCAGGCGGCGGGCCAGGAGGAGGAAGGCGGCGGCCGTGGCGGTGGCGGCCACGGCCAGGAGCACGCCGGTCTCCACGTACTGCAGGGGCCGGAAGTGCGACTCGGGGTGGAACGTCGCGCGGGAGAACGGGACGCCGTGCGGGGTCTGTTCGTACCAGGACACCTGGAACGCGGAGCGGGGCAGTTCGAGGCTGCCGACCGTGCCGCGGGTGACGGTGGGCCAGAGGTCCTCCCGGTGGCGTTCCAGCAGGGCGTGCAGCAGCAGGGACACCCCGGCGGCCGCGCCCGCGGCGGGCAGGGCCCGGCGCCAGACCAGTGCGGCCAGGGCGCCGAGCCCGAGACCGGCCAGGACCTGGGCCACGGCGACCGGCCCCGTGGAGACGAACACCTCCGGGTGGTACCAGTCGCCGGTCAGGTCGGGGTCGCCGTCCCCGCGCGCCCGGACGTTCAGCAGGACCAGCCCGCCCGTGCCGGCGGTGAGCAGCGCGGCCGGGGCGGCCAGCTTCACGGCCAGCCAGCGGACCGGGGTGACCGACTGGGTCCAGGCCAGCCGGGCGGTGCCGTCCTCCAGTTCCCGGCCGACGAGCGCCCCGCCCGCCCACGCGGCCACCGGGATCATCGACCAGGTGAGCAGGGAGGCGAGCACGGCGAGGCCGTTGGCGTAGATCTCGTCGGCCGTGATCGCTTCGACGGCGGCGCACGAGGGCAGCCCGTGGGCCGGCGGGGTGGCGCAGGCGCCGTGCCCGGCGCGGGCCGGGCCGCCCAGGGCGTGCAGCCGGAGCAGGGCCGCCGCCGCGGCGGACAGGGCCACCAGGGTCAGGACCAGGGCGGTGCGCTGTGTCCGGGCGAGAGCGCGCAGCAGCCCGCCCGTGTCGGCGAACCCCGGCGCCGGGGCGGTCATGCGGTCCCTGCCGTGCGGCGCAGCAGGGCGAACGCGGCGGTGACGGCCAGGGCGGTGACGGCCAGCACGATGCCGGCCTCGACGAGTTGCAGGGGCCAGAAGTGCGACGCGGGGTGCTCGTGCATCACGGGGCGCGTCCCGGGCGGGGTCGGCCACAGACGCGGGCGCAGTTCGTCGAGCGCCCAGGTCAGCGACGCCACGGCCAGGACGGCGGCACCCAGTGCGGGCAGGGCGCGGCGCAGCAGCACGCCCGCGAGGACGCCCAGGGCGAGGGCGGCCAGGGGCTGGACGGTGGCGAGGACGCCGTTGATCTCGAAGACCCTGTCGTCGTGCCACTCGTACCAGCCGATGGCACGGAACAGGTGGTTGTCCGAGGTCCACAGGGCGCGGTGCAGCAGGGTCAGCGCGAGGGTGCCCGGCACCAGCAGCAGGGCCGGGACCGCCAGTCCGGCGGCGAGCCAGCGGGCCGGGGTGACCGACTGGGTCCAGACCAGCCGGGCGGTGCCGTCCTCCAGCTCGCGGCCGATGAGCGCACCGCCCGCCCAGGCGCCGGTGAACACCGGGAGCAGGGCGAGGAGAGCGGTGGCCACCGTCACGACCGTCTCGTAGCGCATCATCGCGGGTCGGGGCAGGTCGCAGCCCGGGTTCGGGCTGTCCCCGTGGCAGTCCATCGCCCGGTACTCGGCCCAGGCGGCGTCCGCGCCCGGGCCGAGCGCCCACAGCAGTGCCGCCGCGGCCACCGCCACCAGTCCGATCCAGAAGATCAGAGCCGAGCGGTGCACCCGCAGCACGGCGAGGAACAGCCCGCGCGGTTCCGGGAAGCGGGGGACGGCGACGGGGGCCTCGCCCGTCACGGCGGTCATACGGCGGCCTCCCGTGTGCCGAGCAGGAGCGGCGGGGCGTCGGAGGAACGCAGATGGGCCAGGACGACCTCCTCCAGGGAGGGGCGGTGGCCCTGCCGTGCGTCGCCGAGGGGTCCGGCGGGCCGGACCAGGGCGGTCAGCTGGCGGCCGGTGGTGCGGGAGTCGACCACGGTGTGCGGGGCCAGGGAGTCACCCGCGCGGGTCGTGACCAGGGTGTGCGCGGCGAGCAGGTCCTCCAGCGGGCCGGCCAGGCGGACACGGCCGCCGCCGAGCAGCAGCAGGTGGTCGCAGGAACCCTCCAGCTCCGCCACGACGTGCGAGGACATGACAACGGTGGTGCCGTGTTCGGCGGCGTCGGCCATGAGCGTGCCCATCAGCCGGTGCCGAGCCAGAGGGTCGAGGTCGGCCATCGGCTCGTCCAGGAGCAGCAGCTCGGGGCGCTTGCCGAGGGCCAGGGCGAGGGCGACCCGGGTGCGCTGGCCGCCGGAGAGGGAGCGGATACGGGCACCGGGGTCGAGGTCGCCCTCCGCCACGATCCGCTCGGCGGTCCGGGCGTCCCACCGCCGCGGGTTGAGGTCCCGGCCGAGCCGCAGCGTGCCCGCGACGGTGAGCTGGGGGTACAGCGGCTTGTTCTGGGCGACGTGAGCGAGACGCTCACGGGCCGCCGCCGGGGTGGTGCCGAGCACGCTGACGGTGCCCCCGGTGGGGCGCAGCAGCCCGGCCGCGAGGGCGAGCAGGGTGGACTTGCCGGCGCCGTTCGGCCCGACGAGGGCGCAGACGCGGCCCGCGGGGAGCCGGAAGGAGCACCCGTCCAGCGCCGGCGGGCGGCGGCGCCCGAATCTCCTGCCCAGCCCGGCCGCCTCGATGGCGGTGTCGGTCATGCGTCCCCCTCGGAGTCTGTGAACTGCGCGTCGAGTACGGAGGTGAAGAGGGCGGCCACGTCCTCGCGCTCCAGGCCGGCCTCGCGGGCCCGGGCCGCCCAGGCGTCCAGCTCCGCGCGCAACGGGGAGTCGGCGGGGGCGGCGCCCAGGGACCGGCGCACGAAGGTGCCGAGTCCGCGACGGGCCTCCACCAGGCCCTCGCGCTCCAGCTCCCGGTACGCCTTGAGCACGGTGTTCGGGTTGATGGCGGTGGCCTCCACGACCTCGCGGGCCGTGGGGAGCCTGTCACCCGGCTGCAGCAGGCCCAGGCGCAGGGCCTGCTTGGTCTGCTGGACGATCTGGACGTAGGTGGCCACGCCGCTGCGCCGGTCGATGCGGTACTCGACCACTGCCTGAACCACCCTTTCACTAATTGAGTAGTGAAAGGGTGGTGGAAGACGGTCGAGGAGTCAAGCGTGACGGTGCGCTACCGCGAGCCGGACACCGTCCGGGCGCCTGCTTTCCACAATCAACGGTTGTGCGGCTGCGTGTTCACTCGGTTCTCGTCGTCTGCGGTGTCGACCCCGGCACAACCGCCGGGCGTGTGACTAAGCTCGCGGTGTGGATCTCAAAGCCGTGCGGGCCTTCGTCGCCATCGCCGATTCCGGGCAGTTCCAGCTGGCCGCCGTCGATCTCGGCCTCACCCAGCAGGCCGTCTCCAAGCGGATCGCCGTGCTGGAGAAGGACCTCGGGGTGCGGCTGCTGGTGCGCACGCCGCGGGGGGCGGAGCTGACCATCGACGGACAGGCCCTGCTGCCGCACGCCCGGGTCCTGCTCCAGGCGGAGGAGCGGGCCGCCGCCGCGGTGCGGCGCGCGGACCGCGCGCTGCGGGTGGACGTGGTGGGGCGCCGCACCGCCGTCGGCGGGCTCGTGCAGGACTTCCACCGGGCACATCCGGGGACCGCCCTGGACGTCGTCACGCTGTTCGACGCGGACACGGCGATGGCGGCGGTGCGGGACGGGGCCGTGGACGCCACCTTCCGGGCCGTCACCATGCCCGGGCACCGGCTCCCCGACGGTGTCACGGCCGTCCCCGTCCTGGACGAGCCGCTGCACCTGTGCGTCGGCCCCGAACACGCCTTCGCCCGGGCCCCCTGGGTGACGCCCGCGCAGCTGGCCGGGCACCGCATCTGGATGCCGGGGAACGTGCCGGGGACCGAGTGGCACGCCTACTACGAGGCGTTCGCCGCGCAGTTCGGGCCGGCCGTCGACACCGTCGGGCCCAACTTCGGTCTGGAGGCGCTGCTCGACACGGTCGCCGGGTCCCCGACCGTGGCGACCGTCCTCAGCGAACGGACCCCGCACGTCTGGCCCGTCGGTCACGACCTGCGGCTGGTGCCGCTGCGTGACCCGGTCCCGGTCTACCCGCACTTCCTGCTCCGGCGCACGGACAACCGGCACCCCGGCCTGACCGCGCTCCAGGACCACCTCACGGCGACCCGCCCCCTCCCGCCGCAGGGAGAGACCTGGCGCCCGGCCTGGGCCCGGCACCCGTCCGCCGGAGCCGCTTCTCCGCGGGCGTGAGGGACTCGGCCGGCCCGCCCGGCCGTGGCCCGCCCCCTCGCGGCCCGCGACCCGGTCGGCGGCGCCCCGGCCGGACGGACGCGGGGTCAGGTCCCGCGGGTACGGCTCACGTCTCCGTCCGGTACATCAGGTCCACCTCGTGCGTGGCGAAACCCAGGCGTTCGTAGACCGTCACGGCCGCCTTGTTGTCGGCGTCGACGTACAGCATCGCGGTCGGCAGGCCCCGGTCCGCCAGGTGGCGCAGTCCGATGGTCGTGAGGGACCTGCCGAGTCCGCCGCCCTGGGCGCCCGGGGCGACGCCGAGGACGTACACCTCGCCGAGGTTCTCGCGGGCGTGCACCTTCGTCCAGTGGAAACCGACGAGTTCGTCGCCGCGGAAGGCGAGGAAGAAGCCCGCCGGGTCGAACCACGGCTCGGCCTTGCGGTCGTCCAGGTCGCGCTGGGTGAGGGAACCCTGCTCGGGGTGGTGGGCGAAGGCGGCGGCGTTGACGGCGAGCCAGGCCGCGTCGTCCCGGCCGGGCTCGAAGGTGCGCACGGAGACGCCCTCGGGCAGCACCGGCTCCGGGGCGTCGAAACCGGCCAGGGGGCGTCGCATCTGGCGCAGTTCGCGGAAGAGGGTGAGGCCGAGGACCTGGGCCAGGTGCCGGGCGGCGGAGTGCCCGCCGTGCGCCCACACCCGAAGCCGCTTGCCGGAGGCGGCCAGCAGCGCCGAACCGAGGGCCCGTCCGTGCCCGTGTCCGCGATGCCCGGGATGCACCACCAGCTCGGCGGCGGGCGGCTCGACCTCGTCGGTGTCCTCCAACTGGGCATATCCGACGAGTTGTCCCCCGACGGTGAGCAGCAGATGGGAGACGCCCTCCCGCTCCCCGCCCCGCAGCTGCAGCCGGCCCTGTTCGGACACCGCCTGCTGACCGTCGGTCCGGGCCGCCTCGTCGAGCAGTGCGAGCACGGCCTCGGTCTGCTCGGCGGAGAGTGCGGCAAGGGTCTCGATCGAGCGGGGGTGGCCGGGCCGTACGGTGTCGTCGCTGGTCATGCGTACGAGGGTACGGGGCACCACCGGCAAATCGGCGGCAAAGAAGCAACCCACTCGTAACCATGAAAGACCTGTCGCGCTACGCGCGTTGACTTTAGGCTGCGCGCGACGACGTCACTGTCACCGCAGACCCACAGGGGGGCGAATGCCAGCCACTTCACCGGCGCATCCGGAGCGCCGGAAACGCCGTACCAACCGTTTCCTCGCGCTCACCGCCGGTGTCGTCACCGTCGGCGCGCTGGCCGCCGCGGCGCTGCCCGGCTCCGCGAGCGCCGGTGAGGACCACGGCAAGGGGGGCCACGGGCACGGCCGCTACCAGGACGTGCAGCTGCTGTCCTTCAACGACCTGCACGGCAACCTGGAGCCCCCGGCCGGCTCTTCCGGCCGCGTCACCGAGAACCAGCCCGACGGCACCACCAAGACCGTCGACGCGGGCGGTGTCGAGTACCTCGCCACGCACCTGCGCCAGGCCCGCAAGGGTGAGAAGTACTCCATCACCGCGGCCGGCGGCGACATGGTCGGCGCGTCCCCGCTGCTGTCCGGCCTGTTCCACGACGAGCCGACCGTCGAGGCGCTGAACAAGCTCGACCTCGACGTCACCTCCGTCGGCAACCACGAGTTCGACGAGGGCGCCAAGGAGCTGGGCCGCCTGCAGAACGGCGGCTGCCACCCGAAGGACGGCTGCTACACGGACGAGGAGTTCGAGGGCGCCGACTTCCCCTACCTCGCGGCCAACGTCCTCGACGAGAAGACGAAGAAGCCGATCCTCAAGCCCTACTGGGTGTGGAAGAAGAACGGCGTCAAGGTCGGCTTCATCGGCGTGACCCTGGAGGGCACCCCGGACATCGTCTCCGCCGAGGGCGTCAAGGGCCTGTCCTTCAAGGACGAGGTCGAGACCATCAACAAGTACGCCGAGGAGCTCCAGCGCAAGGGCGTGAAGTCGATCGTCGCGCTCATCCACGAGGGCGGCTTCCCGGCGTCGACGTCGTACAACTACGACTGTGACTCCCCGGGTGCGGGCGACGGCATCTCCGGGCCGATCGTCGACATCGCCAAGAACGTCACACCGCAGGTGGACGCGCTGGTCACCGGCCACACGCACAGCGCGTACGTGTGCAGCATCGCCGACCCGGCGGGCAAGCCCCGCATGGTCACCTCGGCCGCGTCCTTCGGGCGTCTCTACACCGACACGACGCTGACCTACGACCGCAGGACGGGCGACATCGCCCGTACGGCCGTCAAGTCCGCCAACCGCGTGGTCACCCGGGACGTCCCCAAGGCGCCCGACATGACCGAGCTGATCAGCAAGTGGAACACGCTGGCCGCGCCCATCGGCAACCGGCCGATCGGCTACATCTCCGGCGACATCGGCAACACGGGCACCGAGTCCCCGCTCGGCGACCTCATCGCGGACGCGCAGCTCGCCCACGGCAAGCAGCTCGACCCGGAGACCGACCTGGCGCTGATGAACCCGGGCGGCATCCGGGCCCCGCTGACCTACGCGGCCAAGGCCGGTGAGGGCGACGGCGTCGTCACCTACGCCGAGGGCTTCACGGTCCAGCCGTTCGCCAACACCGTGAACCTGCAGGACTTCACGGGCGCGCAGCTGATCCAGGCGCTCAAGGAGCAGGTGTCCGGCCCGAACGCGGCCGCGCCGAAGATCCTCCAGGTCTCGTCCGGTCTGACGTACACGCTGGACCTCACCAAGTCCGGTGCCGACCGGGTGGTCACCGACAGCATCGAGCTGAACGGCGCGGCCATCGACCCGGGAGCCACCTACCGCGTCGCGACGAACAGCTTCCTCGCGGGCGGCGGCGACGGCTTCCCGACGCTGGGCCAGGGCACGAACGACGTCGTCGGCGCCGACGACCTGACCGCGCTGGAGCAGTACCTGACGGCCAACTCCTCGCCGGCCGGCCCGATCGCGCCGCCGAAGGCCGACCGGATCACGATCGTGAAGTAGGTCGCACACCCGGGGTCCGCGCTGCGGGTGGGGCAGGTGCGCATGGTCGGACGGATCGATGCGTACCCCCCACCACGCAGCCGCGCATCCCCGGCGCCGGCCCAGCCCGTACGAGCAGTTCGCCGCCCTCGAGACGCTGAACCTCCTCGTGGGGATGCCCGATCCCGCTCACGGAACGGGAGGACGCGTACCCGCCGGAGGTGGTCACCGTGTGCGTCGACTCCCCCGGGACGCTCGGCTTCCACTGACACGTCACTCGTCGCCGTGGTGGAGGCGCTGGCCCCGGCTGACCGCGACGCGCAGGGCGTCGCCGAGCGATTCCACGGCTCTGACGAGCGCGAAGCGCACGGCGTGTTCACCGGCCTTGCCGTCGCGCAGTACGGCCCTGACGCCTTCGAGTACCTGCTCCGCGCAGGCGAGCTGGGCTTCCTCGATGTCGTCGGCGAGGCGGGAGAGCGGGCTGTGCGGGTCGTCGGTGCTCAGGTAACAGGCCTGTCCGTCGGCACCGGTCCAGGGGAGCAGCCTCATGCGGAGACCTCCAGGGCGCGGAGGTAGGGCCGCACGAGGGGGGTGTCCAGGACCAGGGGTTCCCCGGGCGGGAGCGGGGGCGGCGGGGAGTGCGGCACGGCCGGTTCCCGCCGGACGGGCCCGGCGGCACGGTGCCGCCCCCGGGCGGGGAGCAGCAGCCGGACGAGGAACAGCAGGACGCACTCGCAGAGTTCGGCGGCACGCAGGCGCACGGAAGGAACCCTTCTCGGGCGGGGCAGAGGTGTGACGAGCGGTGATCACCGTTCGTGCCCACATCGTCACGGACGGCCCGTACGCTGCGGAAGGTGCCAGGTGTTGCCTGGCGGCCCAGGCAACGGGGAGGGGTGACGTGGAGGACGCTGTTGACGGCGCGGACGGATCGGGCCGGGCGGTCCTGGGACGCACGCTGAGGTTCCTGCGCGAGCAGGCGGGCAAGTCGCTCGGCCGACTGGCCGAGGACACGGGGTACGACAAGAGCTACCTGAGCCGGCTGGAGAAGGGCGAGCGGCTGTCCAAGCGGGCGGTGATGGAGGACCTGGACAGCTACTACGGGTCGGGTGGCCTGCTGGTTCGCGAGTGGCGAGAGGCGCGCCGCGAGGTCATCAAGGACAAGTACAAGGCGTTCATGGACCTCGAGGCGACGGCACGGGTCATGTGGATGTTCCAGCTGCGGGTGCCGGGTCTTCTGCAGACGGAGGAGTACGCCCGTGTGGTGTTGTCGGGGTTGTCGGGCGCCCAGACAACGGCAGGCAACAGCGAGGAAGTCGAGGAACAGGTCGCTGCGCGGATGGGGCGGCAGGAGTTGCTCTACCGCGCGTCGGCACCGGACGTGCGCGTGATCCTGGACGAGGTGGCGCTGCGGCGGTCCGTTCCCGACCCGAGGGTGTGGGCTGAGCAGTTGGCCCACCTTCTGGACGCGGCCGACCTGCCCAACGTCGCACTCCAGGTGCTGCCCTTCACAGCCGGAGTGCACGACCTCATGGACAGCCATCTGTGGCTTTTCTGGCGGCGCGTGGGTGATCCGGTCGCCTGGACGGAGGGCAACGGCTTCGGTGAGTCGATCACGGACGCGGACAAGGTGCTGCGCTTCCGCTTGTCCTACGATCGCGTCAGGGACGCGGCGCTGACTCCTCCGGAGTCGACGGCGTTCATCAGGCGCCTTCTGGAGGAGTGCAGAGCATGAAGAGAGCCACTGACCTCGGCACGGTCCGTTGGCGCAAGTCCTCCTACAGCGACGGGGGCGGGACGAACTGCCTCGAAGTCGCAGAAGACTGCCCCGGCATGACCCCCGTCCGCGACAGCAAGCTCCCCGACGGGCCCGTTCTCGTCTTCGGCGCGAGACCCTGGGCGTTGTTCGTGGAGCACGTCAGTCGGTAGGGAGGTTCGCCGGCGGAGGCACCGTCGCTCCCGGCAGGCGGACTGTCGCCACCGTGCCCCCACCCTCCGCCGGGGACAGTGTCACCTCACCGCCCGCCTGCTGCACCGTGCGGGCCACGATCGACAGGCCCAGGCCCGAGCCCGGCAGGGAGCGCGCGCTCGGGGAGCGCCAGAAGCGGTCGAAGACGTGGGGGAGTTCGTCGGCGGGGATGCCCGGGCCGTGGTCGCGGACCGTGAGGACGCCCTCGGACAGCCGTACGTCGATCGTGCCGCCCTCGGGGCTGAACTTCACCGCGTTGTCCAGGATGTTGACCACCGCCCGCTCCAGGGCGGACGGCTCCGCACGGACGTACCAGGGCTCGACGTCGGCCGTGATCGTCAGGTCCGGGCCCCGCAGCCGGGCCCGCCGCAGCGCCGACTCGACCGTGTCGTGCCAGGCGACGATCTGGGCCCGCCCGGAGTGCTGGCCGGTGTCCGGGCGGGACAGCTCCTGCAAGTCGCCGATGAGCGAAGCCAGTTCCGTCATCTGGGCCTTCACCGAGGCCAGCAGCGCCTTGCGGTCGGCCTCGGGGAGGGGGCGGCCCGTCTCCTCGCTGCGGGTGAGGAGTTCGATGTTGGTGCGCAGCGAGGTGAGAGGGGTGCGCAGTTCGTGGCCGGCGTCCGCGATCAGCTGTTGCTGGAGGTCCCGGGAGCTGGCCAGCGCCGAGGTCATCGAGTTGAAGGAGTGGGACAGGCGGGCGATCTCGTCCTCGCCGTCGTCCTCGACGGGGATGCGGATGTTCAGGTCCTCCGTGCGGGCCACGTGCTCGACGGCCTCGGTCAGCTTGTCGACGGGCCGCAGCCCTGCCCGGGCGACGGCCAGCCCGGCCGCTCCGGCGCCGAGCACTCCGACGCCCGACACGAGCAGCAGGATCAGCGCCAGTTCGTTGAGCGTGGACCGGGTGCCCTTCAGCGGCAGGGCGACGACCAGGGAGTAGTCCGCGGCCACGCCCGGCTGCAGGGGGTCGTCCTTGACGACGAGTGCCGTGGTCATGACGCGCAGCTCGGCGCCGTCGGTGTCGGTGCCGTCGCGGAAGTGCCGCACGTTCGGGTCGGGGGCTTTGGCCACGGACCTGTCGACGCCGCTGACCTGTACCTGGGCCGTGGAGCTGGGGAAGAGGCACACCTTGCCGTCGACCCTGACCAGCTGCCCGTAGCTTTTGGGGCGCGATCCCACGCCGAGCGCGTCGGACGGGGTCTGGGGACAGGTGGCCACGAGGTCCCGGAACTCGTCGGGGTGCACCGGCCCGACCGACGACTTCAGGTCCTCGTCGATCTCGTCGTACAGCTTCCCCTGCACGATGAACCAGCAGCTCACCGACACCGCCGCCACCGCGAACGCCACCGCCGCCGCCACCAGCAGCGCCAGGCGCGAGCGGATCGGCAGGGAGCGGAAGCGGCGCACGAGCCCGTTCACTCGGCGCCGCCCTGGCGGAGCACGTAGCCGACCCCGCGCACCGTGTGGACCAGGCGCGGCTCCCCGCCCGCCTCGGTCTTGCGGCGCAGGTACATCACGTAGACGTCGAGGGAGTTCGACGACGGTTCGAAGTCGAAGCCCCAGACGGCCTTGAGGATCTGCTCGCGGGTGAGGACCTGGCGCGGGTGGGCCATGAACATCTCCAGCAGCGTGAACTCCGTGCGAGTCAGCTCCACTTGGCGACCGCCCCGGGTGACCTCGCGCGTGGCGAGGTCCATGCGCAGGTCGGCGAAGGCCAGCACGTCCTCGTCGGCCGGGCCGGCCGCGCCCACGGCCGCCGCGTAGGAGCTGCGGCGCAGCAGCGCGCGGATCCGGGCGAACAGCTCGTCGAGTTCGAACGGCTTGACCAGGTAGTCGTCGGCACCCGCGTCCAGGCCGGTGACGCGGTCGCCGACCGTGTCGCGGGCGGTGAGCATCAGGATCGGTGTCGTGTCGCCGGCGGCGCGGATGCGGCGTGCGGCCGTCAGTCCGTCCATGCGCGGCATCTGGATGTCGAGGACGACCAGGTCGGGTCGGTAGGCCGCGGCCTTCTCCAGGGCGTCCGCACCGTCGACCGCGACCTCCGTCCCGTACCCCTCGAAGGCCAGGCTGCGCTGGAGCGCTTCGCGTACGGCCGGCTCGTCGTCGACGATCAGGATGCGCTGGGTGTCACGGTCGCCGTCTGCGGGGCTCATGGGTCCGGGGTCCTCGGGTGTGATGGGACGGGGCTGCTCTGACGCTCTCAGCGTCGCACGGCACAGCGCGGTGCCGGGCGCCGTCCGTTTCGCGGAGGACTCAGTCCGTCGAGCCGGCCCGCAGCTTCGCGAGGTCGGCCTTCACCGTGTTGATCGGGATGGCGAAGCCGAGGCCGACGCTGCCCGCGTCGGAGGACGAGGAGGCCTGGCCGGCCGGCGAGTACATCGCGGAGTTGATGCCGATGATGTTGCCGTTCATGTCGATCAGCGCGCCGCCGGAGTTGCCCGGGTTGAGGGACGCGTCGGTCTGGAGCGCCTTGTACGTCGTCGTGTCGTTGCCGGTGTCGCCGTTGAACTGGCGTCCGCCGAACTCGAACGGCCACTGGCCGTCGCCCTGCTGGGGCTGCTGCTGGCCCGCCTCGGTCGGGACCGTGACGTCGCGGTCGAGGGCCGAGATGATGCCGCTGGTCACGGTGCCGGACAGCCCCTCGGGCGAGCCGATCGCCACGACCTGGTCGCCGACCTGCACCCCGGCCGAGTCGCCGAGCGTGGCGGCCTTGAAGCCGGAGCCGTCCTGCACCTCGATCAGCGCCAGGTCCTTCTTGCTGTCGGTGCCGACGACCTTCGCGGAGTAGGACTCGCCGTCGCTGGTCGTCACCCGGATCTTCGAGGCGCCGGAGACGACGTGGTTGTTGGTGACGATCTCGCCGCCGCTGGTGATGATCACGCCCGAGCCGGTGGAGGAACCGGCGTTGGAGTCGGCGTTGATCTCGACGATGCTGGGGCTGACCGCCTTGGCGACCCCGGCGACCGTGCCCTTCTGGCTGGAGGGCACCACGTCGGTGCTGGTGGAGCTGGAGGCGACGGTGTCGTCGCCGGCCAGCTCCTGGATGCCGTAAGCCGTGCCGCCGCCTATCGCGGCCGCGACGATCGCCACGGCGGCGAGCAGGGCCACCGGCCCGCGGGTGCGCTTGCGCGGGGCATGCGCCGGGGCGTACGCCGGGGGAGGCGGCCACTCGGGGTTCACCGGGGCCTGCTGCTGACCCTCGTAGGGGTTCGGGTACTCGCCACTGCGGTGGAAGCTCTCGGTCATGGCATCGAGCGTGTCGCCCGACCATGAGAGCTTCCTGAGTGCTCGCTGAGAAGCCCGACAGAAGTGCGTATGCCCGATATAAAGACGCCTCGCGCGGTGAGTCCGGCGTCCCGCTCGGTGAGCCGGCGGGCTACGCGCAGCCGCAGGACTGGCGGACCACCAACCGCGAGGGGAAGACCTTCACGCGCTCGCGCCGGGAGCCCGCCACCCGCAGCCCGTCGTCGAGGACGAGGTCCACCGCGGCCCGGGCCATCGCCGGACGGTCCGAGGCGATGGTGGTCAGGGGCGGGTCGGCCAGCGCCGCCTCCTTGATGTCGTCGAAGCCCGCCACGGCCAGCTCGCCCGGCACGTCGATGCGCAGCTCGCGCGCCGCGCGCAGCAGGCCGATCGCCTGGTCGTCGGTGGAGCAGAAGATCGCCGGCGGGCGGTCGGGGCCGGACAGGATCTTCAGGGCGGCCTGGTAGGCGTCGTAGCGGTTGTAGAGGGCCTCGAAGAGGCGCCCCTCGGTGGGGATCCCGGCGTCGTCCATCGCCCGGCGCCAGCCCTCGACGTGGTCGGAGACCGGGTCGCCGACCGCGGGCGTCTCGGCTATGCCGCCCATGCAGGCGACGTACTCGTAACCGTGCTCCAGCAGGTGCCGGACGGCCAGCTCGGCGCCGCCGAGGTCGTCCGTGGTGACGGCGACGTCGTCGATGGCCTCGGGGCGCTCGTGCAGCAGGACCACCCGGGCGTCCCAGGCGTCGATCTCGGCGGCGGCCAGGTCGTTGAGCGCGTGGCTGACGAGGATCAGCCCGGACACCCGCATGCCGAGGAAGGCGCGCAGGTAGTGGACCTCGCGCTCGGCCACGTAGTCCGTGTTGCCGACGAGCACCATCTTCCCGCGCTCGGAGGCGGCCTGCTCGACCGCGTGCGCCATCTCCCCGAAGAAGGGCTGGCGGGCGTCGGGGATGATCAGGCCTATGAGGTCGGTGCGCCGGGACGCCATCGCCTGGGCCACCCGGTCGGGCCGGTACCCCAGTTCCTTGATCGCGGCGAGGACACGCTCGCGCGTGGCCGGGGCGACCGGCCGGGGTCCGTTGTTGATGACGTAGCTGACCACGGCAGTGGAGGTCCCTGCCAGCCGCGCCACATCATCCCGAGTCACCTTGGCCACGCGCGGAGTCTACGCGGATATACCCGCTCCGGGCAGGGCGTGAAGAGGGTCCGTACGATATCCCGACCGCCGTCCGGGCGACGCCCTCGCGCGGGGTGAGGCCCAGGTCGGCGGCGGGATGCGCGCCTCAGGCCCGGGCGCGCGCCTCGGCGGCGTCGAGGGCAGCCGACTCGTCCGTCTTGTCCGGCTTCGCGGCGGCGGCTTTGGCCTTCGCCTCCTCGGCGGCCCGCTCCACCTTCTCCGGCGTAACGAATCGGTAACCCACGTTCCGCACGGTGCCGATCAGCGACTCGTGCTCGGGGCCGAGCTTGGCGCGCAGCCGCCGTACGTGCACGTCGACCGTGCGCGTACCGCCGAAGTAGTCGTAACCCCACACCTCCTGCAGCAGCTGGGCGCGGGTGAAGACCCGGCCCGGGTGCTGCGCGAGGTACTTCAGCAGCTCGAACTCCTTGAAGGTCAGGTCCAGGACCCGGCCCTTGAGCTTGGCGGAGTAGGTCGCCTCGTCGACCGACAGGTCGCCGTTGCGGATCTCCATGGGGGAGTCGTCACCGACGATCTGCTGCCGTCCCATGGCCAGCCGCAGCCGCGCCTCGACCTCCGCGGGCCCGGCGGTGTCGAGCAGGACGTCGTCGATGCCCCAGTCGGCGGTGACGGCGGCGAGACCGCCCTCGGTGACGACGAGGACCAGCGGGCAGCCCGGCCCGGTGGAGCGCAGCAGCTGGCACAGGCTGCGGACCTGGGGAAGGTCCCGGCGGCCGTCGACGAGGATGACGTCGGCACCGGGGGTGTCGACGAGGGCGGGGCCCTCCGCGGGGGCCACCCGCACGTTGTGCAGGAGCAGGCCGAGTGCGGGGAGCACCTCCGTCGACGGCTGGAGGGCGTTGGTCAGGAGCAGCAGAGAACTCATACGTCTGGTTCCTCCTCGGTCCCTGCGAGGACGCTGGTTGGCACAGCACGGGCTCTGCGATCCCGAAGGCCCCGTACACCCGCGGTTTCCCGCGTCGTATACAACGCTTCCGAAAGCACAAAAGGACCCGGGGGCAACGCTGCCCGAGTCCTCTGCCGAGCAGAATAGCCCACATGAGCTCTGGTCCGGCAGGTCATGTGGCGCGTTCCACCGGTCGTCCGCATCCCGGGACGGCTGCGGGAACACCCGTTCGCGAGCCGTCGCGGACGTTTCTGCGTACGTCCGACGGGGTGACGATCGACGCCCTCCACGAGCCGGGCGCCGCCGCGTCCGACGCCTGCGGGACGCCCTCCGGCCACCCCGTGTTCGTCGTGGCGCACGGCTTCACCGGGGCCGTCGACCGGCCGCACGTGCGGCGGGTGGCCCGCGCCTTCGCGCGGTACGGGGCGGTGGTCACCTTCTCCTTCCGGGGACACGGCGCCTCCGGCGGACGGTCGACGGTCGGGGACCGGGAGGTGCTGGACCTCGCGGCCGCGGTGCGCTGGGCGGAGGAGCTGGGATACCGCCGCATCGTGACGGTCGGGTTCTCCATGGGCGGCTCGGTGGTGCTGCGGCACGCGGCGCTGCACCCCGGCGAGAGCGCCGCGGTGGTGTCGGTGAGCGCCCCGGCCCGCTGGTACTACCGGGGGACCGCCCCGATGCGGCGGCTGCACTGGCTGGTGACCCGCCCCGAGGGCCGCGTGGTGAGCCGCTACGGGTTCCGCACCCGCATCCACCACCGCGACTGGGACCCCGTGCCGCTGTCGCCGGTGGAGGCGGTGCCCGAGATCGCGCCCACGCCCCTGCTGATCGTGCACGGCGACGCCGACGGCTATTTCCCCGTCGACCACCCGCGCATGCTGGCCGCCGCGGCCGGTGACCAGGGCGAACTGTGGCTGGAGCCCGGTATGGGGCACGCCGAGCACGCGGCGGGCGAGGAGCTGCTGGACCGCATCGCGACGTGGGCGGTCCGGCGGTCGGGCTAGCCTGACGGGGTTCACCGTCGGGTGGACCCGTGCGAATGTCGATGTGAGTCCGCTGCGACTGTGCGATTGAGGAAGCAGATGCCAAAGGTCACGGTGCGCTACTGGGCCGCCGCCAAGGCCGCGGCCGGGGTGGCCGAGGAGCCGTACGAGGCCGCCACGCTCGCCGAGGCGCTGGCCGGCGTGCGCGAGCGCCACCCCGGGGAGCTGGAGCGCGTCCTGCTGCGCTGCTCGTTCCTCGTGGACGGCGACCCCGTGGGCACCCGCGGGCACGAGACGGTACGGCTGGCCGACGGCGGCACGGTCGAGGTGCTCCCGCCGTTCGCAGGAGGGTGACGATGACCAACCAGCCGTACGGCGGGTACGACGGGTACGACGGGTACGACGGGTACCGCCCCTACGACTCCCACGGGCGGCAGCCGCAAGCGCACCCGCAGCAGCCACAGGCTCACCAGCCGCAGGCGTGGCCCGGGCAGGGGTACCAGGGGTACGACGACCCGCAGGCCGCGCAGCAGTACACGCAGCAGTGGCAGGGGCAGACCTGGGAGACGCAGACGCAGCAGCCGGTGACCGCGCCGGCCGCGGCGGAGACGGCGTACCTGTCGCAGCCCGCGTACCCCGCGCCCACCGACCCGGTGGACGCCGGGGCCCCCGCCGGCACCGCGGCGTCCGTCCCCGAGTACGGCCCGGCCACGGTCGGCGGCAACACCCGCCTCACCGACGCGCAGCGGGCCCGCGCGGAGGGACGCTCGCCGATCATCGAGCCGGGGGTGCAGCCCGCCGCGCTGACCGCGCTGCTGGGCCTGCTGCTGGCCGGTGCCGCGGCGGTCGGCACGTACGCGCTGCTCGTGCCGCTCGTCGTCCTGCAGGCCGTCACCGCGGCGGGCTGGTTCCGGCTCAACGGCATGTGGCCGGCGCGGCAGGGCATCGCGCTCGGGTTCGCGGGGGCGCTGGCGGCGGACGCCGCCCTGCTCGTCTCCGGCCGGTCGCCCGCGGCGATCCTCGGGACGCTCGGTGTGTGGGTGCTGCTCGCGCTGGTGCTGCAGCTGCGCTCGCACGCCGACCCCGACGAGCGGATGTACGGGCTGATGGCGACGGTCGCGGCCTCCGCGCTGGCGATCGTGGCGGGCGGCTACCTCGCCGCCGACGCGGACGCGGTGACGGTGGGAGCGGTCGCCGCGACGGTCGCCGTCCTGGTGCGGGCGCTGCCGCTGCCCACCCCGGCCTCCGTCGTGGTGGCGCTGCTCGCCGGTGCGGGCGGCGGCGCGGCGGCCGGGGCGATGACGGGCCTGGGCACGCCGGGCGCGGCCCTGGGCGCGGGGGCGGCGGTGTGCGCCCTGATCGGCCACCGCGTGGCGAGTTACGACTACCCCTCCCGCTTCGTGCACTTCACCGCGGGCGTGGCCCTGCCCCTCGCCGCGGCGGCCCCGGCGGTGTACGTCCTGGGCCGTGCGCTGGGCTAGGGCCCTGTCTGACGACTCCCACCGTCGCCCGCGAGGCAGGAGGGAATCGTCGGACAAGCCCTGGGGCCCACCGTCGGGGGCAGCCCCCGATCAGCCCGCCGGGCCTGTCACAGATGATCGACAGATCGGCGGCGGCCGTCGCCCGCGGAGTTACGCTCACGCCAGGGACGGCCGCCCGGTCGTCGAGGGACGCCGTCACAACCGCCTAGGTGGGGGAAACACCGCATGCGCGCACTGCGAATACTGCTGATCTTCGTCGTGGTCCTGGGCGGTCTGTTCGTGATCGCCGACCGCGTCGCGGTCAACTTCGCCGAGGACGAGGTCGCCGACCGTCTGAAGTCGACGGAGAACCTGTCGTCGGCCCCGGACGTCAGCATCAAGGGCTTCCCGTTCCTCACGCAGGTCGTCGGCGGCTCCCTCGACGACGTCGAGGTCGGCATCGAGGACTACCAGGCCGCCACCGGCGACGGCGGCCGCACGATCCGCATCGACGACCTCCAGGCCGACATGAAGGGCGTGGAGTTCTCCGGCGACTACAGCTCCGCCACCGCCACCACGGCCACCGGCACCGCGACCATCGCCTACGACGAGCTGCTGAAGACCGCGAAGGTGGAGCCCACGCAGATCGCCCCGGGCGTCACCGCCAACGTCGTCGGCCTCTCCGACGGCGGCAACGGCAAGATCAAGGTGGCCGTCGAGGCCACCGTCCTCGGCACCAGGCTCCCCGAGCCGGTCGCCGTGCTCAGCACGGTGACGGTGGTCGACGGCGACACCGTGCGCGTGAAGGCGGACGGCCTGCCGAAGTTCGCCGGGGTGAACCTGGCGGAGAACCGGGTCCGTACCATCACCGACTTCCAGCAGAAGATCGACGGCCTGCCCGGCGGCATCAAGCTCGACCGGGTCCAGGCCGCCCCCGACGGCGTCGAGATCTCGGTGAAGGGTTCCGACGTCCGGCTCGCCGGGTAGGGGGCCGGCACACCACTCCGACCAGCGCTGTCCGGTGGGCGAGACGGCGGTGTCCGCAGCGCAGATGCGCCGGGCGGACCGGTCGGGCGGGACCGGTGCGGCGGGGGGCCCGACGGGCTGTTGATCCCACATGGCGGATCATCCCGTCTCAGTATGCGACACGCCGGTGACATGGCAGCCCTGCCGTCCTTACGATCGAGGCCATGAAGCGACAGGCGGATCTCACGAAGCGGCGGGCAGTAGACCTGTGCCGCGTCGCCGCCATGCTCTGTCGCACCTTCTGAGCGACCGCGCCGGCCTGCTCGCCGGCGCGCGCATCCCCGCCGCCCTGCAGCAAGGGCACCCGTGCGCCGCCCCGACCGCGGGCGCGCGCCCGCAGACCTCGCACGCCCCGCCGTAACTGCCCCGGAGGAGAAAGAGCATGAGCCGCAGCGACGTCCTGGTAGACGCCGACTGGCTTCAGGAGCACCTGGACGACCCGAATCTCGCGATCGTCGAGGTCGACGAGGACACGTCCGCGTACGACAAGAACCACATCAAGAACGCGATCCGCATCGACTGGACCAAGGACCTCCAGGACCCGGTCCGCCGTGACTTCGTCGACCAGGAGGGCTTCGAGAGGCTCCTGTCGGAGAAGGGCATCGCCAACGACCACACGGTCGTCCTCTACGGCGGCAACAACAACTGGTTCGCCTCCTACGCGTACTGGTACTTCAAGCTGTACGGCCACGAGAACGTGAAGCTTCTCGACGGCGGCCGCAAGAAGTGGGAGCTGGACGCCCGCGAGCTGGTGCCCGGCGACGAGGTGCCCGAGCGTCCGAAGACGGACTACAAGGCCAAGGCCCAGGACACCTCCATCCGCGCCTTCCGCGACGACGTCGTCGCCGCGATCGGCGCGCAGAACCTGGTCGACGTGCGCTCCCCCGACGAGTTCTCCGGCAAGCTGCTCGCCCCGGCCCACCTGCCGCAGGAGCAGTCCCAGCGCCCCGGCCACGTGCCGAGCGCCCGGAACATCCCGTGGTCGAAGAACGCCAACGACGACGGCACCTTCAAGTCGGACGAGGAGCTCAAGGCCCTCTACGAGGCCGAGAGCGTCGACCTGGCCAAGGACACCATCGCCTACTGCCGCATCGGTGAGCGCTCCGCGCTGACCTGGTTCGTCCTGCACGAGCTGCTGGGCGTCCAGAACGTCAAGAACTACGACGGCTCCTGGACCGAGTACGGCTCCCTCGTGGGCGTGCCGATCGAGCTCGGCGCCGCCAAGTAAGCGAACCCGACCGACCTCTCCAGAACCCCTACAGGAGTACGACATGTGCGGTGCGAAGGCCGGCGGCCCCGACGCCTCGACGATCAAGCCCGGTGAGACCACCATCCAGGGCCAGGTGACCAAGGACGGCGAGCCCGTGGTGGGCTACGTCCGCCTGCTGGACTCGACCGGCGAGTTCACGGCCGAGGTGCCGACCTCGGCGACCGGACAGTTCCGCTTCTACGCGGCCGAGGGCACCTGGACCGTCCGTGCCCTCGTGCCCGGCGCCACCGCCGACCGCACGGTCGTCGCCCAGCAGGGCGGACTGGCCGAGGTCGCGATCGCCGTCTGACGGCGAGAGGTCCTCGAGGGGCCGCACCCACCGGGTTGGACGCCTGGGGTGCGGCCCTTCGGCCTGCCCGGACCTACGCTGGAGGCATGTACGCGCGGCGACGGCACCGGTACTTCGCCCTGATGGGCCTGTGCATCGGCCTGTTCGTCCTGGCCTGGTCCGTGGTGCGGCTGTGGTCGGTCCCCGTGGCGGTCGGGATGTGCGTCGTCGCCATGGTCATCCCGCCCGTGGCGGCCGTGGTCGCCAACCGGCGCGGGCCCGACGACCGCTGGTGGGACGATCCTCCCCCGAGCTCTCGGCTTCGCCCGAGCAGGGGGGACCCCCACGGCGATCCGCAGTCCGACGAGTGGTGGGACGAGCTGGACGGCAGGGAGCGCCCCCGGTAAGGGGAGTCCCGCCGGACGCCCGGGGTATCCCGCCTGCATGAGGCTGACGGAGACGGTGCTGGACGCACCCGACGCACGGGAACTCGCGGACTTCTACTTACGGCTGCTGCCCGGCTGGGGCGTGTGGCGCGACGAGGGCGACCCCGACTGGGTGCGCATCCGGCCGCCCGGCGGCGGTGCGGGCCTGGCCTTCCAGACCGAGACCGCCTACGTGCCGCCCGTCTGGCCGGGCCGCCCGGACCGGCAGCGGATGATGGTCCACCTGGACATCGAGGTGGACGACCTGGAGCGGGAGACCGCGCGGGCCCTGGCCGCGGGGGCACGGCTCCCGGACTTCCAGCCGCAGGAGAACGTCCGGGTGCTGCTGGACCCGGCGGGCCACCCCTTCTGCCTCTACACGGAGCAGAGCCCGCCGGCCGCGGAGTCTCAGTAGACGAGGGCCTGCGTGCCGTCCGCCATCGCCTCCTGGACGAAGACCTGCGCCCCCGCGATCCGCACGCCCTCCAGGACGTCCTTCTCCGTGATGTCGCGGCGGGCGGCGCACTGCGTGCACAGGGTGACGCGGCCGGCCGCGAGGATCGAGTCCAGCAGGTCGGGCAGGGGCGCCGCGTGCGGCAGCTCGAACTCGGCCGCCCGGCCGGGCAGGGCGAACCAGGCGGACTCGCCGGTCAGCCACAGGGAGACCTCCACGCCGCTCGCGACGGCCACCGCCGCCACCGTGAACGCCTGGGAGCACCGCTCGGGGGCGTCGGCCCCGGCCGTCACCTTGATCACCAGCTTGTTCGCCATAGCCGGAATCGTAGTGCGCAAGGGGCCCGCGTAAGCTGGGGCCGGCCCTGTGCTTACATCCGCACCCCGCTCAAGGAGCACCCCGTGGAGCTTTTCTTCGAAATCCTGTTGGTCCTGGTCGCCGTCGGCGTCCTCGCGTTCGCCGGACTGACCGTGAAGAAGCTGTACCAGGGCCAGCGCTGACCCACGTCTAGGAAGTTCTCATGATCGAGATCCCGTCCGACCTCCACAAGGACCTCGTCCCGCTCGCCTTCCTGCTCGGCAACTGGGCGGGCGCCGGCGTGCACGACTTCCCCGGCTCCGAGAAGTGCAACTTCGGTCAGGAGGTCGCCTTCACCCACGACGGCCGGGACTTCCTGGAGTACCGCTCGCACACCTGGGTGCTGGACAACGACGGCAACAAGGTCCGCCCGCTGGAGTCCGAGCACGGCTACTGGCGCGTCGACGCCGAGCGCAAGGTCGAAGTCACGATGACCCGCGACGACGGCGTCATCGAGATCTGGTACGGCGAGCTGGCCGACAAGAAGCCGCAGATCGACCTCGTGACGGACGCGGTGGCCCGCACGGCCGCGTCCCAGCCCTACACCGGCGGCAAGCGGCTGTACGGCTACGTCAAGAGCGACCTGATGTGGGTCGGCGAGAAGCAGACCCCCGAGGTCGAGCTGCGCCCCTACATGTCGGCGCACCTGAAGAAGGTCGTCACGCCGGAGGAGGTCGAGCGCTGGGCGAAGGCCCTGCCCGACGACATGCCGGACGACGGCATCGCCTTCTTCAAGTAGCCGCCCCTCCGGGAGGCCGGGGCGCCTTCCCCGCCCGGTCCGGTGCGAGTCCGCCTAGACTCTGGGGTGTGGTGAGCACCGACTGGAAGAGCGATCTGCGGCAGCGCGGCTACCGGCTGACCCCGCAGCGGCAACTCGTGCTCGAAGCCGTGGACACCCTGGAGCACGCGACCCCCGACGACATCCTCGTGGAAGTGAGGAAGACGGCGTCGGGGGTCAACATCTCGACCGTCTACCGGACGCTGGAGCTCCTGGAGGAGCTCGGCCTGGTCAGCCACGCCCACCTGGGCCACGGGGCGCCGACGTACCACCTGGCGGACCGGCACCACCATCTGCACCTGGTCTGCCGGGACTGCCAGAACGTGATCGAGGCGGACGTCTCCGTCGCGGCGGAGTTCACGGCCCGGCTGCGGCAGACCTTCGGCTTCGACACCGACCTGAAGCACTTCGCGATCTTCGGCCGCTGCGAGGACTGCACCCTCAAGGCTTCAACTACCGAGTCGTAGGCTTACGGACATGAAGAGCCCCCTGCTGACCCTGCCCGGCGCCGTTCCCGCCGAGGGCGTGGACGAAGGCGTCGCCGCCCACTACGGCGACCTGTTCCGCGAGCAGCGCGCCCTCGCCGACGGCACCGGCTTCGTCGACCTCTCGCACCGCGGGGTCGTCACCGTCACCGGCGACGACCGGCTGGCGTGGCTGCACCTGCTGCTCACCCAGCACGTCAGCGACCTCCCCGCGGGCCGGGCGACCGAGGCGCTGATCCTCTCGGCGAACGGACACATCGAGCACGCCCTGTACCTCGTCGACGACGGCGCCACGGTCTGGGCCCACGTGGAGCCGGGCACCCAGGAGGCGCTGATCGCGTACCTGGAGTCGATGAAGTTCTTCTACCGCGTCGAGGTCGCCGACCGCACCGGTGACATCGCGGTCGTGCACCTCCCGGCCGGCTCCATCGCCGAGGTGCCCGAGGGCGCGGTGGTCCGGGAGACCCCCTACGGCCGGGACCTGTTCCTGCCGCGCGCCGACCTGGAGGCGTACGCCGAGCAGGCCGGGCCGCCCGCCGGGATCCTGGCCCACGAGGCGCTGCGTGTGGAGCAGCACAGGCCCCGGCTCGGCTTCGAGACCGACCACCGCACGATCCCCCACGAGCTGGGCTGGATCGGCTCGGCGGTGCACCTGCAGAAGGGCTGCTACCGGGGCCAGGAGACGGTCGCCCGGGTGCAGAACCTGGGCAGGCCGCCGCGCCGCCTGGTCTTCCTGCACCTGGACGGCAGCGAGGTCCACCTGCCGGTGGCCGGCACCGAGCTGCGGCTCGCCGAGGACGGCCCCGACGGACGGAGGATCGGCTTCATCACGACCTCCGCACGCCACCACGAGCTGGGCCCGGTTGCCCTCGCCCTGGTGAAGCGCAACGTGCCCGTGGACGCCCCGCTGGTCGCCGGGGACACGGCCGCGGCCCAGGAAGTCGTCGTCGAGCCGTAGGACTTGTAGACCTTTCGGGTCAGATTTCGATCAGCACGGTGAACGGGCCGTCGTTGGTCAGTGATACACGCATCGCCGCCCCGAACCGGCCCGTCGCCACCGTCGCCCCGAGGGAGCGCAGCTGCGCCACGACCTCGTCGACGAGGGGCTCGGCGACGTCGCCCGGGGCGGCCGCGTTCCAGGTGGGGCGGCGGCCCTTGCGGGCGTCCCCGTAGAGGGTGAACTGGCTGATCACCAGGAGCGGGGCGCCCTTGTCGCTGCAGGATTTCTCGTCGTGCAGCATGCGGAGCGACCACAGTTTGCGGGCCAGCTGGGCGGCCTTCTCCTTGGTGTCCTCGTGCGTGACGCCGACCAGGACGCACAGTCCCTCGCCCTCGATCGCGCCCACGGTCTCGCCGTCCACGACGACGCTCGCGCCGTCCACCCTCTGCACCACTGCTCGCATGCGTCCATCATGCAGGGCGGTGACTTTCCCGCCTCACGCGGTTGGCGCATGGCTCGAAAGAGTGGTTTGCGCGGGCGCCAACAGGCAGCGCACGGACGTATTTTGCTGCTTAACCGCCCATCTGGGGTCTATCGGGGGCACTCGTTCCCATAGCGGCCACTTGGGGTGGCACGATGCTTTCACACACCGGTCGAGGGGACGGTCGAGGCACATGAGCACATCGAGCACCGGGCAGTACCCGGGCGCTGCCTGGTCGACGTACACGGGGGCCGGGGCGCCGGAGTACCACCGGCCGCCCATCCAGCGCACGGACAGCCCACGGCTGCCCTCGGGCACCCCCGCGCGCGAGCTGACCGCGCTGAGCCTGGCCGAGCTGCGCACGCTGCGCCGCGAAGCCCAGCGAGACGAGGCCGACCTCAGCTACGTGCGGCGGCTGCTGCAGGGGCGGATCGACATCCTGCGCGCGGAGCTGGCCCGGCGTGCGCCGGAGGGCGCGGGCCGCGTCGCCGCGCCCCCGGAGATGTCCGTCGTCGAGCGGCTCGGGGAGATCCTGCGCGACGCCCCGGCCTCCAGCCGTTCCTCCGCCCGGCACGTGACGATGGGCGCCCCGCAGGGCGAGGAGTACCGGCGGCTCGCCGCGGAGATGCTGGGCGAGGTCGAGCTGTCCGACCTGGGCGCACGCACGGACCTGGAGCTGACCACGGGCATCGGCCGCCTGGAGCGCCACGAGCAGCAGGTCTCGCGCCGCCGCCGGCGGCTGCAGCGCACGGCCGACGAGTGCAGCACGGAGATCGCCCGCCGGTACCGCGAGGGGGAGGCACAGGTCGACGACCTGCTGGCGTGAGCCCTCGCGGGGGCGGCCGGGAGGGCCGGTCGGATATTCGCACGACACCGGCCGGCCCGCCGCCTAGCGTGATTGCATGACCTCCCTCCCCCACGCCGACGACATCGACGTACGCCCCATCACGGAGACCGAGTTCACCGCCTGGCAGCGGGCCGTGGGCACCGGGTTCCTGCGGGCGCAGGCCCTGTCGGAGGAGGAGGTGGAGGCGCGGCGCCGGGTGTTCGTCCCCGGGCGGTACCTGGGTGCCTTCGACGGCGACCGGTGCGTGGCGACCTTCCGGTCCTTCGACCAGCGGCTCACGGTCGTCGGCGGGGCGAGCGTCCCGGCCGACGCCGTCTCCGGCGTCACCGTGACGGCGACCCACCGGCGGCGCGGCCTGCTCTCCCGGATGATGGCGCACGACCTGGCGGCCGCGAAGGAGCGGGGGGACGTCGTCGCGACGCTGATCGCCGCCGAGTACCCGATCTACGGCCGGTTCGGCTTCGGCCCGGCGACCTGGATGTCCGAGTGGACGGTCGACGTGCCGCGGGCCGGCCTGGACGCCCGCTGGGCGGGCCCGGCGGACGGCGGCCGGATCGACCTGGTGGACGGTGAGGACGTCCGCAAGCTCGGACCCGAACTCCACGAGCGGCTGTGCCGCACCCGGCCCGGCGTCATCGACCGCGACGAGCACTGGTGGAAGGTGAACACGGGCGCCCTGCGCGCCGACCCGTCGTGGCAGACGCCCTTCTACGCCGTGTACCGCTCGGCGTCCGGCGAGGTCGAGGGCATGACCGCCTACCGCGTGGACGACAGGTGGGGCGAGGCCAAGCAGCCGCTGAACACGGCGAGCGTGGACTGGCTGACCGGCGTGACCCCGCGGGCGGAGCGGGCCCTGTGGCACTACCTGTGCTCCATCGACTGGGTCGTCTCGGTCAAGAGCGGCCGGCGCGCCCCGGACGACCTGCTGCCGCTGCTGCTGCCCAACCCGCGGGCGGCCGCGATCACCACCCAGTCCGACTGGCTGTGGGTGCGCATCCTCGACGTCGAACGGGCCCTGCGGGCGCGGACGTACCAGGGCGAGGGGGCGCTGGTGCTGGAGGTCGCCGGGGTGGACGGGCTGACCGGCGGGCGCTACCGGCTGGAGGCCGGCACCGACGGGGCGTCCTGTGCACCCACCACCGAGAGTGCCGATCTGGCGCTGGGACCGGGCGACTTGGCGGCCCTGTGGCTCGGTGACGAGTCGGCGGTGCGGCTGGCGGCCCTGGGGCGGATCGGGGAGGAACGAGCGGGCGCCGCCCGGAAGGCCGACGCCCTGCTGCGTACGTCCAGGCGGCCGTGGTGCCCGGACCTGTTCTGAAGCCGCTCCCTTCTGCCGGTGGACGGGGACCCGCATCCGTAGCGAGCTGTTCGGTTGTGGTGGTCGTGCCGTGTTTCTCTCCGGCTGTCCGGGACTCCCGGCTCCCCTCCGGAGGGGAGCCCCGCGGCGAGGTCGCGCCGGCCAACCGGTTCACGGTCCGACCAGGTCGCGGAAGTTGGCGGCCAACTTCACTGTTCTTATCTCCGCCTGGGACCGGCTCATAACCACCTGGCCGCGAACTGCCGCAAGATGGCGGGAAGTTGTAATGTTCAGTTGTGGACCCGGAACACGACTCCGCCACCGGGCGGAAGAGGTCGCAACGGCCACAACGGACACATCACGAGGTGGCCGACGAGCTGCGCGCCCGGATCAGGTCGGGCGCGCTGCGGCCGGGTGCGCGCATGCCCACCCAGGCCCGGCTGGCCCAGGAGTTCGGCGTCGAGCGCGGGGTGGTGCGCCGGGCGCTGCGCGTGCTGCAGTCCGAGCAACTGCTCACCGACGTCTCCAAGGGCAGCCCGGCGACGGTGGCCCCCGACCCCGCCCGTGCCCTGACCGGCCCCGAGGCCCCGCCGCTGCCCACGACGGTCGCCCTCGCGCCCCGGATCGCGCGGGCCTTCGCCGCCGAGCACGTGGAGATCGACGCCGTCTGCCTGACCTCCGTCTCGCTGACGCTCGCCATCGGCGAACCCCTGCGGGAGATCCACGCCGGGCGGCTGAAACCGGCCAGGGTCGACGTCCGGGTGCTGCTGCCGAGCCGGGACATCGACCTCGCCTTCCCGGTGCCGGTCGGGCGGCACGGCGACGACCGGGTGCACGAGCGCTGGCTGACCATGCGCAACGCCCAGGGCCAGGTCCTGCGGCACAACCTGCTGGCGCTGCGCTCCACGCACGGCGTCGACGTCCGCGTCACCTTCCGCGCCCTGCCCTTCACCCCGCCGGTGAAGCTGTACCTGCTCAACGGCACCGAGGCACTGTTCGCCCACTACACGCTGGCGCGCCGGGAGGCCGAGATCGGCCAGGAGCACCTGGAGATGTACGACACCCAGGGCACGCGGTCGCTGCTGTTCTCGTTCCGGCAGGGGGCCGGCCCGCGTGACACGACGTTCGTGGAGCAGTCGCACCTGTGGTTCGACGCGCTGTGGGAGACGATCAGTTCCGAGCTGGTGCTCACGGGCTGACGTCTCCCACAGAGGTGTCGCGGGTGGTGCGGTGGCGCGAGTGGTGCTTGTGGTGCCGTGCTGCCGGTGGTGCCGTGGTGCCGGTGGTGCGACGGCTCACAGCGCGGGTCCCGTCATCAGCAGGGCGAGCACGACGGCTCCGGCGGAGCTGACCGCCGGGCTCTTGGCCTTGATGCCGACGGTGAGCAGGAGAAGGCCGACGATGCCCGCCGGCCCGTACTTCCACTGGACGAGCTGCTCGAAGGCGACGACGAGGACCGCGGGGAGGAGGGCGAGGGCAGGCATGTTCTTTCCCCCTTCGGGCTTCCGGGGCGGGAGGGTGAGGGGCGAACTTCGGAAGCAAAACTTCCGCCAACTCATGCAAGTTGGCTACCAACTATGCTGAAGTTGTCCCCACTTGGTGAGCGGGTATAAACAACTTCCCGACAACTCCCGTCAGATGGATCAGGGTTGTAACGTTCGGTCGTGACCCAGGAGAACGTCGCAGTGAACGGCAGCGGCAGGCGTGCCTCGCCGCAGGAGATCGCCGGCATCCTGCGGGAACGCATCCGCGCCGGGGAGCTCAGGGCGGGCGACCGGCTGCCCACCCAGGCCGAACTCGCCGAGGAGTTCGGCGTGGAACGCGGGACCGTGCGCCAGGCCCTGCGGGTGCTGCAGGAGGACGGGCTGCTCACCAACGTCAGCAAGGGCAGCCCGCCCACGATCGCCGAACCTGCCCCCGCCCGGGGTGAACCCCAGCCGACCCTGGTCGGGCTGGCCCCGCGGCTGACGGAGGCGTTCTCGGCGAAGGCCGTCCGCGTCGACGTCGTGTGCCACACCGCGGAGACCTTGATGGTCGCCCTCGGGGAGCCGCTCCGGCTGATCCACGAGGGCAGGATCCGTCCCGAGTCGATCGACGTGCGCATCCTCGTCCCGTCCCGGGACATCGAACTGGCCTTCCCGGTCCCGGTCGAGTCCCACGGCGAGGACGACTCCGTCCACCAGCGCTGGCTGGCCATGCGCAACGCCCAGGGCCAGGTCCTGCGGCACAACCTGCTGGCGCTGCGCTCCACCCACGGCATGGACGTCCGGGTCCGCTTCCGGGCCCTTCCCTTCACCCCGCCGGTGAAGCTGTACCTCCTCAACGACGAGGAGGCGCTGATGGGTTACTACATGCTGACCAGGCGCGAGGAGGAGTGGGAGAGCCGGACGCTGGACATGTACGACGTCCTCGGGTCGAAGTCCCTGCTGTTCTCCTTCGCCCGGCGGGCCGGGCGGCGGGACGCGGCGTTCGTGGAGGAATCCCAGAAGTGGTTCGACGCCCTCTGGGAAACCATCACCACGGACCTGACACTCTCCTAGTGACTTCTGACACGCAGCAGACTGGTTCGGTGACGATCGAGACCGAGAATGATCCGGACGCGCTCCGCACGCTGATCGGAGGCGCCCGTGTGGTGCTGTGGGACTTCGACGGGCCCATCTGCCGCCTGTTCGCGGGGCATTCGGCGGAACACGTCGCCGGTGACCTCGTCTCCTGGCTGGAGGGCCGCGGTCTGCACGGCCTGCTCACGGACGCCGAGCGCGAGTCCCTCGACCCCCAGGTGGTCCTGCGCGCCGTGGACCGCGGGCACCCCGGCAGCGGCCTCGTCGCCGAGCTGGAGGAGCGCCTCACCCAGGAGGAGCTGCGGGCGGCGGCCTCGGCGATGCCCACCGCGTACGCGGACCCGCTGATCCGGACCTGGACGGCGGTGGGATCCCGGCTGGCGATCACCACCAACAACTCGCCCCGCGCGGCCCGCACCTACCTCGTGAGCCGCGGCCTGGTCGACTGTTTCGCCCCGCACCTGTACGGCCGGTCCGGGGAGCTGCGGCACCTCAAGCCGCACCCGCACCTCCTGACCAGGGCGCTGAGGGCGATGGGGGCCGCCCCCGCCGACGCCCTGATGATCGGCGACACCCCCTCCGACCACCGGGCGGCGGAACGGGCGGGCGTGCCGTTCCTCGGCTACGCCCGTACCGAGGACAAGGCCGAGGGACTGAGGGCGGCCGGTGCCCGGACGGTCGTGGGGTCCCTGGAGCCGCTGCTGCGCCTGCTGCGCGGCTGAAGCCGGGCGGGGCCCGCACGGCACCCCCGGGCGGCCTGCCGCGGGCACACCCGGCTGCCTCGAAGGCGGCCCTCCACCGCCGTTCAGGTGTGCGCCGATTCGCTCGGGCAGGGTGATCCCCTGCCCGCCCGCCCTGTGTCGTTCCGCGGCCGCGGCCGCGGGGGTAGATTGCGTCCCCTCCCACACCATCGGTACCACCGGAACAGGCTGAACCAGCACATGACATCCCCGTCGGTCACCGGTGCTCGAGGGCGAGCAGAGGAGATGAGCGGCGACCCGAGCCTGGTCAGGGGTCCGCTCGAGGGCTATCACCACGAGACCTACGTCCTCGCCCTGCCGGGCGGCACCCGCGCGGTGAAGGTCCGTGAACCGCGGGCCGAGATCCTCTGGTTCGACCGGAGGTGCTTCCGCGCGGAGGAGGAGCTGCTCACCGCGCTGCGTCCGCACATCAGCCGTGTCCCGGACGTCGTGGACGTGGGCGGCATGCCCCTGCAGACCTTCATCGAGGGGCGCACGCTCGGGGAGCTGCGCCGACCGGGACGACGCGTACCCGAGAGCGCGTGCGAGCAGATCCTTGACCTCTTCGGCGAGACGGTACGGGTCACCCCGGACATGCTCGACGCCGAGCGGCGGTGCGAGGACCGGGACCGCGCCGAGGACGGCGACAGCGACGGCTTCCTGGAGCGGCTGATCGTCTTCGTCGAGGAACAGGTCTACGCGAAGAACTCCCCGGTCTTCGCCGGCCTCTTCCACGCGCTCGGCCTCTCGGAGGAATCGTTCGGCCTGCTGAGGAAGCACGTCCTGGGCCTGCGGGGGCGGAGCTTCGGCCTGCTCCACGCCGACCTGCACCGGGAGAACCTGATCGTCGACCCGGCCGGGCGGCTGTGGGCCATCGACTGGGAGCTGGCGATGCTGGGCGACCCCCTGTACGACCTGGCCACCCACCTGTACCTGATGCGCTATCCCGCCGACCAGGAGCGCCGCGTGGCCGTCGGCTGGCGCCGGGCCGTCGAGCGGTGCGCGCCGGGCGCCGCGAACGGCTGGGAGGAGGACCTGCCGCCGCTGCTCGACTTCAAGCGGGCGCAGTCGGTGTTCACGGACGTCATCCGGGTGGCGCTCTCGCTGCGGGAGGAGGGGGGCTTCGACCGGGCGGCCCTGCCCGCGGCGGCCGGCCGGCTGCGCAGGATCCTGGCCGCCGCCGCGCGACCGCTCGGGCTGGTAGAGGTGCCGAGCCGCGCGCAGATCATGGCGGCCCTGATCCGCTGGCACGAGGAGCTGGGGTCCGCACCGGGCGAACGGTCCGTGCCGACCGCGTCGGGCGGGTACTGACGCGGAGTGCATAGGCTCCCCTCCATGAGCCAGCCCGGTCTGCGTGAGCGCAAGAAGCAGCGGATGTACCGCGTCGTGTCGGACATCGCCGTCCGGCTCTTCCTGGAGAAGGGGTTCGACGCGGTGTCCGTCGCCGAGGTGGCCGCCGCGGCGGAGATCTCCAAGCCGACGCTGTTCCGGTACTTCCCGGCCAAGGAGGATCTGGTGCTGTACCGGATCGCCGACCACGAGGGGGAGGCCGCGCGCGTGGTGGCGGCCGCGCAGGAGCCGCCCGTGGAGGCGCTGCGGCGGCACTTCAGGGCGGGGCTGGACCGGGAGGACCCGGTCACCGGCCTCAACGGCCGGCCCGAGGTGCTCGCCTTCCACGCGCTGCTCTACGGCACGCCCTCCCTGGTGGCCCGGGCCCACACGCACCAGGAGCGGTCGGAGGCCGCGCTCGCCGAGGCACTGGGCGGTGATCTGGACGCGCGGCTCGCGGCCGGGCAGATCATGGCCGTGCTGCGGGTGCTCGCGCTGGAGAACTGGCGGCGGATCGCGGCGGGCGAGTCCGTGGCGCGGGTGCGGCCGGACGCGGTGGCGGCGGCGGATCGCGCGTTCGCACGGCTGGCCGAGGCCATGCCGCCCCAGCTCAGGGAGGGTTCCCCGACCGTTTCTCGGTAATAAATTTAACTGAGTTGCGTTTTCGCGTAGGCTCGGCGGCATGACGTCGACCGAGCCCGCCCTGCAGCACGTCCTCGACCGTGAACGCGCCCACCACGAACGCTGTCGTGCCGCCCTCGCCGCCATGGTCGAGGGCGCCGGTGAGCAGGTCGTCGCCGGGGAGGACGTCTCCGCGTCCGGAGCCGACGCCGAGGTCCTCGGCCACGGGCTGCGCAGCCGCGCCAAGGCCCTGCGCGAGCTGCCCGAGGGGCCGCTGTTCTTCGGGGCGCTGCACGGCGAGGAGGGGGAGCTGCACATCGGGCGGCTGCGGATCTCCGAGCACCCGGCCGAGCCGCCCCTCGTGGTCGACTGGCGCGCCCCCGTCTCGCGCGCCTTCTACCAGGCCTCGGCCCGCGACCCCCAGGGCGTCGCCGTGCGCCGGAGGTTCGGCTGGGCGCCGGGCAGCCGGGGCGACTCCGGCGATCTGACCGGCCTGGAGGACGAGCACCTGGCACGGGGCGAGACGCGGGCCGGCGAGATCGTCGCCCGGGAGATCGAGCGGCCCCGCGTCGGGCCCATGCGCGACATCGCCGCCACCATCCAGCCGGAGCAGGACGACCTCGTCCGCGCCGACCTGGCGGTGTCGGTGTGCGTGCAGGGGGCTCCCGGCACCGGCAAGACCGCCGTCGGCCTGCACCGGGCGGCGTATCTGCTGTACACCCACCCGCAGCGCATCCGGCGCGGCGGCCTGCTGATCCTCGGGCCCAACCGCGCGTTCCTGTCGTACATCGCGGAGGTGCTGCCCGCCCTCGGCGAGGGCGGGGTGCGGCAGTCGACGCTGGCCGAGGAGATCGCGCGCTGCCCGGTGCGCGGTGCCGACGACGAGGCGGCGGCCGTGGTCAAGCACGACGCCCGCACCGCCGAGGTGCTGCGGCGGGCGCTGTACGCGCGCGTGCGTCCCGAGGGGGCCGGGCCGCTGGCCGTGCCGGACGGGTCGTACCGGTGGCGGGTGCCGGAGGCGGAGCTGGCGCGGATCGTGGCCGGGGTGCGCGAGGAGGAACCGCCCTACGAGGTGGGACGGGAACGGGTGCGGGCGAGGATCGTGCGGTCGCTGCGCGAGCAGGCCGAGCGGCGGGCCGGGCCGCCCACCACCGCCTGGGTGCGCCGCGTCGAACGGGCCCGGCCGGTGTCCGCGTACGTCGACGCCGTCTGGCCGCGGGTGCGGCCCGAGGAGGTCCTGGCCGGACTGCTCGGCGACCCGGACGCGCTGGCGGCGGCCGCCGACGGGCTGCTCGACGCCGGTGAGCAGCGGGCGCTGCTGTGGCGCAGGCGGCCCCGGTCGTGGAAGTCGGCCCGCTGGTCGGAGGCCGATCTGGTGCTGCTCGACGAGGTGGCCGGGCTGATCGGGCATCCGGAGGGTTATGGGCACGTCGTCGTGGACGAGGCGCAGGACCTGTCCCCGATGGAGTGCCGGGCCATCGCCCGCCGGGCCCGCTTCGGCTCCCTGACGGTGCTGGGCGACCTGGCGCAGGGCACGACGCCGTGGGCGGCGCGGTCCTGGCGGACGGTCCTCGCACACCTGGGGAAACCGGACGCGCCGGTGGTCGCGCTGACGACCGGGTACCGCGTGCCGAAGGCGGTCGTCGGCCTCGCCAACCGGCTGCTGGAGCGGCTGGACGTGGACGTGCCGGCGGCGCGTTCCCTGCGCGGCGACGGGGAGCTGGCGGAGCGGCGGACCACCGCGGACGGCGTGCCCGCGGCCGTCGTGGAGGCGGTGCGGGACGCGCTGGGCCGGCAGGGATCGGTCGGGATCGTCGCGGCGGACGCGGACCTGCCCCGGGTGCGGACGGCCCTGGAGGCGGCCGGCGTCGTGGCGGCGGGACCGGAGGATCTCGGCGCGCGGGTCTCCCTGGTGCCGGCGCGGCTGGTCAAGGGCCTGGAGTACGACCACGTCGTGGCCGTGGAACCGGCGGCGATCGCCGAGGCGGAGGACCGCGGCCCGCACCGGCTGTACGTGGTGCTGACCCGGGCGGTGTCCCGCCTGGAGGTGGTGCGCAGCAGGCCGCTGCCGTTCTGAGGGCGGCCGGGCCCGGCTCAGTCCTGGGGCGCGAACGGCCCCTCCGGCCCGAAGGCCGCTTCGGCGAAGCGTTCGCCGATGCGCCGGTGGGTGGCCGCGTCGGGGTGGACCCGGTCGGGCAGGGGCAGCTCGGCCGCGTCGGACCGGCCGTAGAGGGTGAGGCCGTCGAGGTAGTGCAGGTGGGGGTCCTCGGCGGCGCGCCGGGCGGCGATGCGGGACAGCTCCTCGCGGATCACCGTGAGGGTCAGCTTCCCCATGGCCGTCTCGGCCGGGTCGCCCATGGCGGCGAACACCATGCGGCCCTTGCCCATCTCGTCCCCGTCCGGGGCGGTGGGGCCCGGGGTGTCCTCGTGGATGGCGCAGTGGATGGGGGAGACCAGCAGCAGCGGGGTGTCCGGGTGGCCCTCGCGGACGGTGTCGAGGAACCCGTGCACGGCCGGGCCGAAGGCACGCCGCCGCATCACGTCGTGGTTGACGACGTTGATGCCGATCTTGATGCTGATGAGGTCGGCCGGGGTGTCCCGCATGGCGCGCGCGGTGAACGGGTCGAGCATGGCGCTGCCGCCCAGACCGAGGTTGACCAGCTCCACGCCGCCGAGGGACGCGGCGATCGCCGGCCAGATGGCCGTCGGACCGGCCGCGTCGGACCCGTGGCTGATCGAGCTGCCGTGGTGCAGCCACACCCGGCGGCCCCGGTCCGGCAGCGGCTCCACGGGCGCGTCGGTGCGCAGGGCGACGAGTTCGGTGGTCTCGTTGTGCGGCAGCCAGATCTCGACGTCCTTGTCGCCCTCGCGCAGTCCGCCGAACCGGACCGTGCCGACCGGGCCGGGCGTCACCTCGCTCTGGAAGGTCTCCAGGTCGACCAGGACGCGGTTGCCGCCGGTCCCGCAGGCCTGGCCGGCCGGGCGGCCGTCGACCAGCAGGTCGTACCGGCCGTCCGGGCGGGCGGGGAAACCGGCGTAGTCGCGCTTGGTGCGCAGCGTGTCCAGCTCCACGGCGGTCGCGGCCGTACGGAACGCCAGCCGTACGCCGGAGGGCTGCGCCTCCGCCATCGCCAGTTGCGCGTCCGTGTTCTGGGCGCGGGCCCGGGCGGGCAGCCGGTGCGGCAGCAGGCCGTGCTCGGTGCGCTCCAGGTCGAGGGCGCCGCGCACCAGGGCGGCGCTGATCGGCGTGGTGATCCAGTCCTGCTCGGTGTGCATGGGGTCAGCCTCGGGGATCCGTAGGGGGCGCGGGCCAGTTGCGCAGCAGCGTGTCGAGGGCGTCGAGGACGCGGGCCCAGGTCGCGTCGGTGTCGGGGGCGCTGTGGCTGAACCCGCCGCCCAGCTCCAGGCTCACGTAGCCGTGGAAGACGCTGCCCAGGAGCCGGACCGCGTGGGTCTGGTCCGGTTCCGTCAGGTCGTAGCCGCGCAGCAGGGCCCGCGTCATCTGGGCGTGCCGGACGCCGGCGCTCGCGGCCGCCGTCTGCGGGTCCAGCCGGAGCTGGGCCGCCGCGTAGCGGCCGGGGTGCTCCCGGGCGTAGTCGCGGTAGACGTTCGCGAGGGCGGTCAGGGCGTCCTTGCCGGCCCGTCCGGCCAGGGCCTCGGCGGCCCGGTCGGCGAGTTCGGTGAGGGCGAGCAGGGCGATCCGGGTCTTGAGGTCCTGGGAGTTGCGCACGTGCGAGTACAGGCTCGCGACCCGCACGTCGAACCGCCGGGCCAGTGCCGAGACGGTGACCTGCTCGAACCCGACCTCGTCGGCCAGTTCGGCGCCCGCCTCGGTCAGCCGCTCGGGCGTCAGCCCCGCACGCACCATGAACCCTCTCCCTTCTGCCTAAAGGAATAGTGCCGCAGCCTAATACCTTTAGGCAAACCCGAGAGGATGCCTCTGCCGCCTCACCCGGATGCCGCCGCGGCCCGCAGTCGCCTTCCCCGCTTGGTCATCCCCCATGGCTTGAGGACCGAGATCACCGTCATGAAGACGTAGGCGGACAGCGACACGACCGGTCCGAACAGCACCTCTCCCGCGTCGGGCAGCGCCCCGCCCGCGGCCACGGCGGCGACCGCGGCGTCCACCCCCGGCCGCAGGGCGAACACCGTGGCGGTGACGGTCGCGAGGGTCAGCCAGAACTTCACCCAGACCCACCGGTGCCGCGCCAGGCCCCACGGGGTGCCCAGCGACAGCACCAGCCCGCTGAGCAGGGTGAGGACTGCGGCGGGCAGCAGCAGCCAGTCCGCGAACAGCTTCATGGCCCGGACGGAGGCCTCCACGGTCGCGGCGGAGCCGGTGGTGGCCGCGGTGGCCCCGAGCGCGAGCAGCCCGAGCGTGAGCCCGAGCCAGCCGGCGGAGGCGACGACGTGGACGCAGACCAGGGCCCGCCGGGCGGACCGGGACAGTCTCCCTGCCTGCTTGGGTGCCTGCTTGGGCGCCTGCTTGGGCTCCGCGTCCGGCTTCCGGGCCGGTTCCGGCGGCGCCGGCCGCGGCGCAGGCTCGGGGGCGGGCTTCGATGCGTGCTTCGGGGCGGTGTCCATACGGGCCACGCTGCCGCGCGGCGCCGCCGCGGGCGTCCGACGGCGGGAGTAACCCGGCGTACCCGGATCGGCGTACGCGCGGCGATGCCCGGGGGTGCGGCCGATGCTCCGCGCCTTCAGCCGGCCGGTCCGGAGCGTCCTGGAACCGGGGCCCTAGCCCGGCCGGGTCGCCGGTGACGTCGCCTACCGTCGGGGCATGGCCGAGCCTCCCTACCTCGCCGCCGTCCGGCAGTCCTACGACACCGTCGCCACGGCCTACGCCGAGCGGGTGCCGGAACCGGCGGAACTGGACGCGGTGTCACGCGCGATGCTGGCCGCGTTCGCCGAGATGGTCAGGGCCGGGGGGCCGGTCGCCGACCTGGGCTGCGGCCCGGGCAAGGTGACGGCGCATCTGGCCGCCCTCGGTGTGCCGGTGTTCGGCGTGGACGTGTCGCCGAGGATGGTCGACCTGGCGCGGGCGGCCCATCCGGGCCTCCGTTTCGACGTCGGCTCGATGACGGCCGCCGGTCACTGCACCGAGGGCATCTCCACCTGGTCGGACTCCAGCGGCACACGGCGTTCCGGCCCCCGCACGCATCGCGTGCGGGGGCTTTCCCCTGCCGTGCGGTGCCGTGTTCGGTGGGGGTTGTGTGGAGACGGTGCGATGGTTCATCAATGTACTTTGAGCGAGGCAGCTCGGCCTCCCCTTACCTTCGGCAACATGGCTGACGAGTGCTTCGGACATCCACGGCTCGCCGCGATCTACGACCCACTAGACCCCGATCGCAGCAATCTCGACGCGTACGTCCAGATGACGGAAGAGTTTGGGGCACGTCAAGTGCTGGACATCGGCTGTGGAACAGGCGTGTTCGCGCTTCTACTGGCTGAACGCGGGATCGAAGCCGTGGGTGTCGATCCCGCTCAAGCGTCCATCGACGTGGCCCGAGCCAAGCCGGGCGGCGAGCGAGTGCGCTGGATCTGTGGCGATGCCACGACACTTCCGCCGATGCGGGTCGACCTGGCAACCATGACCGGGAACGCCGCCCAGCAGGTCCTCGATCCGCAGGCATGGCGCGGGACCCTGCGTGGCGCGTACGAAGCACTACGGCCCGGTGGCCGTCTGGTGTTCGAGACCAGGGATCCAGCCAGACGCGCTTGGGAGGAGTGGAACCGCGAGGCCTCATATCGTGACGGAGATTCCGGATGTCGGCCCAGTCGAAAGCTGGGTCCGAGTGATCGAGGCGAGCGAGCCGCTGGTGACGTTCCGCTGGACCTACGTGTTCGCTGCCGACGGGGAGGTAATGACGTCGGACTCCACCCTGCGCTTCCGCGGGCGGCAGGAGGTCGAGACGGAGCTGATCGCGCAGGGGTACGTGGTGGAGGACGTACGCGACGCGCCCGACAGGCCGGGCAAGGAGTTCGTCTTCGTCGCGCGACGTCCGTAGCTCGGCCCACGAGGGACCTTGCCGCGCTGATCGATCGGGACTCGATCACTTCGCCGAGCAGATCCAGCGGGAACCCTCACAAGCACTGGGAACCGACATGTCCCGTCTCGCTGAAGGTGAGGCAGGGCAGCGCTCTGACCTGGGGTGCTTCAGGCAGAGCGAGACGTTCGATGTTCGTCGGTCTCGCTCAACCTGAGGCATTCCGTCACGATCCCCTGGGCTTGTAGGCCAGGAAGAAACCTTGCTGGCCCTGCCAAGGTTCCTCGCTCTCGTCGGATGTGTGGACCATCTGAGCCCAAGACGCTGGCTTGCTCATCAGGTGTTGACGTGTTCAGGGGACATGGACTGCTGGCTGAGCTAGGGCTGACGGTGTGCGAAGAGGACCGCCCCTGGAACGCTCTCGTCGAGGTCGAGGAGCATGTGGGCCTCGACCGTGAAGCCAGCATCGCCAAGCCAGGTTGTCACTTGGTCAGGCTGGCGGCGGTGGACGTAAACGTTCATCGGGTGACCGCCGTAGCCCTGTGTCTTCAGCCTCGACTCGTCGCCGACGTGAAAGCCGAGCAGCAGTGGTCCGCCAGGGCGTAGCACCCGGTGGAAGTGGCTGAAGACCGTGGGGACGGCATCGTCGGGGACGTGTATCAACGACCAGAAGGCGAGCAGGCCGGCGAGCGAAGCGTCGGCGAGGTGGAGATCCGTCATCGAGCCGACTTCGAACCGCAGGTTGGGGTGGTCGCGCCGAGCGAGGTCGATCATCGCGGGTGAAAGATCGATGCCGAACGCGTCCACGCCCAGCTCGTGCAGGTGAGCGGTGACGTGTCCAGGTCCGCAGCCCACGTCCGCCACCGGCCCGCCGCCAGTGGAGTGCACCAACTCGGCGAACAACGCCAGAGCTGCTCGAAGGTAGGGTTCCCCCGCCAGGGCCTCGCGCAGCTGGTCGGCATAGCTGACCGCGACCGTGTCGTAGGACGTGCGGGTGTCTGCTAACCACTGGTCCGTCTTCATGCCTCGACACAGTAGCCCCAGTGATCAGGATGTCGTGCAGAGTCGGTGTGACGGCGGAACGGTTGCGACGCCACCGCCACCACGTTCGGCTCGGCATCCAGCCGCATCAGGTGCCCGAGTTCCACCCAGGACTCGTAACCCACCAGCTCGGAGCAGGTCGCAGCCCAGTACCAGCCGGGGAAGTTCCGCTGCCCGCGGTACGACGGGAAGGCGCGCACCTGCCCGGCCGCCTCGAACCGGGTCGGCCACATCACCTCAAGCGGCCCGCCATGCAGCTCACCTCGGGCGTCGGCGTACTCCAGCCAGAAGTCCTCCGCCTCCACCAGCCACCCCCACTCGGCGCTGACCAGGTGGAACGACCGTAGGAGGCGGAAGAAGTCAGCACCTCAGATTGATCGAGACGTCACACCAGATGCCCGAGATTGAGCGAGACGTGCGGTCGGATGCCTCACGATGACCGGGACTGCCTCAACTTCGCAGAGACAGGTCACGACAGGCGCGGAGCCGGTCCAGGGTCCTTCGCGTGGTGTGGCGCACTTTTGCAAGCAGGTGCTTGCAATAGTTAGCGAGGTGTTGCAGTGTGGGGGCATGGCCTCGCTCAACGTCGGCAACCTCGGTGACTACCTGCGTGAGCAGCGGCGCAACGCGCAGCTGTCGCTGCGGCAGCTCGCCGATGCCGCCGGGGTGTCCAATCCGTACCTGAGCCAGATCGAGCGCGGGCTGCGCAAGCCGAGCGCGGAGGTGCTGCAGCAGGTCGCCAAGGCCCTGCGGATCTCCGCCGAGACGCTGTACGTCCGGGCCGGCATCCTCGACGCCGACCGCGACCGGGACGAGGCGGAGACGCGTGCCGTCATCCTCGCCGACCCGACGCTGAACGAGCGGCAGAAGCAGGTGCTGCTGCAGATCTACGAGTCGTTCCGCAAGGAGAACGGGTTCACGGGCGGCGAAGGTGCCGACGGTGCCGCCGGCGTGACCGTGCCCGACGGCTCCGCGGTGCTCGGCGTCGTGGACCGCGACGGCCCGGCGGAGGCGGCGACGGAGACGGACCCGTCCCCGGGCGACGGCGACGGCGGCATACCGGTGGCCGATCGCCCCCGTTCGACCGGGCGGCGCAGACGCGACGACGACGGCGGTGCCACCGCCCGTACGACCGGCGGCGCACGCGCCCGCCGCCCCCGCAGGACCGACGGCGGTACGACCGCCGGCAGTGACACCGACCCGCAGCAGACGGCCGGCTGAGCCGGACCAGGGCACCGGCCGCCCCCTGCGGATCACACACAACCCTCAGCCGAACCCTCGAGCGACACGACAATCCGGGAGGACCATCACCATGGCCATCACCGACGACCTGCGCAAGACCCTCAGCGACCCGACCCCGCTCTACTTCGCCGCAGGCACCGCCGACCTCGCCTTCCAGCAGGCCAAGAAGGTGCCGGCCCTGGTGGAGCAGCTGCGCTCCGAGGCCCCCGCGCGGTTCGACGCCGTACGCAACACCGACACCAGGGCCGTCCAGGAGAAGGCCTCCGCCCGGGCCCGGGAGGCCTCCGCCCGCGTCAAGGAGACGCAGGAGAGCCTGCAGAGCAAGGTCACGGGCTTCATCGGCTCCGTCGACATCAAGAAGCTCGGCAGCAACCTCGACGCCGACCTGAAGAAGCTCGGCGAGACCGCCCAGGACATCGCGCTGCGCAGCGTCGGCGTGGCCGCCGAGTACGCCGTCAAGGCGCGCGAGACCTACGAGAAGGTCGCCGAGCACGGCGAGCAGGCCGTGCGCACCTGGCGCGGCGAGGCCGCCGACAGCATCGAGGACGTCGCCGAGGGCGTCGAGGAGCTGGCGATCGCGGTCGAGCCGAAGCGCGAGCCGGTCGAGGTCAAGGAGGAGCCGGCCAAGCCCGCCCAGGTCATCGCCTCCGAGGCCAAGGCCGCCGCCGCGAAGAAGGCGCCCGCCGCCAGGAAGGCCCCGGTGCGCAAGCCCGCCACCGCGAAGAGGACGACGCCGCCGGCGAAGTGAGCGGCAGCCGCCGACGCGGGCCGGGCACCCCGGGGGTGTCCGGCCCGTTGTGCGGGTACGGTGACCGCGTAGGGACGAGCCGAGCCGGGTGGTGGACGTTGTGCTGATGCAAGGCTTCGCAGGGTTGATGTGGCTTCTGAGCATGGCCCTGATCGTGTTCAGCGCCTTCGCGCTGATCGACGCGGCGGTGCGCCGGGAGGACGCCTACCGCGCGGCCGACAAGAAGACCAAACCGTTCTGGCTGATCATCCTCGGGCTCGCCCTCGTGGTGAACCTGCTGTTCCCGATCCTGTCGTTCCTGCCGATCATCGGCCTCATCGCGACGATCGTGTACATGGTCGACGTCCGACCGGCGATCCGCGCGCTCCCCGGCGGCGGCCGCAGCCACCGGGGTTCCAGCAGCGACGGCCCGTACGGCCCGTACAACGGCGGCCGGTAGACCCGTACGGCTCGTACGGCCTGTACGGCCGTATGCCCCTACGGCACCCGGTCCAGCAGGAGCACCGCCACGTCGTCCGTCAGTTCGCCGCCGTTGAGGTCGCGGACCTCGTTCACCGCAGCCTGCAGCAGCTGCTCACCGCGCAGTCCCTCGGCGAACTGGCGGCGGACCATCTCCGTCATGCCCTCCTGGCCGAGCCGCTCACGGCCCTCGCCGACGCGGCCCTCGATCAGGCCGTCGGTGTAGAGCATCAGGCTCCACTCGGCCCCCAGCTCCACCTGCGTCCGCGGCCAGCGGGCCCTGGGCAGCAGCCCGAGGGCCGGGCCGTTGTTGTCGTACGGCAGCAGCCGGGCGGGCCGGCCCGGGCCGGCGAGCAGCGGGGAGGGGTGGCCCGCCAGGCACAGGCCCGCGCGGCGGCCGTCGGGGGCGATGTCCACCGTGCACAGGGTCGCGAAGATCTCGTCGTCGGCCCGCTCGTGCTCCAGCACCTGCTGCAGCGTGCCCAGCAGCTGGTCGCCGCACAGGCCCGCCAGCGTCAGCGCGCGCCAGGCGATCCGCAGCTCCACCCCGAGCGCGGCCTCGTCCGGGCCGTGGCCGCAGACGTCGCCGATCATGGCGTGCACAGTGCCGTCGGGGGTTCGGACGACGTCGTAGAAGTCGCCGCCGAGCAGGGCGCGCGAGCGGCCCGGGCGGTACCGGGCGGCGAACCGCAGCGAGGAGCCCTCCAGCAGGGGCGTCGGCAGCAGGCCGCGCTCCAGACGGCGGTTCTCCTGGGCCCGCAGCCGGCCCTCGGCGAGCCGGCGCTCCGCCGACTCGGAACGCTTGCGCTCCACGGCGTAGCGGATCGCCCGGTTGAGCAGCCTGCTGTCCAGTTCGTCACGGAAGAGGTAGTCCTGCGCCCCCACGCGTACCGCCTCCGCGCCGCGCTCGGCGTCGCCCGAGGCGGTCAGCGCCAGCACGGCGTGCCGGGGCGCGAGCTCCAGCACGTGCCTGAGCACGGCGAGCTCGTCGTCGGAGTCGCTGCGGCCGGGCGCGGGCAGCGCGAGGTCCAGCAGGATGCAGTGGACGTCGTCGGTCAGCAGCCGCGCGGCCTCGGTGAGGTTGCGGGCCGTGCGGACGCGGATCGGCTTGCCTGCCTCGTCGAGCATGTCGGGCACGATCGGCGAACCGGCCGGATCGTCCTCGATCAGCAGCAGCGTCAGGTTGGTGTGGGCGGTGTGCTCCACCCTGTTCGTGGAGTTCCCGGCGGTGTCCGGCGTGCGGGCCGCGCCCGGGGTGTCCGTGACGGACTCCTCGGCGGATCCGCCGCACGGGGACGCGGCCTGCGCCTGACCACTCTCCGCGGCCGGGATCGCTCTCTGCCGCGGTATGGGTACGGGCATCGTCTTGGGTTCCTTCCCTCCCCCCGAGGGCATGGTGGGGCGAGGGACCTCGACCCACCGACGGGGACCATAGCGGGTGTCGGCGCCGCATAGGAATGGTGCGGGCCGCGCCGCCGGGTGATCGGCCAGTGTCATATGCCGCGATATGTACCGCAGTTGGACAGCCCCGGGATGCTGCGGCAATGACGAACGTCACGTCCGCGCTTGGCGGGGCGGGGTGTTCGGGGTGCGGTGGGTCACGTGGTCCAGGTCACGGCTGGTGCACCGGTGTCCGCTGTCCGGTGCGCGGCGGACGGTCCCACCGCGTGCGGACGGTGTCGGCTCGCGTGCGCTCCGGCCCGTGCCCGTGCCCCGGCCCGTGCCCGTGCGGTGCCGGTTCGGTGCGGCCGTGCCCGGGCGGTGTCAGCCCGCGTCCGGGCGGACCACCCCGAGGATCGGCATGGTCCCGGCCCCCGCGACGGTGATGTCCCGGCCGGGCCGCGGGGCGTGCACGATGGCCCCGTCGCCGATGTACATCCCGACGTGGCTCGCGTCATCGAAGTAGATGACGAGGTCGCCGGGGCGCATGTCCTCGACGTCGACGTGCCGCAGCCGCTTCCACTGCTCCTGCGAGGTGCGCGGGATGCCGCGGCCCGCGGAGATCCAGGCCTGTGACGTCAGCCCCGAGCAGTCGTAGCTCTTCGGGCCCTCGGCGCCCCACCGGTACGGCTTGCCGATCTGGGCCGTGGCGTAGGCGACGGCCTTCTTGCCCTGGGCGGAGGCCTCGGCGCCGATCTCGGACAGGACACCGGAGTCCAGCCAGGCGGTCTGCGCCTTCTTCGCGGCCTCCTTCTCCAGCTCCGCGAGGCGCTGCTGTTCCTCCTTGCGCAGCTCGGACTCGAGCTTCTCCGCCTGCGCGATCTGCTTCTCGATCCTCTTCTGCGCGGCGGCCTTCGCCTTGCGGCCCGCCTCCAGCTTCTTCCACTGGGCGGAGGCGTCCTTCGCGTACTGCTCCAAGTCCTGCTGAGTGCGCGCGACTTCGCCGAGCAGTCCCTTGGTCGCGTGGTGGCCCTGACGGACCCGGCCCGCGCCGTCGAGGAAGTCCTGCGGGTCGTCGCTCAGCACGAGGTGCGCCTCGGGCGGCAGCCCGCCGCCGCGGTACTGGGCGGCGGCCGCCGCTCCGGCACGGGCCTTGAGCTGCCGGAGCTTCTCCTTGCCCTCGACGATCTTCCCGGCCAGCTCGACGACCTCTTCGGACTGCTGGTCGGCCTTCTCCTCGGCGGCGTTGTACTCGTCGGTGGCGCGCGCGGCGGCGCGGTAGAGCCGGTCGAGCTTCTGGCGCACGGCTTCGAGGTCCTTGCCGGGCGAGGGGGCGGGGGCCGCGCTCGTGGTGGGTGCGGGGGGCGCGGGTGCGGCGAACGCCGTGCCCGGTGCCGCCAGCACGGTGACAGCGCAGACCACGGCCACGGCCGTCGCGATCAGGCCACGCTTGCCCGTACCCATACTCCTGCCCCCAAACTGATTAACCGTCAGTAACAACGGGTCCGCCTGGGGATGCTGCCACGTCCTGGCGCGAAACGACAGAGGCAGTACTTCCCGTCATCCATACGCCGGTATGCCCCGGCGTGACGATCCCCCGCCTGTGTGACGAACGAATCACCGGGAGCGTTCCACCGCCGTCCCGGTGCCGTACGGCCCGATTCCGCCCCGGTGACGCCCGTTCCGCCGTGCTCCGCGTGGCCGGATCAGGTGCGCGGGGCCAACGCCTGCCAGCTCAGGGTCACTTCGCCCTGGCGCCAGCGTGCCGGACCGTCCGTCACCGGCCAGTCGGCCGCGAGGTCCCGGACCGTGCGGATCCAGCGCTGGCGGGCCCCGTAGGAGGCGTAGGGCGCGGCGGCGGCCCAGGCGCGGTCGAAGTCGCGCAGGAAGGCGTGCACCGGCTCGCCCGGGACGTTGCGGTGGATGAGCGCCTTGGGCAGCCGTTCCGCCAGGTCGGAGGGGCGTTCCAGTGAGCCCAGCCGGGTGGCGAAGGTGACCGTGCGGGGCCCCTCGGGGCCGAGGGCGACCCATGCGTGCCGACGCCCGATCTCGTCGCAGGTCCCCTCCACCAGCAGCCCGCCGCGCGAACCGGTGGCCGGGTCGGCCGGGGCGAGCCGCCCGCACAGCCGCTCCCACACGCCCGCGACCTCGGCCTCCTCGTACTGGCGCAGCACGTTCGCCGCGCGGATGAGCAGGGGCCGCCGGGACAGGGGGATCTCGAACCCGCCGTGCCGGAAGACCAGACCCGGCCGCTCGTATGGCAGGGCCGCGGCGACCCGGGCCGGCTCGATCTCGACGCCCACGACCCGGGTGCGCGGCGCGGTCGTGCGCAGCCGCTGCAGCAGCTCGACGGCCGTCCAGGGCGCGGCCCCGTACCCGAGGTCGACGGCCACGGGGTCGGCGGCACGCCGCAGTTCCGCGCCGTGCACGGCCGCGATCCAGCGGTCCATGCGGCGCAGCCGGTTGGGGTTGGTCGTCCCGCGCGTCACCGTTCCCACGGGGCGGGCGCCCGTACGGGCAGTCATGGCTACGAGGGTATGCGCGCGAAGCGGCCCGGCGGGCACCGCGGGGAGGGGGAGGGGCGGTGGGCCCCGTGGTCGGTGACGCAACAGTCTGTCGAACGGTTGAGCGATCTCGGTAATGGATCGGCAAAGAACGGCGCCGCAGGAATGGGAATCGCTCGCTCCGGTGTTGCACCCGCTTGGAGGGCTGAGCGCACCCTCCGGCCGGTACGCCCGCAGCCAAGGAGGATCGCCACGTGAGCCAGTACATCGGCAGGCTCGGGCGGCGCTCCGCGTCCGCGCCCGTGCGTCTGCGGCTGCACCGCAGGCCCCGCCGGATCGCCATGCTCTCCGTGCACACCTCCCCGCTCCACCAGCCCGGCACCGGCGACGCCGGGGGCATGAACGTCTACATCGTCGAGCTCGCCCAGCGCCTGGCCGCCCTGGGCATCGACGTCGAGATCTTCACGCGCGCCACCGCCGCCGCCCTCCCGCCCACCGTCGACCTGGCCCCCGGGGTCCTGGTCCGGCACATCGACGCGGGCCCCTACGAGGGCCTCAACAAGGAGGACCTGCCCGCCCAGCTGTGCGCCTTCACGCACGGCGTGATGCAGGCCTGGGCCGGTCACCGGCCGGGTTACTACGACCTGGTCCACTCCCACTACTGGCTCTCCGGGCACGTCGGCTGGCTCGCCGCCCAGCGCTGGGGCGTCCCGCTCGTGCACGCCATGCACACCATGGCCAAGGTCAAGAACGCCAACCTGGCCGACGGCGACAGCCCCGAGCCCGCCGCCCGCGTCATCGGCGAGACCCAGATCGTCGCGGCCGCCGACCGCCTCATCGCCAACACCGAGGAAGAGGCCGGCGAACTCGTCCGGCACTACGACGCCGACACCGCCAAGGTCGCCGTCGTCCACCCCGGCGTGAACCTCCGCCGTTTCGCACCCGCCGACGGCCGCGCCGCCGCCCGGGCCCGGCTGGGCCTGCCCCAGGACGCGCTGATCCCGCTCTTCGCGGGCCGCATCCAGCCCCTCAAGGCCCCCGACGTGCTGCTGCGCGCCGTGGCCGTCCTGCTCGACGAGCGTCCCGAGCTGCGCTCGCGCATCGTCGTGCCGATCGTCGGCGGCCCCAGCGGCAGCGGCCTCGCCAAGCCCGAGGGCCTGCAGAAGCTGGCCGCCCGCCTCGGTGTCGCCGACGTGGTCCGGTTCCGGCCGCCGGTCGGCCAGGAGCAGCTGGCGGACTGGTTCCGGGCCGCGTCCGTGCTGGTCATGCCCTCCTACAGCGAGTCGTTCGGCCTGGTCGCCATAGAGGCCCAAGCGGCGGGCACCCCCGTGCTCGCGGCCGCGGTCGGAGGGCTGCCGGTCGCCGTGCGCGACGGCCACACCGGCTTCCTGGTGCAGGGCCACAACCCGGCCGACTACGCGCGCGTGCTGCGCGCCTTCGCCGACGACCCGCACCTGGCGGCCCGGCTCGGCGACCGGGCGGCCCGGCACGCCCAGTCCTTCGGCTGGGACACCGCGGCCGCCGCCACGGCCGACGTCTACACGGCCGCGATGCAGTCCCACCGCCGTCGCGTACGCTCGCTGCATGGGTGAAACCGATCGGGAACAGCGTGCGGCACAGGTCATCGAGGCAGTGCTCAAGGACGCCGAGCTGGAGTGGGAGAGCCCCGAGCCCGGGACGTACGTCGCCCAGTTGCCCGGCAGCCGGAAACTCAAGACGACGGTCTCCCTGATCGTCGGCCGCCACTCCCTGTCGCTGAACGCCTTCGTCATCCGCCACCCCGACGAGAACGAGCAGGGCGTCCACCGCTGGCTCCTGGAACGCAACCTCAAGCTGTACGGCGTGAGTTACGCCGTCGACCAGCACGGCGACGTCTACGTCACCGGCCGTCTCCCCCTGGCCGCCGTCACCCCCGACGAGATCGACCGTCTGCTCGGCCAGGTACTGGAAGCCGCCGACGGCAGCTTCAACACCCTGCTGGAGCTGGGCTTCGCCTCGGCCATCCGCAAGGAGTACGACTGGCGGGTGTCCCGGGGCGAGTCCACGCGCAACCTGGACGCCTTCGCGCACCTGACCCAGCGCCCGCAGCGCTAGGGACTCCGGCGGTAACGCCCGGGCGGTACGCCCACCAGCCTGCGGAAGTGCCGGGTGAGGTGCGACTGGTCGTAGAACCCGGCCGCCACCGCCACCTCACCCGGTGAACGCCCCTCCAGCAGCAGCCGCCGTGCGCGTCCCACCCGCAGCGACGTCAGGTACTGGTGCGGTGCGATGCCGTACGCGGCGCTGAACGCCCGTACGAGGTGGGCCGGATGGGCGCCGACGAGCCCGGCAGCCTCCCGCAGGCCGATGCCCTCGACGACCCGCTCGTCCAGCAGCTCGCGCAGCCGGCGGGCGACGGCGGGGCCGGCCGCGCGGGGCCTTCCGGCCTCGCCGCGCGGATGCCCCCGCAGATGCTCCCGCAGCCGCTCTCCGACCAACAGCAGCCTGCTCTCGGCCTCCAGTTCCTCACCGGGCCGCAGCAGCGCGCCGTGCACCTGCCCCACGCGCCGCCGCAGCAGCGGATCGCGCAGATCGGGCCGGTCGACGGCGGCGCCGATCAACTCGTCGCCCAGGTACGTCCCGTCCAGGTACAGCACCCGCTTGCGGAAGCCCTCCGGGGTGACGGGGGAGCCGTTGTGCGGCACGTGCGGCGGCAGCAGCGACACCGTGTCGTGCGGGGTGCCGTGCTCGTGCCGGTCGAGGTCGTAGCGCACCGCACCGGTGTCGACGATCAGCAGCGTCCACGCGTCATGGACGTGCATCGGATACGCGTACTCGGTGAAGCGGGCGTGGAAGACCTCGACGACACCGGTGACGTGGGGCCGCCAGGCGGAGACGATCCTGGAGGACTCGGAGGCCATGCAAAGAACGTACAAGACCCCGGCCGGGCCCGCCGGGCACGCTCGGACCATGGACACCGCACCGATCACGGCGCCCACCGCGCCCGCCCCCGAGCCGATCCGCTTCGACACGAAGATCGCCGTGCTGCTGCGCGACGACCTGGAGCCCTGGCAGCGTCTGAACGTCACGTCCTTCCTGGTCAGCGGGTTGGGGACGCACCTGCCCGAGGTGATCGGCGAACCGTACGAGGACGCGGACGGCGTGCCCTACCTGCCCATGTTCCGTCAGCCCGTCCTGGTCTTCGAGGCCGCCAAGGAGACCCTGACCGCCGCCCACGCCCGGGCCCTGACCCGCGCCCTGCCCCGCGCGGTCTTCACCTCCGACCTCTTCGCCACGGGCAACGACCGGGACAACCGCGCGGCCGTCCGGGCGGTCCCCACGGCGGAACTCGATCTGGTCGGCCTGGCGGTCCACGGCCCGAAGAACGCGGTCGACAAGGTGCTGAAGGGAGCGCGGATGCATCCGTGAGCCGCCGGAGGGCCCGGAACCTACGGCGTGCAGGCCGCTGCGATCGAGAGGCTGTTCTCGTACAGGTGATGCCGGGTGATCCGCCCGTCCTCCACGGTCAGTCGCAGGGCGAACGGCCCCGAGAACGACTTCCCCGTCGCCCGCACGGTCCCCGACACATGCCCCGTCAGCACGGCGTCGGTCCCGTCCACGAGGATGGTGTCGACGGACGCGCGGGCGTCCTCGGGCACGGTGTACCGGGCCAGTTCCTCGCCCTGGGCGGCGCATTCGGCGGCGGTCGACCGGGGCCGGATCCAGGGCACCACGGGGTTCTCGGCGAGCAGCCAGTCCACCTCCTCGGCGAACAGGGCGGTCAGCCCCGCGGTGTCCCCGGCGAGCCGCAGCGTGAGGAACCGCTGCACGACGGCACGGGTGGCTTCTTCGGTCGAGGTGGTGCCGGTGTTCGTCGTCATGGGAACAGCGTGCAACGGGCGGGGACGAGGGGTCGATTACGCCGGAGGTCATGCCGCTTCTGCGCCGCGGGTGAGGCCGCTTCTACTGCCCGACACGGCCGTCGATGCGCTCGCGGAGGAGGTCGGCGTGGCCGCAGTGGCGGGCGTACTCGGCGATCTGGGCCACCAGGAGATCACGCAGCTGGTGCCGCCCCCCGGGCTCGGGGCCGAGGTCGGAGTGGCCGGCGTTGCAGGCGGAGAGGTCGGTGGCACCGGCGAGATAACGGTCGGTGAGCGCCACCTCCGTACGCCACTGCTCCCAGGCGGCGTCGACGGTCTCCTGGTCGGGCGTCGCCCCGTTGAAGTCGCCGTCGCGGTCCTGGTCGGTGCGGTACAGCCGGGGCGCGTCCTCACCGGCCATGACCCGCCGGAAGTGCCGTTCGCCTTCGGTGAGGTGCCGCACCAGCCCGAGCAGGGACATGGTGGACGGCGGCGCGGAACGCAGAGCCATCTGCTCGGCGTCGAGCCCCGCGCACTTCATCTCCAGGGTCAGGCGGTAGCCCCGCAGATAGTCGAGCAGAATCCCCCGCTCGTCGACCGGCTCCTCACCGCTCTCCCGGGGATCGTCGTCCGGATCGACCCACATGTCGGGGTACACGGTCGCCCGAGTCCACCGCCCCGCCGCCCCGCCCTGATCCCTCTCACCCATCTCCATCCCGGCATGGTGAACGGCCCACCGACACCCCTGCCACCGAATATCGGGGCGCGACGACCCCGTACCGAATGCCGACTGGCGTCGTCGCTCACGGGCCCGGCCCCGGCGACGAGAGCCGCAGGCGGCCCCCCGGGCAGCGACAAGGCCCCCACCGGCGGAGATACCGCGGGCAGGGGCCTCGGCCGGGGCTGTTACTTCTTCTTGCCCTGGTTCTTGACCGCCTCGATGGCCGCCGCGGCCGCCTCCGGGTCCAGGTACGTGCCGCCCGGGTTGAGCGGCTTGAACTCCGCGTCGAGTTCGTAGGACAGCGGGATGCCCGTCGGGATGTTCAGGCCCGCGATGTCCGCGTCGGAGATGCCGTCCAGGTGCTTGACCAGGGCCCGCAGCGAGTTGCCGTGGGCGGCGACCAGGACCGTGCGGCCGGTCAGCAGGTCGGGCACGATCGCGTCGAACCAGTACGGCAGCATCCGGACGACGACGTCCTTCAGGCACTCCGTGCGCGGGCGCAGCTCCGGCGGCAGCGTCGCGTAGCGCGGGTCGGCGAACTGGGAGTACTCGGCGTCGACGTCCAGCGGCGGCGGCGGGGTGTCGTACGAGCGGCGCCACAGCATGAACTGCTCCTCGCCGAACTCGGCGAGGGTCTGCGCCTTGTCCTTGCCCTGCAGGGCGCCGTAGTGGCGCTCGTTCAGGCGCCACGAGCGGCGGACCGGGATCCAGAGGCGGTCGGCGGACTCCAGGGCGAGCTGCGCGGTGCGGATGGCGCGCTTCTGGAGGGACGTGTGGACCACGTCGGGCAGCAGGCCGGCGTCCTTGAGCAGCTCGCCGCCGCGGGTCGCCTCCTTCTCGCCCTTCGCGGTGAGGTTGACGTCCACCCAGCCGGTGAACAGGTTCTTCGCGTTCCACTCGCTCTCGCCGTGGCGGAGGAGGATCAGCTTGTACGGTGCGTCGGCCATGCCTCAGAGCGTAATCCACGGTTTCTCCCGCCCGCCCGGCTGCCCGGCAGGCGGACGCTTGACGGGATCTGTTAATTCGGTGGCTGCCGGAGATCGGCCGCTTGTAACGTGCTGACGCCACGAGCGCCACTTACAACGCCCAACTTGCAACGCCACTGACAACGGGGGAGACCATGCCGTACGCCATGCGTGTCCGACGTGCCGTACGGGAGACGGTCTCGGGACTGCCCCGGGCGTTCTGGTGGCTGTGGACGGCCACGCTGGTCAACCGGCTCGGCGCGTTCGTCGCCACCTTCATGGCGCTGTACCTGACCCTCGACCGCGGTTACTCGGCGACGTACGCCGGTCTGGTCGTCGCCCTGCACGGGCTCGGCGGGGTCGTCTCCTCGCTGGGCGCCGGCGTGATGACCGACCGGCTGGGCCGGCGGCCCACGCTGCTCATCGCCCAGGCGTCGACCGCCCTGTCGGTCGCCCTGCTCGGGTTCGTGCGCGACCCGGTGTCGATCGCGGGCGTGGCGTTCCTGGTCGGCATGGCGAGCAACGCGTCCCGCCCGGCCGTGCAGGCGATGATGGCCGACATCGTCCGGCCCGAGGACCGCATCCGTGCCTTCTCCCTCAACTACTGGGCCGTCAACCTCGGTTTCGCGGTCTCCTCGATGGCCGCCGGGTTCGTCGCGGAGGTCAGCTACCTGGCCGGGTTCCTGATCGAGGCCGCGATGACGATGGCCTGCGCGATCCTGGTCTTCCTCCGGCTGCCCGAGTCCCGGCCGGCGGAGACGGTGCAGACGGCCTCGGCCGGCCCCGACTCCTCCGTCAGCCTGGGGACGGTGCTGCGCGACGGGCGCTTCATGAGCGTCGTCGGACTGTCGTTCCTGGTCGCGCTGGTCTTCCAGCAGGGGGCGGTGGGGCTGCCGGTGGCGATGGGCGAGGCGGGCTTCACCCCGGCCGAGTACGGCACGGCCATCGCGGTCAACGGCCTGCTGATCGTCGTGCTGCAGATTCCGGTCACGCGGCTCATCGAGCACCGGGACCCGCGCCGGCTGCTCGTGGTCTCGTCGGTCCTGGCCGGGTACGGCTTCGGGCTCACGGCCTTCGCGGGGTCGGTCGGCGTCATCGCGCTGACGGTGTGCGTGTGGACGCTCGCCGAGATCATCAACGCGCCGACCCAGACCGGCCTCGTGGTACGGCTCTCCCCGGCGCACGGCCGCGGGCGCTACCAGGGCATGTACACCATGTCCTGGTCCGTCGCGGCACTCGTCGCCCCGCTGATGGCGGGTTACGTCATCGACCGCTTCGGGCCGGAGTGGCTGTGGGCGCTGTGCGCCCTGGTCGGCACGGCGGCCGGGGTGGGGTACGGCGTGCTGATGCGACGCCTGCCGGAGGAGAAGACGACGACGGTCGTCGAGCCCGCACCCGGGCTGCGCCCCCAGCCGGAGGTCGGCACCGGGTGAGCCGGGCGTCCCGCGGCCTCGCGTGACGGGCGAGCACCGTCCGTCACGGCGAGGGCGCCGGCGATGCCGGCCTCACCGCACCGTCAACGGCACGGGGTGGATCTCGTCCGCCTTGTGTCCGGCCCGTTCGTGGATGCGCTGGACCGCCTCCGCCGAGGGGGCCTCCGAGAGGCAGTAGACGAGCCCCGACTCCGGGTCCGCCCAGGCCGCCTCGAAGTGGACGTGTTCCTCGCCCTCGATGGCGAGGTCCGCGTCGTGGGCCGCGCGGAGCTGGTCCGCGGTGATGCCCTTCATGCTGTGGTGGACGTCCATGAACTTGGCCATGGCCCCGGCCTCCTTCCCGTGACCCCCGGGGGCGTCCGCGTCCCCTCCGCGCACCGCGTCCCTCCGCGCACCGCGTCCCCCCGCGCACCGTGTCCCCCTCCATGCTGCGCCCGTCCGCGCCCGGCGGCGACCGCACAGCCGAAGGGCCCCGGCGTGTGTCCGGGGCCCTTCGGCCGATGCGTCGTGGGAGCCGGAGGCCGGGAGTGGGCAGTCCCGGGTCACGGCTCACCGGCCGCCGGCGTCAGCCGCACTGGCAGGGGCTGCCCGACTGGCACCCGCATCCGCAGCCCGAGCCGCAGCCGCACGCGGCGATCAGAGGCAGCTTCCTCAACTCGGCGGGCTGCTCGGTCTCGCGCTGCTGCGTGGGGTCGGGCGTGGTGCCGGGGGTTTCGGCCATGGGTCCCTCCTCGAGGCTGGTGCCTGTGCCCATTGGACGCCCGTTCGCCTGGGCGCATCAACGGCGCACGGAGGCGCCCGCGCCGCCCGGCCGATCCCCTTCCGTCCCGTTCACGCCCCCGCCCGAGCGGTCGGCGGAACGGTACGGCGGCTCCCTCAGGCGCTCTCCGCCGGCGGCACCGCCTGGATCTCCGGCTGCACGTCGGTCTGGATCTCGTCCGCGTGCTCACCCGTCACCAGGTACACCACCCGCTTCGCCACCGACACCGCGTGGTCGGCGAACCGCTCGTAGTACCGGCCGAGCAGCGTCACGTCCACGGCCGTCTCGATGCCGTGCTTCCAGCGGTCGTCCATCAGGTGCTGGAAGAGGGTGCGGTGCAGCAGGTCCATCGCGTCGTCGTCCTGCTCCAGCTGCAGCGCCAGGTCGACGTCCTTGGTGATGATGACCTCGGCGGCCTTCGCCATCAGGCGCTGGGCGAGCTGGCCCATCTCCAGGATGGTGGCGTGCAGGTCGCTCGGGACCGCGCGCTCCGGGTAGCGCAGGCGCGCGAGCTTCGCCACGTGCTGGGCGAGGTCGCCCGAGCGCTCCAGGTCGGCCGACATGCGCAGCGACGTGACGACGATGCGCAGGTCCGTCGCCACCGGCTGCTGCCGGGCCAGCAGGGCGATGGCCCGGGCCTCCAGGTCGTGCTGGAGCTCGTCGACCCGCTGGTCCGCCTCGATGACGGCCTCGGCGAGCTTCAGGTCGCCGTCGAGCATGGCGGTCGTGGCGCGCCCGATCGCCGACCCGACCAGCCGGGCCATCTCCACCAGACTGTCGCTTATCGAGTCCAGTTCCTCGTGGTACGCGTCCCGCATCAGGTTCCCTCTCGTGCGTCTGTGTCGGGGGTCCAAGGGCCGGGGCCCCACCGGACGGCCGGCGGTACGACCGTCGTACGACCGACGATCCGAACCCCACGCTCCCACGTTCCGTCTCGTACGCGTCCGTTTCCGTCATCCCAAATGAACCGGTACTGGCTCCAAGGTGAACTCTGGGCGACGAGTGTTCGAGCTCGCAGCCCGACGGCTGTGGAGGGCGCCCGACCCATGCCTAACCTGGGTGCATGGACGTGAACGCGGCGGTCGCCGCAGCGGCAGCGATCGCCGGGGTGCTCACCGGCGTCATCGCCATGCTGGCGTTCCGCTGGAGTGAGCGCGAGCAGAAGCGCCCCACCCGTAGCTCCCTGCACACGGACGCGGTGCTCCCGCCCGGCGTGGACACGGTCCTGTCGGTCCTCAGGTCCTCCGCCGTGGTGCTCGACGAGGTCGACGCCGTCGTCAAGGCCAGCTCGGCGGCGTACGCCCTCGGGCTGGTCCGCGGCGGCAGGCTCGCCGTGGAGCCGATGCTGCAGATGGCGCGGGACACCCGGCGGGACGGAGAGATACGCCAGGTGGAGCTGGATCTGCCACGGCGGGGCACCGGCCGCGGGGAGGCCCTGGCCGTCTCCGCGCGGGTCGCGCCGCTCGGCTCCCGGCTGGTGCTGCTGCTCGTGGAGGACCTGACCGAGGCCCGCCGCATCGAGGCGGTCCGGCGCGACTTCGTCGCCAACGTCAGTCACGAGCTGAAGACCCCGGTGGGCGCCCTCTCCCTGCTGTCCGAGGCCGTCATGGACGCCTCCGACGATCCCGAGGCCGTCCAGCGGTTCGCCGGGCGCATGCAGATCGAGGCCACCCGGCTCACCAACCTGGTGCAGGAGCTCATCGACCTGTCGCGCGTGCAGAACGACGACCCCCTGGAGGACGCCGAGCCGGTCAGGGTCGAGGAACTGGTCGCCGAGGCCGTCGACCGCTGCCGGCACCAGGCCGGCACCAAGCAGATCACCATGGCCTCGAACGTCTGGGCGCCCGACGGGCCCGTGGCCGACGGCCCCGACCTGCGCGTCTGGGGCAACCGCGGCCAGCTCGCCGCCGCCCTCGGCAACCTCGTCGAGAACGCGGTCAACTACTCGCCCGCCCGCACCCGCGTCGGCATAGCGGCCCGCAGGGTGCACGCGCCCGGCGGGGAGCAGATCGAGATCGCCGTCACCGACCAGGGCATCGGCATCTCCGACAAGGACAAGGAGCGCATCTTCGAACGCTTCTACCGCGTCGACCCGGCCCGCTCCCGTGCCACCGGCGGCACCGGGCTCGGGCTGGCCATCGTGAAACACGTGGCCGCCTCGCACGGCGGGGAGGTCACGGTGTGGAGCGCCGAAGGCCAGGGCTCCACGTTCACACTGCGGCTGCCGGAGGCCGGTGCGGCCCGCGACCGCGCACATCAGCAGCCCGCCCGGGACGAACGCGCAGGAAGCGCGGGCCTCGACGAGGAGGCCGGGCGGTCCACCCCCACATCCCCCGAATCAACCGCGTACGAAACGCTTCCCGCCCCGGAGGTCCTTCCGTGACCCGTGTGCTCGTCGTCGAGGACGAGGAGTCCTTCTCCGACGCCCTGTCGTACATGCTCCGCAAGGAGGGCTTCGAGGTCGCCGTGGCGACCACCGGGCCCGACGGACTCGACGAGTTCGAGCGCAACGGCGCCGACCTCGTCCTCCTCGACCTGATGCTGCCCGGCCTGCCGGGCACCGAGGTCTGCCGCCAGCTGCGCGGCCGCTCCAACGTCCCCGTCATCATGGTGACCGCCAAGGACAGCGAGATCGACAAGGTGGTCGGCCTGGAGATAGGAGCCGACGACTACGTCACCAAGCCGTTCTCCTCGCGCGAGCTGGTCGCCCGTATCCGGGCCGTCCTGCGCCGCCGCGGCGAGCCGGAGGAGGTGACCCCGGCCGCCCTGGAGGCGGGCCCGGTCCGCATGGACGTGGACCGGCACGTGGTCACCGTCGGCGGCACCAAGATCGACCTGCCGCTGAAGGAGTTCGACCTGCTGGAGATGCTGCTGCGCAACGCGGGCCGGGTGCTGACCCGCATGCAGCTCATCGACCGGGTCTGGGGCGCCGACTACGTCGGTGACACCAAGACGCTGGACGTCCACGTCAAGCGGCTGCGCGCGAAGATCGAACCGGACCCGGGTGCCCCGCGCTACCTGGTGACGGTGCGCGGCCTGGGCTACAAGTTCGAGCCGTAGACCGGCCCCCGGCACCGACGCGAAGGGCGGGACCTCTCCCGGAGAGGCCCCGCCCTTCGCGTGCTACGGCTGTGCCGCCCGGCTCAGTGCCCGGCGCCGCTCGCGCTCGCGGAGGCCGCGTCGGACGGCGTGCCGGAGGGGGCCTCGCCGCCCGGCGTCTCACCGGCGGCCGGGCTCTCGGTGCCGGCCGGGGAGCCCGAGGCGCTCGCGGACGGCGAGCCCGACGGGGCGGCCGAACCGGCCGGACCGGCCGGGACCTCGGACGGACCCCACTCCTTGAAGTGGTGCTCGGCGGGGACGACGAAGGCGCTCAGGCTGACCTCGCCCGTCTTGCTGAAGGTGAAGGTGATCTTCTGGGCGTTGCCGTCCTGCACGGCCTCGCGGCTGCTCGGGAGGATCGCCGTGGCGTTGTCCTTGCCGCCGACGATCAGCGAGCCGCCGGGCGGGATGCTGAGGCTGCCGCCCTTGGCCGGCTTGAGCTCGGCGGACTTGCCGGTGCCGGGAAGGGTGATGGACTCCAGCGTCTGGGTGGTGCTGCCCTCGTTGAAGAAGGTCGCGGCGATCGCGGCGGGCCCGGTCGACTCGAGGTCGGGCTGCGTGATCACGACCGCGTTCTGGATCCTGATGTCACCCACGCTCGTAGCCGCGTTGTCCGGCTGGATCTCCAGGGTCTGGGCGTTGTTGCCGGCTCCGCACGCGGCGAGCGAGGCGATCGAGAACGCGATGGCGGCAGCGGCGAGGGCGCCGCGTCGAAGGCTGCTGCTCACGGCGGCGGCAACTCCTTGATCTCGAGCGGAGCGGCCGGGGAAGCCGCCCTAAGTGTCTGTCAGCGCGCCTTAGGTTACCGAGCCGTTCCCCTCCGGCCGCACCCGACCCCCCGGCGCCTGTGATCCCACCCGGTTGTCACATCAGTCTCCTGAGTCACACGCGTCTGTCTCCTGTGTCACAAGTGACTCAGGGGTCACATTGCCGGGTGCTCGTCCGGCATTCACATAAGAGGCCCCCGGCGGCACTGCGGATTTTTCGTGGAGGAATGCGCAACCGCCCGGAAATTGATCACCGGAGGCCGGCCGGGTGACCCGGTGATCAATTGGGGAATCGGCCGGAACCCCGCGCGGGCCGCCGAACGGAGTAGCGGAAGTCGATCATACGGAACCGGACATATCGGGATGTTCGGCCGTCTGGTGGGCGCTCCGGATGCGTGTAGCGTACGCGTTTCGCCCACCCCGGACAGCCGCTCCCACCTGCGAATACCTTCTTCCACTCCCTGTCCGAAGCACGTTCCAGTCGGACTTGTCAAGCCCCGAGATATGCCCTGACCTGCGAAAACGCCATTCAGTAGACGCCGTATCCGTGTTACCCTGGATAGCCACGGAAGGGGTACCTGTCACATGACGTTCAAGGTTGGCGACACCGTGGTCTATCCCCATCACGGGGCCGCGCTGATCGAGGCCATCGAAACTCGCCAGATCAAAGGCGTGGACAAGACCTACTTGGTGCTGAAGGTCGCCCAGGGTGACCTGACGGTACGTGTGCCAGCGGACAATGCGGAGTTCGTCGGCGTGCGTGATGTGGTCGGTCAGGACGGGCTGGACCGGGTCTTCGAGGTGCTGCGCGCGCCGTACGCCGAGGAGCCCACGAACTGGTCCCGTCGCTACAAGGCAAACCTGGAGAAGCTCGCCTCGGGCGATGTCATCAAGGTCGCGGAAGTCGTGCGTGACCTGTGGCGTCGTGAGCGCGAGCGTGGACTGTCCGCCGGTGAGAAGCGCATGCTCGCCAAGGCCCGCCAGATCCTGGTGAGCGAACTCGCTCTCGCGGAGAACACCAACGAGGACAAGGCCGAGGCCCTGCTCGACGAGGTGCTCGCCTCCTGAGGCGAAGCCGTCCCTCAGCGCTGAGCTGAGCGAGGCTGCACATCGAAATGCCGCGGTGCCCGATGACGGATTCCCTGTCGCCGGGCGCTGCGGCATGTTCGTACCCCGGCGACGGCGATGCGCCGTGACCCCGGGATGTGTTATCACTCACGATCCGGCATGCGGTGTGCCGGGCCCGGGCAGCCGGCTCGACCAGCGTCACGGAAGGGTCCGGTCGAGCGCGTCGCGCCCGGCACTGTTCCAGGCCATACCCACGCCGGGCCGGCACACAAACCTGACAGGAACCGATGTCTGACGATTCGCGTCCCACACCGCCCGCCGTCCCCGCCACGGGCCGTACGGCGGCCGTGATCCCGGCCGCCGGCCGCGGTGTACGGCTCGGCCCGGGCGCCCCCAAGGCGCTGCGCGCGCTGGGCGGAACACCCATGCTCATCCACGCCGTCCGGGCGATGGCGGCCTCCCGCGCCGTCTCCCTGGTCGTCGTCGTGGCCCCGCCCGACGGCGCCGCCGAGGTCAAGTCGCTGCTGGACGCGCACGCGCTGCCCGAGCGGACGGACTTCCTCGTCGTGCCCGGCGGCGCGACCCGCCAGGAGTCGGTCAGGCTCGGCCTGGACGCCCTTCCCCCCGGCCTCGACATCGTCCTGGTGCACGACGCGGCCCGGCCCCTGGTGCCGGTCGACACCGTCGACGCCGTGATCGAGGCCGTACGCGACGGCGCCCCGGCCGTGGTCCCGGCGCTGCCCCTGGCCGACACCGTCAAGCAGGTCGAGCCCGCCGCCGTGCCCGGCGAACCGGAGCCGGTCGTCGCCACGCCGGAGCGGGCACGGCTGCGGGCGGTGCAGACCCCGCAGGGCTTCGACCGCGACACCCTGCTCCGGGCGCACGAGACGGTGACCGGGGAGGTCACCGACGACGCGGGCATGGTGGAGCAGCTCGGCCTCACCGTCGTCGCCGTCCCCGGGCACGAGGAGGCCTTCAAGGTCACCCGTCCCCTCGACCTGGTCCTCGCCGAGGCGGTCCTGGCCCGCAGGAGGCTCAACGATGGCTTCTGAGGGCTTCCCGCTGCCGCAGGTCGGTGTCGGCACCGACATCCACGCCTTCGAGGAGGGCCGCGAGCTGTGGTGCGCCGGCCTGAAGTGGGAGGGCGAGGGCCCCGGGCTGGCGGGCCACTCCGACGCGGACGTCGTCGCCCACGCCGCCTGCAACGCCCTGTTCTCCGCGGCCGGGCTCGGTGACCTGGGGCAGCACTTCGGCACCGGCCGCCCCGAGTGGTCCGGCGCCTCGGGGGTCACGCTCCTGACGGAGGCCGCCCGCATCGTGCGCGAGGCCGGCTTCCGCATCGGCAACATCGCCGTCCAGGTGGTCGGCCCCCGCCCGAAGATCGGCAAGCGCCGGGACGAGGCGCAGAAGCTGCTGTCCGAGGCGGCCGGGGCACCGGTCTCGGTCTCGGGCGCGACCACGGACGGGCTGGGCTTCCCCGGGCGGGACGAGGGGCTGATGGCGGTGGCGACGGCACTGGTGGTGCGCTCCGGCTGAGCCCGAGCGGCCGGGAGGGCCGAGCCCAGGGGCTCGCCGGCCGATCCCGGGGGGCCTGCCGACGCTCCCGAGGGGCCGGGGCGGGCCCGTCGCCCATGTCACGAATACGCGCGCCCCGTGGGGAAGGTCCTGAGGCACACCGCCCGGCCCACTACCCTGGAGGCGTGACTATTCGCCTGTACGACACCAGCGCCCGGCAGATCCGTGACTTCACCCCGCTCACGCCGGGTTGTGTCTCGATCTACCTGTGTGGCGCCACCGTGCAGGCGGCCCCGCACATCGGGCACATCCGCTCGGGTCTGAACTTCGACATCATGCGCCGCTGGTTCGAGTACCGCGGCTACGACGTCACGTTCGTGCGGAACGTGACCGACATCGACGACAAGATCATCGCCAAGTCGGCCGACCAGGACCGCCCCTGGTGGGCCATCGGCTACGAGAACGAGCGGGCGTTCAACGACGGCTACCGCGCCCTCGGCTGCCTGCCCCCGACCTACGAGCCGCGCGCCACCGGCCACATCACCGAGATGGTCGAAATGATGCGCGGCCTCATCGAGCGCGGGCACGCCTACGTCGCCGACGGCAGCGTCTACTTCGACGTCCGCTCCTTCCCCGGGTACCTGGCGCTGTCCAACCAGGACATCGACGACCTGCGCCAGCCCGACGAGGGCGTCTCGGGCAAGCGCGACCCGCGCGACTTCGCCATGTGGAAGGCCACCAAGCCGGGTGAACCGGACTGGGAGACGCCCTGGGGCCGCGGCCGGCCCGGCTGGCACCTGGAGTGCTCGGCGATGGCCCACAAGTACCTGGGCTCCGCCTTCGACATCCACGGCGGCGGCCTCGACCTGGTCTTCCCGCACCACGAGAACGAGATCGCGCAGGCCAAGGCCTACGGCGACGACTTCGCCCAGTACTGGGTGCACAACGCGTGGGTCACCATGAGCGGCGAGAAGATGTCCAAGTCGCTCGGCAACTCGGTCCTGGTCGGCGAGATGGTCAAGCGCTGGCGCCCCATCGTGCTGCGCTACTACCTGGGCACCCCGCACTACCGCTCGATGATCGAGTACAGCGAGGAGGCCCTGCGCGAGGCCGAGTCGGCGTTCGCGCGGATCGAGGGCTTCGTGCAGCGCGTGGTGGAGAAGGCGGGTGCCGTCGAGCCGGCCGCCGAGGTGCCGCTCGCCTTCGCCGAGGCCATGGACGACGACCTGGGCGTGCCGCAGGCCCTCGCCGTCGTGCACACCACGGTCCGGCAGGGCAACAGCGCCCTGGCCGCCGACGACAAGGAAGCCGCCGTGGCCCGGCTCGCCGAGGTCCGCGCGATGCTCGGCGTGCTGGGCCTCGACCCGCTGGACCCGCAGTGGGCCGGGGAGGGCGGCCGCGGCGACGACCTGCACGGCGTGGTCGACACGCTCGTGCGCATGGTCCTCGACCAGCGCGAGGCCGCCCGGGCCCGCAAGGACTGGCCGACCGCGGACGCCATCCGCGACCAGCTGGGCCAGTCCGGCCTGGTCGTCGAGGACGGACCGCAGGGCCCGCGCTGGAGCCTCGGCCCGCGCTAGCCCGGCCCCGGCCGGAAGATCGATTGTGCCGCCCGGGCCCCCGGGCGGCACACTTCATAGACGTACGCAGTTCACCGCCTCACGGCGACGGCAGAGACAGGTAGGTCATGGCAGCCAACAACCGCCGCATGTCCGGCAAGAAGGGCGCGCAGGTCGGCAGTGGCGGCCAGCGGCGCAAGGGCCTGGAGGGCAAGGGCCCGACCCCGCCCGCCGAGATGCGCAAGGGCCACAAGAAGAACCGGGTCGCCAACGCCAAGGCGCGGCAGACGACCCGCCGCCCCGCGCCCCGCGGCCGGGGCGGCAAGTCGGCCTCCGAGCTGGTCGTCGGCCGCAACCCGGTCTACGAGGCCCTGCGCGAGGGCGTGCCCGCCTCCACGCTGTACGTCCAGCAGTTCATCGACAACGACGAGCGCGTGCGCGAGGCCCTGCAACTGGCCGCCGAGCGCGGCGGGATCAACCTCATGGAGGCCCCCCGCCCCGAGCTCGACCGGATGACCAACGGCCTCAACCACCAGGGCCTGGTGCTCCAGGTCCCGCCGTACGAGTACGCCCACCCCGAGGACCTGCTCGACGCCGCCGCCGACGAGGGCGCCGACCCGCTGATCGTGGCGCTGGACGGCGTCACCGACCCGCGCAACCTGGGCGCGGTCGTGCGGTCCGTCTCCGCGTTCGGCGGACACGGCGTGGTGGTGCCCGAGCGCCGGGCGGCCGGGATGACGGCCGGTGCCTGGAAGACGTCCGCCGGTACCGCCGCCCGGACGCCCGTGGCCCGCGCCACCAACCTGACGCGTGCGCTGGAGGCGTACAAGAAGGCCGGTGTCGTGGTCGTCGGCCTGGCCGCCGACGGCGAGGTGGAACTGACGGAGCTGGAGGCGCTGGACGGGCCCGTCGCCATCGTGGTCGGCAGCGAGGGCAAGGGGCTGTCCCGGCTGGTCGGGGAGACCTGCGACTTCCGGGTGCGGATCCCGATGCCGGGCGGCGCCGAGTCGCTCAACGCCGGTGTGGCGGCGGGCATCGTGCTGTACGAGGCGGCCCGCCGACGCGCCTGAACAGGTGTCCGCCACTTCACTCGTGCGGGGTGATTCCCGGGTCACCGGGGCGACGAGGACAAGTTTGACGGGGTCCGGACAGATCCGGCGGGTCAAAGCAGTGTCCTAACCCGACGTCACTCGGTTAGATGAGTGTGGACACCAGAACACCCCGCACTCCCACGGGGGACCGCTCGTCGGGACTCGACGACGCTCCCGCGCTGAGCATGGTGAAGGTGCCGAGCGACCCGGCGCAGGTCATCGTCAATCACGCGAGTTTCCGCGTGCAGTTGGGCGTCTCGACGCGTCGCGTCCAGTCCCCCCGGGTCGCACGGCACCTGAACGCCACCGAGGACACCGCCCGCGTCCCCGTCGCCACCGCAGGGGGCGCGGCGGACGGGGCCACCGCCCGCCGCCGGCCGGTCGTCTGGAGCGGCAGATCCGCTCCCGACGACACCGGCGCGCACCGGCTGCTGCAGGCGGTCCGGCACGGGAGCGTGCCCCACGCCGACGAATCCGCGGCGGACACCGGGGCCACCCAGGTCATCGACCGCGTCGGCCCCGGCTACGGCACCCCCGGATACCAGGGCCCCGGGTACGCCGGAACCGGTTACCCGGACGGCGATTACCAGGACGACCTCGTCCAGACCGTCGAGACCCCGGTCGTCGGCCCGCAGCGCACCCACGACCAGGCCGACGGCACGCGGCTGCTGCCCGCCATGCGCACCGTCGGCAGCGCCTACGACGAGCCCGGTTACGACCAGCCCGGCTACGACGAGCACGGCTACGAACAGGGCTACGACGACGCGGAGTTCGAGGACGCCGCCGACGCCGGGGAGGAGACCGGCCGGCGCGGCAGGCGCCACGGCGACGACCCTGCCCGGCACGCCTACTACCCGGGCCGCCGGATGAACCTCGGCGTCGTCCTGCTCCCGCTGCGCGTCTTCCTCGGCTTCATCTCCATCTACGCCGGCATGGGCAAGCTGTGCGACCCCGTCTACTTCGACGGCGGCAAGCGCGGCTCCATGGTCAAGTGGCTCAACACCCTGCACCCCTGGGAAGTCGCCGAGCCGCTGCGCCAGTTCGCCCTGGAGCACCCGGTCGGCTCCGGCCTGGTCATCGCCTTCGCGCAGGTCATCGTCGGCGTCCTGACGGTCCTGGGCTGCTGGCAGCGCGTCGCCGCCTGCCTGGGCGCCCTGCTCTCGGCCGCGCTGCTGGTCACCGTCAGCTGGAAGAGCGTCCCGGCCTACGAGACGCCCGACATCATCTACCTCGCGGCCTGGTCGCCGCTGATCATCGCCGGCGCCCCCGTCTACTCCGTCGACGGCCGCCTGGCCGGCAGCGCCTGGCGGCGGCTCGGCCCCCGCGCCGACATCTGGGACCTGCGCCGTTACGTGCTGCGCCGCGGCGCCCTCGTCACCGCGGTCGCCACCGGCCTGACGCTGCTCGTCGGCTCGCTGCTCGGCGGTGCCGTCCGCGACGCCGACCGGGTCGTCGTCCCGGGTCCGGGCGAGGCCCCGCGCAACGAGCTGCCCGGCTCCCCGCTGCCCGGTGAGCCCGGCGGCAAGCGGCAGGAGAAGAAGCGCACCCCGTCGGCGTCCGTCTCGCCCACACAGGGCGCCACGGCCGGCTCGGCCAGCCCCAGCGCGGGCACCACGACGCGGCCGGGCGCCACGCGCGACACCGGCACGGTCACGGGCGGCTCGCCGAGCCAGACCCAGGGCACCGCGGGCCAGGCGCCGCCCCAGCAGTCCTCCCCGCAGAACCAGGCGCCCAGCACCACCACGGGCCCGACGTCCGGCGGCGGCACGGCCACGGGCGGCGGCGGCTCGACCGGCGGATCCGGCGACGACGGCGGCGCCTCCACGGGCCGCCCGGGCCTGGTGGGCGGCCTCCTGGGCTGACCCCGCCGGGCACCGGCCGGAAGGCCCCGCACCGAAGGGTGCGGGGCCTTCCGGCGCGCCGGGGGCGGGCCACCGGGCAGGTGCCGGGGTCCGAAGGGACGTCCGTCGGGCGTACCGGTGGGCGAGGGTAGGCCGGAGTCGGCCCGGCCCGGTCCGGGCCAGTGGCGGGGGCGGGGGCGGTCGGGCGGCGTCGGGGAGGCCGGGTCAGCGGCTCAGGGCCGCCAGTTCCTTGGCCGCTTCCGTCAGGTCCTTCGCCGTGTCGATGGCCCGCCAGTACGAGCCCTGGGGGATCGTGAAGCCGGCCAGGCGCCGGTCACGGGCGAGGTGCGGGAACGTGGTCCGCTCGTGGTCCCCCCGGTGCGGCAGCAGCTCGGCGAACTCGGGGGAGAAGACGTAGACACCGGCGTTGATCTCGAAGGTCGACGGCGGTGCCTCGATGAAGTCGGTGATGCGGCCGAACCCGTCCGTCTGCACGGCTCCCCACGGCAGCCGGGGCCGCGCGAGCGCCAGCGTGGCGACGGCGTCCCGCTCGGTGTGGAAGTCGGCCATGTCCCGCAGCGAGAACCGCGTCCAGATGTCCCCGTTCGTGGCGTACCACGACCGGTCGGGGTGGGGGAGGTGCGCCGCGGCGTACTTGAGGCCGCCGCCGCGCCCGAGGGGCTCCGGCTCGACGACCGTCGTCACGGAGACGGGCAGCTCGGCCGTCTCCAGCCACTTCTGCAGCACCTCGGCGAGGTGGCCGCAGGAGACCACCACGTCCGTCACGCCCTCCTCGGCGAGCCAGGTCAGCTGATGGCCGATGATCGGAGTCCCCGTCCCGGGGATCTCGACCATCGGCTTGGGCCGGTCGTCGGTGTACGGACGCAGCCGGGAGCCCTGGCCGCCGGCCAGAACGACGGCTTGAACGGGGCGGGACGCGGCGTTCGGATCGCTCATGGAACCGAACTGTACGGGGCGTCCCGCCCGGGAAATCGGCTGACGGCCTTTCCGGTCAGCCGTGAGGGGCCTCCCACCCGGTGGCAGGGCGGTGCGCTCAGCGGTGCGCGGCCGCGACGCCGGTGGCGAAGGCGGTGTCGCAGACCGGCCGTGCGTAGGACTGGGCGCGGGTCGGGCCGTAGACCCGGACGGCCGCCTGGCCGAGGGCGCGGGCGATGGAGGCGCAGTGCTTCGCCAGGGACGGGCGGCCGTTGACGGCCTGCTGGAGGTGGGTGAGCGCGACGCCCGGGTTCTCCTCCTGCAGTTCCGTCAGCAGTTTGTCGCGCAGGACGTCCTGCGGGGCGCGCTTGACGGTCCTGGGCGTGCCGATGGAGGTGTCCGCGGCGGTGAGCACCGGGTCGGTGGTGTTCCCCGACCAGTTGACTCGGGTGACCGCGAGGGTCCCGGAGAGAACCAGGACGACGGGCAGGACGAATGCGAGGGTGCGGCCGATCCGGCGGGCGGGGCCCCGGCCGCGTCGCGTCTGAGGGGTGCTGGAGTGCTTCACGCGTGTGAGGGTAGCGCCCGGTAATGGTTTGTAGACATTTAGTCACCGGTTCGGGGGATGAGGAAGTGCCCCTGAGTGGGTAGTGGGTTGACGCACAGCGCTCGAAACGTCCGGTCTGCCGGGGTATTTGTCGACAACGCGAGAGGGCCCCGCAGCGGTCTGCGGGGCCCTCTTCGTCAACCCGGGTGAATCACCCGGAGTCGCGCGTTCACCAGGGGTCAGTCGGAGAGGCGCTCGCCCGTGGAGGTCGAGAACACGTGGGTCTCGCCGGAGCGCGGGACGATGTGCAGCTGGCTGCCCTTCTCCGGCACCTCACGGCCGCTGACGCGGACGACGAGGTCCTTGGACTCGTCGCCGACATCGGCGGTGCCGTAGACGTAGGCGTCGGCGCCGAGCTCCTCGACGACGTTGACGGTGACGGCGAGGCCCAGCTCGGCGTCGGGGCCGGCCACGTCGAAGTGCTCGGGGCGGACGCCGACCGTGACGGTCTTGTCGGTGGTGGCGGAGATCGCGTCGCGCTGGACCGGCACGACCGACTTGCCGAACTTCACGCCGCCGTCGGTGACCGGCACCTCGACCAGGTTCATCGCCGGGGAGCCGATGAAGCCGGCCACGAAGAGGTTGGCGGGCTTGTCGTACATGTTGCGCGGGGTGTCGATCTGCTGGAGCAGGCCGTCCTTGAGGACCGCCACGCGGTCGCCCATCGTCATGGCCTCGACCTGGTCGTGGGTGACGTAGACGGTGGTGATGCCCAGGCGGCGCTGGAGCGAGGCGATCTGCGTGCGGGTGGACACGCGGAGCTTGGCGTCCAGGTTGGACAGCGGCTCGTCCATGAGGAAGACCTGCGGCTCGCGCACGATGGCGCGGCCCATGGCGACACGCTGGCGCTGACCGCCGGAGAGCGCCTTCGGCTTGCGGTCGAGGTACTCGGTGAGGTCGAGGATCTTCGCGGCCTCCTCGACCTTCTGCCGGATCTCCGCCTTGTTGACGCCGGCGATCTTGAGCGCGAAGCCCATGTTGTCGGCGACGGTCATGTGCGGGTACAGCGCGTAGTTCTGGAACACCATGGCGATGTCCCGGTCCTTCGGCGGCAGGTGGGTGACGTCGCGGTCACCGATGCGGATGGCTCCGCCGTTGACGTCCTCGAGCCCCGCGAGCATGCGGAGCGAGGTGGACTTGCCGCAACCGGACGGGCCGACCAGGACGAGGAACTCGCCGTCCTCGATGTCGATGTCGAGCGCGTCGACGGCGGGCTTGGTGGAACCCGGGTAGATCCGGGTCGCCTTGTCGAACTGCACAGTGGCCATGGTGAATGGACCCCTTCTACCGGCAGGAACGTGCCGGACGATCCGAGTAGGAAGGTGGTGCCACGACGGTGTTCCGTTGTGGTGTAGTCCACGCGTGTGAACTGGCTCAGGACGGTACCTGCCGTTCACCTGTCTGTCAGTACCTCCGGGCCTGTGAACTTCGCGGAAATTCTCGACGGGGGCCCGGACGGACCTGGGTACACTGCTCGGGCACGTACGGGGACGCACCCCCGCACACGCCTCCTTAGCTCAGCTGGCCAGAGCAACGCACTTGTAATGCGTAGGTCGTCGGTTCGAATCCGACAGGGGGCTCTGCTGAAACCCCAGGTCGGATATCGTCTGACCTGGGGTTTCGTCGTCAGCGGATGCGGCGGCGGCGTCGGGCGCGGGCCGAGCGGGTGTCGGCGGTCTCAGTTCTGGTCTCAGTGGGGCCCGGATCCGGGGTGGAGGGCGCGGGCACGAAGAACTCGCCCATGCGTCGCATGGCGTCCTTGGACAGGTGGGATCGCCCCTTCACGTACCGCCGGGTCTGGCTGATCTGGGTGTGGCGGAGGATTTCCATGATCGTGGGCATGTCCACGCCCAGCTCGTTGAGGATGGTGCCGGCGGTGTGGCGGCTTCCGTCGTAGAGGCGGCGGTCATCGATCCCGGCCTCCTTGAGCAGCTCCTTGAATTCCTCGTAGTCGGCGCGCGGGTCGAGCGGGCGTCCGTCCGGCCTTGAGAACACGACGTCGTGCTCCTGCCACAGCTCGCCGGCGGCGGCCCGCAGCTCCTCTTACCCGGCCTCGTGTTCGTGCAGGAACGGGATGAACACGGGCGGGATCGGGACGGCGTTCCGGCTCTTCTTGGTCTTCGGGCGGGTGAAGACGAGACCGCCTTCCTTTCGCTGCGGGCAGGCGCTCGCGTGCCTGGTGCATGCCTTGGGGCACGGCTTCGGGCAGCCGCGCTTGTAGCTCTTGTGCCGGACGCATCCGGCGGGGCATGGCTCGAAGCGGTGCAGGCGCGCCCCGCAGGCGTGGGGGGCGGCGCAGCCGTGCCGCCACGTGAGGCGCTGCAACTGCCACTCGGGGCGGAACAGCTCCGCGTCCAGGTCGACGTACGACCAGCGCAGTCCGAGCGTCTCGCCCTGCCGGAACCCCATGCCGACACCGACAATCCACCGCATGAAGTGGGCCGCTTCGAAGCGGCCTCCAGGAAGGCCTTGGCCTCCTCCTTGGTGAAGGGGTTGGCCTCGATCTCGTCGACGCTCGGTGGGTCCACGAGCGTGGCGACGTTCTCGCCGATGATGCGGCGACGGTGGGCGATCTTCAGGGCCCGGGACAGGATGCGGTGCACCTTCACGACTTGCGAGGGAGCGTGGCCGGCGTCGAGCATGGCCCGGTACATCCGCTCCAGGTGCTCGGGCTGCAGCCTGTCGATGCGGTGCTCGCCGACGCCGGGGATGATGTCGTTCCGGGTCTTCGACCAGTAGTCATCGAGCGACCGCGGCTTGAGCTTCAGGCTCGCGATGTCGGTGAGGTAGGTCTCCATCCACTTCGCGACGGTGGGCTTTCGCCCCGCGGTGGTGGTCGCGCGGCCCTGGTCGCGCAGCCGCTCCAGCTCCCGGACCTTGCGGCGTACCTCCGCCTTGGTCTTGGCGCGGCGGTGCCGGCGGTCGGGGCTGCCGTCGTTCTTCACGCCCATCGTGACGCGTCCGTGCCACCAGCCGTCCGCACCGAAGTAGATGGTCGATTCCATGTTGGGCTTGCGGGGGCTCATGTGCTCCTCCATGCGGGAGGCGCCCCGAGCAGAGTGCTCGGGGCGCCTCAGGGCGTGCTGTGGGTCAGTTGGGTAGGGGCGCGAGGTTCGCCACGTACTCTTCGAGGTCCGTTCGCCGGATCCGGCGCGTGCGGCCCAACTTGATGTATTTCAGGGCCCCTTCGGCCATCAGCTCGTAGACGGTGGATCGGCCGATGGCGAGCGCTTCGGCAGCTTCCTCGGGCTTGTACAGGAGTCGGTCGACGGGAGCGGCGATCGCGGTGCTCATCCGGGGGTGCCTCCTCGGCAGGCGTCCTGGGACCCTTCTGGGGAATCCGCAACATCCGCCACGCCGCAACATTGCTGGTCAGCGGCTTGATTTTGTGGCGGATGGCGGTTGTGTTGCGGATAGGTGCCGCCACGCCGGGCGCGTGGCGGCCTAGCGCGGGTACAGGCTGGTCAGCCCGCGATGCGGAGTTGGCGTGTGTCGGTTTCCGCGTACATGTGGCGGCTGCCGGAAGGGGTTTCCGCCACAGATTCACCCGCCTTGACCTGCGGTGTTGCGGCTGTGGCGGATGTTGCGGATTCTCCGGGGGCTGGGGGGCAGTAGCGGGCCCAGGCGTCGCTGAGGTCCTCGGCGTAGTAGCCCTTCGGGGTCGTGCTCCCGACCCGGATTCCACGCGGCTTGCTCGGAGAATTGTCGGGCCGCACGTACTGGCTCAGGAGCTTGGACAGGGCGCGGGCGGTAAGCGGCTTGATGCTCTGTCCGTCCTCGCTCAGGTCGGACCAGGGAGCGTCATCGAGCTGGAGGAGGACTTCCAGGATGGCGGCGGTGGGCATCCGGTCCACCCCGCAGAACACGCGGTCCCGCAGGTCCGTGAGCAGCTTGACGCCAAGGGAAGCCTGGTCACCCTCGGAGGCAGCCTTGATGAGCGCGACGCACGCGGCGCGGGCCCGCTCGGGCCAGTGCCCGCCGGCCGCGTCCGCGACCGCGAGCAGCGGCTCCCACACATCCGCGGGCCGGTCCGTGACACCCTCGGGCATCTCCGGCCACGCGGCCGCGATCTCGTCGTGAATGGTGTCGGTCCACTCGGCGAGCCGGTCACGCAGCGCGTGGCCCTGCTTCTCGTGGATGCGGCGCCGGTAGGACTCGCACTTCTCGTTGGGCGCCTTCTTGCGCATGCGGATGATGACCGAGCGGGTCAGGATCGTGTCTGGGAGCGAACCGAGTCCGGCCATAGCGACCGCGCAGAACGACGGGAAGAAGCCTGCCTTCTGCTCGGAGCCCTCGCCCACGCAGCGCAGGGACTTGGCGCCGCGCCGGTAGCCGGAGTTGAGGAACCCGCGGACCTCTTCGTTCCCTCCGGCCTTGGGCCCGAATACGGTGTCGATCTCGTCGAAACCTTGAGGAAAGTCCCCCGAGGGCTGGCTTGCTGCGACACGTGCTGTCCCTCACAATCTCAGCTCCTCGCCTGGCCCAAGCTTCCCATGCTGGCTTCGGGCACCAAAGACGCTCGGCAACGCGGCCTAGCGTGCGATGTGGATCTGCCACTCGGATCCTTCGGGCGCGCAAGAGTCGCACCACCGCCCCGGTGTCACAACTCGGTTGGCGCCAGCTGCACGAGGGTCACTCCGCAACAGTGATCGCGGCCCTAAAGGCGTCCGGGCTTTGACACAGCCTGGCGGGTAGATAAGCCCGCCAGGCGACATGCCTCATCCCTCGGTGCTACGGACCAGCGAGGCGTACCGCAGACGCTGCAATCTACTGATTCACCAAACTCCAGGCTTCCAAAATGAAAGGGTGATCGGCGGGTCGAATATTCTCAACCTCAGTCAGGATTGACTGAACTTCATCTCCGAGGCCTACACGACTCATTTGGCTCAACAGAGCAGGGACGTCGGGTGTCGAACGATTCTCGACGACGCTGGTGAGCATTGAGGCCCTGTCTTCAAGGCTCATAATGGAGATTAGTTCCGCGAGTTTGTTGGCGTCGCGCCTGGCGGCGCACTCTTCTTCAAGTTGGGATGCCCAAGCAGCCCAATCTTTCTCTTTTAGGATGCGTGCGAAGGAGAGGACTTCGAAGGAGTCTCGGAACCATGCGACTCTGCCAAGAGCTCTTTCCACGCACCTGTTGGCCATCCGGCTGACGTCTTGGCCGCCAATCAGGATTAGAATATCCGCCAGCGCCTCAAGATCCTCTCGATCGGAAAGGTGGCCGGCAACGCTCACCGCCAAGTCGGTATAATTCTTCTCCCATAGGGTGGTGCACAGTTCACGTACCGACTGTCCGGGCGTCAACCGACCGATCGTGTTGGCCATATCGTAGACGCCGGCATCTCCACCCGTGGCGTATAGCCGCATCAGTTCTCGCGCTATTTCTTCGGGTTCGGTCTCGACGACGTATCTTTCTCTTTCTTTCTCTTCTTGGAGCTCTCTGTCGAGCGCCGCCGCTACCTCATCGGCCAGAGCCTCTTGCCGCACATTACGTCTGACCTGTATGTCTTCCAGCTGTCGACGCAAGTCATCAGCGACAGCTCGTGCTTCTGCGACTGCGCGCTGCGCAGCTTCTAGCTCACTGGCCTCGCGAGCTTCCTGACCCGTCGACGCCCGCTCTTCCGCCTCAGTTAGACGTTCTTCCAATAGTTGACATCGCGCCTCTGCCTGCTGACTTTCCTCTTTAGCTCTCCGTAGATCTGCTCGCAACTGCTCCACTTCGGCTTTGAGGCGTTCGAGTTCTTCCGCGTAGGAATCCTCCGTCAAAGCCAGTTCGTTTGCCAGTGCCTCTCTTTGCCGGGTCTCGTTTTCCCATCGAGCGGTGAGTTCCAGTTGTTTTACCTCGAGTTGGGCGATCCGCTGCTCTCGCAGTTGCAGACCTTCCATCAGTACCTGCTCACGGATAGCTGCCTGCTGTACACGCAGGTCAGCGTCCTCAAGCTGATCTTGCAGTTGCTGTACCTCGTGGAGTTTCCGATTGCTGGACGCCAGGGCTTGCCGGTGGGCGGTTTTGATGTGGTCGACAACCTCTTTCTGTAGCGGGACTTTTCGTGCTTTGGTAACCTCCGTGAATAGCTCAGTCACGAAGTCCCATGGTGGGACTCGTGAGCCGTTTAGATATCGGGAAACGGCCCCTGGATTCCGATGAATGCGTAGCGCGTATCTGCGCACCGAAATATTCAGAGCCGCGAATACTTCGCGAAGTCTCTCGGCTAGCTGCGCAGCCTCCGGGGGGATGTCGTCACCTATTGGCTGAAGCGCGGATGAACCTCTCGACATGTCGTACCCCCAAGGTGTGGGCGTTGCCAGAAGTCGGCAACGCGTTCCAGTAGCGGCAACACCCCTAGGTGCCACCAGAGTTGTTGGTGTCGGGCTTCGGCATCAACATCATCCTAGGGAGTGACACAGTGTCAGCCGCTACGTTTCCTCAAGGTCCTCGTGCTCATGGAGACCTTGAAGTATTGGTCAGCTTGACAACACTGCTGGCGTGGCTTCAGACGCAGGATTCTCCTGCTCTCGTGGTGCTCGTGTTGGCTCTGTGGGCACTGATGGTCGGTCAGTCCTAGGGGGCCGGGCTGCTGACGTCAGCAGGTGACATCAACGCTCGCGCACATCTACGGACGGCCGTGGACTACGGGTGCGTTGTTCGGAGGCATCACCTGGTTGATGGGCAGGGCTACCAGAGTGAGCCCCAGCCACCGCACCCGCCTACGGATCAGATGCGCCGCACGCCACGCCCCATACCCTTGGACGACCTCACCCGCGCCTCGGCGGTTCTGGCCTTCTCTGGGCCGTCCGAGGGTGGCCAAAACGGCAGGTGACGATCGCACGCTTCGGACCGCAGCGAGGTTGCACCGCCATCGTCAGCGATTGACCACGCCCGGTGGCTGAGCGGTAACAGCGGGACGACCAGGGATGTATGAGCCAATCCCCACATCTAGTGGTTGGATTGCATCAACGGCTCAGCCGATGTGGTGACCGGGACCTCAGTTCCGGCTAACGCGCTTATGCTGAAGCCCAGTTCCTCCCCGCGTGCTCCACCGGGACTGTTCACCTCAACTGTGGGGTGAACCCCTGAGTCGTACTCAGGGTTGCCCGTTGGAGTCGAAGGGAGGAGCGAGGTGACCGAGGAGCCTTACCTGGAGGGTCGCTGCGCTCGGTGTGATCGCCGTCTGTCGTTGAGGCAGGCGTTGATCGACTGGCTGCCAGTGATCGCCACGGTCATCAGGGAAGTGGTGCAGAGCCTCTGGTCTTGACCAGAGCACGGTGAACCGGTCGGTGGGCTCAGCAGAGAGCCCGGCCGCTGTTTGGTCGGCCGGGCCCGTGATCTGCACCCCTTAAGGGCCTGGCGCTGTTCCCGCAGCGTCGGGCCCTTCCTGGCCTCCAGGGCCTGTTAGGGGTCTCCTGCATCGTAAGGCACTTGCGCTCTAAGTGCATGGCCATGCAATGCCTGCTTGGGTACTGTGGCGCCGTTCCGAACGGGTGCAGGTGCGTCAAACGTCTAGCGCTCCTCGCGGCCTTGTCGCACCTGAGCGGGGATGCGTTCGCCGCGCGGACCGACAAACGTTTTACGTACGTCGCGGCAGCCGAGTGCGCTTGGCTGACCTGCTTGCCGGGCCGCGGAGGCGGTCTCAAACCAGGTCCCAATCAGCCTTATGTCTGTCACCGCCCGCCACTGTCCAGCATGGTCGCGGCACAAGCGTGATCAGGCATATCTCTTGTTCCGCGGACGCCCTCGGACGCCCCCGGACCAAGATCGGACAACTTGCAATGCGTAGGTCGTCGGTTCGAATCCGACAGGGGGCTCCGCCCGCCCGGGCCGGATCCGTTCCGGCCCGGGCGTTTCGCTGTTCCGGCCCTTGCCGTCAGCCCCCGTGCGTGCGCAGGCGCTGGGCGATCTCCAGTTGGGCCGGGTCCAGGGGGCGGTCGTCCTCGATGTCCCACAGGGCGTTCTGCAGCAGGCGGCCGAGGGTCCAGGCGCGGGCCCGGGCGCGGTCCAGGGCGAGGACGTCGGTCATGGCGTCGAAGCGCCAGAGGATCTCGGCGGGGTCGAAGCGGTTGTCGAGCGCGGGCCACAGCTCGAAGCCCGGGTCGCCCGCGAGCGGCTTGGGGTCGATCGCCAGCCAGGGGGCGCGGTGGGAGGCCAGGACGTTCTCGTCGTGCAGGTCCCAGTGCAGGAGGCGGTCGCCCGGCTCGTCGACGACCTCGCGCACCGCGGCCGCGCAGTCGGCCACGAGGCGGCGCGCCTGCGGGTCGGGGAGCCGTTCGAGGGCCCGGGGCGTGGCGTCGAGCATCGCGCGGGCGATGTCGCCGAGCCGACGCATGCCGGGCGGGGCCGGGAAGGACGTCAGGTGGGCCAGCAACTCGGCGATGGTCAGGACGGCCCGGCGGGTGTCGGGCTCGTGGGAGAGCATCCGGGTCTCGTCCAGGCGCTCCAGCAGCATGGTGCCGGTGGGTGCGTCGTGGTCGAGCAGCCGGACAGCCCCGTCGCCGTCCCAGACCCGCAGGGCGACGGGCTCGCCCTCGCTCTCCTCGTCGAGGAGCTGGAGCTTGAGGACGGCGGGGGTGCCGTCGCCCCGGCGCACCACCGGCAGGACCAGGGCGGAGACGCCGTGCATGGGTGTTCCGTCGGGTTCCAGGTCCCAGTGGGTGAGGAAGCGGGCCGCCAGGCCGGGCAGCGCGGCGATGAAGGCGCGGCCGGCCTCGCCGTTGTACTCCGCCTGTGCGGCCGCCAGTTCCCGGGGGATCTCGATCGTCACGCCCGGCACGGTAGTGGGCGTGGGTGGGGCGGGTCATGCGGATTTGCCGGGGGCGGGAGCGTTCCCGGCCACCCTTCCGGTGGGACTGCGCGCCGCTTCGGCCGTCATCCTGCTCCGGCAGTCACCTTGCTTCGGTTGTCACCTTGCTTCGGTTGTCACCCGGTTCCGGTTGTCATCCGGTTCCGGTTGTCATCCCGTTCCGGTGCCTCCCTCGGGTCGCGCCGCGTCCGGCTTCCCCTCACAGCCCCCGGCGCCCCGCCTCACGGCTCCAGGACCACCTTCCCCGTCGTGCCGCGGCTCTCCAGTGCGCGGTGGGCGGTTGCCGCCTCGGCGAGGGGGAAGCGCTGGACCGCCGGGACGAGCCGGCCGTGCGCGGCTTCCGTGAGGGCGCGCAGCTCCAGGGTGCGCAGGGGGTCGGGGCCGCCGGCCCGGTCCAGCATCGCGGGGCCGAGGACCTGCTCGGACACTCCGTCGACCAGGTAGGGCCCGCCGCCCAGGATGCCCTCCCCGGACCAGCCGAAGACGATGTGCCGGCCGCCCGGGCCCAGCAGGGCGACGGCCTCGCGGGCGACGTCGCCGCCCACCCCGTCGAAGACGACGGTCGCGCTCCGGCCGGCCAGGTGGGCGCGCACCTCGGCGGGCCAGGCGGGGTCCTTGTAGTCGACGGCCAGGTCGGCGCCGCCCGCCTGGACACGGGCGGTCTTCTCCGGCCCGCCCGCGAGCCCGACCACGGTGGCCCCGGCGTTCCTGGCGTACTGCACGAGCAGGGTGCCGATGCCCCCGGCCGCGGCCGGGACGACGACCACCGACTCCGGGCCGAGTCGGGCGAACTGCACGACGCCCATCGCCGTACGGCCCGTGCCGATCATGGCGACGGCCTGGGCGAAGTCCAGGCGCTCGGGGATCTCGTGCAGGCGTTCCGCCTCGGTGACGGCGAGTTCGGCGTAGCCTCCGGGGACGAAGCCGAGGTGGGCGACGACCCGCTTGCCCAGCCACTGTCCGGCGACGCCCTCGCCCAGTGACTCGACGACCCCGGCGACCTCGCGCCCGGGGATCGTGGGCAGGGGTGACGGCTCGCCGGCCGGGCCGCCGCGCATGCCCTGGCGCAGGGCGACGTCCAGCAGGTGGACCCCGGCCGCCCGTACGGCGATCCGGACCTGGCCGGGGCGGGGCCGGGGGTCCTCGACCCGCTCGTAGGTGAGGTTCTCGGCGGGACCGAAGGCGTGCAGGCGTACGGCGTGCATGCGGGGCTCCTCGTGTCGTCGTCTGTCTGAGCCCAGCCTTGGACCTCAAGCTTGCTTCAGGTCAAGCTCGTGCCGCCCGAGGGCCAGGGACACCGCCGTGAGGGCGCTGTTGAAGGAGACCTCCGAGAGCACACCGGGGGCCGCGACCTGGTCGCCGGCGAGGTAGACACCGTCGCCCCGGTCCACGGCCGGCCGGTCGCGCCAGCTGGTGCCGGGCAGGTCGACCGCGCCCGTCCGGCCGTCGGCCACCGACGTGCGCCGCCAGGTGACCCGGTCGCGCCAGCCCGGGAAGCCAAGGTCGAGCAACTGCTCGGCGCGTGCGGTGCCGTCGGCCTTCGACTCGTGCGGGGCCAGCGGTATCTGTCCCTGGATCAACTGCTCCCCGGCCGGGGCGAGACCGCGGTCCTGGGCGGTGAAGCGCTCGATCCAGCCGGGGGCGTCGAGGTCGGACACGGCGAACGCGTCGCCCCGCCGGGTGCGCACGGCCAGGTCGATCAGGGCGGTACGGCCGCTCGGCCAGGTCAGGGAGTCGTCGCCGAGCAGGCGCCGGGCGGCGGCCAGGGAGGTGGCGACCACGACGGGGGTGTCGGTGGGGAGGGTGTCGACGCGGGACAGGGTCTCCATCCGGACGCCCAGGTTCCAGGCGCGGGCGGCCATCCGGTCGATGATGCTCGCCCAGCCGCCGCGCGGGTAGTGCGCCTCGGGCGGCAGCTTGGTGGCGCGCCTCAGCCGCTCCTGCACGAACGCCGCCGACAGGGAGCCGGGGTCGTGGTGGAACAGGGCGACCGCGGAGTAGTGGGCGGCGGCCCGGGCGCCCTCCTCGCCCGCGATGCCGGTCGCCCAGGTCAGGAAGTCGGCGTCGACGGGTGCCTGCCGGCCGGTCCGGCGCAGCAGTCTGAGCATCGCGAAGGGCGGAGTGCGGCGCAGTACGCCCTGGTGCCGCAGCCGGAGCCGGGCCGCCTCCAGGGGAGGGACGGGGGCGAGCGGGCCGATGAGGTCGCGCTGCCTGAGCCAGGCCCAGTGCGGGCCGCCGTTGTACAGGGCGTGCGGCCCCTCGTTCGTGCGGTAGGGGCCCTCGGCGGTGCGGGCCCGGCCGCCGAGGGTGTGGTGGGCCTCGTGGACGGTGACCTCGGCGCCCGCCTCGGCGGCGGTGATGGCCGCGGTCAGTCCGGCGAAGCCGCCGCCGATGACGGTGATGCGGTGCATGACTGGGGATCTCCCTCGGGTCGGGGTGGCCTTCGGGCCGGGTGGCCTTCGGGGGTACGACGGGCCGGGGGCGCCGGGATGTGACATGACCGGTGTCGTGCAGGTCGGCAAGGCGGTTCGGGGGGCGTTGTCAGTGGCGGAGTGCAGCATGGGGGCATGGCGAGGGAAGCGGCGGGCGGGGTGAAGGGCGCGCGGCGGCCGGAGGTGCGGCTGCCGTCGCTGGAGTCGTACGGGGGCGGTGGCCTGGAGCCGGACGGGGACTACGACGGGCTGGAGTTCGACGCGGCGGACCTCGGCGGGCAGGACGGGTCCGGCGCGCGGTTCATGGACTGCGCGCTGACGGGGTGCGCGCTGGACGAGACGCGGCTGCGGCACGCCCGTCTCCTGGACTCGGTCCTCAGCGGCGTCCGCGGGGTCGGCACGGACCTGGCCGAGGCGACCCTGCGGGAGGTGGAGCTGACCGACGCCCGCCTCGGCGGACCGCAGCTGCACGGGGCGGTTCTGGAGCGGGTGCTGATCCGCGGCGGCAAGATCGACTACCTCAATCTGCGCACGGCCCGGCTGAGGGACGTCGTGTTCGAGGGCTGCGTCCTGGTCGAGCCGGACTTCGGCGGGGCGCGTCTGGAGCGGGTGGAGTTCGTCGACTGCGCGTTGAAGGGGGCCGACCTGCATGCGGCGACCCTCGTCGACGTCGATCTGCGCGGGGCCGCGTCAGTGGAGATCAGCAGGGGTCTGGACCGCCTGTCGGGCGCGGTGGTCACCCCGGCCCAGCTGCTGGACCTGGCTCCCGCGCTGGCTGCCCAGTGGGGGATCAGGGTGGAGGGCTGACGACGGAGAGCCGACCACCGCGACGGGACGGCCGGCTCGCGCCGCGGGCCTCACGACACCCGGGGGAAGCGGGACTGGAGGGTCCAGATCGCCGGGTTCTCGGCGAGGTCGTCGTGCAGGTCCGTGAGGTCGGCGATCAGGTCGTGCAGGAAATCCCGGGCCTCGCGGCGCAGTTCGCTGTGGGAGACGGTGAGCGCGGGCTCCTCCGGGCGCATCCAGTCGGCCTCGATGTCCACCCAGCCGAAGCGCCGCTCGAAGAGCATCCGGTCCGTCGACTCGGTGAAGTCCAGCTCCGCGCGCTGCGGGCGGGAGGCCCGGGATCCGGCCGGGTCCCGGTCGATGCGTTCCACGATGTCGCACAGGGCCCACGCGAAGTCGAGCACCGGCACCCATCCCCAGGACGTGGACACCTCGTGGTCGGTCCTGGTGTCCGCCAGGTAGACGTCGCCGCAGAACAGGTCGTGCCGCAGGGCGCGCACGTCCGCGCGGCGGTAGTCGGTCTGCGGCGGGTCGGGGAAGCGGTTGGAGAGGGCGTAGCCGATGTCGAGCACGCAGGTGATGGTGTCACGCCGCCATAGGATCGCGACCGTGGCCCGATCTGTACGTTGTGTCCCCGTCCTGCTCGCCTGCGTCCTCGCTCTCACCGGATGCGGCGGTGGGGTGCACGGCACCCCCGGCGGCCCGGGCGTACGGGACCCGTACTTCCCGAAGGCCGGGAACGGCGGGTACGACGTGAGCCACTACGGCCTGCGCCTCGCCTACGAACCGGACGCGCACCGGCTGACCGGCACGGCCACCCTCACCGCCCGCGCGCGCGAGGACCTCTCCGCCTTCAACCTCGACCTGCTCGGCATGGAGGTCGCCGGGGTCACCGTCGCCGGCCGTGTCGCCCGCTTCAACCGCGCCGGCCAGGAACTCACCGTCCGGCCGCGCGACGACATCCGCCGGGGCGAGACGTTCCGGGTCACCGTCCGCTACTCGGGGGTGCCGCGGACCGTCACCGACCCGGACGGCTCGCAGGAGGGCTGGCTGCGCACCGCGGACGGCGTGCTCGCCCTGGGGCAGCCGACCGGGTCGATGGCCTGGTTCCCCGGCAACCACCACCCCTCCGACAAGGCCGCCTACGACCTGACGGTGACCGTGCCGCAGGGTCTGCGGGCCGTGTCCAACGGGGAGTTGCGCAGTGAGCGCACCGCCCGGGGCCGTACGACGTCGGTGTGGCACACGGGCCGGCCGATGGCGAGCTACCTCGCCACGCTCGCGATCGGCCGCTTCGAGGTCGACCGTTCCCGCACCCCGGCCGGGCTGCCCGTGTACACGGCCGTGGACCCCGCGGAGGCGGAGGCGAGCCGGCCGGTGCTGCGGCGGATCCCGCAGGTGCTGGCCTGGGCGGAGCGGCGGTTCGGGCCCTACCCCTTCTCCTCCACGGGCGCGATCGTCGACCGGGCCCCCGGGGTCGGTTACGCCCTGGAGACACAGACCCGGCCGGTCTTCCCCGGCGCGCCCGACATGACGCTGCTGGTGCACGAGCTGGCCCACCAGTGGTACGGCGACTCCGTCTCGCCGGAGAGCTGGCGTGACATGTGGCTCAACGAGGGGTTCGCGACGTACGCGGAGTGGCTGTGGGAGGAGGAGCACGGCGGGAAGAGCGCGCAGGAGACCTTCGACGCGCTGTACTCGGGCAGCTACTTCACCACCGAGGAGGAGGCCGAGGAGTTGTGGGCCTTCCCGCCGGCCGAGCCGCCGGACGCCTCGCGGATCTCCGACCCGCCGGTGTACCGGCGGGGCGCGATGGTGCTGCAGCAGATCCGCCGCACCGTGGGTGACGAGACCTTCCGGCGGATTCTGCGCGGCTGGCCGGCCGCGTACCGCCACGGGAACGCCGACACGGCCGATTTCACCGCCTACGTCGAGCGGCAGGCGCCGGGGAAGGACCTCGACGCGGTCTGGGAGGACTGGCTGTACGGCGAGGGCAGGCCCGAGCGTGCCTGACGGGCGTTACGGGGCGTCGATGCCCTTGCGCAGGACGGTGCAGGGGCGGCCCAGCTGCCGGTCCTCGCGGTGGCCGATGGCCTCGTAGCCGAGGGAGGTCCAGAAGGCGAGGGCCCTGTCGTTGCCGGTGAGGACGGCGAGGCGCACGGCGGCGCGGCCCGCCCGGCGGAAGCGGTCCTCCACGAGGGACGCGAGGCGGCGGCCGTGCCCCTGGCCCTGGAGGGCCGCGTCCACCATCAGCAGGCCGATCCACGGGTCGGGGTCGGCGGGGTCGGGATGGTGGGCGAGGGTGACGGCGATGCCGACCAGCCGGCCGAAGCCGCGGGCGAGCAGGACCTCGGTGCCGGGCTGTTCCCACTCCGCGGCCAGCGCCGCCTCGACCTGCTCGGGGCGGATGCCGTACGGGTCGGGGAAGTCGCCGCTCAGGGCGTGGAAGGCGTGGTTGGAGGCGTAGAGGGCCGTCAGCTCGGTCAGGAGCCGCCGGTTCGGGGGCGCCGGGGGCAGAAGTTCGAGGATCACGTGCCTGGTGGCTCTCGTGCGGGGTCCGTGGCGGGAGGGTGGTGCCCGCGCGCCGGAGCCCCCGGGCCGGTGACCGGCCCGGGGGCTCCGCACGTGGACGGGGCGGGGTGCGTCCGTCAGACGTTCACGCCGAAGTCCTGGGCGATGCCGACCAGACCCGAGGCGTAGCCCTGGCCGACGGCGCGGAACTTCCACTCGGCGCCGTTGCGGTACAGCTCGCCGAAGACCATGGCCGTCTCCGTCGCCGCGTCCTCCGACAGGTCGTAGCGCGCGATCTCGGCGCCGCCGGCCTGGTTGACGATGCGGATGTACGCGTTGCGGACCTGGCCGAAGTTCTGGCTGCGGTTCTCGGCGTCGTAGATCGAGACCGGGAAGACGATCTTGTCGATGTCGGCCGGGAGGGCGGCGAGGTCGACGTTGATCGCCTCGTCGTCGCCGGCGCCCTCGCCGGTGCGGTTGTCGCCGGTGTGGACGATCGAGTTGTCCGGCGTCTGCTTGTTGTTGAAGAAGACGAAGTGGGCGTCCGAGTAGACCTTGCCCTGCGTGTTGACCGCGATCGCGGAGGCGTCGAGGTCGAAGTCCGTGCCGGTGGTGGTGCGGACGTCCCAGCCGAGGCCCACGGTGACGGCGGTCAGGCCCGGAGCCTCCTTGGTGAGCGAGACGTTGCCACCCTTGGACAGGCTTACAGCCATTGTTGGGAGTCCCTTCCCTCGTTTACGTGCGGCAAAGAAGCTGCGGCAAAGAAGCTACAGCTACCCCCATGAACGTGGAGAGGGGTACGCGAGGTTCCAGGTCCTTTACTTTCTTTACCCGGGATTATTCGGGTGACGTGGACCGGACAGGAGCGGGAACATGGACGGCATGTCCGGTCCCCCTGTCATCCGCGGCTCCGTCTCCCTGCCCGAGGCCGAGCTGATGTGGCGTTTCTCGCGCTCGTCGGGGCCGGGCGGGCAGCACGTCAACACCAGCGACTCCCGGGTCGAGCTGAGTTTCGACCTGGCGCGGACCGAGGCGCTGCCCGAGGTGTGGAAGCGGCGGGCGCTGGAGCGGCTGGCCGGCCGCCTGGTCGACGGCGTGGTCACGGTACGGGCCTCCGAGCACCGCTCGCAGTGGCGCAACCGCGAGGCCGCCGCCGTGCGCATGGCCGCGCTCCTGGCCGAGGCCACCGCACCGCCGCCCAAGCCCCGCAGGCCGACCCGCGTCCCCCGCGGCATCAACGAACGCCGGCTGCGCCAGAAGAAGCAGCGCTCCGACACCAAGCGCGGCCGCTCGGGGCGGGACTGGGGCTAGGACCGCGGCGCGCGGCGCGCACCTGCTGCGGCCGGGGCGGCGGGGTCTGGACCAGGCCGAGCACGCAACGCGGCCGCCCGGGCTGGGGCGGGCCCGGTGAAACGGTTCACCGGCCCAGCTGCCGGTACCTGCCGCGGAAGTACGTCAGCGGGCCGCCGTCCGCGCTCGGGATCCGGGCCGTCAGGACGCGGCCGATCACCAGGGTGTGGTCGCCGGCCGGCACGCGCTGCTCGGTGCGGCACTCCAGGACCGCCAGGGCCCCGCCCACCAGGGGCGATCCGGTGTGTTCGCCGCGCGTGTACGGGATGTCGGCGAACAGCAGGCGGTCGCTGACCCGGCCCTTCATGGCGAACCGGCCCGCGATGTGCCGCTGGCTCTCGGAGAGGACCGAGACCGCCCACAGCTCCTGCTCCTCCAGCAGCTCGTCCATGCGGGAGCCCTCGCGCAGGCTCACCAGTACCAGGGGCGGGTCCAGGGACACCGACATGAAGGCCGTGGCGGTCATGCCCACGTCCTCGCCGCCCGGGGCCGTGGGGTCGTCCGGGTCCAGCGGCGGCTCCTGAGCGGTCACCAGGACCACGCCGGAGGCCAGCCGGGACATGGCGGCGCGGAACTCGTCGTTGCTCACCCCCTCAGGATGCCCGGAGGCGGGCGGCGGCATGATCGGGGACGGGGCGGCGGGAGTGTTCGGCACACCCGGAACGCTAATCCCCGTCCCGCGCGCCGCGCATCGGGCTCCCGCCCGATCACGGTCCTAGGACTCCCGGCGGACGGGCGGACGGTGAGCAACCGCATCTGCGCAACGGACTCGTGAATAGATGTGCGCAACCAGACGAACTTTGCGTTCGGTAGGCGCACGTGAAAAACGCAGAAACTCCACTCAATTGTTCAGGTTTGCCTGTGACTTGAGTCACAAGGGGCAGGAATTGTTGACCCTGTGTACCGAGTGGGCAGCGCGCTGTGATTCAGTGGCGGGGAAGCTGCCAGGACCGTACGCCGATGAAGACCCTTGATTCTTGATTCGCTGCGAGGTACTCGGGGGGAGGGCGAGCATGGAGACCGAGTCGGAGCCCTACGTCCGTCTTGCGTCCCTGCGACAACTGCACCAGGTCATGGCCGACATGAACACGGCACGCAGCCTGGCGGACACACTGCAGACCGTCGCGGAGGGGGTCGTCGCCGCCCTCGGCTACGAGCTGGCGTGCGTGAACCTCGTCCGGCCCGACGGCGACCTCGTCGTCGCCGCCTTCGCCGGGAACCCGGCCGCCGAGGCCCTCATCACCGGCCGCGTGGGCTCGCGCGACTCCTGGGAGCGCCGCCTGGGCATGGGTGAGCACTGGGGCGACCTGGTGTTCATACCCCACACCGAGGGCTGGGTCCTCGACGACGACGACGTCCCGCAGTGGTACACCGACGGTCCCGCCCCCCGCTTCGAGGACGAGTGGCACCCGGCCGACCGCCTCTTCGCCCCCATGTACGCGCCCGGCCCGCAGGGCAACGCGGCCTGCGGCGAGCTGATCGGGGTCCTGTCCGTGGACCGCCCGCGCAACGGCCGCCGGCCCGGCGCCTGGGGCCGCGAGGCGCTGCAGATGTACGCCTTCCAGGCCGCCATCGCCATCAGCAACGCGCGTCTGCGGGCCAACATGCAGCGCGCCCTCGTCCGCCTGGAGCGCGAGCAGCAGGCGCTGCGGGCGAGCGAGGAGAGCTTCCGGCAGGCCTTCGAGTACGCCCCGTCGGGCATGGCCATCGCCGAGATGGGCGGCGACCAGCACGGCCGGATCCTGCGCACCAACGACGCCCTGTGCCGGCTGCTGGGCCGCCCCGCCTCCGCGATGCGCCGCTACTCCTTCTCCGACCTGGTCCACCCCGAGGACATAGGCACCCTGCTGCGGACCTCCGCGGAGGGCGGCCGCGCCGAGCTGCGCCTCGGCCGCCGGGACGGCACGTACGTCTGGGTCAGCCTGCGCAACAGCGTGGTCGCGGACGCCGCCGACGGGCCGCGCTTCCTGCTCACCCACGTCGAGGACATAGAGGAGCGCAAGCGCCGCGAGCTCCAGCTCGCCCACCGCGCCTCGCACGACTCCCTCACCGGCCTGCCGAACTCCGCCGAGCTGCGCTCGCGGCTGTCCGCGCGCCTGTGCCAGCGCGCCACCGCGCACTCCGCCGTCGCCGAGTCCCACGACGCGGCCTACGGCCACCCCGCCTTCGACGTGGTGGGGCCCGGCTTCGACTTCCGGCAGGGCGTGGAGCCGTACGACGCCTACGACCACCACGTGCACACCGTCGCCCCGGACGGGGACCACGACGACGGCACCAAGGGACTCGCCGTCCTCTTCTGCGACCTGGACGGCTTCAAGTCGATCAACGACCGGTTCGGGCACAACGCGGGTGACGCGGTCCTCATCGAGGTCGCCCGGCGGCTGAGCAACGGGGTGCGCGACGGGGACACCGTCGCCCGGCTCGGAGGTGACGAATTCGTCATCCTCGCCGACGGCCTCGGCCGCGCCGACGCGCAGGACCTCGCCGTGCGGCTGCGCAACGAGATCATCCAGCCCATTCGCGCCGAGGGCCGGGCCGTCCGTGTGGGCGCCAGTTTCGGCATCGGATGGGCACACTGCGGAATGACGGCGGACGAAGTGTTGAAATCCGCTGACGAGCGGATGTACGTCGAGAAACGATCTCGTCCCAAACAACACAGACGCGCCGGGTGATTCCCAGGTCAGCGAGTCGGTGCGGTCTGAGTCACCCGTTCGGGTCCCTGGGAGCGGGTAGGCTCGCTGTCTTACGACCGGAACGTACGCACCGCTTTTGACTGAGGAGACCAAGGGATGACGCCCGGCAACAACGGCGCGAGCACGCCCGAGGACGACGATCCGTTCGGCTATCTCTACGCCGACGGGCAGGCCAACGGAGCCCAGCCGCCGTCCGGGGGCTACGGCTACCCGAACTCGGTCAACCGGGTGCGGACGGTCGGCACCCGCCCGTACGGCCAGCAGCAGGCCCCGGCCCAGGCGCCCTACGGGCAGGTCCCGCAGCAGCAGGGCGCCTACGGCCAGCCGAACGCGCACTACGCCGCGCCGGAGACGCTGCCGGGTGGTGCTCCCACCACGACGATGCACTCGGACGGACACGGTGGTCACGGTGGTCGCGGCGGGCACGGCGGCCGGGGTGGCCGCGGGCCCAACACCAAGGGGCTGCTGATCGGGGCGATCGCGGTGGTCGCCGCGGTCGTCATCGGCATCGGCGTGGCCATGGTGGGCGGCGACGACGACAAGGGCGACGAGGGCGGCCAGGCGAACCCGGCGCCGACGCAGACGGAGGACTCCGAGCCGAGCCCGTCGGCCGACAAGGGCGACGACACCCAGGCGGAACTCCCGACGATCGACGCCAAGGCCCTGCGCCTCGGCGGCGGCGCGACCCTCGCCCAGGACGTCGAGGGCGCCCAGTCCGACGGCGGCATCTACGTCGCCAACCTCAACCAGCCCGGTTCCTCGGTCACCTGGACCGTCGACGGCATCCCGAAGGACGGCGCGTACACCGTCTTCGCCCGCTACAGCACGGTGGACGAGGACCAGGAGATGACGCTCACCGTCAACGGCAAGCCCTTCGGCAGCAAGCTGAACCTGGGCAACTTCACCGGTGCCAAGGACGGCGACTTCGCCAAGGGCTGGACCAAGACCTACGCGTGGCCGACTCTCAGCAAGGGCACCAACACCATCACGGTCTCCTGCGGGGACGGCGACAAGTGCAACGTCCTGCTGGACCGGCTGTGGCTGAAGGCGGGCCAGGTCAAGGACTAGGGGGTGTCCGACCATTCCCTCCTGCCTCGCCCTCCGGGCGACGGCGGGAGTTGTCGGACAGGCCTGGGCAGCGGCGCCGCCCGAACACGTTCAGGCCGCGCTGGCCTCCGTGGTCACCGAGACCGTGGTCAGCAGCCTCTCGTAGGTCTCGTGGTCGTACTCGCCGGCCACCGGCGCGGTGACCGCTGCCGCTGCCAGGGCCGTCGCCCTGGTCAGGCGGTCCGGCCACGGCAGGTGTTCCGTCAGGGCTGACAGCAGGCCCGCCACCACCGCGTCGCCCGCGCCCGTCGGGTTGCCGCGGATCGCGGACGGCGGCGTGGCGCGCCAGCGGCCCTCCGGGGTGACCGCGAGCAGGCCGGCCGGGCCCAGGGAGGCGACCACCGCGGCCGCGCCCCGGCGCCGGGCGTCCTGCGTGGCGCGTGACGGCTCGTGGGAACCGGTCAGTTCCGCCAGTTCGTCGGCGTTCGGCTTGATGATGTCGGGGCGGGCCGCGACTCCCCGCCGCAGCGGTTCGCCGCCGGTGTCGAGGAGGACCGGGACGCCGGCGGCCCGGGCGGTGCGGACCAGGCCCGCGTAAGCGCCCACCGGCACACCCGGCGGCAGGCTGCCGCACAGCGCCACCGCCGAGGCACCGGGCAGCAGGTCCGCGTAGACCTCCTGGAAGGCCGACCACTCGGCGGGCAGGACGGCCGGGCCCGGTTCGTTCAACTGGGTGGTGTCGCCGGTGCGCTCGTCGACCACGGCGATCGTGCGGCGGGTGGCGCCCGAGATCGGGACCAGGGCGTCCACCACTCCCGGCACCGCCGCCAGCCCCTCCTGGACCACGCGGCCGGTCGCCCCGCCGGTGAAGCCGGTCGCCGTGACCTCGTGACCGAGGGCCGCGAGGACCCGGGCCACGTTGACGCCCTTGCCGCCGGGGCGTTCGGTCACCTCGGTGACGCGGTGGGAGGTGTGCGGCCTGAGGGACCGCACGCGATAGGTGACGTCGAGAGCGGTGTTCAGCGTGACCGTGAGGATCACCTCGGCCGACCTCCCCCGAGAACGCGCTTGTCGCCGTGGACTTCTCGAAGCCCGATCATGCCAAAGACACGGCGGCCGGCCCAGTCCCGGACTCGGCCACCGTCTCCCGACTGCGGGACGGATCAGCCCAGTTGGGGACCGACCACCCATTCACCCCGGCGCATCACGCCCTTGAGGTCGAAGGCGGAGTCCAGGAGCAGCAGGTCGGCGGACTTCCCGGGCTCCAGGGAACCGATCGTGTCGTCCATGCCGAGCAGCCGCGCAGGAGTGGCCGACAGCGCCGTCACCGCGTCCTCGACGGACAGGCCGTCGATCGTGACGGCCCGCTTGAAGGCGCGGTCCAGGGTGAGGGTCGAACCGGCGATCGTGCCGTCCGCCACCAGACGGGCCACGCCGTCCGCGACCTCCACCTCCAGCGGGCCGAGCCAGTAGCGGCCGTCGCCGAAACCGGCCGCGTCCATCGCGTCCGTGATGAACGCGACCCGGTCCGCGCCCGCGTGGTGGAACGCCAACTGCAGGGCGGCGGGGTGGAGGTGCGTGCCGTCGTTGATCAGCTCGACGGTGATCCGGTCGTCCTCCAGGAGCGCCGTGATCGGGCCCGGGGCGCGGTGGCCGAGCGGGGGCATGGCGTTGAAGAGGTGCGTGGCGACCGTGGCGCCGGCGTCGATGGCCTCGACGGTCTGCTCGTAGCCGGCGTCCGTGTGGCCGATCGCCGCGATCACGCCGTGCTCCGCCAGGAGGCGCACGGAGTCCAGGCCGCCGGGCAGCTCGGTGGCGAGGGTGAGCATCTTCGCCCGGCCCCGGGCCGCGTCGATCAGCTTGCGCACCTCCGCCGGGTCCGGGTCGCGCAGCAGCTCCTCGGAGTGCGCGCCCTTGCGGCAGGGGGAGATGAACGGGCCCTCGAAGTGGATGCCGGCGATCTCGCCCTGCTCGGCGAGTTCGCTCAGCAGGCCCGCGCGCCGGGCGAGGAAGTCCATGTCGCCGGTGACGGTGGAGGCGACCAGGGTGGTCGTGCCGTGCAGGCGGTGGGTGTGGATGCCCTTGAGGATGTCGTCGACCGAGCCGGAGGTGAAGGAGGCTCCGCCACCGCCGTGGTTGTGGATGTCGACGAAGCCGGGGACGACGTAGTGGCCGGTTGCGTCGATCACCCGGGCGTTCTCCGGCGGGGTGGCGGCGATGCGGGTGCCGTCGATGGCCAGTCGGCCGTTTTCGACGCTTCCTGTGGGGAGGACCACCGTCGCGCCGGTGAGGACCGTGGGGTGTCCGGCCGTGGCGGGGTGCGGATGCACTGTGGCTGGTCGCGCAGTTCCCCGCGCCCCTGGGGCAATGGCCATCAGGGAGTTACCTCCATGCGGTCGGTTCGGTCGAGGAGATCCCAGGCCAGAAGCCCGGCGCCCAGGCATCCGGCGGCGTCGCCCAGGGCCGCGGGGACGAGTGCCGGCTGCTTCTGGAAGGTGATGCGGCTGCGGATCGCCTCCCGCAGGGGTGTGAACAGGGTGTCCCCCGCCTCCGCCAGGCCACCGCCGACGATCAGCACGCGGGGGTCCAGCAGGGTCAGGGCGGTGACCAGTCCGTCGGCCAGGGCGTCCACGGCCTCCTGCCAGACCGCGCACGCCCCGGCATCGCCGGACTCCACCGCCTTGGCGCAGTCCGCCGCGTCCGCGCCCGGGGTGCCCGAGGCCGCAGCCCATGCCTCGCTGACGGCCGCCGCCGAGGCGAACCGCTCCAGGCAGCCGCGCTGCCCGCACGGGCAGGGGGTGCCGCCGGGGCGTACGACGACGTGGCCGATCTCGCCGGCGAAGCCGTGCGCGCCCGCCTCGACCCGGCCGTCGACGCCGATGGCGCCCGCGATGCCGGTGCCGAGCGCCACGAACAGGAACCGGTCCGCGCCCAGGCCCGCTCCGACCCGGCCCTCGGCGAGGCCGCCGGTGCGCACGTCGTGGCCGAGGGCGACCGGGACGCCCAGCCGCTCGGTGAGCAGGTCGCGCAGCGGGACGTCGCGCCAGCCGAGGTTGGCCGCGTAGGCGGCGACCCCCCGGGCCTCGTCGACGATGCCGGGGACGGCCACGCCCGCGGCGGAGGCGGGTGTGCCGAACCGCTCGGTGCCGTACGCGTGCAGCTCGGCGGCGAAGTCGAGGATGCCCGCGACCACGGCGTCCGGGCCCTGGGCGCGGCCGGTCGCCCGGCGGGCCCGGTGCAGGATCTCGCCCTCGGGTCCGGCCAGGGCGGCCTTCATACCGGTGCCGCCCACGTCGAGGGCGATGACATGTCTCACGGGAACAGTGTGACCCGGGGACCCGCAAGAGGTCTAGTCCACTCGCGTGGTGTAGACCTTGTTCCGAAAATCGAAAAGTTTCGGACGGCGGCGACGCCAGGGTTGGGGACGAACAGCGGTGCAGCGGCGGCGGATGGCAGGAACGATCGCGGTGGTGTCCGCACTGGGCATGACGGCGGTCCTCGGTGGCTGCGGAGCCACGGGCGGCTCGGCCGACGTCACGCTGAAGCTGGTCGCCGCCGACTACGGCGACAGCGCCGCCAACAGCTCGAAGAAGTACTGGGAGAAGCTGGCCGAGGAGTACGAGGCCGACCACCCCGACGTCGACATCGACGTCAGCGTCTACTCCTGGAACGACGTCGACCGCAAGGTCAAGGAGATGGTCGCGGCCGGTGACCCGCCGGACCTGGCGCAGATCGGCGCGTACGCCGACTACGCGGCGCGCGACCAGCTGTACAAGGCCGACGAACTGCTCTCCATACCCGTACAGGCCGACTTCCTCGGGCAGTTGGCCACCGCCGGGCAGGTGAACGGCGTCCAGTACGGCATGCCGTTCGCCTCCTCCACGCGGGTCCTCTTCTACAACAAGTCCCTCTTCGCCAAGGCCGGCATCACCCCGCCCGAGACCTGGGACGAGCTGGCCGAGGACGCGCAGAAGCTCAAGGCGAGGGGCGTGAAGTACCCCTACGCGCTGCCCCTCGGGCCGGAGGAGGCGCAGGCCGAGACGATGCAGTGGATGCTCAGCGGCGGGGGCGGCTACACCGACACCGTCGGCAGTTACGGCATCGACTCCCCGGACAACATCGGCACCTTCACCTGGCTGAAGGAGGAGCTGGTCGGCAAGGGCCTGACCGGGCCGGTCGCGCCGGGCAAGCTCAACCGGGCCGACGCGTTCACCGCGTTCGCGGAGGGCGAGGTCGGCATGCTGACCGGCCACCCCTCGCTGATGAAGATCGCGGAGAAGAAGGGCGTCGACTACGGGATGGTGCCCCTGCCGGGCAAGGACGGCAAGAGCCGCTCCACCCTCGGCGTCGCCGACTGGATGATGGCCTTCCGCGAGAACGGCCACCGCGACGAGGCCGGGGACTTCCTCGACTTCGTCTACAGCGAGAAGAACGTGCTGGCGTTCTCCCGCGAGTACGACCTGCTGCCGGTGACGAACTCGGCGTCGTCGACCATGGCCGCCGCCGACCGGGACAAGCACCTCAGGCCGTTCCTGGAGGAGCTGCCCGCCTCCGAGATCTACCCGGTCGGCAAGACCTCCTGGGCCGAGGTCAGTGCGCAGGTCAAGCAGCAGATCGGCAAGGCCGTGGCCCCCGGCGGAAGCGTCTCGGGTGTCCTGGGCCACCTCCAGGCGTCGGCGAGCCGGGCGGAGAGCGCGGAGTAGCGCGGCTGTCGGTGGCAGGCGTTACGGTGCCGGGCATGGACGAGGAGAGCGGCGGGACGCGGCCGGGGCTCGGGCGCAGGGAGCGGGACATCCTGGCGCTGGAGGGCCGCGGTTTCCCCGGCCCCGGCGCGAAGGAGCGGGCCATACGCGAGGAACTGGGCCTCGCGCCGGTCCGCTACTACCAGCTTCTCAACGCCCTGCTGGACGACCCCCGGGCCCTGGCTTACGCCCCGGTCACGGTCAACCGCCTGCGGCGGATACGGGACCGCCGCCGGGCGGAACGCTGACGTCGTGGTCTGCGGCCGTCCGCGGGACCCCGGGTTGTCCGCCGGGTGCGGGTGCGCTGCGGCTGTTCGCGCGGTTCCCCGCGCCCCTGAAGGGGCGGCCCTTCAGTTGACGTGGTGTGCCAGGGCGTGCAGCAGGTGGACCACGCCCTCCGGGCCGTCGACCACCACGTCCGCCCGGTCGCGCAGTTCGGTCACCTCGTCGCTGCCGCTGCACACCAGCAGGCCCGGGGTGCCCTCCGTGCGGAGGGTGTCCACGGCGGCGTAGGCGGGCAGGTCGCCGAGGTCGTCGCCGGCGTACAGGACGCAGCCCGCGCCGATCTCGCGGGCGAAGCCGGTCAGGGCGACGCCCTTGTCCATGCCCGGCGGGCGCAGCTCCAGGACCATGCGGCCCGGCTCCACGATCAGGCCGTGGCGGGCCGCGAGCCCCGCCAGCGGTGCGCGCAGTGTCTCGAAGGCGGCCTGCGGGTCGGCCGCGCGCCGGGTGTGCACGGCCACGGCCCGGCCCTTGTCCTCCACGAAGGTCCCGCTGCCCTCCAGCAGCCCGGGCAGTTCGGCGCGCACGGCGGCCACCCCGGGATGCGCCGGCGGGGCGGTGACCTCACCCGTGCGGGCGTCCCAGCGCTCGGCGCCGTAGTGCCCGAGGACGACCAGGTGCTCCAGGCCGGGCACGTCGGCGAAGGCGCCGTTGCGCACGGCCACCTCGGCCGGCCGGCCGGTGATCACCGCGACGGCGGCCACCTTCGGCGCGAGCGCGGCGAGTGCGGACAGCGCCTCCGGGTGGGCCCGGGCCCGGTCGGGGTCGGCCACGATCGGGGCGAGCGTCCCGTCGAAGTCGAGACCGATCAGTGCCTTGCCCGGCCCGGCGAGCAGGGCGTCCAGGCCCTCCTGCCCGGCCTCGGTGACGGGGACGGGCAGCGGCTGGGAGGCGGACGTGGTGCTCATCGGCCGCTCAGCCCCTCAGCGCGTCGAGCTGCTCGACGAACCAGCGCGCCGGCGGCAGGGCCGTGGCCGCCGCAGCCAGGCGCTTGCTGCGCTCGGCCCGTTCCTCCGGGCGCATCGACAGGGCCTCGTGCAGGGCCTCGGCCGTGCCCGTGACGTCGTACGGGTTGACCGTGATCGCGTCCTCGCCCAGTTCCTCGTGCGCCCCGGCCTCCCGGGACAGCACCAGCGCGCAGCCCGCGTCGGAGACGACCGGGACCTCCTTGGCGACCAGGTTCATGCCGTCGCGGATGGGGTTGACGAGGGCCACGTCGGCCAGCCGGTAGGCGGCCAGGGAGCGGGCGAAGTCGTCCTTGACGTGCAGCACGACCGGCGTCCAGCCCGGCGTGCCGAACTCGGCGTTGATCTCGTCGGCCAGGCGCTGCACCTCGGCCGTGTAGTCCCGGTACACCGCGAGGTCCTGCCGGGAGGGGTAGGCGAAGGCGACGTGCACCACGCGCTCGCGCCACTCGCCGTGGGCCTCGAGCAGCCGGCGGTAGGCCAGCAGGCCGCGCACGATGTTCTTGGACAGCTCGGTGCGGTCGACGCGGACGACGGTGCGGCGGCCCTCGCCGATCTCCTCGCGCAGCGCCGCCATGCGCTCCTCGACGTCCTGCTCGTGTGCGCGCTTGCGCAGGAAGTCCGCGTCGGCGCCCAGCCCGTGCACGCCGACCCGCGTGCCGCCGAGCCCGCCCGCGAACCGCTCGGCGCACGCGGTGAACGCGTCCGCCCAGCGCTGCGTGAGGAAGCCCAGCCGGTCCGCGCCCAGCATGCCGCGCAGCACCTGCCCGGCCACGTCGTCCGGCAGCATCCGGAAGTACTCCGGCGGCGCCCACGGCGTGTGCGAGAAGTGGCCGATCCTCAGGTCCGGGCGCAGCTCGCGCAGCATGCCCGGCACCAGCGTCAGGTGGTAGTCCTGCACCACGACCGCCGCGCCCTGTGCGGCCTCCTCGGCCAGCGCCTCGGCGAACGCCCGGTTGTACGTCTCGTAGGACGCCCACTGGCGCCGGAACTCCGCGTCGAAGACCGGCTCGAGCGGCGTCTGGTAGAGCATGTGGTGCACGAACCACAGCACCGAGTTGGCGATGCCGTTGTAGGCGTCGGCGTGCACGTCGGCCGGGATGTCCAGCATCCGCACGCCGTCCTCCCCGGCCCCGCGCCGGACCGCCTCGCGGTCGCCGTCGGACAGCGCCGAGCAGACCCACAGCGCGTCCGCGTCCGAGCCGATCGCCGACAGCCCCGAGACCAGACCGCCGCCGCCCCGTTTGGCGTCGAGCGAACCGTCCTCACCGACCGTGTAGGAGACCGGGCCGCGGTTGGAGGCCACCAATACCCGTGCAGAACCGTGCGTCGAACCCATAGGCCTCAACCTAGCCCGGCCTGTAAACGCTCAAACGTACGGACCTGCCGCGCCCGGCCGAAAACAGCCCGGGTCAGGCGGCCCGCCGCGCCTGGTACTCGGCGATCTCCACCATCGGCGGGCGTTCCTCGGTGTCCACGGAGTACGTCCGGGGTTCGAAGCCGTCGCCGTTCCGCTCGAACTGGGTCAGGGACGGCCGGATCAGGTGCCCCCGGGCCAGCCGCAGCTGGGCCGTGCGGTAGATCTCGGCGGCCATCCTGCCGAGTGCCTGCCCGTCCTGGTGCCGGTGCTTGCGCACGCCCACGTCGACCTGGGCGAGCGCGTCGAGGCCCGCCAGGTGCAGGGCGTCGACGAGCACGCCCAGTTCGACGCCGTACCCGACGGGGAAGGGCAGCTGCTCCAGCAGCGAGCGGCGGGCCGCGTACTCGCCGCCCAGCGGCTGGACGAACCCGGCGAGCCGCGGCCAGTGCATGTTGAGCAGCGGGCGCGCCATCAGCTCGGTGACCCGGCCGCCCTGCCCGGCGGCCCCGCCGAGGGGGCGGTCGTACATGCCCTTGACCAGCTCGACCTCCGGGTCGGTCAGCAGCGGGCCGACGATGCCGGAGACGAAGTCGGACGAGAAGTCCCGCAGGTCCGCGTCGACGAAGCAGACGATGTCACCGCGGGTGACGAGCAGCGAGCGCCACAGCACCTCGCCCTTGCCCGGCAGGGCGGGCAGACGCGGGAGGATCGCGTCCCGGTGCACGACCGTCGCGCCCGCGGCGGCGGCCACCTCGGAGGTGCGGTCGGTCGACCCCGAGTCGACCACCACCAGCTCGTCGACGAGCGGCACCTGCAGCATCAGGTCGTGGCGGACGGCGGCGGCGATGTCGCCGACGGTCTCCTCCTCGTTCAGTGCGGGCAGCACCACGCTCACCGTGCGGCCCGTGCGCTGCTTGGCCGCCAGGATGCTGTGGAGCGGACGGTCGTGCACGGACCAGGAACGGGCGCTCAGCCAGCGCTCGACTTCTTCCAGCACCGTGGCTGCTCCTTGCGTTCTCTCGGCGGGACGGATGTGACGCGTCTCGCGGTTCGGACGACTATCTCAACTGTCCTGGTCGTCGGTTACAGTCTTGAACAACGCGGATGACCCTCGCATGTCCGGGGTCGTACGCCGCCTACAACCACATACAGCTCATCCAGAGGGGCAGAGGGAAACGGCCCGATGAAGCCCCGGCAACCCTCCAGTCGGTTCTCGTAGGTCACTGGTGACCGCGTCGCGAGGCTCCCGGCTAGGGAAGGTGCCAAATCCGTCTCACGGCGAAGTGCGCCGTGAGGAAGATGAGGAGAAAGGGCCTCGCCTCACATGGCTGTGCAGACTGTTGCAAGCACCACCGACTCCACCGTAGACCTCGGTCCCGCCGCGGCCCTCAGCTGCCGCGAGTGCGGTCACCGCGTGCCCCTCGGCCCGGTCTTCGCCTGCGAGGAGTGTTTCGGCCCGCTGGAGATCGCCTACGACTTCTCGTCCTACGACGCCGAGGAGCTGCGCAAGCGGATCGAGGCGGGACCCGCGAACATCTGGCGCTACGCCCCGCTGCTGCCGGTCCCGGCCGACGTCGCGGACAAGCCGAACATCAACCCGGGCTGGACCAAGCTCGTCAAGGCCGACAACCTCGCCCGTGAGCTGGGGGTCGACGGCGGCAAGCTGTTCGTCAAGGACGACTCCGGCAACCCGACGCACTCCTTCAAGGACCGGGTCGTCGCGCAGGCCCTGGAGGCCGCCCGCGCCTTCGGCTTCACCACCCTGTCCTGCTCCTCCACCGGCAACCTGGCCGGCGCGGTGGGCGCCGCCGCGGCCCGGGCCGGATTCCGCTCCTGCGTGTTCATCCCGCACGACCTGGAGCAGGGCAAGGTCGTCATGGCCGCCGTCTACGGCGGCGAGCTGGTCGGCATCGAGGGCAACTACGACGACGTCAACCGCTTCTGCTCCGAGCTCATCGGCGACCCGGCGGGTGAGGGCTGGGGCTTCGTCAACGTCAACCTGCGGCCCTACTACGCGGAGGGCTCCAAGACCCTGGCGTACGAGATCTGCGAGCAGCTCGGCTGGCGGCTGCCCGACCAGCTCGTGGTGCCGATCGCCTCCGGCTCGCAGCTCACGAAGATCGACAAGGGCCTGCAGGAGCTGATCGGGCTCGGCCTCGTCGAGGACAGGCCGTACAAGATCTTCGGTGCGCAGGCCGAGGGCTGCTCGCCGGTGTCGACGGCGTTCAAGGCCGGCCACGACGTGGTGCGTCCGCAGAAGCCGGACACGATCGCCAAGTCCCTGGCGATCGGCAACCCGGCGGACGGGCCGTACGTGCTGGACATCGCGCGGCGGACCGGTGGTGCGGTGGAGGACGTCACGGACGAGCAGATCGTCGACGCCATCAAGATCCTGGCGCGGACCGAGGGCATCTTCGCGGAGACCGCCGGTGGTGTGACGGTGGGTGTGACGAAGAAGCTCGTCGCGAACGGGGCCCTCGACCCGGCGAAGACGACTGTGGTGCTCAACACCGGGGACGGTCTGAAGACCCTGGACGCGGTGGCGGGCACGGGGCTGACCGCGACCATTCGCCCGAGTCTGGAGTCGTTCCGGGCAGCCGGGCTCGTCTGATCGTTGTTCGCTGCGGGCCGGTGGGGGTTGTTCGCGCAGTTCCCCGCGCCCCTGGGTCCGTCACCAAACCGGAGGTTCCGAAGTCATGAGCGTCACCGTTCGCATCCCCACCATCCTGCGCACCTACACCGGCGGGCAGGCCGAGGTCTCCGCCGAGGGCGCGAACCTCGGGGAGGTCATCGCCGACCTGGAGAAGAACCACACCGGGATCGCCGCCCGCGTGCTGGACGACCAGGGCAAGCTGCGGCGGTTCGTCAACGTGTACGTCAACGACGACGACGTGCGGTTCGAGCAGGGGCTGGAGACGGCCACGCCGGACGGTGCCGGAGTGTCGATCATCCCGGCGGTCGCCGGCGGCTGAATCCGGTCGACCGGCTTGATTATTACCTTGAGTAATGCCGGTCACCGTGCGTACATCGAATTGCCCCCACCGTGAGAGAAGCGGAGGGGGCAATTCTGTGTGATTGAGCGCGGTACAGTTGGGGAACGCGTTCCGGATCCACTGACCGGAACCCTGAATTCCTGCCGCGAGCCCGACAAGATGTAGCCAAAGTGTGCGCGTCTTTCGCGGCTTTTGTTCTTTTTGTGTGGCCCGACTTGCCCTGAATTCGGGCGAACTCTCCCCACATTCCGGACCCTGAGCGTCCAGAATTCTCGTCCGATTGACCTGTTGCAGACGGCAGTTGGACAGATACATTCAGCCGCGGTCGACGCGTTCCGGCGCACGCCCCCAACCGTGGGGGGTGAGGTCTGACCCGGGTCCGCGAAGTGTGGATCTGTGCAAGGGCCAGTAATAGGGGAGTTAGGCATGGCTCAGGGCACCGTCAAGTGGTTCAACGCGGAGAAGGGGTACGGCTTCATCGCGGTCGACGGTGGTGCGGATGTTTTCGTCCACTACAGCGCGATCCAGATGGACGGCTACCGCACCCTGGAAGAGGGCCAGCGGGTCGAGTTCGAGATCTCGCAGGGCCAGAAGGGGCCGCAGGCCGACATGGTTCGCGTCTCTGCCTGAACGCGCACCACGACCACAAGCTCACGCGACCGGTCTTCGCGGAAGGGCCCGTACCCCCCGGGGTGCGGGCCCTTCCGCCTGCTCGGGAGCCGTGCGGGGCGGTGTTCGCGGGCGGCTGAGCGCCCCGCCCGATCCCGGGAGGCGCTTGCACTCGCAGGGGTCGAGTGCTAATCATTGCGTTAGCACTCTGAAGGTGAGAGTGACAACGTAAGGACCGGGTCGGTGAGGCCCGCAGGCCGAAGTGGGAAGGAACCACGAGGCAGGCGAGCCGTCCGTCGCGGGCGCGGGCGCGGTCCGGAGTCATCACCCCCAGTCCTGGAGGGACCACTTCACATGGCCAAGATCATCGCGTTCGACGAGGAGGCGCGGCGCGGCCTCGAGCGCGGCATGAACCAGCTCGCGGACGCCGTGAAGGTGACGCTCGGCCCCAAGGGCCGCAACGTCGTCCTCGAGAAGAAGTGGGGCGCGCCCACGATCACCAACGATGGTGTGTCCATCGCCAAGGAGATCGAGCTCGAGGACCCGTACGAGAAGATCGGCGCCGAGCTGGTCAAGGAAGTCGCCAAGAAGACGGACGACGTCGCCGGTGACGGTACGACCACGGCGACCGTCCTCGCCCAGGCCCTGGTGCGCGAGGGTCTGCGCAACGTGGCCGCCGGTGCCAACCCGATGGCCCTGAAGCGCGGTATCGAGAAGGCCGTCGAGGCCGTCTCCGCCGCCCTGCTCGAGCAGGCCAAGGACGTCGAGACCAAGGAGCAGATCGCCTCCACGGCCTCCATCTCCGCCGCCGACACCCAGATCGGCGAGCTTATCGCCGAGGCAATGGACAAGGTCGGCAAGGAAGGCGTCATCACCGTCGAGGAGTCCCAGACCTTCGGTCTGGAGCTGGAGCTCACCGAGGGTATGCGCTTCGACAAGGGCTACATCTCGGCGTACTTCGCCACCGACATGGAGCGTATGGAGGCCGTCCTCGACGACCCGTACATCCTGATCGCCAACTCCAAGATCTCCAACGTCAAGGACCTGCTCCCGCTCCTGGAGAAGGTCATGCAGTCGGGCAAGCCGCTGCTGATCATCGCCGAGGACGTCGAGGGCGAGGCCCTGTCGACCCTGGTCGTCAACAAGATCCGCGGCACCTTCAAGTCCGTCGCCGTCAAGGCCCCGGGCTTCGGCGACCGCCGCAAGGCGATGCTGCAGGACATCGGCATCCTCACCGGCGGCGAGGTGATCTCCGAGGAGGTCGGCCTCAAGCTGGAGAACGCCACGCTCGACCTGCTGGGCAAGGCCCGCAAGGTCGTCATCACCAAGGACGAGACCACCATCGTCGACGGTGCCGGCTCCGCCGAGCAGGTCCAGGGCCGGGTCAACCAGATCCGCGCCGAGATCGAGAACAGCGACTCGGACTACGACCGCGAGAAGCTGCAGGAGCGCCTGGCGAAGCTCGCCGGCGGTGTCGCGGTCATCAAGGCCGGTGCCGCCACCGAGGTGGAGCTCAAGGAGCGCAAGCACCGCATCGAGGACGCCGTGCGCAACGCCAAGGCGGCCGTCGAGGAGGGCATCGTCGCCGGTGGTGGCGTGGCCCTGCTGCAGGCCTCCCAGGTCTTCGAGAAGCTGGAGCTCGACGGTGACGAGGCGACCGGCGCCAACGCCGTGAAGCTCGCGCTGGAGGCCCCGCTGAAGCAGATCGCCGTCAACGGTGGTCTCGAGGGCGGCGTCGTCGTGGAGAAGGTCCGCAACCTCCAGGTCGGCCACGGCCTGAACGCCGCGACCGGTGAGTACGTCGACATGATCGCCGAGGGCATCATCGACCCGGCGAAGGTGACCCGTTCCGCGCTGCAGAACGCCGCCTCCATCGCCGCGCTGTTCCTCACCACCGAGGCCGTCATCGCCGACAAGCCGGAGAAGGCCGCCGCGCCGGCCGGCGGCGGCATGCCGGGCGGTGACATGGACTTCTGATCGACCCGGTCGATCGACGTCCTTCCTGAGGGCGGCACCTCCTGTTCCGGCAGGAGGTGCCGCCCTCGGGCGTGTGCGGGATCACACCGGAGCGCGGGATGGGCCACCGCGGCCGGGCCGTTGAAGCGGATGTCCTATGCGCATGCACATACTCACCGGTATGCGCGTACTGTCCGGTATCCGAAGGAGCCCCCACGTGACCGACGTCGCCTCCCGCGCAGCCGACCTCCTGTCCCGGCCCGTGTCCCTGAACGGCCTGACCGTTCCGAACCGGATCGCGATGGCCCCGATGACCCGCATGTTCTCCCCGGGCGGCGTGCCCGGCGAGGACGTCGTCTCCTACTACGCGCGCCGCGCCGCCGCCGGGGTCGGCCTCATCGTCACCGAGGGCACCTACGTCGGGCACGAGTCGGCCGGGCAGAGCGACCGCGTGCCGCGCTTCCACGGCGAGGAGCAGCTCGCGGGCTGGGCGAAGGTCGCCGAGGCGGTGCACGCCGCGGGCGGCACGATCGTGCCGCAGCTGTGGCACATCGGCATGGTCCGCAACCAGGGCGAGCCGCCCGTCGCGGACGCCCCCGCCGTCGGCCCCTCGGGGCTGCGCATCGGCGCCGACGAGCCCACCGGCAAGGCCATGACCCAGGCCGACGTCGACGCCGTCATCGGCGCCTTCGCCGAGGCCGCCGCGGCCGCCGAGCGCATCGGCTTCGACGGCGTGGAGCTGCACGGCGCCCACGGCTACCTGCTCGACCAGTTCCTGTGGGAGGGCACCAACCGCCGCACCGACGCCTACGGCGGCGACCGGGTCGCCCGCGCCCGGTTCGCCGCGGAGATCGTCGCGGCCGTCCGCGAGACCGTCTCCGCCGACTTCCCCGTCATCTTCCGCTACTCGCAGTGGAAGCAGGAGGCCTACCGCGCCCGCCTGGCCGAGACGCCCGAGGAGCTGGAGTCGATCCTGACCCCGCTCGCGGCCGCCGGCGTCGACGCCTTCCACGCCTCCACCCGCCGCTACCGGGTCCCCGAGTTCGACGGCTCCGACCTCAACCTCGCCGGCTGGACCAAGAAGATCACCGGCAGGCCCGCCATCACCGTCGGCTCGGTCGGCCTGAACGGCGGCGACTTCCTCAAGTCCTTCCAGGGCGAGGGCGCCGAGGTCGGTGACCTCGACGACCTCCTCGACCGCTTCGAGCGCGACGAGTTCGACATGGTCGCCGTCGGCCGCGCACTGCTCCAGGACCCCGAGTGGGCCCGCAAGGTGCTCTCCGGCCGCTTCGAGGACCTCGCCGCCTACGACCCGGCCGCCCTGAAGACCCTCAGCTGAGCCGGCGGGCACGGGGTGCCCGGATCCGCTCGCGACGGCCGATGGACACTGAACGGGCGCTTGTCCGACGGCACTTCGTGAGGAGACCCAGATGACGACGTCCGAGCCCCGCCCCTCGACGGACGGCCCCGGGCCGGTGGTGCGCACCACCGCCGGTGCGGTCCGCGGCCGACGGGAGGAGGGGCTCGCCGTCTTCCGCGGCATCCCCTTCGCCGCGCCCCCGGTCGGCGAGGCCCGCTTCCGGGCGCCCCGGCCCGCCGCGCCCTGGGACGGCGTGCGGGAGGCCCACGCCTTCGGCCCGCCGCCCCCGCAGGACCTCGGCCTGATGGGCGGCCCGGGTCTGATCGACGTGCCCCAGGGCGACGAGTGGCTCACGGTCAACGTCTGGACGCCCGACCCCGACCCGGCCGCCCGCCGTCCGGTCATGGTGTGGATCCACGGCGGCGCCTACAAGCTCGGCCACGCCGGCAGTCCCGGCTACGACGCCCGGCACGTCGCGGCCGACGGCGACGTCGTGGTCGTCACCTTCAACTACCGCGTCGGCATGGAGGGCTTCGCCGCCATCGAGGGCGCTCCCGCCAACCGGGGCCTGCTCGACCAGGTGGCGGCCCTGGAGTGGGTGCGGGACAACATCGAGGCGTTCGGCGGCGACCCCGGGCTGGTCACGCTCTTCGGCGAGTCGGCCGGCGCGGGCTCGATCGCCTCGCTGCTCGGCATGGAGCGGGCCGCGGGGCTGTTCCGCCGGGCCATCGCGCAGAGCGTGCCGGGCACGTTCTTCTCCGCCGAACTCGCCGCCGACATGGGCCGCGCCCTCGCCGCGGAGCTGGGTCTGCGCCCGACCGTCGCCGACCTGTCGGCGGTGGACCCGCGCCGGCTGCCCGGGGCGGGCGAGACGCTGAGCACCAAGATGACCCGGTACGTCGACCGCTGGGGCCAGGCCGCGCCCACCGCCACGCCGTTCGCCCCGGTCGTCGACGGCGAGATCCTGCCGGACACCCCCTGGCGGGCCCTGGCCGCCGGAGCCGCCCGGGACGTGGGTCTGGTCGTCGGCCACAACCGCGAGGAGTACCGCCTCTTCCTCGCCATGGCCGGGCACCTGGGCGGGGTCGGCGAGGAGCGGGCGGCCTCGGCCCTGCGCCTGTTCGCGCCCGGCGGCGAGCAGTCCTACCGCGCCGCCTTCCCCGGCGCCTGCGCGGGCGAGCTGTACGAACGCGTGCAGACGGAGTGGCTGTTCTCCATGCCCTCCCTGCACCTGGCCGAGGCGCAGCGCACGGGCGGCGGCACCGCGCACGTCTACGAACTGACCTGGGCCGCCCCCGGCAACGGCGGCGCGCTCGGCGCCTGCCACGCCCTGGACATCCCGCTGCTGTTCGGCACCTACGGCGCGGACCTGGGAGCGCTGTTCTTCGCGGGCGCCGAGCCGTCCGCCGAGGCCCTGGCGCTGTCCGCCCGCTTCCGCTCCTCCTGGTCGGCGTTCGCCCGCACGGGCGACCCGGGCTGGCCGGTCTACGACGAGCAGCGGCTGGTGCAGGTGCTGGACGCCGAGCCGGTGGTCGCGCCGTACCCGGAGGAGACCGCCCGGCGCCTGTGGGAGAACCACGAGTTCCGCCCGCTGCCGCTGCTGTGAACGTCTAGAGGTTGCCCATCGGCTCGATGTCGACGCGCACGGGCGTGCCCCACACGCGCAGGACCTCGTAGTCGGTGAACTCGTGCACCAGGCGGTACGCCATGGCGGCCCGGGGCGCGCGGCGCTGGGCCGCGATGTACAGCTCTGCCTCGCGGCGGTCCCGCCGCGGGGTGCCGCACAGCTGCCAGGTCTGGCCGTTCCACAGCTCCGGCAGCCAGCGCTGCTGGGGCTGCGGGCGGTCGCCGCGCACGCCGTAGCGGGACTGGACCGGCTCGGTCTGCGGCTGGTACGGGGCGGGTCCGTTGAACTCCGCCCGGCGGGCCGCCCGGCGCCGGGTCTCGCACAGCAGGCACAGGTCCGGAGCGGCCTCGTCCACCGGCCCGTTCGGGTGCTCCGGGCAGCGGGTGCTGGGCGCGGCGTTCGAGACGCTCTCCTCCAGCAGGTCCAGGGCCCGTCGCAGGTCCGCCTTGACCTCGTGCAGCTTGGCGTCCGGCGTGTCGGCGGTCAGGACCTCCCCGTGCTCGCCGAGCAGACGGAGGGCACGGCCGAGTGCGGTCAGCTGGGCGTGGTTCATGCCGCCCATTGTCCTCCGTGGGCCGGTACGGCTCCCGGCGGCGCCGGAACAGCGCGGCGCGGATGGCGGCGGCCCGGTCGTGGACGGCGGGGGCGGGCAGGGGCGCGGCGGGCGTGCGGGGGCGCGCTCGCCGCGGCAGCCGCTGCACCGGCCGCCCTCCAGGGCTTCCGGACGCCCCGGATCGCCGCAGGCCGCGCACTCCAGGACAGGCAGCGGCGGACGCGGGGCGGGCGGCGGCGGGAGCTCGCCGGTCATCGGGTCCGGACCAGGGCGGCGGGGTTGGTGCACGGGGGTCGGCAGCCCGGCCGTGAGGGCCCGCAGCACGTCCTCCTCCGAGGCGCCCCGCTCGAACCACTGCGTCACCGGCGGGGCGAGTGCCGCGCAGTCGGCCCGGGGGAGGGACGGCACGGGCGCCGTGCGGCCGAGCGCGGCCGGCGAGATGTGCGCCCGGGGGCGGGCGGGGCGCTGCTGCCTCGGTACCTCGCCGCGGGTGAGGGCAGCCCACCAGGCGTCGTCCCGGGCCGTGCGGGACCACCACGATCGGGTGATCCAGCGGGAGCCGCCGTCCTGCGCGGTGACGCACTCCCGCCCGGGCGCGACAGGTCGACCGGGAGGTGAAGTCGAGGTGGCGTACGAATGATCTCCGGGTGTACAACCATTTGCCCCTCATCGCCGTCGAACAGGCGTATCGCGCGTACACCCCGGCGTACGCCCCACCGAACGCCGCCCGGAATCCACGTCTGCCCGAGAGAAAGCCCGTCGATGACGTTCCGTTGGCTGTGCGGTGTCCTGCGTGTGCGCGGGAAGACCGACCTCTTGCTTGTGTTCCTGTTCGCCGCCGGTTTCGCCGCACTTCCCCTCTTCGCGCTGCTGCCGTCGCTGTGGGGCTTCGCCGTGGCCTCGCTCGTGACGTACGCGGCCGACGAGGTGCTCCACGCCCGTGCTCCGGCCTTCGTGCGCCGGCTGGCCGCGCTGCAGCTGACCCGTACCCTGCGGTTCGCCGTGCGGACGGTGATGCTGCTCGCGCTGGCCGAGCGCATGGACGCGCCCGGCTCCGTGCTGGTCGCCGCGCTGGCGGTGTTCAGCCTGCACTTCACCCTGGTGATCCTGTACTCGGCCGTGCACCACGCGATACGTCGGCGGCGCGTGCTGCCCGTGGTGGTGCGCAACCTCGACATGAGCGAGGCGGGCATCCCGCAGGCCCCGCCCGCCTTCCTGTACCGGCGCTTCCTGCGCAAGCTGCTGCACCTGGACCTGTTGGCGCACGCGGGACTGCTCGCCGCGCTCGCGGCGGGCGCGTGGCAGGCCGCAGGGGCCGGTTTCGCGCTGACCGCCGGGCTGACGGCGGCGGCCGTGGTGGCGCTGCTCGGCCAGCTGCGCCGGGCCCGCCGGATGCCGGGGCGGGACGCCGTGATCGCCGAGGTCAACCGGCAACTGGCCGCGTACCGCCCGGAGGTGGCGCTGTACTTCAGCTTCGCGTCCGTCTCCCGGGACTTCATGTACCAGGTCAACATGTGGATCGAGACGCTGGAGCAGCTCGACCGCCGGCCGCTGATCATCCTGCGCGAGCGCGCCTCGTTCCGCTTCCTGAGCCGGACGCGGATCCCCGTGGTGTGCGTGCCGAAGGCGGACGACGTGGCGCAGCTGGAGCTGCCCGAGCTGCGGGTCGTCCTCTACCCGGGCAACGCGGGCAAGAACGTGCACATGCTGCGCGTCGCCGAGGCCAAGCACGTGTTCATCGGGCACGGCGACAGCGACAAGCTCGCCAGCAGCAACCGCGTGAGCAAGGTCTACGACGAGATCTGGGTGGCCGGCCGGGCCGGGCGCGACCGTTACCGGCGGGTGCGGCACGCCATCAGCGACTCCGCGATCGTCGAGGTGGGCCGCCCCCAGCTGTCGTCGATCCGGCTGCACGCCGACCACGTGCCGGGACCGCTGCCGACCGTGCTGTACGCGCCGACCTGGGAGGGGTGGAGCGACGACGACTGCCACACGTCCCTGATCCCGATGGGCGTGACACTGGTCGAGAAGCTGATCGCGGAGAACGTCCGGGTCCTCTACAAACCCCACCCCCTCACCGGCAAGCGCTCGCGCGCGGCGGCCGAGGCGGACCGGGCCGTCCGGGAGCTGCTGCGCGCCGGCAACGAGGGGCGGGACGCCGAGCGGGCGCAGTCCGCGATCGCCGCGGCCCGGCCGCGCATGGACGAGATCCGGGCCCGGCTCGGCGAACTGTCCGGACGGCTGCACGGCGACGACGCCCAGCAGACGCGCGAGGCCCGGGTCCCGGGCCCGGACGGCGAGGACGAGTGGCACGAGCTGCGCGCCGAGTGGCACCGCCTGTTCTGGGCGAGCCGGGGGCCGGTGCGGCACGAGGTGATCACCGGTCGGCTGCCGACGCTGTACGCGTGCTTCGACGAGGCCGACATGCTCGTCAGTGACGTGTCGTCCGTCGTCGCGGACTTCGTGGCCGGCCTCAAGCCGTACGTCCTGACCAACGCGGAGGACCTGCCCGATGAGGACTTCCGGGCGGCCTACACCACGGCCGGGGGCGCGTACCTCCTCGACCGGGACTGCACCCGGCTGCCGGAGATCCTCCGCTCGGTGCGCGAGCCCCGGCACGACCCGATGGCGCCCGAGCGCCGCGTCCTCAAGGAGTACGTCCTGGGCCCGGACCACCCGACGTCGCTGCGGCGGTTCAACGCGGCGGTCGAGGCCCTCGCCGCGAAGGCGGAAGCCGAGCGGGCGCAGCCGCCGGAGGAGGAGCGGCGGGTCGCCGTGGTGGTGTCCGGCCCGACGGTGCTGCTCACGTGAGCCGCCGGCCGTGACGGCCCGGCCGGGCCGTCACGGCCGGCGGGGTGCCGCCCTCAGGTGCGGCCGTCCTCCGGCCGGCCCGGGGAGTGGGCGTCCAGGGCCGCCCGGAGGTGGCCGTCCGCCTCCCGCAGCAGACGGGCCGCCGTCGGGGCGTCCACGTCGGCCAGGATCGTGAGGATCGCGTTCTTCACCTCGCCGTCCGTGGCGGTGAGGGCCTCTTCGATCTCCTTGTCCTCGGCGCCCGTGGCGAGGGCGACGATGCGGTGGGAGCGGGCGCGGAGCTTGTCGTTGGAGGCCCGGACGTCGACCATCAGGTTCCCGTAGGTCTTGCCCAGGCGGATCATCGTGATCGTCGAGAGCATGTTCAGGACGAGCTTCTGTGCGGTGCCGGCCTTCAGCCGGGTGGAGCCGGTGAGCAGTTCCGGGCCGACGACGACCTCGATGCCGTGGTCGGCGGCGGCGGCCAGGGGGCTGCCCGCGTTGCAGGACAGGCCGACGGTGAGGGCGCCCCGCTGCCGGGCGTACTCGACCGCGCCGACGGCGTACGGGGTGCGGCCGGAGGCCGAGACGCCGACCACCGTGTCGTCCGCGGTCAGGCCGAGCGGCTCCAGATCGGCCCGGGCCAGGTCAGGGGAGTCCTCCGCGCCCTCGATCGAGGTCACCAGGGCCTGCGGGCCGCCCGCGATCAGGCCGACCACCCGGGACGGGTCGGTGTTGAACGTCGGCGGGCACTCCGAGGCGTCCAGGACGCCCAGCCGGCCCGCCGTGCCCGCGCCCGCGTAGACGAGCCGGCCGCCGCGGGCCATGCGCTCGGCGACGGCGTCGATCGCGGCCGCGATCTCGGGCAGCCGCGCCGCGACCGCCCCGGCCACGGTCGCGTCCTCGGCGTTCATCAGCCGCGCGATGTCCAGCGTGGGCAGCCGGTCGACCTCGGCCAGCTCCGGCCGGAAGGCCTCGGTGGTCAGCATCGCCAACTCGGTGCGGACGTCACGGGATTCGGGGGCGGAGGTCATGGACGGCTCTTTCCGTGTGCTTCCGGTGCTGGGCGGGGCGGCCGGCTCAGGAACGGTGCCGGTGGGCCAGCGCCTCGTAGGACGCCGAGAGCGCCGGCGCCGCCGACTCGTACGTCCGCTGCGCCACCCCCACGAACAGGCAGTCCACCACGAGGAGCTGTCCGGTCCGCGACGACATGGCCGCCGGACGCAGCTCGCTCTCCCGGGCGGTGGAGGTGGTCAGGACGTGGTCGGCGTACTGGGTGACGGGGCCGTCCGGGCGGCCGGTGATGGCGACCGTCGTGGCGCCGCGCTCGAAGGCCACCCGCAGCGGCTCGATGACGTCGCCCGTCGACCCCGAGTGCGTGACGGCGATCGCCACGTCGCCCGCGCGCAGCTGCACGGCGTTGGTGACGGCCAGGTGCGGGTCGCTGTGCGCGTGCGCCATCAGCCCTATGCGCAGCAGCTTCTGGGTGAGGTCCTGGGCGACCAGCCCGGACGCGCCGACGCCGTAGACATCGGTGCGCCGGGCCGAGGCCAGCGCGGTGACGGCCGCTCCCAGCTGGACCGTGTCGAGGCCGGCCGCGGTGTCGGCGAGGGTCTGCTGCTCGTCGTAGGCGAGCTTGGCGACGACGTCGGCGATCGGGTCGTCGACCGCGATGTCCGTGGTGATGGCGGGGGCCCGGCCCGACTGCTGCTGCGCGGCGAGCCCGGCCAGGGCCAGCCGCAGGTCCCGGTAACCCGGATAGCCCAGCAGCCGCGCGGTGCGTACGACGGTCGCCTCGCTGGTGCCGGTCAGCTCGGCGAGGCCGGTGACCGTGAGCGCCGCGCAGCCGGCGGGATCGCCCGCGACGGCCTCGGCGACGCGCTGCATGGAGCGCGTCATCGACGGGCCGAGCGTGCGGACCTTGGCCGCGAGGGCCGCGGGGGCGGGCGGGGCGCCGACCGTGCCGCCGGGACCGCCGCGGTCCCGGGCGAAAATTTCCTTCACGTCACGGGTCACCACTGAAAGATATTTTCGGCGCGGCGTCCGGGTCAAGAGTGCGCACAATGGGTGCATGGACCCCATCAGCCCCCTGGAGCAGGCGCTGCACGCCGCGCGCGCCCTCGTGCTGGCCGACCTCGTCGCGGGACGCGTCGCGGAGGCGGACGTCGTGTCGCTGGTCGAGGAGTCCGTCACACAGCGGCGGTGGTGGGTCGAGCAGTGGCCGGAGGGCGCGCGGTACGTGGCCGGGCTGGTCGCGCAGGACGTGCAGGACGCGCTGCTGGAGCGCTACGGCCGCTGGCCCCTGTGCCCGGTGTGCGGCACCGGCCAGCCCCACGCGCTCGACGTGGAACCGGAGTTGGGGCCCGACCCGCACTGGGTGTGCGGCGAGGCCGGGGTGAAGGTCGCCGCCGTCGGATCGCTGGGCGAGGCCCTCGGCGGTCCCGCGTCCTCGTGAGGTCCGGGTGACCATCTACATCGACCCGCCGACCTGGCCGGGCCACGGCCGCCTGTGGTCCCACCTGATCAGCGACGTCTCCTACGACGAACTCCACGCCTTCGCCGAACGCCTGGGCGTGCCCCGCCGCGCCTTCGAACGCGACCACTACGACATCCCCGCCCAGCGGTACGCGGACGCGGTGGCCGCCGGTGCCGTGGAGGTGCGCAGCCGCGAGGTGGTGCGGCTGCTGCACGCGGCGGGACTGCGCCGGGCCAAGGGCCGCTACCCCTCGCCGGGTTCGCGCAGCTCGTAGGTCAGGTGCTCGGGGTCCTCCGCGACCCGGGTGAAGCCGGCCCGCGCGAGCACGTTCTGCGACGGCGTGTTGCCCCGCTCGACGTTCGCGACGACGGTCCGCGCCTCCGGCCGGCCCAGCGCCCACTGGGACAGCGCGCGCAGCGCCTCGGTGGCGTAGCCGTGGCCGCGGGCGCCCTCGACCAGGTCGTAGCCGATCTCGGTCAGCCCCTCCGCGTCCGGCACGCCGTGGAACCCCATGGCGCCCAGCGCCCGGCCGTCCTCGCGGCGCACCAGCGCGTACATGCCCCACTCGGGCAGGTGCACCCCGTCCTCGTACTGCCGGTGCAGCAGCCCGGCGCCCACCCGGGTGCCCTCCACCGGGCCGCCCTCGATCCACGCGAAGCCGCCGTCGCCCACCGCGGCCAGGTCGGCGGCCGCCGCCGGGGTGACGCCCTGGAGGGTGAGCCGTTCGGTGCCGATGACCAGGTTGTTGCTCCAGCGCCAGCCGCCGACCGGGGGCCGTCCGGGCAACTCGCCGCGTCCCGTGGCCCACAGCAGCGTCCGCCAGGGTGTCTCGCCGGGCCGCACGTGCGGGAAGATCCGGCCGAGCACGAACGCGCACAGCTCGGGGGCCGGTTCGTACGCCAGCCCCAGGCCCTCGGCGACGTCGTGCGTGTGCAGCAGCACCTCGGCCACGCCCATCGCGGCGAAGCCCTCGCGGTTCGCGCTGCGGAAGGGGTAGGGGTGGAAGGCCCGCACCTCGCGCGGCGTGGTGCGGATCGCTGCGGCCAGCAGCGCCCCCGTCGTGCCGATCACCCGCAGCGTGTCCGCGTTGCCGGCGCCCTCCTCCAGCACGACGTCGAACGGCGTGTACGACTCCTGCTCCCGCCCGGCCAACTGCCCGGCGTACGCGATGAGGTCCTCCGCGATGTGCACGGCCGTGCGCCGGCAGCTCCACTCCAGCCGCCCGGCCTCGACGCCCTCCCAGTCGCGGCCGGTGACCGTCCCCAGCAGCCCCACGCACTCGGCGACGGCCTGCTCCACCTGTTCCGCACCCGTGGTCCACATGCCGGGCAGACTACGAGGGGTCCACGCTCGGCAGCGACAGCATTTCCAGCTCGGAGGACAGGTTGTACCGGGCCGTGGCCTCCCACTCGGCCGCGCCGTGCGGTGTCCGGAACAGCCGTGGCAGGTCCAGGAGCCGGCGCAGGATCGCGGCGCGTCCCGTGCGGAAGGGCTCGTTCGGCACGAAGTGGTACTCCTCGCGGACGGCGGCGGTGTACGCGGCGTACGCCGAGGGCGGGGAGGCGAGGACGGCCAGGTCGGCGTCGCACAGGACCTGGCCGTCGGGGTCGTCGTCGGCGGGGTCGTGGGTGACGGTGAGCCGGACCAGGCGGGCCACCTCGGCCACCTGGGCGTCCGGGACGCCCGCCTCCGGCAGGGCCCGCTCGGCCAGGCGGGCCGAGCGCTCCTCGTTCTCGGAGCGGTCGGGCAGGTACACCGCGTCGTGGAACCAGGCGGCCAGCCGCACCACGTCCGGGTCCCGGGCGTACCGCTCCAGCTCGTCGACGCGGTCCAGGACCGCCGTCAGGTGCCCGGCCGTGTGGTAGCGGCGGTGGGGCTCCTGCCAGCGGGCGAGCAGGTTGTCGGCGTAGGGCACCGGGTCCGGCCCGCCGGACGGCCCCCGGACCGCCTCCAGGGCACGGACGAAACGGGTGCGCAGGGTCTCCGGGTCGGCCATGGGCGCATTCTCCCGCCCGGAGGGCCCGGGCACCTAGCGTGGGGCCCATGACGACTCCTGCTGACGTGCACGACGTACGGGACCCCGAGCAGCCCGGGCGGCTGCTCGCGACGGAACGCGACGCGCTGATCCCGCTGCTGCGGGGCCGGCGCGCCGAGGACTTCGCCCGGCCGGTGGCCGCGTGCCCGGGCTGGACGGTGCGGGACGTGCTGGCCCACTGCTCCGCCGCGCTGACCCGGACGGCCGAGGGCAGGCTCGAGCCGGGCGTGTTCTCGCCCGAGTCCAACGACCGCGACATCGCCGAGCGGTCCGGCTGGAGCGACGCCGAGGTCGTGGACGAACTGGAGCGCGGGATGACCGCGGCCGGGCCGGTGATCGCCCGGGCCGGCGGGAAGCTGGACGGTCTCGCCCTGGGGGAGTGGGTGCACGCCGGGGACGTGCGCGAGGCCCTGGGCGAACCGGGGGCGTACGGCGGGGCCGGGCTGCCCGACGCGCTGGAACTCCTCGCCCGCATCACCCGGGAGCGGGGACACGTGCCGCTGCACGCCGACCTCGACGACCTGGACGAGCCGCTGCGGCTCGGCGGGAGCGGCGGGGAGCGGCCCCCGGGCCGCTTCATCGGCGACGGGCCGACCTTGGTCAGGCTGTACGCGGGACGGCCCGCCGGCGGGGCCGTGTTCGAACTCGCCGGGGTGGAGGCGAAGGAGCTGAACATCTACGGGTGAGCAGGTCCCCGGGGCGTGGGAGGCGGCGGGAATGGGCAGCGTAGTCTGTGATTGGACTAGACCTGTCATCGAACGCCGACGCGATGCCGACGAAGGGGCCCCATGAGCAAGCGTGCAGTCCTGGAGGTGATCGCCCTCGGCGTCGAGGACGCGGTCGCCGCCCAGGAGGGAGGCGCTGACCGCCTCGAGCTGGTCACCGACATGGCGGCCGACGGACTCACCCCGTCGCCCGCCACCGTCGCCGGGATCCGGCGTGCGGTCGACATCTCCCTGCGGGTGATGATCCGTCTCGCCGACGGGTTCGCCGCGGGGGACGTCGACCGGCTCGCCGGTACGGCCGCGCAGTTGCGGGAGGCCGGCGCCGAGGAGTTCGTGCTGGGCTTCCTCGACGCCGGAGGCGCGGTGGACCTGGCGGCCGTGGAGCGGGTGGTGGCCGCGCTGGACGGATGCCCCTGGACCTTCCACCGGGCCATCGACCGGGCCGCCGACCGGGACGCCCTGCGCAAGCAGCTGGACGGGCTGCCCGGTCTGGACACCTACCTGACGGCCGGCTCGGCGGACGGCGTCGACGGCGGGCTGCCCGTACTGCTCGCGGAGGCCGGGCGCGCCGGTGAGCCGGGCTACGAGCAGCAGTTGCTGGTGGGCGGCGGGCTGCGGCTCGACCACGTGCCGGTGCTGCTCGAGGCCGGGGTCGACGGCTTCCACATCGGCGGCGCGGCCCGCCCGGGCGGCTGGGACGAGCCGGTGTCGGCGCAGGCCGTGGCCGAGTGGCGGGCCGCGGTGGACGGCGTGCGGCACACGTCCCCCGCTCCCCTGGCGGCGCCCTAGGGTCTGTCTGACGACTTCCGCCGTCGCCGCGAGGCAGGAGGGAAGTGTCGGACAGGCCTTAGGCCAGCTGCGGGGGCAGCGGTGCCGTGTGGGTGACCGTCAGGCCCGACACCGCTCGGGTGAGGGCCACGTACAGGCGGCGCAGACCCGTCCGTTCGTCCGGTTCGCCGTCGACCACCGCGCGCGGCTCGTCCAGGACGACGTAGTCGTACTCCAGGCCCTTGGCGAGGGACGCCGGGACCAGGGTCAGGCGGGTCTCCCGCGTGGTCTCCTCGCCGGGGCCGAGGTAGGCGATCCCGGCCCGCTTCAGTGCCTCGGCGAGTTCCGGGACCCGGGCGTCCGCCGCGATCAGGCCCGTCGAGCCCTCGTTGCGCAGCGCGTCCCGGCAGGCGTCGACCACGTCCGCCGCGCCCGACACCGGCCGGACCTCGAAGTGGCCCGGGTTCTCACGGATCGACACCACCGGGGTGAGGCCGGGGGCGATGTCCGGCAGCAGCCGTGAGGCGTAGGTGATGACGTCCGTCGGCACACGGAAACCGGCCGTCAGCTCCTCGATCACCGCGTCCGCCTTGCCGAGGTGCGCCAGCGCCTCCTGCCAGCCGCGCGTCGCCCACGGCGTGGTGCCCTGCGCCAGGTCGCCGAGGACGGTGGCGCTGCCGGTGGTGCAGCGGCGGCCCACCGCCCGGTACTGCATGGGGGAGAGGTCCTGCGCCTCGTCCAGGACGACGTGCCCGAGGGAGTGCGTGCGCTGGACCAGGTCGGTGGCCTCGTCCACCAGGACGGCGTCGGCGGCCGACCACTTGGCCGACTTCACGCTGCGCGCCGGCCGGGCCCACAGGATCGCCTTCTGCTCGTCCGCGTCGAGGATCCCTTCCGCGTGCCCGGCGAGGAACTCCGCGTCCGACAGCAGCCGCAGCACCAGCTTCGCCGGGTCGACGGCCGGCCAGATCGCCTTCACCGCCGCCTTCACCGCGCTGTTGCGGGCCACCGCGTCCTGCACCCGGTCGTCCGGGGCCTCGCCCGAGCGCTCCATCTGCACCAGCACGGCGTGCGCGATGCGCTGCGGCAGGGCCTCCCGGGCGGCGCCGTAGCGGATGTCCCGGTCGAGCAACTGGCGGACGATGTCCTGCAGTTCGTACGCCGGGACGCGCCAGCGGCGGGAGCCGCGCACCACCACGACCGGTTCGGTGGGCATCGTGACGTGGGAGTACAGCGCCCGGCGCAGCACCTCGGCCATGCGGGCGTCGCCCTTGACGATCGCGGCCGCAGCCTCGTCCGTGCCCGTGATCACGACGTGGGCCACCAGGTCCTCGACGGTGGCCTGCTGCACGGTCAGCTCGCCGAGCGCGGGCAGCACCTGCTCGATGTAGTGCAGGAAGGACCGGTTCGGCCCGATGACCAGCGTGCCGGTGCGGGCCAGGCGCTCGCGGTGGGCGTACAGCAGGTAGGCGACGCGGTGCAGGCCGACGGCGGTCTTCCCGGTGCCCGGGCCTCCCTGGACGCACACCGAGCCGGCGAGCCCGGACCGCACGATCTCGTCCTGCTCGGGCTGGATCGTCGCGACGATGTCCCGCATGGGACCTACGCGCGGGCGCTCGATCTCCTGCTGGAGCAGCTTGCTGGTGCGGGCCGCCTCCGCCGGGTCGGAGAGGTGCTCGTCCTCATAGGCGGTGAGGTCGCCGCCCGTGTAGCCGAAGCGGCGGCGCAGCGCGATGTCCATCGGGTCCTTCTTGGACGCCCGGTAGAACGGCTGCGAGACGGGTGCGCGCCAGTCGATGACCATGGGGTCGCCGTCGTGGTCGTGCACGTGCCGCCGCCCGATGTAGAAGCGTTCCCCCTCCGCTCCCTCCGCCCGGTCGCTCCCGGGCGCGTGCAGGTAGTCGAGCCGGCCGAAGAACAGCGGGGTGTCGCTGAGGTCGGCCAGCGACTTGATGCGCTCCTCGATCTGGCGGGCCAGCACCTCGGCGTTGACCCAGTTCGCGGTGACGTCGGTGATGTCGAGGGCCTCGACGTCCTCGCGCATGGCGCGCAAGGCGGAACGGGACGCCGCGAGGTGGGAGCGCTCGCGGGAGAGCGGATCGTCGACGGGCGTGGACAAGGGGGTGCCTCCGGAGGGACCTGCTGGGGAAGGGCGGTGAGATGCCGGCCGGTTTCCGTCCGGTCGGCGGCACTCCGTGAGGGAGGCGGGCAAGAGCGGAGATCTTAGAGGAGCGGGGCCACCACCCGCGAACGGTTTTTCCGTCCCCTAGGGGACGGGCGGGGGCGGGCCCCTCCTCCTCGGGGGGACCGGTCGGCCCACAGGCGTACACGGACGGCCGGGAGGTTCCGTCCCGAGACCGACGCGGGCCTTATGGGTCGAAACGCACCATGGAGACATGAGCGCAGCAACCGTCCACCCCGCCCCGGCACCGGGCCGCCCGCCCGGCGCCACCGCCGTGGCGGGCAGCCACCGCCACCGTCTCGGCGATGCCCTGCGCGCCGTCAAGGTCTTCGCGGGCGCCGCCTTCGACGTGATCATCCTCGGTCAGTACGGGGAGGAGGTCGGCGTGGTCCGCCGCCACCGGTGAGCGGACCCGCGGGCCTCAGCTCTCCGCCAGCAGCTCGTCCGCGTCCATGATCCGGTACGCGTAGCCCTGCTCCGCCAGGAAGCGCTGGCGGTGGGCGGCGAAGTCCTGGTCGATGGTGTCGCGGGCGACCACGGAGTAGAAGTGGGCCTGGTGGCCGTCCGACTTGGGCCGCAGCACCCGGCCGAGGCGCTGGGCCTCCTCCTGCCGGGAACCGAAGGTGCCCGACACCTGGATCGCCACCGTCGCCTCCGGCAGGTCGATCGAGAAGTTCGCGACCTTGGACACCACGAGCACGCTGATCTCGCCCGCGCGGAAGGCGTCGAAGAGCTTCTCCCGCTGCGCGTTGGACGTCTCGCCCTTGATCACGGGCGCCCCGAGGTGCTCGCCCAGTTCGTCGAGCTGGTCGATGTACTGGCCGATGACCAGGATCTGCTGCCCGGCGAAGCGGCGGACGATCGCCTCCGTGACCTTCCGCTTGGTCGCGGTCGTCGCACAGAAGCGGTACTTCTCCTCCGCCTCGGCCGTGGCGTACGCGAGCCGCTCGGAGTCGGTGAGGTTCACGCGGACCTCGACGCAGTCGGCGGGCGCGATGTAGCCCTGCGCCTCGATCTCCTTCCACGGCGCGTCGAACCGCTTGGGACCGATCAGGGAGAACACGTCCGACTCCCGGCCGTCCTCGCGGACCAGGGTCGCGGTCAGCCCCAGCCGGCGTCGGGCCTGGAGGTCGGCGGTGAACTTGAAGACCGGCGCGGGCAGCAGGTGCACCTCGTCGTAGAGGATCAGCCCCCAGTCCCGGGAGTCGAACAGCTCCAGGTGCGGGTAGACGCCCTTGCGCCGGGTCGTCAGCACCTGGTAGGTGGCGATCGTGACGGGCCGGATCTCCTTCCGCGTCCCGCTGTACTCGCCGATCTCCTCCTCGGTCAGCGAGGTCCGCCTCACCAGCTCGTGCTTCCACTGCCGGGCGGAGACGGTGTTGGTGACGAGGATCAGCGTCGTCGACTTCGCCTGGGCCATCGCGCCCGCACCGACCAGCGTCTTCCCCGCGCCGCAGGGCAGGACGACGACGCCCGAACCGCCGTGCCAGAAGTTCTCCACGGCCTGCTTCTGGTACGGCCGCAGCGCCCAGCCCTCCTCGGCCAGCTCGATCGCGTGCGCCTCGCCGTCGACGTACCCGGCGAGGTCCTCGGCCGGCCAGCCCAGCTTCAGCAGCGTCTGCTTGATCTGCCCGCGCTCGGAGGGGTGCACCGCGACGGTGTCCGGGTCGATCCGGGCACCGACCAGCGGGGTGATGCGCTTGGACTTCAGGACCTCCTCCAGCACCGGACGGTCGGTGGTGGTCAGGACCAGTCCGTGCGCCGGGTGCTTGGAGAGGGTGAGGCGGCCGTAGCGGTCCATCGTCTCGGCGATGTCCACCAGCAGCGCGTGCGGCACCGGGTAGCGGCTGTACTGCACCAGTGCGTCCACGACCTGCTCGGCGTCGTGACCGGCCGCGCGCGCGTTCCACAGGCCCAGCGGGGTCACCCGGTAGGTGTGGATGTGCTCGGGCGCCCGTTCCAGTTCGGCGAACGGGGCGATGGCCCGACGGCAGTCGTCGGCCTGCTCGTGGTCGACTTCCAGGAGCAGGGTCTTGTCGGACTGGACGATCAGCGGACCATTCACGCGCGGCATCCTTTCTGCGGCCGGACGGCTCGGACGGCTCGACAGCTCGACGCCTCGGCCAAACGTCCAGTGTGCCTGATCCACCGTGTCACGTGGTGTGATCTGTGCGTCCGGTCGTACAGAATGCCTATTCATCCCAACGTGTGGTGTGAATTCAGTTTTTCCTTCCCGGACCCGAAGAATGCGGATCGTGCAGAATCCGCCGACCACCACGCTCGGATACGCCCTGTTCGCCACGCGCTGGCTCCAGGCCCCGCTCTACTTCGGGCTCGTGGCGGCCCAGGGCGTCTACGTCTACAAGTTCTTCAAGGAGCTGTGGACCTTAATCCGCATGTGCGTGGGCGGGCACGCCACCGAGACGTACGTCATGCTGGCCGTGCTCAAGCTGGTCGACGTGGTCATGATCGCCAACCTGCTGATCATGGTGATCGTCGGCGGCTACGAGACGTTCGTCTCGCGCATCGGCCTGCAGGGCCACCGCGACCAGCCGGAGTGGCTCTCGCACGTCAACTCCAACGTCCTCAAGGTCAAGCTCGCCACGGCGATCGTCGGGATCTCCTCGGTCCACCTCCTGCAGATGTTCGTGGACGTCCACCACACCTCCCACCACTCCCTGCTGTGGGGCACGGTGATCCACATGGCGTTCATCGTCTCGGCGGCGATCCTCGCGTACATGTCGGGACCGATGGCCGCGCACGCCGACCGTGCCCACGGCGCACGCCCCCACGACGAGCCGTCCCGGTCACCCGGACCCGCCACCGCGGAGCGGCCCGCCGCGCACCACCGGGAGAGCCCGTGCCCCGACGACCCCGCGGCGCACACCGGCCACCGGACACCCGAGCCGTCCGGGCGGGCCCCGGAGACCGCGTGGACCGAGGCGCCGGAGCGGGGTCATGGCGGGCGGGGGGCGCCCGAGGATGCGGGGCGGGTCCCCGGGGCACCGTGGACCGAGGCTCCTGAGCCGGGCCGGGCCGATCCGTGGACGCCCGGCGTTCCCGTCGCCGCGCTGCCGGGCCCCCGCCGGACCGGGCCGGCCGAGCCCGTGCGGGGCGGTGCCGGCTTCGACGCCGAGGAGCTGATCCGTGCCGCCGGGTTCCCCGCCCGGAAGCTGCTGGAGGACTTCGACGACCGGCACCCGCGCGGCGTGGACCGGGAGGCCCTCGCCCGGCTCGGCAAGGCGGACTTCGTCACCGCCCGGCGCAACGTGGTCTTCGTCGGACCACCGGGGACCGGCAAGACCCACCTCGCCATCGCCCTCGGCGTGCGGGCCTGCCGGGCCGGGCACGCCGTACGGTTCGCGACCGCCGCCGACTGGGCCGCCCGGCTGGCCGCGGCCCGGGCCGCCGGCCGGCTCGACGCGGAGCTGACCGCCCTCGACGATCACCCCCTCCTGATCGTCGACGAGCTCGGCTACGCGCCGCTCGACGCGGCGGCCGCGGGCCTGCTGTTCCGGCTGGTCGCCCACCGCTACGAACGCGCCTCGCTGATCGTCACCGGCGACCGCCCCCTCGGCCGCTGGGACGAGATCCTCGGCGCGTGCGCCCCCGCGCTGGCCGACCGGCTCGCCCATCACGCCGAGATCGTGCGGCTGGACGGCGAGAGCTACCGGACCCGGGGCGCTACCCCGGCGTGGGCAGACTGACGTTGTTCACCAACGGGCCCTCGACACTCACCCCCTCGGTGATCAAGGACTCCACCCCGGCGACCGGCAGGGGCAGCGGCAGCGCGGGCCCCGCGGTGGCGGCGGGCGCGGCCGCACCCAGCAGGGCGACGGCGAACAGAGCGACGGCGGCGAACTTCTCACGCATGACGCGACGGGACCTTTCCCTGCCGGTGGTCGGGGCGGCGCGACCGCGGCCCGGCCCGGGGACACCGCGGCCGGCCCGGCGGTGCGGCGGAACGGATCAGATCTGCGGCGTCTCCAGGACGAGACCGGCGATGTCGATGCTCACCGCGGCGGCCGGAGTGGCGAGCGAGCCGAACGTCATCAGTACGGCGGTGGCCAGGACGGCGGCGATCCGGCGGGCAGCGCGCATGAAGGACTTCCTTTCGAGTGGCACCGACCCGGACCCCTCCCGGGACCGGGTCGCAACAGGACACCCGGTGGCTGCCCCCGTGCCCGGCGCGTGATGCGGCACGCCCGGCAAGGTCGCCCGAGGGTGGGACATCCCCGGCGTGGCGTGCATGAACGCCGGGGTGCACCCGAAGGGGTGAACCCGCGGTGGCGTCTCAGCCGGCGTCGTCGGCGAGCTCCGCGACCCCGGTGATGCGGTGCAGCGGATACGTGCGGACCTCGTCGGCGGTGTGGTCGTAGGCGGTGACGAAACCGCCCTCCACCCGGATCGGGGCGATCAAGCGCTGGCTGGCGGCGCCCTCCGCGTTGACGTAACCGATCCACAGCGCCTCGCCGGTGAGGACGGCGGCCTGCATGGTGGCCAGGGTCTCGGCGGAGTCGGTGCGCGGCAGCGCCCCGTCCGCGGCCGGGGCCGTGCCGGGCTTGCGCGGAGCCGTGGCGGCGAGGTCACCGGCCCGGATCGCGCGCAACGCGGCCGACAGGAGGGTGTCGTCGGGCACGGGCGGGCCGTCCGGGACCGGGTCCGGGGCGCTGCGGGGCGGGGTGCGGTGGGCGAGCGCGCGGGTGATCAGCACATCGCCCTCGGCGGACTCGGCGGCCGGCGCGAAGCCCATCGACCGCAACCCCTCCAGCAGCCCCGCCGGGTCGGCCTGCGCGGCCAGCACGGTCGGGGCGAGCCGGCGCAGTCCCAGACCGCCGGCCCGCTTGTCGGCGAGGATCTCGTTGAGCACCGCCTCGTCGTCGCAGCGCACGTACGACGACGCCGCACCGACGCGCAGGTGCCCGTGCCTGCGGGCCACGTCGTCGATCAGGTAGGCGAGCGGCTGCGGCACCGGCGTACGCGAGTGCGCGGCGAGGAAGGCGTGCAGGTCCGAGGCGCTCCGCCCGGCGTCCAGGGCCCGGCGCACCGAGCCGGGCGTGAACCGGTAGACGGTGGCCCCGCCCTTGGACTCGACGTCCGCGAGCACCCCGAGCATGTCGGCCAGCGGCCGCCGCAGGGGCCCGGGCGCGACCGCCGTCAGGTCGGCCTGGAGCAGGACGTGGTCCAGCGGCTCGGGCAGCAGCGGGGCGAGCAGCCGGGCCGCGGCGGCGGAGGCGACGGCCTGCTCGGCCGGGGACAGGGGGGCGGGCGGAGCGGGCCGGTGGTGATGGTGGACGGGCAGCTTGTCGCCCGGGCCGGAGGGCTGCGCCGCGGTCTGCCTCGCCGGGGCGGGCGGCAGGCCCAGCAGGGCACGGCCGTGCCCCGACAACGCGCCCCGGCCCGTGACGCCCAGCAGTTCCGCCTCGGCCAGCGTCCACTCGGCGAGCCGCCCGCGCAGATCGTCCTCGCTCCGGTCGCCGCGCAGGGGCCGCTCCCAGCGCAGCCGGGCGAGCACCGACGCGGCGGCCGGCGCGGCCCCCTCGGGCAGCCCGGCCAGCAGCGCCAGCACCCGGTGCCGGACCTCGGGCGCGGCCGACCGGTCCAGCCCCGGCCCGAGCGCGGACAGCGTCCGGTCCTTGGCGTCGCGCCCGCCCACCAGTCCGGGCGTGCGGGTCGCCGCGAGCCAGGCCGTGACCAGCCGCGCCCAGCGTTCGGCGGCGGGCTGCTCGCGCCACTCGTCGAAGGCGGGGGTCGCGGCGTACCGCTCGTCGGCCTCCCCGTCGGAGGCGATCAGGCCCGCCGCGTACGCCAGTTCCACCCAGAACGCGGCGACCGGCTCGGGCACGTCCAGGGCGACCGCGGTGCGCTTCAGATCGCGCACGCTCAGGCCCCCGGCCCGCAGCACCGCGGGGCCGCCCTCGTCCCAGTCCTTCAGCAGCTCCTCGACGGTGGCGAGCGCGGTGTACGCCTGTCCGGCGGCGGTGCTGTCCACAACCTGTGGACGGTGCGCGGCGGCGGCCTCCACGACCGGCGGCACCGGCTCGGGCGTGCGGTGCGCCCGCCCGCGCCGCAGATGCAGGGCGACCTCGCGCGGCAGGACGACCGTCCCGGGCGCGGTCGGCAGCAACAGCCCGCGGTCCAGCAACCAGCGCAGCCGGGGCGCCGGATCGGCCGTCACCTGCCCGTACGGCGGTCCCCACACCAGCCGCTCCAGCACCTCCAGCGAGTCGGCCGGGGCCCCGTCGAGCAGCGCTGCCATCCGTTCGCGGTCCCCGAACAGCGCCGACAGCGCGGTCACCGCGGAGACCGTGTCGTGGGTGGAGGGCAGCCCGGCGGTCGTGACGATCTCCTGGATGCGCCCCGGGGACATCCCGGAGGCGGCCTCCCGCACCGTCGGGCCCAGACCGGTCGGCGAGGGGTGCTGCGGCGAGGGCGACAGCAGTTCGCGCGCGGTGCGCACCAGCCGCAGCCGGTCGTCGCCACCCCACACCAGGGCCTGCTCGCGCAGCACGTCCAGGGCGTGCGGCAGGGCCGCGACGACGGCCGGTTCGGCGTCGTCCCCGGCCATGAGCCCCAGCAGGTCCCCGTACTCCGCCGGGTCCGGGGCGACCGCAAGCGCCTCCGCCGTCTGCAGGGTGAACCGGTCCAGCCGCTCCAGGGCCCGGACGACCGAGGCACGCGTGCCCGCCCGCGTCGCCAGCTGCGTCAGGTCGGTGGGGACGGGCGTGATGAGGTCCGGGCGGCTGCGCAGGAGCGCGCCGAGCGAAGCGTCGCCCCGCGCGCGGAGCGCTTCCGCGAGGGAGCGGGGGGCCGAAGGCGTGTCCTCGGTGCTCATCCGGTCCACGGTAGCGGGTCGCCTTCCGGGCCCGGGCCGTCCGTGCGCGGCCCCGCTCCCGGACGGCGGACGGCCTTTTGGCCGCCCCGCCGCCCCGCGCGGTACCGTCGTCCGACGGCGTCACGCAACGGATGCGCCCCGGAGGGGACTTCGTGGGGATTGAGAGCGACCAGGTCGTTTACGAGTATCTGAGCCGCGTCGGCGACGTGGCCCAGCAACAGCAGTTGTCCTCGGCCACCCGGATGCGCCTGGTCGCGGATCTGCGCAACGAGATCGACCGGTGCCGTGCGAAGGCCACCGTCGACTCGCCCGCCGCCGTACGCCGCATCCTGACCCGGCTGGGCAGCCCCGACGAGGTCGTGGCGGCGGCGGCCGACGGCAGCGGCGCCGGACCGGCCGGTGCCGCGCCGCAGACCGCCTCCGCCGCCGTTCCCGTGCAGCGCGAACGCGAGCCGCAGGGGCGGGGCGAGCGGCCCAGGGGGGCCCGGCGCGTCGTCCCGCGCCCCCGCCAGGCCCGGACCGGCGAGGAGGCCCGGCCGGCCCCCGCCGAGGGAGCGGCCCCGCCGCACCTGGCCGCGGCGCACGAACTCGGTGACAGCCGGGTCGAGCCGGACTGGTGGCGCGTGGACGGCAGTCCGTTCGGGCTGGGCGACGAGGTGCCGGGGTTCGTGGGCGGGGTGGAACTGCCCGACCTGCTCAAGCCGCCGCCGCAGCGCAAGCCGGAGAAGGACGGGCCGCACGGGCCGGCGGACGCGGAGGCCGCCCCGGCGGTCGAGGCGGCGGCCACGGACACCGGTGGCCGGCGCCGTTTCCCGCGCCTGCCCCCGACGGGCTGGAGCAACCCGTTCCTGCTGGTCGCCGCCGCGCTCCTGGTGGCGGGCGCGGTGCTCGGCAACTGGTTCGTCCTGCTGCTCGGCTGGCTCCTGGCCTACGCCTCGCGCCGCCTCACCCCGGCGGAGACCAAGTGGACGGTCGCCGTCCTGCCCGGCCTGTGCGCGGCGGGCGGACTGGTCTGGCTCTGGGGCCGGATGAACGGCCGCTGGGGCGACCCCGTCGCCGAGGGACACCTGAACGACGCGGTGGCCCAGACCTGGCCGTGGGTGGTCCGGGCGGCGGCCGTTACCTCGGCCCTGTTCCTCGTCTGGCGTTCCCGGCGCCGCGGATGACCGGCCGCGGCGCGGCGGCCGCGGCGCGGCGGCCGCCCACAGGGCGGCGGTCGTCGGCCGCGGCGCGCGGGCACAATGGCCCATATGGCTTCCACCACCCTGCCCGCGCTCACCGTCGGCTTCGACCTCGACATGACCCTCATCGACTCCCGCCCCGGCATCCGTGCCTGCTACCGGGCGCTGTCGGAGCGGACGGGCGTGTACATCGACGCCGACCTCGCGGTCACCCGCCTCGGACCGCCGCTGGCCGAGGAACTGGCCAACTGGTTCCCGGCCGAGGAGGTGCCGGCCGTGGCGGACGTGTACCGGGAGATGTACCCGGCGTTCGCCGTGGAGGCGACCCCCGCGCTGCCCGGCGCCCGCGAGGCCGTCGCCGCCGTGCGCCGGGCCGGGGGACGGGCGATCGTCGTCACCGCCAAGTACGAGCCCAACGCCAAGCTGCACCTCGCCCACCTGGGCATCGAGCCCGACGCCGTCGTCGGCGACCTGTGGGCCGAGCAGAAGGCGCAGGCCCTGCGCGAGCACGACGCGGGCGTCTACGTCGGCGACCACGTCGGGGACGTCCGCGGGGCCCGCGCGGCCGGCGCGCTCTCGGTGGCGGTGGCCACCGGCCCCTGCTCCCCGGAGGAACTGCGCGCGGCGGGCGCGGACGTGGTGCTCGGCGACCTGACCGAATTCCCGCGGTGGATTTCGGACTACCGTCCCGCGCGCGCCTGACGCCGCCCGGCCGCCACGGAACGCAGTACCCCCGCCCCGGCCGTCAGGAAACCGACCGCCATGAGCATGCTCAATCCGAACATGTACGTCGGAAAGGGCGTCGTCCCGAGGAACAACGGGGCGACCGTGACCAGAGTGGCCACGGCACCGATGAAGAAGACGACGGCTCCGGTACGGACCAGGCGGTCGCCGGGAGCGGCGGAATTCGTTTGGGTTTTGTCACGCACCCGACCAGGGTAGTTCCCAGCGCGAGGGAACAGCCGGGTGACGTCTTGTCACCGGCTGCAAGAGCATTAGCCTTGGTACCGGCGGGTCGTAGGACCCGCCCGAGTGCTATCCAGAGCCGTTTCAGAAGCAGTTTTCCGACGAGTACGAGGACGAGGACAGACGTGCCCACCGGCAAGGTCAAGTGGTTCAACAGTGAGAAGGGCTTCGGCTTTCTCTCCCGCGACGACGGCGGTGACGTCTTCGTCCATTCCTCGGTCCTCCCCGCCGGAGTCGAGACGCTCAAGCCGGGCCAGCGCGTGGAGTTCGGCGTCGTCGCCGGACAGCGCGGCGACCAGGCGCTGTCGCTGACGATCCTGGACCCGACCCCGTCCGTCGCGGCGGCGACCCGCAAGAAGCCCGACGAGCTGGCCTCGATCGTCCAGGACCTGACCACGCTCCTGGAGAACATCACGCCGATGCTGGAGCGGGGCCGCTACCCCGAGAAGACCGCCGGCAAGAAGATCGCCGGCCTGTTGCGCGCGGTCGCCGACCAGTTGGACGTCTGAGCCCGGTACCGCGGGCTCAGGGGAACCGCAGCGCGTCCGGGCCGAGGGGCGGGACGAGCCCCTCGGCCGCCGCGCGGGTCAGCAGCCCGCGCACGGCCGCGTAGCCGTCCTCGCCGAGGTCGGCGGTGAACTCGTTGACGTACAGCCCGATGTGCTGGTCGGCCACGGCCGGGTCCATCTCCTGGGCGTGCTCCATGACGTACGGCCGGGACGCCTCGGGGTCGTCCCAGGCCGCCCGCACGGACGCCCGGACCGAGTCGGCGAGCAGCCGCAGCCTCTCCTCGCCCAGCGACCGCCTGGCGATGATCGCGCCGAGCGGGATCGGCAGCCCGGTGGTGCGTTCCCAGTGCTCGCCCATGTCGGCGAGCTTGTGCAGCCCGTAGGTGCGGTAGGTGAAGCGTGCCTCGTGGATGACGAGCCCCGCGTCGACCTTCCCGTCCCGCACGGCCGGCATGATCTCGTGGAACGGCATGACGACGATCTCGCCGACCCCGCCGTCCAGGGTGTCCGCGGCCCACAGCCGGAACAGCAGGTAGGCGGTCGACTTCTCGCTCGGGACCGCGACGGTCCGCCCCGTCAGGTCGGCTCCGGCCTCCCGGGTCAGCACCAGCGGCCCGCAGCCCCGCCCGAGGGCGCCTCCGCAGGGGAGCAGGGCGTAGTCGTCCAGGACGTAGGGCAGCACGGCGTACGACACCTTCAGCACGTCGTGCTCGCCGCGCTCGGCCATGCCGTTGGTGACGTCGATGTCGGCGAAGGTCACGTCCAGGGCGGGAGCGCCGGGGACGCGGCCGTGGGCCAGGGCGTCGAAGACGAAGGTGTCGTTCGGGCAGGGGGAGTACGCGATCTGCAGCTGCTCAGCGGTCATGCCGGTTCCAACTCTCCAGTACGGGCGCGAGCTTCCCGAACGCCTCGGTGAGGGCCGCCAGGGCGTCGGGGATGCGCCAGGCGGCGCGGTCGCGCGGTCCGACGGGATTGGAGATCGCCCGGATCTCCAGCACGGGCACCCCCTGCGCGCCGGCGGCCTCGGCGACGCCGAAGCCCTCCATCGCCTCGGCGAGTGCCGTGGGGTGCCGCTCCTTCAGCGCCGCGGCCCGGGCGGCGGTGCCGGTCACGGTCGACACGGTCAGCACGGCCCCGGCCGGGGCGCCGGTGGCCTCGGCGGCCCGCCGCACCAGAGGGGCGGGCGGCTCGTGCCGCACGGTGCCGAAGCCCAGCTCGGTGACCGACAGGAAGCCGTCCTCGGTCTGCGCCCCCAGGTCGGCCGCGACGATCTCGTCGGCGATCACGAGCGACCCCACGGGTGCCGCGGGCGGGAACCCGCCGCCGATCCCGGCGGAGACGACGAGGCCGTACGGGGTGCCGCGCAGGGCGGCGGCGGTGAGGGCGGAGGCGGTGGAGGCGGCGGCGAGCGCGGGCCCGACCCCGGCGGCGATCACGTCCGTGCCGCTGCCGCCGCCAAGGCCCGCGGCCACCGCGTCCCGTTCCACGGGAACCGCGGTGGCGACCAGCACCCGGCGGGGCTCAGCGGCAGCGATCAGGCGTCCTTCTCGAGCTTGAAGTTCCAAAGGCCCTGGGTGTCCTTCTCGCCGGCCTTGATGGACACCAGCGTCGAGTTGCCCTGCGCACCGTACTGGGCGTTGAAGAACACGCTGCCCGGGATCGTGCGGTAGGTCTTCTTGCTGGCCTCGGTCAGCGGCTGACCGTTCATCAGGATCGTCCAGCCCTCGTCGGCGATCTCCGGGTCGACACCGAAGCGGACGGTCTCGTCCGGGTCGACGGAGATGCTCTCGATGCCCTTGTCCTTCAGGCACTGGGTGAGCGCGGACGACTTCAGGGCCTTGCCCTCGCCGCCGCAGGTGGCCTCGGAGCTCACCGAGTCGCTGCCCACGGTCAGCGTGGCCATCGACGTCGGCTTGTCACAGGCCGACAGGACGAGCAGTCCGGCGGATACGACGCCGGCGGCGGCGACGGCGCGGCGGCGTCGCACAGCGGATTGCAACGTGTTCATGGGCGAAGGCTATCGGGCCCGCGGGTCGCACCGCCCACGCGGGGTCCGGCGCGCCCGCACCACCCGCGCGGCGCCTCACCGGCGCGCGTGCCGGGCCCCGGTCCGCGCAGTGATCCGGACGGCAGTCCCCAGGGCCTGTCCGACGACTCCCTTCTGCCTCGCGACGCCATTGGGCCAAGACCGCCGACGAGATCCTCGACGAATCTCCGACTCAGGTCGCTAGGCCACCCGCGCCCGCCCCGTACTCCCGCGCCGCGCCGAGTCGACCAGGCCGCGGACGGTCGCCAGCCAGCCGGTGCCCACGATGGCGGCGCCCACCGCCAGGCCCAGCGTGCCGTTGAGCGGCATGACGATGCCGATCGCCCCGCCCAGCACCCAGGACACCTGCAGCAGGGTCTCGGAGCGGGCGAAGGCCGAGGTGCGGACCAGTTCGGGCACGTCCCGCTGGATCAGCGCGTCCAGGGACAGCTTGGCCAGCGCCTGCGCGAACCCCGCGATCGCGGCCAGCACGGCGACGAGGATCGCCCCGAAGAACACCGCGGCCGTGACCGCCGCGCCCAGCACGCACGCCACCACCGTCACGATGATGATCTCCGGCGCCCGGGAGCGCAGCCACGCCCCCACGGCCGTGCCGAGCGCGTTGCCCGCGCCCGCGGAGACGCCCACTATCCCCAGGGACACGGCGGCGCTCTGACCGGAGATCGGGTGCTCGCGCAGCAGGAAGGCGAGGAAGAAGATCAGGAACCCGGTGAGGCAGCGGATGGAGGCGTTCACGGCCAGGGCGTGGGTGACGGCCGGGCCGACCGTGCGCAGCCCGGGGCGCTTGACCGGCCGGCGGTGCGGCCCGTGCAGGTGCTCTTCGTCGGCCGCCAGCAGGGCGCGGTCCTCGCCCTTCGCGGAGTCGACCTTCGGCGGCAGCGTGAACGACAGGAACGTTCCCGCGACGAAGATCAGGAAGGCGCCGTACAGGGGCCAGCGCGGGCCGATCTGCTGGAGTCCCGCACCGATGGGGGCGGCGATGCCGGTGGCGAGCAGGCCGCCCAGGGTGACCCGCGAGTTGGCCTTCACCAGGGAGAAGCGCGGTGGCAGCAGCCGGGGCACCACGGCGCTTCTGACCACGCCGTACGCCTTCGAGGCGACGAGGACCCCGAGCGCCGCCGGGTACAGCTCCAGGCTGCCGCTGGCGACGGCGCCGGACAGCACGATCGCCAGCAGCGCCCGGGCGAACATCGCGCCGGCCATCGCGGCGCGGCGGCCGTGCGGGACGCGGTCCAGGAGGGGGCCGATGACCGGGGCGAGAAGGGTGAAGGGCGCCATCGTGATGGCGAGGTAGAGCGCGACGCGCCCGCGCGCCTCGTCGGTCGGCACGGAGAAGAACACGGTCGAGGCGAGCGCGACGGTGATCATGACGTCGCCGGCGCCGTTCACGCCGTGCAGTTCGATCAGCTTGCCGAGGCCGGACTCGCCGGCGCCGTGCGCGTGGGTGGCCTTGCGGATGCCGCGGGCGGTCCCGGTCACCGGGAAGTGCAGGGCGCGCCCGAACGCGCGGAAGGGGCCGCCCCGACGGCCCGGTGCGTGCGGTCGGCTGGTTGTCTTGACCCCTTTCGACCCACCGGTCCCGGTGGCGCCCTGGGGCGTCTTCGCGGCTGCCACGACGTCATAGTGCCCCGATACGGCTGTGGCTAGTGCCATTACCGCTTGTATAGGGCCTCTGGGGTGACTGTCCGGGGGTGATCGGCGATGACCGGTCCGGCGGGGAACAGGACCGTCGGTGTACGCGCAGTGGGGCGGAAGGGTAGCGTGCGTATCTCAGCCATCCCGCAAAATGGATGAAGGACGTCGACGCGGTCCCCCGGTCCGCTCCGTCCGTCCCCGCGCCGGGAGTGGCGCACTCGTGAGACGGCGTATGGAGAGAAGCGATACCTGTGAGCGCAGCGACAACGCGAAGCCGCACCCCTGACCGTCTGTGCGCCGAGGCCGTCGACCTCGCCCGCGCCGCCGCCGAGGAGGCCGCCGCGCCGGGGATCGTCGGCGAGCATGTGGGTGCGGTCTCCGAGGGGGACCGCGTTGTCACGCACTTCTTCGAATGCCGGGAACTGGGCTACCGGGGCTGGCGCTGGGCCGTGACGGTGGCCCGGGCGTCCCGCGCGAAGATCGTCACCGTGGACGAGGCGGTCCTGCTGCCCGGACCGGACGCGGTGCTGGCGCCCGAGTGGGTGCCGTGGAGCGAGCGGCTGCGCCCGGGCGACCTGGGCCCGGGCGACCTGCTCCCCACGGACGCCGACGACCTGCGTCTGGAGCCCGGCTACTCGGGCGAGGACGAGCCGCCGCCCAACTCCGCGGTCTCCCACGAGATGGCCGACCTGGTGGAGGCGGAGGACGCCGACGTCACCGGGGACGCCCCCGCCCGCCTCCCGCTCGCCCCCTCGCGCGGTTCCATCGCCGCCGTCGCGGAGGAGCTGGGCATGCGCCGCGCCCGGGTGCTGTCCCGGTACGGGCTGCACACCGCGGCCGACCGCTGGGAGGAGGCGTTCGGCGCCAAGACCCCCATGGCGCAGTCGGCCCCCGCCTCCTGTGTCAGCTGCGGCTTCCTCGTGCCCATCGGCGGCTCCCTCGGCCAGGCGTTCGGCGCCTGCGCCAACGAGTTCTCCCCGGCCGACGGCCGGCTGGTCTCCCTCGCCTACGGCTGCGGCGGCCACTCCGAGGCCGCCGTCATGCCGCGCCCGCCGCAGCCGGCCCCGCCGGTCGTCGACGAGACCCGCGTCGACCCCTTCCCGCTCCGCCCGGCCCCGGACTCCGGTTCGGTGCCGGTCACGGACGACGAGGCCGCGGCCGACCTCGGCCACTCGTAGCGCACCCGAGGCCGGCGGTGGCGCCGCCGGCCTCCCTTCAAAGCCCCAGGTGCTCCAGCAGAGCCTCGATCACCACGAAGCGGGTGGTGTGGCGGGTGTTGTCGTGGACGACGCCGCCCGCGCGGTGACGCGAACGGGTCGAATCGCGGTCGGCGGCTGACCGGGCGCGCGAGGGTTTTGGGCATCCATCGGGAAGGTGCTTCTTCCTTGGTGGTCAGGCCCTCGCCCTGGGATTGCCGTCCCGGCGGGGGCCGAAGTTTTTTCGGTTGTGTGCGCTGAGCGTAGAGCCGCCGGGGGACCGAGAATCCAGTTCAGCCGGTGATGTCCACCCGCCCGAGTGAGCGTGCGCCTCGGGCGGGAAAGGGTGGGGCCTGGTGGGGTGCTTCCTCCCCGAGGTGCTTGTTCTGGAAGGCGCCGACGGCACCGGAGCCTCGGAACGCGGGTTCCGGTGGGGCGTGATCCGCACGCCGGCGTGTGGTCACCGGCTGTGCGTCTATGGTCACTGTCCGGTGTCTGTCCGGTGCTTTCCTGGCTGCACCGGCGTCCCGCGCGGGTAGGGCGCCGGGTGCGTCACGGACGGTTCCGAGGAAGAGGTGCGGCATGACGGCGGTCGAGGCGGGGGCGGGTCGGCTCAAGAGCGAGGCGGACGAGCCGGGTTGGGAGGTGGACCCGGACGACGAGTGGGGCGTCGCGGTCATCACCACCGTCGGCAGGCAGCTGAAGCTGCGGCGTGAGGCGGCGGGGATGCGGGCCGCCGAGTTCGGCCAGGTGGTCGGCTACGGCGAGGACATGGTCTACAAGATCGAGGGTGGCAAGCGGATCCCCCGCCAGGAGTTCCTGGACAAGGCGGACGAGATCCTGGGCGCGGGCGGACTCATCGCGGCGGCCTGGGAGGACGTGAAGAAGGTCCGGTATCCGAAGAAGGTTCGGGAGCTGGGGAAGCTGGAGGCGAAGGCGGTCGAGATCGGGCTGTACGAGTGCAACATCGTCGCAGGGTTGCTGCAGACACCGGAGCACGCGCGAGCTGTGATCGGGGCCGCACAGCCTCCGTACTCGCCGGACGATGTGGAACGCATGGTGGCCGCTCGCCTGGCTCGGCAGGCGGTGTTCGAGCGTGACCCGGCCCCGGCCCTCAGCTTCGTCCTGGAAGAGGGGGTCCTGCGCCGCCCCATCGGGGGGAGGATGGCATGGCGCCGACAGCTCGAACGCCTGTGGGAGGTGGGGCGGTTGCACAATGTCGTGCTTCAGGTGATGCCGATGAACTGTGACACCCACTCGGGGATGGACGGCAGGATCGAACTGATGAAGTTCGCGGACGGCACGGCGGTAGGACGCTCCGACGGAGCCTTCAGCGGTCGGCCGACCTCCGATCCGAGGCACCTACGCATTCTTGAGCTGAGGTATGGCACGATCCGGGCTCAGGCACTCTCTCCACGCGAGTCAACAGCCTTCATCGAAGAACTGCTGGGAGAAACATGATCCGCAAGACCATCGCCGGGGACGCTTCTGAGCTGGCATGGTTCAAGAGCAGCTACAGCGGTGGCAACGACGGCAACTCCTGCGTCGAACTCGCCCTCACCCCCGGCACCGTCCACGTCCGCGACTCCAAGGACACCGAGGGCCCCCGCATCACCGTCACCCCGGACGCGTGGGCGGCGTTCGTGCCGTACGCCTCCGGGTCCTGACGCCCGACGCACCGGGTCCGCGCCGCTCACTGCCGTCTCACCGCCCCGCCGGGGAGCGGTACCTTCGACCTCACGCCGATCAGGGCCGATGAGGAGAGTCAACGTGAGCAGCAAGTTCGTGCGCCCCGCCGCCGAGGGTGCCGATCCCTTCGGCACGGCCCGGCTGCGGCGCGGTGTCCTCGACGCCTGGGCCACCAGCCCGGCCCGGTTCCGTGAGGACGCCAACGCCGAGGAGGACCTGGTCCTGGGCGGCTACCGGGACCGGCTCGTCGTCGAACTCGCCCAGAACGCCGCCGACGCCGCGGCCCGTTCCCGAGCCGCCGGGCGGCTGCGGCTGACACTGCGCGACGGGGTGCTCGTCGCCGCCAACACCGGTGCCCCGCTGGACGCGGCCGGCGTGGAGTCGCTGTCCACGCTGCGGGCGTCGGCCAAACGCGACACTCCCTCCGTCGGACGCTTCGGCGTGGGATTCGCGGCCGTGCTGTCCGTCACCGACGAGCCCGCCGTCGTCGGCCGGCACGGCGGGGTGCGCTGGTCCCTCGCCGAGGCCAGGGACCTGGCCGCCGACACCGCGCGGCACAGCCCCGGCCTCGGCGACGAGGTCCGCCGCCGCGACGGTCACGTCCCGCTGCTGCGGCTGCCGTTCGCCGCCGAGGGCACCGCCCCCGCCCCGTACGACACGGCCGTCATCCTGCCGCTGCGCGACACCGCCGCCGCCGATCTCGCCGAGCGGCTGCTGCGGTCCGTCGACGACGCGCTGCTCCTCGCCCTGCCCGGGCTCGAGGAGGTCGTCGTCGAGATCGGCGACGAGACCCCGCGCACCCTCGTCCGCCGCACCGACGGTCCCTTCACCGTCGTCGACGACTCCCGCGACGGCGTCACCCACTGGCGCATCGCCGCCGCCCACGGCGCCCTCGACCCGGAACTGCTCGCCGACCGGCCCGTGGAGGAACGGCTGCGCCCGCACTGGTCGGTCACCTGGGCCGTGCCGGTCGACGGCGACGGCACCCCCGCCCGCCCGCGCACCAGCCCGGTGGTGCACGCCCCCACGCCCAGCGACGAGCCGCTCGGCGTCCCGGCCCTGCTCATCGCCTCGTTCCCGCTGGACTCCACGCGCCGCCACGCCGCCCCCGGCCCGCTGACCGACTTCCTGGTCGAGCGCGCCGCCGACGCCTACGCCGAACTCCTCGCCGCCTGGCGGCCGGTGACCACCGGCATCATCGACCTGGTGCCCGGCCCGCTCGGCAAGGGCGAACTGGACGGCGCCCTGCGCCACGCCGTCCTCCGGCGGCTGCCGCGCACCGCCTTCCTGCCGCCCGCGCTGCCTCCCCGGGAGGATGACGACCTGCCGGAGTCCCTGCGGCCGCGGGACGCCGAACTCGTCGAGGGCGCGGGCGCCGACGCCGTACGGGTCCTCGCCGAGGTGCTGCCCACGCTGCTGCCCGCCGGGCTCGAACGCCGCGCCGAGCTGCGCACCCTCGGCGTCGCCCGGATCCCGCTGACCGACGCGATCGACCGGCTGGCCGGGCTGGAGAAGGAGCCGGGCTGGTGGCGGCGGCTCTACGACAGCCTCGCCGGGGTCGACCCGGACCGGCTGTCGGGGCTGCCGGTGCCGCTGGCCGGGGGCGGCCCCGAGGCGTCCGGCACCGGGGCCGGGCGTACCACGATCGGGCCGCGGCAGGTGCTGCTGCCCGGTCCGGAAACCGCCCGCATCGACCCGGAGGTCCTGGCCCGGCTGGGGCTGAAGGTCGCCCACCCGGACGCCGTCCACCCGATCCTGGAGAAGCTGGGCGCGCTGCCCGCCACCCCGCGGGCCGTGCTCACCACCCCGCAGGTGAGGGCCGCCGTCGCCGCCTCCCTGGACGACGAGGGCGGGGTGAACTGGGAGGACGACGTCCTCGACGCCGAGGAACTGGCCGACACCGTGCTCGGCCTGGTCCGGGACGCCGGTCTGGAGCCCGGTGAGGAGCCCTGGCTCGGCGCGCTCGCCCTGCCCGACGAGGACGGCGAACCGGCCCCGGCCTGCGAACTGGTCTACCCGGGCGGGCCGTTCGCCCGGGTCATGCGGGAGGGCGAACTGGCCCGCGTGGACGCCGAGCTGGCGTCTCGCTGGGGTGAGCAGCCGCTGGCCGCGTGCGGGGTGCTGGTGAACTTCGCCCTGGTGCGCGCCACCGACGTCGTCCTCGACCCGGACGAACTGGAGCCCCGCGAGGGCGATTTCGCCGAGCCGGACGACCCGGGGCTGCTGGACGCCGTCGACGTGTGGTGCGAGGACGTCCTCGACCGGTTCCCCGACAGCCCCGTGCCGCCGGTGGCGACCGAGATCGTCGCCGTCCGGGACCTGGACCTGGTCGACGAGGACAAGTGGCCGCAGGCGCTGGCCCTGCTGTCCCGGCCGCCGTTGCGGGACGCCCTCGTGGAGCCCGTGCGGATCCTGCTGCACGACGGGACGCACGAGGTCGTCCGGCCGTACACCGCCTGGTGGCTGCGCGGGAACCCCGTGCTGGACGGCCGCCGCCCGGCCGGCCTGCGCTCCGCCGGTGGCGACCCGCTGCTGCGCGGGCTGTACGAGGAGGCCGACGCCACCGGGTTCGAGGACGAGCAGGTGCTGCGGGCGCTGGGCGTGCGGACGTCCGTCGCCGCGCTGCTGGACGAGCCCGGCGGCGCCGCCGAACTGCTCGACCGGCTGGCCGACCCGGAGCGGGAGGTGTCGGCTCCCCAACTGCACGCCCTGTACGGGGCGCTGGCCGAGCTGGACCCGGAGCAGGTGACGCTCCCGGACGACCTCCGCGCGGTCGTCGACGGCCGGGTGGAGGTGGTGGACGCGGCCGAGGCGGTCGTGTGCGACTCGCCCGACCTGCTGCCGTTCACCGAGGGCGTGCCCTTGCTGCCCGTACGTCCCAGCCGGGCCGCGGAGCTGGCCGAACTGTTCCAGGTGCGGCGGCTCAGCGAGTCCGTCACCGGTGAGGTCACCTCCGAGGGCACCGAGCACGAGGTTCCGGAGCCGGTGCGGACGCTGCTCGGGGCGCGGACCCCGGCCTCCTACGTCGAGCACGAGGAACTCGTCGTGGACGGTGTGGAGATCGACTGGCGGCTGACCGACGACGGGGTGCTGCACGCGGCCACCCTGGAGGGCGTCGCCGCGGGACTCGCCTGGGCGGCGGGCCAGTGGCCCCGGCGCTTCGAGGTGGCGGCCCTCCTGGAGGACCCGTCCCGCACCCGGGAACTGGCACGGGACCGGTGGTTCGACTGAGTGCCTCCGCCTGCATGTGGTGAGGTCGGGGTGCCGTCTCGGAAACGGCACCCCGACCAGGGTGAGGCGATGTGCGCTAGGACGCCATGGAACGTGCGAGGGTCGACGTGGCCTCGCCCAGGGCAGTCGCATCCTCCGGGTTCAGCGCGATCGAGCCACCGGACCGGTTGAGCAGTACAAGCGATGTGACGAGCAGACCGTTCGTCAGTCCTCGTAGGACCTCAGCTGAGGTAGCTGCGCGCAGGTCGTACAACCGCTGGACGAACGCCTGAAATACGTCGCGATCGACCGTGCAGCCCCCTTGCGGGCTGGGCGTGAGCCCGGACGGCACCGCCAGGAAGCCGGCTGCTCCCTGGGCGAGGGACTCGTACAGCCGTCCGCTGTGGTAGCCCGCGTCCCAGAGCGTTTCGTCGTTGTACTCGAAGGGGTAACTCAATCTGCGATCTCCAGTCGAAGGTCGAGGTCGGGATGGGCTTGCCGTAGCTGACGGAAGCGCTCCTCCAAGGCTGCTCGGAAGCGCGGGTCCATACCGGACTTGGTGAATCGGAACCCGATGGGTGCGTTCTCGTAGCCGGGGAGCAGCTTTCGGCACTTCAAGTAGGCAGCCAGCTTCTTGTTGACCTTGTCGTCGAGCCACTTTTCTTCAGCGTAGATGGCCGTCTTGAGTTCCCACATCACACCCTTCTCGAAGAGGTCGATGTCCGTGATCCGGTTTCCGGTGTCGGGATCGTAGACGTCATGATCCTTCACGCCGTCCAAGCACTCGAAGTCCCCGGTGCCAGAAGCCTTTGCTGAGGAGGAGAAAGCCTTGGTCGACCGTATTGTGGCCAGTGAGGCCGACGAAGTGCGCGAAGCCTTGGGAACTACTTTGCAGCCGCGCTTCAGCAGCGTGAGCCGGTCGTACAGCTTGTCCAGAGCCTTCAGCTTGCCACCCACGAGCGCGTCCGCAGCGAGCCCTCTGCAGTGCTCGAAGTCCGCCCTCTCCAAACACTGCTCCAGCTTCCCGAGGCCCAGAAGCTCCTTTTCCGCGTTCCAGACACTTTCCATAGCGTCGGCGAACTCGTCACTGTACGCCAAGACGTCGCAGTAGACCTCGTTGTGCTGACACCAGCGGGCGAAACCCGCTGGGTCGCAAGGAATGTAGCCCTGTCCGCAACGGTACATCTGACGAGCTAGTGCCCCGTTGTCGTTGCTCGCCTTCTCCTTGGCCTCGATGGCGGCCTTGCGCCGTGCCTCCTCCTCTTCCCGGTACTTCTTCACGGCGACCTTGAAGGCGGCAGTCGCGTCCTTGAGCGCCGCTTCGGCGTCCTTGCCGGCGGCGACCGCCGACTTGTACGCCTGGTCCGCGTAATACGACGCGTTGGACGCAGCCGTCTGAGCAACCTCTGAGGAAAGCGTGGCGTCGGCCGCCGACCTGGCCGCGTCGGCCGCCGCTGCGTCGGCTCGGTTGGCCGCATCACGGGCGGTCTTGGCGGACGCGGCCGCGCTCGCCGCCGACGACTCGGCGTCCTTGGCGTACTGCTCGGCCTTCTTGGCGTACTCGCGTGCGTCGGCCGCCGACGCGTCGGCCTTCTTCGACCACTCGATGGCCTTGTCGGCAGCCTTGCGGGCCGTCGCGGCGACCTTCTGAGCCGTAGCGGCGTTCTGCTGTGCCGTAGCCGCGACCTTCGCCGCGTCTGAGATCAGCTTCTGGACACGGGCAATGTGCGTGGCGGACAGATGGTCCTTGCGAGCGGCCATGTACTGACCGGAAACGATGAAGGCATGCAGCGCCTGGGGCGATCCCTCGAGAGCGATCCGTGCGGCGGCTTTGACCTCGGGAGTGCCGGTGTCGACCAGCTGCGCCGCCCTCACCCGCTCGTCCTGTGTACGGGCGGTGTACTGCGTGGTGACGAGGAACTCGCTGTACTTCTTGGGGTCCCCGGTGGCCAGGGCCTTGCGGCCCGCTTCGCTGAGGACGGGCCCGGCGTTGGAGATCACCTGGGCGATGACGACGCGCATGCCTTCGGCAGCCGCCTTGTACTGACCGGTCTCGATGAACTCGGTGATGGTGGAGGAATCACCGTCCAGGGCGGCCTCGGCGGCCTCACGCACCCCCTTGTCCTCGCTTTCCTCGGCGAGGCGTTCGACGTAGGAGCGTTCGTCCTGCTGCTGGGCCGTCCGCCAGCCGTTGCGCAGGTAATCGAGGACTACCGCGTCAGTGCCGGCCAGTGCTGCCTCGGCCGCGGCACGGCCCCACGCGGTGCCTTCCTTCATCACACGCACAGCCAGGTCGCGTCCCTCGTCAGCCACGGCTGTCAGGTCGGCACCGGGTTCGGCGGCCGAGGCGACGAGCCGGTCACGCTCGGCTTCACGCTCCTTCGAGGACTTGACCAGCCCGGCCCGCGCCGTCGCACGGGCCTCCTCCTGCTGCTTGTAGTCCTTGGCCAGTTCTATGCCCGCGTTCGTGCGACCGAGCAACTCGGCTGCCTCGACCTCGCGGGCGAGGGTGAAGATCTCCCGGGCCTTCGACACGGCGTTGGTCGCGTCATTCGCCGCCTCGGTGGCCGCATTCGCGTGCTCCGTGGACTTGGTGGCGGCCTGCGCAGCCTTCCCGGCGTTCTCGGCCGCCTCCTCAGCCGCATCACCGGCCTTCTTGGCGTGCGTGGCGGCTGACTTCGCCGCGTCACGGGCCTCACGGGCAGCCTTCGCCGCCTTGCGTGCCAGGGATTCGGCGGTGGCCGCAGCCCGATTGGCCTCCGTCGCATGACGCTTGGCGGCCGCCGCGGCGGCGCGGGCTTCGGCAGCGGCGGCGCTCGACTGACCGGCATAGTTGCCCGCCTCTGTCGCGGCGTCTGCTGCGAGATCGGCGTTGGCGCCGGCGCTTGCCGCCGACTTCGCAGCGTCACCCGCCGCGTCGGCCGCCTTCGCCGCTTGATCGGCGGCGTCGGCGGCCAGGTTCGCCCCCTCAGCCGCTTTGTGGGCGTCCTTGGCCGCCTTGCGCGCTGCCTCCGCGTTCTTCGCGTCCACTGCGGCATCGGCAGCAGCACTGCGCGCGCGAGAGGCCGCCTGGGAAGCACCTGCCGCTGCAGCGGCTGCCTGGGAGGCCGCGTTGGCCGCGACGCGTGCTGAGTTGTTCGCGGCGTCGGCCGCATCGATCGCCCGTTGCGCGGACGCGGCGGCCTGCGAAGCCGCCGTGGCGGCCCGCTTCGCAGCCCGTGCGGCTCTGTCGGTGTCGTTCTTGGCGGCCTTCGCCTCGGCTTCTGCTTCCTGCGCTGCCTCCTTGGCGAGCTGCGCCGCATGTACTGCCTTGGCGGACTCGCTCTTGGCCGCCGCGGTGGCCTTGGCGGCTTGTTTACCCGCCTCCTTCGCCTGCTGAGCGAGTTCGGCGACTGTCGCGTGCTCCTGGTCTTTGGCGCGAGCGACGAACTGGCCGACTTCGAGGAACTCTCGGATGTCCGCTGCGCTGCCGTTCAGTGCGATGCGTCCAGCGGCACGCACGTTGGTGCCGCCTACGCTGACGATCTGCACGAGCTGCACCCGCTCGTCCTGCTCACGCTGCACGTACTGGCCATCCGTGAGGAACTTTCGGACGTCATCAGGGGTGCCCGCGAGCGCGGCCCGTCCGGCGCTCTGGACATTCGGGCTGCCTGTGTCGATGATCTGGGCGACCCGGACACGGTTGTCCTGAGCCATTGGGTCTTCCCAGCCGTCGTCCAGGAAGTCGTGCAGCTCATCACGCGTTCCGGCCAAGGCCTTCCGCGCGGCGGTCAGCAGCTCCGTGCCGCCCACCGAAGCGATCTTCGCGGCACTCACCCGCTCGTCCTGGAAGGTCAAGTCGTCCGCGACCTTCAGGAAGGCTTCCACATCGGCATCCGTGCCGGTCAGCGCGGCCTCGGCCGCCGACCTCACACCGGGACCACCGCTCCTCCAGTAATCCACGACAAGACCGCGGTCCGCTGGGGTGACGGCCGACGTCGCTGCGGCGTACCGGGCCCCGTTCGGAGCGGCTGTGGCGGCCACTGCCGGCACAGAGCCCAGCAGGCCGACCGTAAGGCTTAACGGCAACAAGCTCAGTGCCGTTCTGCGTAGGACTCGCGCCACTTTACCGGCGTTGTCGAGCTGGTCAGTTCTTCGTTTCACTGAACACCTATCTCGTCATCGGCGACGACCCCCGAAAGCGAGTCGCCGAATAGTCGACGGATAAGCATAGTCATCACTTCTGCAGTCGGTTACTCCAATATCGAGCCACGCCCAGAACGGACTTTTCGGCTCTTTTCACTCGAGGGGGTGGAGTGGAGGCGCAGGTTTTGAAGATTCGTGTTGACGTTCGACCTGCTCCTGCATACGCTGTGCCACGACTTTGGCTTCGCGTGTCGGCCTGACCAGCCGGGACCACTCCAGGCTCATATCTTCAGGGGGTTGTACGGGGGCCCGTTGGCGCGGGTTGCAAGGCGTATCCGGTGACCGCACTCCGGTCGCGTATGCCTGGATTCTATTTCCACTTTCATTCTGATTCCGGCGAGGCCTTCGTAATGTGAGCAGCCGCGCCTGAAGGGACGCTTCGGTGCCTTTTCGCACCCGAGAACTGATTATCGCCGGCGTCGCAGTAGCGTGTGCCACGCTCGCTGGTATGTCAGTCGCTTCCGCGGACGATCCGCCGCAATCACCGTCAGGCCCGACCCCGCCCGTCGCGATTGAGGATTACAAATATCCCGGCGCCGACCGCATCATGGCGGAAAAGGGAATCAAATTGAAGCAGGGGGACGGTCGCATCCTGCTGGCGGAATGTGACCAAGCTGCACAACAGATCCGAGTGATGACCGTCGAGGACGGCTCGGTCGGCCGCCAGGGGACCTACTGCTTCAGAGCCCTCGGCAAGACCGGCCGCCTTACCCTCGAGCTGCCACGCGTCTTCGCGATGGAAGCGGCGGATCACCCCCTTAGTGCAGACCTCACTGCCAACGGCAAGACCACGACGGTCAACGTCCCGCAGGGAGGCTTCGAATCCGTGGGAGAAGGCACCGTAGGCGGTGCCAGGTCCGTGCTGGTCGAGTTGCGCGTGACCGGCTGACGGGGTGCCCCCGTCGCCCCGCGTGACACTCCGACTGACCCGAATGATCTCTGCAGGGCAGAGCCCGTCCTTAGGCGAGGAAACGTGACATATCCCTGTACAAGTGCCAAGCGCATGTCGTGGGTTGGTGGGGTACTGACGGTAGCTCTCGCGGCCAGCGTGCTGGGTGCGTCGACGGCGCAGCCCGTCAGCGGTGATCAGGTGGCTGACGGCGCCGACCAGTTCACCGTGAAGATCCACCTCACCCTCGGCAAGGACAACGTACGTAGTTGCTCCGGCACTCTGGTGGATCACCAATGGGTGCTCACCGCCGCCAGCTGCTTCGCCGCCGACCCTTCCAGCACCACGAAGGTCGCGGCGGGCGCACCTCCGTACCCGGCGGTCGTGACCGCCGACGGCAACCGACTCGGGCAGGCGCCGGAGAAGCAGAAGATCCTGCAGCTCGTACCGCACACGGACCGCGACCTGGTTATGGCACGTGTCGACGACCCAAGCGTCGAGAACCCGCTGGACGGCCCGTTCCCCGGCAGGGACGAGGCTGAGGTCGAGTCGGCCGCACCGGCCCCGGGCGATCAGCTCCGTACGGTCGGTTTCGGCCGTACGAGAACCGATTGGGTGCCTGAGAAGGCGCACAGTAGCGCCTTCCGTGTGGACACCGTCGACTCGACGACACTGGCGATCTCACCCACCTCCGGTGGAGCCGTGTGCCCGGGCGATGCCGGAGGCCCGGTACTCAGTGCTCAGGGCCGGCTGGTGGGCGTTGTCACGGCGGCCTGGGGTGGTGGCTGTTTCAATTCCGACGAGACGCGCACCGGGGCTGTCGCCGCCCGTGTGGACGACATCGCAGACTGGGTGCAGCAGGTGCGCATGACGCACCGTCAGAAGTTCGTCAAGGACGCCATGACGACCGCGGACTTCAACGGCGACGGTCGTACGGACGTCGCTTCCCTCATGGCGGACGACACCGTCCAGGTCTTCTACAGCCGTCCTGACGGATCACTGCAGTTCGGCACCTACCTGCCCGCGCTCGGCAACTCTCGGGTGCAGCAGATCCTGGCGGGTGACTTCACCGACAAGGCCGGCGTCGAGGTGCTCACCGTTTGGGACACAGGAGATCTGTACATGGGAAGCAGGCGCCTGCCGTTCCCCATGTGGTTGCGGCAGAAGCTGTGGACGGATGCCACCTGGAAGGAACTGCTGCCGGCAGCCGTCCTGCACAGTGCCACTCGCGGCCGCGACACTCCGGTCTTCCAGTGGCCGGATGGCTCCCTGTACAGCTACAAGAGGGATGCAGAGGGTGATCTGGTCAACCAGAAGAAGGCCATGTGGCCGGACAAGACCTGGAAGAAGGAGCGCATCGCCACAGGGGACTTCAATGGTGACGGCCGCGAGGACATAGCAGCCGGGGCAGGTGATGGGAGTCTGAGCCTCTACCCCGGCAAGGCTGACGGCACCTTCGACAAGGCCCGCTCGATGTGGCCCAGTAAGGACTGGACCAGCTACCGACCCCTGCTCAGTGGCGACTTCAACGGTGATGGCAAGGCCGACTTGGCCTCCGTCGAGTACAACGGCGATCTGCGCTGGTTCGCGGGTGACGGCAAGGGCAACTTGGCAGCCGGCAAGAGCATGTGGCCCAGACTCTGACGCGTCACGCGGGGAAGCGGCGGTCCACCCACCTCCACAGGAGTTCCAATGCGGCCGCCGCCACCGCCGCGATGCCGACGGCGGTCCACGGCATCGTCATCCCCACCAGCTTCAGCGCGAAGAAGTCCTGCAGCCACGGCACGACCAGCACCAGCAGGAACGCCCCGCCCATCGCGGCGACCAGCGCGACCCGCCACCAGGTGTAGGGCCGGGCGATGATCGCCAGCACCCACATCGACACCAGGAACAGCGTCAGGGTCGCCGCGCTGGTCTCCGCGGCCAGCGCTCCCGGCCCCGCGTAGTGCCCCCGGGCGAGGAGGTACGTGGCGAAGGTGGCCACCGCCGCGACGACCCCGCCGGGGACCGCGTACCGCATGACCCGCCGGACGAAGTTCGGCTTCGCCCGCTCCTTGTTGGGCGCGAGCGCCAGGAAGAACGCCGGGACGCCGATCGTCAGCGTCGACAGCAGGGTCAGGTGGCGGGGCAGGAACGGGTACTCCACCTGGGAGCACACGACCAGCACCGCCAGCAGCACCGAGTAGACCGTCTTGACGAGGAACAGCGTCGCCACGCGCGTGATGTTGCCGATCACCCGCCGGCCCTCGGCGACCACCGCCGGCAGGGTCGCGAAGCTGTTGTTCAGCAGCACGATCTGCGCGACCGCCCGGGTGGCCTCCGAGCCGGAGCCCATCGCCACGCCGATGTCGGCGTCCTTGAGGGCGAGCACGTCGTTGACGCCGTCGCCGGTCATGGCGACCGTGTGCCCGCGCGACTGCAGCGCCCCGACCATGTTCCGCTTCTGCTGCGGGGTGACCCGGCCGAACACCGTGCCCTCGTCGAGCGCGTCCGCCATGCCGTCCTGGTCGGCGGGCAGCCGCCGCGCGTCCACGGTGGTCCCGGACAGCCCCAGCTTGGCGGCGACCGCGCCGACCGAGACCGCGTTGTCCCCCGAGATGACCTTGGCCCGCACGTTCTGGTCGGCGAAGTAGCGCAGGGTGTCGGCCGCGTCCGGCCGCAGCCGCTGCTCCAGCACCACCAGGGCGGCCGGCTCGGCGCCGTCGCTCACACGGGGATCGTCGAAGGCCCGGTCGACGCGGGCGAGCAGCAGCACGCGCAGGCCCCGCTCGTTGAGCCGGACGGTCTCCGCGAGCGCCGGGTCGTCGTCGGCCAGCAGCACGTCCGGCGCGCCCAGCAACCACCGTCCGCTCCGCCCGCCGCCCTCGTCGATGGCGGCGCCGCTGTACTTGCGGGCCGAGGAGAACGGCAGCGCCTCGGTGCAGTGCCAGTCCTCCACGGCCGGGTACGCGTCGATGATCGCCTTCAGCGAGGTGTTGGGCCGCGGGTCCGACGCGCCGAGGGCGCCGAGCACCTTCCGCACGTACGTCTCGTCCGCGCCCGGGAGCGTGCGCAGTTCGGTGACGTCCATGCCGCCCTCGGTGAGGGTGCCGGTCTTGTCCAGGCAGACGGTGTCGACCCGGGCCAGGCCCTCGATCGCGGGCAGCTCCTGGACCAGGCACTGCTTGCGGCCCAGCCGGATCACGCCGATGGCGAAGGCGACCGAGGTGAGCAGGACCAGGCCCTCGGGGACCATCGGGACGATGCCGCCGACCGTGCGGGCGACGGAGTCGTCGAAGGCGTTCCGCTTCACGACCAGCTGGCTGATGATCAGGCCGATCGCGGTCGGGACCATCATCCAGGTGACGTACTTCAGGATCGTGGAGATGCCCGACCGCAGCTCGGACTGGACGAGCGTGAACCGGGAGGCCTCCTCGGCGAGCTGCGCCGCGTACGCCTCCCGGCCGACCTTCGTGGCCTGGAACGCCCCGCCGCCCGCGACGACGAAACTGCCGGACATCACCGGGTCACCGGGGTGCTTGACCACCGGGTCGGCCTCGCCGGTGAGCAGCGACTCGTCGATCTCCAGCCCGTCGGCCTCGACGCACACCCCGTCCACCACGACCTTGTCGCCCGGGCCGATCTCGATCAGGTCGTCCAGGACGATCTCGGAGGTGTGGACCTGCGCGGCGGACCCGTCCCGCCGCACGGTCGGCCGCACCTCGCCGATCAGCGCGAGCGAGTCCAGGGTCTTCTTCGCCCGCCACTCCTGCACGATCCCGATGCCGGTGTTGGCGAGGATCACGAACCCGAACAGGCTGTCCTGGATCGGCGCGACGACCAGCATGATCAGCCACAGCACGCCGATGATCGCGTTGAAGCGGGTGAAGACGTTCGCCCGGACGATGTCCGCGACCGACCGGCTGCTGCGCACCGGCACGTCGTTGACCTGCCCGCGCCGCACGCGTTCGGCGACCTGGGCCGCGGTCAGCCCCGTCTCGCGTGAGGTGATCGTCCCCGGCTGCGCGGAGTCGGTGCGGGCACCCGCGTCGAGATGCGTCATGCCTTCGACGGTACGTGCGGTTCTGCCGGCTCACCCGCCGAACGGGGCGAAGATCCGACCTGGGAAGGACCGGCTTCGTGCCGTGGTCGTACGGCAGTTGTACGCCGTCGCCCCGCCCGCCCGCCGCCCGGCGTCAGGTGGACCGGCGGGCGGTGAACAGCAGGTACTCCCATTCCAGGACCGTCCCGTCCTGCCCGGCCGACAGGTCGCCGTCGCGGGCGAGGGCCACCAGGTCCCGGTCGAGGGCGGCGGCGCGGTCGGGCTCGCCGGCGATGTTCCGGTAGACGGAGATGGTGGGGCCGTAGCGCTCCTTGAAGTAGTCGCGGAACGCCTCGGGCGTGGCGAAGCGGTCGACGCGGACCGTCCGGCGCTCGGCGCGCACGTCGGTGACCCGGTCGCCGAGCAGCGCGCGCACGTGGTCCTCCTCGCCCCACAGCGGGGGCGGCTGCGCACCCGGCGGGGGCGGCGGCGCGTAGGGCTTCATCACGGCGAACATCCGCCCGATGAACCCCTGGGGAGTCCAGCTCAGCAGGCCGATGGTGCCGCCGGGGCGGCAGACCCGGACGAGTTCGCCGGCGGCCCGGTCGTGGTGCGGGGCGAACATCACGCCGACGCAGGACAGCACGGTGTCGAACTCGCCGTCGCCGAACGGCAGGGCCTCGGCGTCGGCCTCCCGCCAGGTGAGCCGCGCACCCTGCCTCTCCGCCACGAGCCGTCCGGCCTCGAACAGCTCGGGGGTCAGGTCGGAGGCGACGACGTCCGCGCCGGCCAGGGCGGCCGGGATCGCGGCGTTGCCGGAACCGGCCCCGACGTCCAGGACCCGTTGGCCGGGGCCCACCCCGCACGCCTCGACCAGGATCGCCCCCAGTTCGGGGATGATCTCGGCGGCCAGGGACGGGTAGTCGCCCTGGGCCCACATCGCGCGGTGCTTGGCCTTCAGCGCACGGTCGACGTCGGCCGCGCTGTTCTGCGTCGTCATGGCTGCGCTCCTCACCGGTCGGACGGCGGTTTCGCGCCGACGGCCCCGGGCACGCCCGCCCGCCTCTCTACGAGCGTAGGGAGGAGCCGGGGGAGTGTCTCCCGGAGGGCGGAGCAGAGGTGCCTGTCCGGCCCGGAGCGGCCGGAAGCGCCACGGGCGGCCGAGAGGCCAGGGGGTGCCTATCCGGCCGGGGGCGCCTGTCCGGCCGGATGTGCCGGGGTCGCCGCCGCGCCGGACGCCGACCGCTTGATGGCGGCGTCGCGCCTGCGGACGTACCAGATGCCGATGAGGCCGAGCCCGCCGCCGGCGAGGCAGGTCCAGACCCACCAGGTGTGGCCGTGGTCGTCGAACCAGCCGTAGAAGGGCAGCTGCACCAGGAAGAGGACGAACCACAGGATCGTGCCGCCGGTGATGGTGGCGACCACGGGGCCCTCCAAGGGCTCCGGCGCCTCGTGTCGGGGGGTCCACTTCGCCATGGGGGACAGCTTACGAGGCGCTCGGGTCTACGCGCGGAGATGGCCGACCCGGGCCTCATATGTTCATACTGAAACGGTTTGTGTCTGACCACTTCTCTTCGTAGGAATCACCAAGCACATGTCCTCCTCGGCTCCCGCCAAGGTCCCCGCCCCTGATCAGCCGGGAGCCGGGCCCATGTACGGCGCACTCGACCGCTTCTTCCGGATCTCGGAGCGGGGCAGCACCCTGCCCCGCGAGGTCCGCGGCGGTCTCGCCACCTTCTTCGCGATGGCCTACATCATCGTGCTGAACCCGATCATCCTCGGCAGCGCGAAGGACATGTACGGCCACCAGCTCGACAACGGGCAGCTGGTCACCGCCACGGCCCTGACCGCGGCGTTCAGCACGCTGCTCATGGGCGTGATCGGCAACGTCCCGATCGCGCTCGCCGCCGGGCTCGGGGTCAACTCGGTCGTCGCCCTCCAGCTCGCCCCGCGCATGTCCTGGCCGGACGCGATGGGCATGGTGGTGCTGGCCGGTTTCGTCGTGATGCTGCTGGTCGCCACGGGTCTGCGCGAGCGCGTGATGAACGCCGTGCCCTACAGCCTGCGCAAGGCCATCTCCATCGGCATCGGCCTGTTCATCATGCTGATCGGTCTGGTGGACGCCGGCTTCGTCTCCCGGATCCCCGACGCCGCCCGGACGACCGTCCCGCTCCAGCTCGGCGGCGGCGGGCATCTCGACGGCTGGCCCGTCCTGGTCTTCGTCCTGGGCGTCCTGCTCACCCTGGCGCTGATCGTCCGCAAGGTCTCGGGAGCGATCCTGATCTCGATCGTCGCGATGACGGTCGTCGCGGTGGTCATCAACGCCGTGGCCACGGTGCCGAGCTGGGGCCTGACCACGCCCAAGTGGCCCGGCAACCCGGTCGCCACCCCCGACTTCGGGCTGATCGGCGAGGTCAGCCTGTTCGGCGGCTTCGGCAAGGTCGGCGTGCTGACCGGTGTGCTGTTCGTCTTCACCGTGCTGCTGTCGTGCTTCTTCGACGCGATGGGCACGATCATGGGCGTCTCCGACGAGGCGAAGCTGACCGACGGCGAGGGGCAGATGCCCGGCATCAACAAGGTGCTGTTCGTCGACGGCCTCGCGGTCGCCGCGGGCGGTGCCAGCTCCTCCTCGGCGACGACCGCGTTCGTCGAGTCCACGGCCGGGGTCGGCGAAGGGGCCAGGACGGGCCTGGCCAACGTCGTGACCGGCTCTCTCTTCGCCGTCGCGCTGTTCCTGACGCCGGTCGCCACGATGGTCCCCTCGCAGGCGGCCACCCCCGCCCTGGTCGCCGTGGGCTTTCTGATCCTGGCCGGATCGGTGAAGGAGATCGACTGGGCGGACTACACGATCGCCGTGCCGGCCTTCGTGACGATGCTGATGATGCCGTTCACCTACTCGATCACCAACGGCATCGGCATGGGCTTCATCACCTTCGCGGTGCTGCGCCTGGCGGCGGGCCGGGGCCGCGAGGTGCCGCCCGCGATGTACGCGGTGGCGGCGGTGTTCGCCTTCTACTACCTGATGCCGGCGCTGGGTCTGACCTGATCGCCGTCCTCGGAGCCGGGTGACCCGTAGAACCGCTCCGTCTCCTCGACCGCGGCCTGGAACCGCTGGTCGAAGTCATCCCGAACGAGCGTCCGGACGACATAGTCCTGGACGCTCGTTCCCCTTTTCGCGGCATGGTGCCGGAGCCGTTCGAGCAGGTCGTGGTCTATTCGCAGGCTGAGCACGCTGGTCCCCATGGCCATGAGGGTCGCGGCACCGTTCGGGGCGGTGTGTCGCATTCCGCCACCGGATCACCCGAATGAGTGATCTCGTGGCGTAGTGGCGGGGGTCACGGCCGGAGAGGTGCGTCACCGGTGGTCCTTAGCGAGAGTAATGAGTTAAACTAACGAACATGCCGGACCTCAGCCATGGCGACGACGTTGCCGCCGTGAACGCCCTCCGCTCCGCCGTGATGCGGCTCTCCCGCCGTCTCAAGCACCAGCGGGTCGACGAGTCGCTCAGCCCCACCGAGATGTCGGTGCTGGGCACCCTGTCCCTGTGCGGCCGCGCCACACCGGGCGAGCTCGCCCGCAAGGAGCACGTCCAGCCGCCGTCGATGACCCGCATCGTGGCGCTGCTGGAGGCCAAGGGGCTGGTCCGGCTGGAGCCGCACCCCGAGGACCGGCGCCAGAAGGTCGTCACCCGCACCGAGCAGGCCGAGGCGATGCTCGCGGAGAGCCGCGCCAAGCGCAACGCCTTCCTGGCCTCGCTCGCGGAGAACCTCGACGAGGACGAGTGGGCGAAACTGCGCGCCGCCGCCCCCGTGCTGGAGAAGCTCGCGCACCTGTAAGCCGTATGCACCAAGGAGGCGAACCCTTTGAGTTCGGGACCCGGAACAGCTTCCGCCCCCGCACCTGAACCCCACGACTCCCCGCCCGCCCGCGAAGCCCCCCTCTCCCGGCCCGCCCGCACGTCCTCGATGTTCTCCTCCCTCAAGGTGCGCAACTACCGCCTGTTCTTCCTGGGGCAGGTCGTCTCCAACATCGGCACCTGGATGCAGCGCATCGCCCAGGACTGGCTGGTGCTCAGCCTCACCGGCTCCTCCGCCGCGGTCGGCATCACGACCGCGCTGCAGTTCCTGCCGATGCTGCTCTTCGGCCTGTACGGCGGTGTCCTCGTCGACCGGCTGCGCAAGCGGCCCACGCTGCTCGTCACCCAGACGGCGATGGGACTCACGGCGATCGCCCTGGCCGTCCTCACGCTCACCGGCCAGGTCCAGGTCTGGCACGTGTACGTCGCCGCCTTCGCGGTCGGCCTCGCCACGGTCGTCGACAACCCCGCCCGGCAGTCCTTCGTCTCCGAGCTGGTCGGCCCCGGCCAGCTGCAGAACGCCGTCAGCCTGAACTCGGCGAACTTCCAGTCCGCCCGCCTGGTCGGCCCGGCCGTCGCCGGCCTGCTGATCACCGGCGTCGGCACCGGGTACGCCTTCCTCCTCAACGGCCTGTCCTTCGTCGCACCCCTCGCCGGGCTGCTGCTGATGCGCGCCCGCGACCTGCACGTCGCCGAGCGCGCCCCGCGCGGCAAGGGGCAGCTGCGGGAGGGCGTCCGCTACGTCACCGGCCGCCCGGAGCTGATCTGGCCGATCGTCCTGGTCGGCTTCGTCGGCACCTTCGCCTTCAACTTCCCCGTCTACCTCTCCGCCTTCGCGGACGACGTCTTCCACGCGGGTGCGGGCGCCTACAGCATGTTCAACACGCTGATGGCCGTCGGCTCCGTCGCGGGCGCGCTGCTCGCGGCACGGCGGGGCACCGCCCGGCTGCGGCTGCTCATCGTGGCGGCGATGGCCTTCGGCGCGCTGGAGGTGCTCGCGGCGACGACCCCGGCACTGTGGATGTTCGCCCTGCTCATGGTCCCGCTGGGGCTGTTCGGCATGACGGTCAACGTCACGACGAACACCGCGATCCAGATGTCCACCGACCCGGCCATGCGCGGCCGCGTCATGGCCCTCTACATGATGGTCTTCCTCGGCGGCTCCCCGGTCGGCGCCCCGATCGTCGGCTGGGTCACCGACACCTACGGCGCACGCGTCGGCCTGGCCGCCGGCGGCGCGGTGGCGGCCCTCGCCGCGGCCGTCATCGGCCTGATCCTGGCCCGCGTCGGCAACCTCCGCCTGTCCGTCGGCTGGCACCGCGGCCACCCGACGGTCCGTTTCGTCCCCCGGGAACGACGGGAGGAGCTGGCCCCCGCCGCATAGGCCCGTCGGTCCCGGGGGAACGCGCCGGTCTCCAGCACGATCCCGGCCGCGGTGCCCGTCAGGTCGATCCGGTACCCGAGGGCCGGACTCGGCTCGCCCCGGTCCTCGCGATCCTGTCGTCGAGGACGGTCATCGTGGCGCCCCTCCCCGGCCGTACCCGCGGTCGGATCGGACCGGCAGCGCAGGACGGCATGCGCACGGTGACCGGGACACACCCCGTACTCGCGCGCCGGGGCCCGTGGCCCGGCGCCTACAGCCGGCGGGCCAGGAGCCGGCCGGGCCAGCGGTGCTCACCGACCGTGAAGGCCTCGGCGCGGGTGAAGCCCTGGGACTCGTAGTAGCGGACCAGCCCGCCGTCGTGCCCGGCGTAGCAGTCCACCCGCAGGAGGGAGACGCCGGCGCGGCGGGTCTCCCGCGCCGCGTGGGCCAGCAGGGCGCTGCCCACGCCGCGCCCGCCGAAGCGGCGGTCGGTTGCCAGCCAGCGGATGTAGCGCTCGGGCTCACCGGGCGGCGGCAGGTGGGACAGGGACGCCCCGGGCGACTCGGCGAGGGTGAGGGTCCCGGCCGGCCTTCCGTCCACGTCGGCCATGTACACGCTGTGCTCGTCCAGCGAGCGGCGGACCGACTCCACCGTCCCCGGGTTCTGCGACAGCGGCTTCGTCCCCCACTGCTCCGTGCGGCCCTGCGCGACCAGCCACTCCACACACCCGTCGAGCATGCCGAGTATCGCCGGGACGTCGTCCGGGCCGCCGTCCCTGAGGGTGATCTCCACGGGCTCATGATGCCAGGGTGGACCCATGAGACTCTTCGCGGCGGTGCTGCCTCCCGATGACGTGGTGCGTGAACTCGGTGCCCTGGTCGACGAGTTGCGGAGCCGCCCCGGTGCCGACCGGATGCGCTGGACCGGCCGCCCCGGCTGGCACTTCACCCTCGCCTTCTACGGCGAGGTCGACGACGCCCTCGTGCCCGCGCTGTCGGACCGGCTGGAGCGCGCCGCGCGGCGGACCGCGCCGTTCCCGCTGGCCGTGCGCGGCGGGGGCCAGTTCGGGCACGGCAGAGCCCTGTGGGCCGGGGCCGGGGAGGACGTGGCCGCGCTGCGGCTGCTGGCCGAACGGGCCGAGGCGGCGGCGCGGAAGGCCGGAGTGCCGCTGGGGGAGCACCGGCGGTACAAGGCCCACCTGACCGTGGCCCGCAGCCGGGAGGCGAGGGACGTACGGCCGTACGTGGACGCCCTGGCGGCGTTCGGCGGCCGGACCTGGACCGTGGAGGAGCTGACGCTGGTGCGCAGCAGGCTGCCGGTGTCGGGGGTGCCGGGCGAGCAGCCCCGCTACGAGGCGGTCGGGCGCTGGGCGCTCGGCGGTGCCGGTTAGGCTCGGTGGCGTGGACCCGAAGACCCGCAACCGGATCATGGCCGGTGTGCTCGTGCTGATGTTCCTCGTCGTCGCCCTGGCCTCGGTGCTCGGGAGGTAGACCGGCGGGGAACCGCGGACGCCTGCGCTCCGGCGACGGGCCGGTGGGCGGCGTGCGACACGGTTCCCCGCGGGCCTGTGCGAGCGGCACGGCTCTTCGGGTGCCCCGCCAGGCGGGCCTGCCAGGTGCCCTGCCGGGCGGGTTCACCACGTGCCCTGCCGGGCGGCTTCACCACGTGCTCTGCCGGGCGGACCTACCAGGCGAAGGCCTCCGGGGAGGGCCCCGGACCCGGGAAGATCTCGTCCAGCCCGGCCAGCAGCTCCTGGGACAGTTCCAGTTCGACCGCGCGGACGGCGGAGGCGAGCTGCTCGGCGGTACGCGGGCCGACGATCGGGCCGGTCACGCCGGGACGGGTGAGGAGCCAGGCCAGGGCGGCCTCACCGGGCTCCACCCCGTGCTTGTCGAGCAGGTCCTCGTAGGCCTGGATCCGGGCCCTCTGCGCGGGGTCGGCGAGCGCGTCGGCCGCCCGGCCGGAAGCGCGGCGCTTGCCCTCGACCTCCTTCTTGAGGACACCGCCGAGCAGGCCGCCGTGCAGCGGGGACCACGGGATGACGCCGAGGCCGTAGTCCTGCGCGGCCGGGATGACCTCCATCTCGGCCCGCCGCTCGGCGAGGTTGTACAGGCACTGCTCGCTGACGAGGCCGATGGTCCCGCCGCGCCGGGCGGCGATCTCGTTGGCCTGGGCGATCTTGTAGCCGGGGAAGTTGGACGAACCGACGTAGAGGATCTTGCCCTGCTGGATCAGGACGTCGATCGCCTGCCAGATCTCCTCGAACGGGGTGTCCCGGTCGATGTGGTGGAACTGGTAGAGGTCGATGTAGTCGGTCTGCAGCCGCTTGAGGGAGGCGTCGACGGCCCGGCGGATGTTGACGGCGGAGAGCTTGTCGTGGTTGGGCCAGGCGGGGCCGTCGGCGCCCATGTTGCCGTAGACCTTCGTGGCGAGGACGACCTTGTCGCGACGCCCGTCACCCTTGGCGAACCAGGTGCCGATGATGCTTTCGGTACGGCCCTTGTTCTCGCCCCAGCCGTACACGTTGGCGGTGTCGAAGAAGTTGAGGCCGGCGTCCAGCGCCGCGTCCATGATGGTGTGACTGTCGGCTTCGTCGGTCTGCGGGCCGAAGTTCATGGTGCCGAGGACGAGTCGGCTGACCTTGAGTCCCGTGCGTCCGAGCTGCGTGTACTCCATGGTGCCCAAGCCAACGTCTTGGAGTGCGCTCCAGGCAAGCACGCGCAGGGCGTCAGGGGCGAGTCGGGGGATCGGACGATCACCGAGGGTCAGGACCCGTAGGGCCCGCCCAGGTCCCACCCCTGGTGCATGGCCGCCGCGAAGGCCGCCGCGATCTTGTGCTCGCCGCTCGCGTTGGGGTGCGTGCCGTCGTAGGTGTCGGCGGAGACGTCGTACGAGGGCGGGGAGGAGGCCAGGAGGACGGGGGAGCCGGGCTCGTCGAGGTCGGCCGCCGTCTTGGCGAGGAGTTCGTTGAAGCGGGCGACCTCGGTGGCGAAGGCCTCGTCCGTCCGGGCCCGGATGTTCGGGGTGACCGGCAGCCACACCATCCGCACCCGGCGGTTGGCGGCCCGTGCCTCGCGGGTGAAGGCCCGGACGTTCTCGGCGGTCTGCTCGGCGTTCGTGTAGAAGCCCAGGTCGATCAGGCCGAGGGAGACCAGCAGGACGTCGGCGCGGCCGGCCCGCACCGCCTCGCCGATCAAGGGGGCCATGTGCAGCCAGCCCTCGCCCCAGCCGGCCAGGTGGGCACGGGGGAAGTCGGGTTCGGCGTACGCGTACGAGGTCGGGGCGTCGGTGAGCTTGTCGTAGAGCGTCTCGCGGGGGCCGACCAGGGTGAAGGGGCCGCCGTGGGAGCGGCACAGGTGCTGCCACATCCGGTAGCGCCACGTGTGTTCGCCCGCGCTCCCGATCGTCATGGAGTCACCGACGGGCATGAACCTGAGCATCCGCTCATCATGGACGATCGCCGTGCGCCGCGGGATGTGAGTCGGGCCACGCACCCGCCCGCGACCGCCCTCCGCAGTCCCCCGCTCCGGTTCCCCGGCGCTGAACGGCCGGGCGGGGTGGCAGGCTTGGGGCATGCGCAGATCCTTCGCCCTCCTCGCCGCGGCCCTCGTCACGGGCGCGCTCGCCGTGCCCGCCTCCGCCGCCGACGGGGACGGGAAGTTCACGATCAAGGATCCGCGCATCACCGAGTCCAGCGGCCTGGCGGCCTCCCGGCAGCACCCCGGCATCTACTGGACGCACAACGACAGCGACGACGGGGCGTACCTGTACGCCGTGGACGGTTCCACCGGCGAGACGGTGGCGACGATCACGATGTCCGGTGTGGGCAGCCCGCGGGACGTGGAGGCCGTCTCGGTCGGGCCGGACGACCAGCTCTACGTGGGCGACATCGGCGACAATCTCGGTGGCACCTGGCCGTACGTGTGGATCTACCGGCTGCCCGAGCCGAAGGAGCTGACGGACCGGACGATCCGGGCCACGCAGTACGTCGTGAAGTACTCCGACGGACCCCGCGACGCGGAGTCCCTGGTCGTGCACCCGAAGACCGGGCGGGTCTACATCGTCGACAAGAACGAGAAGGGCGGCCACCTCTACGAGGGCCCGGCGCGGCTGTCCGCGTCCGGGTCCAACACCTTCCGCCCCGTCGCGGCCGTCCCCGACCTGGAGGCCACGGACGCCACGCTCTCGCCGGACGGCGAACACCTCGTCGTGCGCAGCTACTTCGGGTCGATCGCGTACGACTGGAACGGCGGGCGGATCAAGCGCGAGAAGCGGCTCGGGGTGCCGTTCCTCGGGCAGGGCGAGTCGGTCACCTACACCGCCGACGGCACGAAGCTGATGTACGGGGCCGAGGGTGCCGACAGTCCGGTGGAACCGCAGGACGCACCCGGGGGTCAGGGCTCCGACTCGCGTGCGGGCGAGGGGGGTTCTGCCGCGTCCGGCGGGGGTGAGGGGCTGAACGGGAATCTGCGGACGGGCGTGATCGCCGCGGGCGCGGCCCTGGTGGTGGTCGTCGCCCTGCGGAAGCTGAGGCGCCGGCCTTAGGGCCTGTCCGACGATTCCCTCCTGCCTCCGGGCGACGGCGGGAATCGTCGGACAGGCCCTAGGAGTCGGGCCGGGCGGCAGCCGCCTCGCGGTCCTTCACCAGGACCTCCAGGCCGTCCAGGATGCGCTGGAGGCCGAACTCGAAGTGGTCGAACTCGGTGCCGAACGCGTCCTCCGAGAGGGAGGCCATGACCGGGTAGCGGCCCGAGGCCATCACCTTCTCCAGGACCGGCACCTGCGCCTGCCAGAACTCGGCGTCGGTCAGGCCCGTCCGGCGTTCCGCCTCCTGCTGGTACAGCTGCGTGCGGGCCGCTCCGACGACGTATCCGTCGATCATGATGATGGCGGAGACCAGCTCGGGGTCGCTCAGTCCCATCGGGCGGATGAGGGTGAGGACCTTCTCCATGCCGTCGAGGGCGCTCGGGCCGAGGATCGGGCGGGACTGGTTGACGTGGAGCAGCCAGGGGTGGCGGCGGTAGAGGGCGAGGGTCGCGCGGGCCAGTGCCTCCAGGGCCCCGCGCCAGCCGCCGTCGCCCAGGTCGGCCGGGTTGTCCGAGGGACGCTGGACGCGGTCCAGCATGAGGTCGAGCAGCTCGCCCTTGCCGGGGACGTACCGGTACAGCGACATGGTGCCGGTGCCCAGTTCGGCCGCGACGCGGCGCATCGACAGGCCTTCCAGGCCCTCGGCATCCGCCACCCGGATGGCGGCTTCCACGATCCGGTCCAGGGTCAGGGTCGGCTTGGGGCCGCGGCTCGGGCGCCGGCCGGTGTCCCACAGCAGCTCCAGGGTGCGGGCGATGTCACCGCTGCCGCTGGTCTCCGTACCGCCACTGCCGCTCGTGCCGCTCGTCATGAGCCCAGCTTAGGGCCCTGCGCAAAAACCGGGTACGCCGTACGCACAATCGGGTACGCTGTACTCAGTTCAGTGCCGGCACGGCACGAGCCACGGGAGGGGCGACATGGACGGATACGCGGTGCGCGCCGAGGCGCTGGAGAAGCGGTACGGCGAGAAGCGCGCCCTGGACGGTTTCGACCTCGCGGTCCGCGAGGGCACGGTGCACGGCCTGCTCGGGCCGAACGGCGCGGGCAAGACCACCGCCGTGCGCATCCTGTCCACGCTGGTCCGCCTGGACGGGGGCCACGCGACGGTCGCCGGGCTGGACGTGGCCCGCCGGCCCCGCGAGGTCCGGGCCCGCATCGGCCTCACCGGGCAGTACGCGGCGGTCGACGAGGTGCTCACCGGGCGGCAGAACCTGGAGATGTTCGGCAGACTGTTCCATCTCGGGGGCCGGCGGGCCGCGCTCCGGGCGGCCGAGCTGCTGGAGCAGTTCGACCTGAGCGACGCGGCCGACCGCGGCGTCGGCAAGTACAGCGGCGGCATGCGGCGCCGCCTCGATCTGGCCGCGTCGATGATCCTCGCGCCGGCCGTCCTCTTCCTGGACGAGCCGACGACCGGTCTCGACCCGCGCAGCCGCGGTGAAGTGTGGGACTCCGTACGGGCGTTGGTCGCGGGCGGCACGACCGTGCTGCTGACCACGCAGTACCTGGAGGAGGCCGACAGGCTCGCCTCGCACATCACCGTCATCGATCAGGGGCGGGCCATCGCGGACGACACTCCGGACGGGCTGAAGAACCGGGTCGGCGGCGACCGCATCGAGGTCGTGGTCGCGGAACGGTCCGAGATCCCCCGGGTGGTGAAGGTGGTCGCCCGGGTCGCCGACGGCGAACCCGAGGCGGACGAGACCGAGTTGCGGGTGCACGCCCCGGTCGCCGACCGCGTCGCCGCCCTGACCGACGTGGCGCGCACCCTCCAGGACGAGGGCGTGCGCGTCGAGGACATCGGGCTGCGCAGGCCCAGCCTCGACGACGTGTTCCTGCGCCTGACCGGACACCGCACCGAGAAGGAGGCCGCAGCGTGAGCGCCGTCGACCTGAGCACACCGAGCACGCGCAGCGGTGCCTACTGGCTGCTGGCCGACTGCTGGAACATCGTGCGCCGCGGACTGACCCACTACCGGCGCCAGCCCGTCAACATCGCCTGGCAGCTCGGCTTCCCGATCCTGTCCGTGCTGCTCTACGGCTATGTCTTCGGCAGCGCGATGAAGGTGCCGGGCGGCGGCGACTACCAGGACTTCCTGATGCCGGGCATGTTCGTGATGACCATGGCGTTCGGCTTCATCAACACCGCCACCGTCGTGGTCTACGACTCCACCAAGGGGGTCATCGACCGGTTCCGGTCCATGCCGATGGCGTCCTCGGCCGTGGTGGCCGGGCGGGGCGTCACCGATCTGATCGTCGCCTGCGCCGAGCTGGCCATCATGATGCTCACCGCGTTCGCGATGGGCTGGCGGCCGGACGGCGGCCTCGCCTTCCTGGGCGCGTTCGGGCTGCTGCTGTGGCTGCGGTTCGCGCTCATCTGGATCGGGGTGTGGCTCGGTCTGCTGGTGCCCAACCCGGAGGCGGCGGGCGGGCTGTTCGCGGTCGCCTTCCCGCTGACGATGATCTCCAGCATCTTCGTCGCGCCGCAGCTGATGCCCGACTGGCTGGGCTGGGTGGCGGCCTGGAACCCGATCTCCTCGACGGCGGCGGCGACCCGGGAGCTGTTCGGCGTCCCGGCCGGCGGCGACGGCTCGTGGGTGGAACAGCACGCGCTGCTGATGGCCGGGGTGTGGCCGGTGATCCTGACGGCGCTCTTCCTGCCGCTGGCGGTCCGGCGGTTCCAGAAGCTGAGCCGGTGACGGGCGAGGGCGCCCCGCACACGCGGGGCGCCCTCACTCACGTACGCGCGACGGTCAGAGCTTGTCGATCACGTAGTCGACGCACTTGGTGAGCGCCTCGACGTCCGCCGGGTCGATCGCCGGGAACATCGCGACGCGCAGCTGGTTGCGGCCGAGCTTGCGGTACGGCTCGGTGTCCACGATGCCGTTGGCGCGCAGCACCTTGGCGACGGCGGCGGCGTCGACCTCGTCCGTGAAGTCGATCGTGCCGATGACCTGCGAGCGCTTGGCCGGGTCGGTGACGAACGGGTTGGCGAACTTCACGTCCTCGGCCCAGCCGTACAGCGTCCGCGCGGACGTGGCCGTGCGGCGCACCGCCCAGTCCAGGCCGCCCTGGCCGTTGATCCACTCCAGCTGCTGGTTCAGCAGGAAGAGGGTGGCCAGCGCCGGGGTGTTGTACGTCTGGTTCTTGCGGGAGTTGTCGATCGCCGTGGGGAGGCTGAAGAACTCCGGGACGTGGCGGCCCGAGGCGTGGACGCGCTCGGCGCGCTCGATCGCGGCCGGGGAGAACACGCCGATCCACAGGCCGCCGTCGGAGGCGAAGGACTTCTGCGGGGCGAAGTAGTAGACGTCCGTCTCGCTGATGTCGACGGGCAGGCCGCCGGCGCCGGAGGTGGCGTCCACGAGGACCAGGGCGCCCTCGTCGGCGCCGGTCACGCGCTTGATCGGCATGGCGACACCGGTGGAGGTCTCGTTGTGGGTGAACGCGTAGACGTCCACGCCCGCCTCGGCGGCCGCCTCGGGGTGCGTGCCCGGGTCGGCGGAGATGACGTCCGGCTCGGCCAGCCAGGGGGCGAGCTTGGCGGCCTTGGCGAACTTGGAGGAGAACTCGCCGAAGCTGAGGTGCTGCGACTTGTTCTCGATCAGTCCGTGCGTCGCGACGTCCCAGAAGGCGGTGGAGCCGCCGTTGCCGAGGATCACCTCGTAGCCGTCGGGGAGCTGGAACAGCTCGCGGATGCCCTCGCGGACCTGGCCGACCAGGTTCTTGACGGGGGCCTGGCGGTGGGAGGTGCCCAAGAGGGAGGTGCCGGTGGCGGCGAGGGCGTCCAGCGCCTCCGTCCGCACCTTGGAGGGTCCCGCGCCGAAACGTCCGTCCGCGGGCTTGATGTCAGAGGGAATCCGGATCTCAGCCACGGAGGGGAGCGTAGCCGTTTCCCCAAACGCGGGCGAAACGTCGTCCGTCGGGTGAGACGGCAGGCCGACGGCGTCCTTCCGGGGCCGTTGCCGCCCCACCCGGCGCCCGTTGCATCGCCCCGTCCCCCCGCCGCCGGACGGGGACGCGTGCATGCTGGAGGGATGACGGATCTTCTGCGCGGTGCGGATCCGGCGGCCGTGGAGGGCGAGTTGCGGGCGGCCGTCCGGGGTGAGGTCGCCTTCGGGGCCGGGGCCAGGGCGCTGGTGACCATGGACGCGTCCAACTACCGGCGGGTGCCGCTGGGGGTGGTGGCCCCCGTGGACGCCGAGGACGTGGCCGCCGTGCTGGCGGTGTGCCGGGAGCACGGGGTGCCGGTCGTGGCGCGGGGCGGGGGGACGTCCATCGCCGGGCAGGCCACCGGGACCGGTGTCGTCCTGGACTTCACCCGGCACATGAACCGGCTGGTCGCCCTCGACCCCGAGGGACGCACGGCCGTCGTGCAGCCGGGGCTCGTGCTGGACCGGCTCCAGGAGGCCGCCGCCCCGCACGGACTGCGCTTCGGACCCGACCCGTCCACCCACAGCCGCTGCACGCTCGGCGGCATGATCGGCAACAACGCGTGCGGTTCGCACTCGGTCGCGTGGGGCACGACCGCCGACAGTGTGCGCCGGCTGGACGTCCTCACCGCGCGCGGGGAGCGGCTGCGGCTCGGGCGGGAGTGGGCCGGGGCGCCGGAGGGCCTGCGGGCGTTGGTGGAGGGGGAGCTGGCCCGGCTGCGCACGGGCTTCCCGGACCTGCCCCGCCGCATCTCCGGGTACGCGCTGGACGCCCTGCTGCCCGAGAGGGGAGCCGACGTGGCCCGCTCCTTCTGCGGGAGCGAGGGCACCCTGGGCGTCCTCACGGAGGCGGTCGTGCGTCTGGTCGAGGCGCCACGCGCGCGTGCGCTGGCCGTGCTGGCGTACGCCGACGAGGGTGCGGCGGCCGAGGCCGCCGCCGGGCTGCTGCCCTACCGGCCGCTGACGGTGGAGGGCATGGCGGCGGACCTGGTGCCCTCGGCGGTGGAGCTGCCGCGGGGCGGGGCCTGGCTGTTCGTGGAGACCGGCGGGGAGTCCCCGGCGGAGGCACGCGCGCGTGCGGAGAGGATCGTGCGGGCGGCGGACGTCCTGGACGCGCTGGTCGTCACCGACCCGGCCGGGCAGCGGGCGCTGTGGCGGATCCGGGAGGACGCGAGCGGCACGGCGACCCGGATGCCGGACGGCACCGAGGCCTGGCCGGGCTGGGAGGACTGCGCGGTGCCGCCGGAACGGCTGGGTGCCTACCTGCGGGACTTCCGGGCCCTGCTCGCCTCGCACGGCCTGCGCGGCGCGCCGTACGGGCACTTCGGGGACGGCTGCATCCACGTCCGCATCGACTTCGACCTGCTCACCGGTCCCGGGGTCGCCCGCTTCCGCCGCTTCTCCGGGGAACTCGCGGACCTGGTGGTGGCGCACGGCGGGTCGCTGTCCGGGGAGCACGGCGACGGGCAGGCCCGCGCCGAACTGCTGCCGAAGATGTACGGGGCCCACCTGGTCGGCCTGTTCGAGCGGGTGAAGGGCCTGTGGGACCCGGACGACCTGCTCAACCCCGGCATGCTGGTCCGGCCCGCGCCCCTGGACTCCGGCCTGCGCTTCGCCGTCCTGCCCCGTGAGCCCGTCGACGTCGCCTTCGGCTACCCCGGCGACGGCGGTGACTTCACGGCAGCGGTGCGCCGCTGCGTGGGCGTCGCCAAGTGCCGCACCGAATCGGTGTCCGGCCCGGCCGTGATGTGCCCGTCCTTCCGGGCGACGGGTGCGGAGGAGCACTCCACGCGCGGGCGGGCCCGGCTGCTGCACGAGATGCTCGCGGGCGAGGTGGTCACCGGCGGCTGGCGCTCGCCCGAGGTGCGGGACGCGCTGGACCTGTGCCTGTCCTGCAAGGGCTGCCGCTCGGACTGCCCGGTCGGCGTCGACATGGCCACGTACAAGGCGGAGTTCCTGCACCACCACTACGCCGGGCGCCGGCGCCCCGCCGCGCACCACGCGATGGGCCGGCTGCCGCTGTGGCTGCGGGTGGTGTCGCGCACGCGCACGGCCTGGCTGGTCAACGCGCTGTCCGGTATCCGGCCGCTCGCCCGGGCGGCCCGGCGGCTGGGCGGCATCGCACCCGAACGGCCGCTTCCGCGGCTGGCGCGGCGGACGTTCAGCGGCTGGTGGGAGCGGCGGCGCCCGCACCGCCCCGCCACGAGCGGGGACCTCGTCGTGCTGTGGCCCGACACCTTCACCGAGCACCTCTCGCCCGCCGTCGGGCGGGCCGCCGTGCGGGTGCTGGAGGCGGCCGGGCTGCGGGTGGCGCTGCCGCCGACCGTGCACCTGGCCAGGCCGCCCGTGGGTGACGGCCGGACGGTCGCCCTCGACCCGCTGTCGCTGCTGCGCGGGCGGGGCCGGGTGTGCTGCGGACTGACGTACGTGTCGACGGGGCAGCTCGACCGCGCCCGTGCCGTGATGCGCCGCACGCTCGACCTGATGGAACCGGTGCTGGAGACGGATGCGCCGGTCGTGGTCCTGGAACCGAGCTGCGCCGCCGCCCTGCGCACCGACCTCCCCGAGCTGCTGCACGACGATCCCCGGGCGGCCCGCCTCGCCGCCCAGGTCCTCACCTTCGCGGAGACACTGCAGCGGCACGCCCCCGGCTGGACGCCGCCGAGCGTCGGCCGTCCCGTCGCGGGACAGACCCACTGCCACCAGCACGCGGTCCTGGGCGACGCCGCCGATCGCCGGCTGCGGCGGGCGGCCGGGCTCACCGGGGAACTGAGCGGCGGCTGCTGCGGGCTCGCGGGCGACTTCGGCTTCACGCGCGGCCACTACGAGGTCTCCGTGGCCGTCGCCGAGGAGAGGCTCCTGCCCTCGGTGCGGAACGCCCCGGACGGCACGGTGGTCCTGGCGGACGGCTTCTCCTGCCGCACCCAGCTGGAACACCTGGCCGGCGTGCGGGGCAGGCACCTGGCGGAAGTGCTGGCGCAGGCGCTGGACGAGGGTAGGGAGTGAGGCGGCCGGGGCGGGGAGTGCGGCGGCGGGGCGGGCAGTGAGGTGACGGGCCGGCTGGTGTGGCGGCGGGGCGGGGAGTGAGGTGGCTCGGGGCTGTGGGGCGTTCGGGCCACGGGCGGGCGGACCCGAGTGTCTGAGCCGGGGGAGGGCCCGGGCCGCTCCTACGCTCGCGGGACCAGTCACTGCCCGTCGAGGGCCGCTGCTCGAAGGAGCCCGCGCATGAGCGTCCGCGTCCAGCCGATCACCCGCGAGGAGCACCTCGCGTTCGTCGCGGCCCGTCCCTCCGCCAGCCACACCCAGGTCCCGTCCTGGGGTGAGGTGAAGCCCGACTGGCAGGCGGAGAGCCTCGGCTGGTTCGACCGGTCCGGACAGCTCGTCGGCGCCGGCCTGGTGCTGCTGCGGTCCCTGCCCGGACCACGGCTGCCCGGCCTGCCGCGCCACTTCGCCTACCTGCCGGAGGGCCCGCTCCTGGACTGGCACGAACCGGGTCTGGAACGCCTGCTGGAACCGATGCTCACCTACCTGAAGCTGCGGGGCGCCTTCGCCGTGCGCATGGGGCCCCCGGTCGTGGTGCGCCGCTGGAGCGCCGAGACGGTCAAGGCGGCCATCGCCGACCCGGCCGCCCGGCGGCTGCGCGACGTCCGGGCCACGTCGTACGAGACCCCGGCCGGGCGGGTGGCGGACGTCCTGCGGCACATGGGCTGGCGGCAGACCGCGCCCGGCCGGAACGGTTTCGCCGCGGGCCAGCCCCGCTACGTCTTCCAGGTGCCGCTGGCCGGGCGTTCGCTGCAAGAGATCCACGACGGCCTCAACCAGCAGTGGCGGCGCAACATCAAGAAGGCGGAGAAGGCCGGGGTGAAGGTCGTCCGCGGCGACCTGGCGGACCTGCCGGTCTTCCACGGGCTGTACACGGAGACCGCCGAACGGGACGGGTTCCAGCCGCGCCCGCTGCCCTACTTCCAGCGCATGTGGACCGCGCTCACCGCGGAACACCCGGACCGCATGCGGCTCTACCTCGCCCACCACGACGGGGAGGTGCTCGCCGCCGCCACCATGCTGACCGTCGGCGACCACGTCTGGTACTCCTACGGCGCCTCCACCGCCCGCCGTCGCGAGGTGCAGCCCAGCAGCGCCGTCCAATGGCGCATGATGAGCGACGCGCACGAACTCGGCGCCGCCGTCTACGACCTGCGCGGCATCACGGACACCCTGGAGGAGTCCAGCCCCCTGCTGGGCCTGCTGCGCTTCAAGGTGGGTACGGGCGGCGAGGCCGTCGAGTACCTCGGCGAGTGGGACCACCCCCTCAACCGGCTGCTCTACAAGGGGTTCAGCCTGTATCTCGCCCGCCGCTGACATCTCACAGCCCGAGACAGAGGCAAAAAGGGTTCACGCACCTGACGGAGTCCATTACCCTGGACTGTGCAGTGCATCTGGTTGCACGTTGAGTGCATCAGGGTGTACGCACCGCACACGAGCAGCACCCCGGACCCCGACCCTCGAGCACAGGACCCGCCCGTGACCACGCCGGAGACCACCGCCCCACCCCAGTCCACGACCGGTGCCGCCGGCTCCCCGTCCGCCGGCCCGGGCCGCTTCGGCTCCCTCGGGCCCGTGGGCCTGGTGCTCGCGGGCGGGGTCTCCGTGCAGTTCGGCGCCGCGGTCGCGGTGACGCTGATGCCGAGGGCCGGAGCCCTCGGGGTCGTGGCGCTGCGGCTGCTGGTGGCCGCGGTCGTCCTGCTGCTGGTCTGCCGGCCGCGGCTGCGCGGCCACTCCCGCGCCGACTGGGGCACCGTCGTCGCCTTCGGCGTCACCATGGCCGCGATGAACGGCCTCTTCTACCAGGCCGTCGCCCGCATCCCGCTGGGTCCCGCCGTCACCCTGGAGGTCCTCGGCCCGCTCGCCCTGTCGGTCGTGGCCTCCCGCCGCGCGATCAACGTCGTCTGGGCGGCCCTCGCGCTCGCCGGTGTCTTCCTTCTCGGCGGGGGCGGCTTCAGCGGCCTCGATCCCGTGGGAGCGGCCTTCGCCCTGGGCGCCGGAGCCATGTGGGCCGCCTACATCGTCTTCAGCGCCCGTACGGGCCGCCGCTTTCCCCAGGCCGACGGTCTCGCGCTGGCGATGGCGGTCGGGGCGGTGCTGTTCCTGCCCCTGGGGCTCGCCGAGTCCGGTGCGAAGCTGTTCGACCCGGTGACCCTGGGGCTGGGCGCGGCGGTGGCCCTGCTCTCCTCCGTCCTGCCCTACACCCTCGAACTGCTCGCCCTGCGCCGCCTGCCCTCCTCGACCTTCGCGATCCTGATGAGCCTGGAGCCGGCGCTCGCGGCGGCGGCCGGCTTCCTCATCCTCGACCAGGCCCTCGCCGCGACCGAGGCCGCCGCGATCGCCCTCGTCATCGCGGCGAGCATGGGCGCGGTCCGCACCCAGGTGGGCCGTGGCCGCAAGAAGAGGGCAGCGCTGGAGAGCACGGGACTGGAGGGCTAGGTGTGCTGTCCCGGGACGGTGCCCGGGACGCGGGGCGGGGGCATCGGGTCGTGTCGCCGTGCGGCCGCGGTTGTCGGTGGCCGGTGCGACACTCCCCGGCATGAGCGCACATGACCCGAAGTCGGACCTCCTGCGCTACCTCCAGGAGGCCCGGGACGCCCTGCTGTGGAAGCTCGACGGCCTTTCCGAGTACGACGTCCGCCGCCCCCTCACACCGACCGGCACCAATCTCCTCGGGCTGGTCAAGCACGCCGCCGGGGTGGAACTGGGGTACTTCGGCGACACCTTCGGCAGGCCCTTCTTCGCCGCGGCGGACGTGCCCCCCTGGTGGTACACGCGGGACGCCGAGCCCAACGCCGACATGTGGGCCACGCCCGAGGAGACCCGCGAGGAGATCACCGGGCTCTACCGCCGCGCCTGGGAGCACGCGGACACCACGATCGCGAGCCTGCCGTTGAAGGCCACCGGCCGTGTCCCCTGGTGGCCGCCCGAGCGGTGCGAGACCACGCTGCACCACGTCCTGGCCCGCGTGACCGCCGACACCAGCCGGCACGCCGGACACGCGGACATCGTGCGGGAACTGATCGACGGGTCGGTCGGCCTCGCCGTGGGCAGGGACAACATGCCCGAGGGTGACCGGGCCTGGTGGGCGTCCCACCGCGACCGCCTGGAACGCGCGGCCCGCGAGGCGGCCGGAGGGAACTGACGGTACGCGCCCCGCGCACCTTTTCATGCAAGCACGCTTGATTGTTTCTCGGGCCGCTGCCATGCTCCTCAGCACGCCGCACCACCCCGCACACCGCCGTGTCCCGAGGGAGCGCCCGTGTCCGATCCGACGCCGGTGATCGACGACCTGCGCGAGGAGAGCGAGGAACTGGACGCGCTCGTCGCCGGGCTGAGCCCGCAGCGCTGGGCGCTCGCGACGCCCGCCCCCGGCTGGACCGTGGCCCACCAGATCGCCCACCTCGCCTGGACCGACCGCTCGGCCCTGCTCGCCGTCACGGACACCGGCGCCTTCCACGCCCTGGTCGACAAGGCGCTCGCGGCCCCGGGCTCCTTCGTCGACGAGGGTGCCGAGGAGGGCGCCGCGCTGCCGCCCGCCGAGCTGCTCACCCGGTGGCGGGAGGGGCGTACGGACCTGGAGCGGGCCCTGCGGGCCGCCCCGCCCCCGGCGCGCTTCCCCTGGTACGGCCCGCCCATGTCGGTCGCCTCCATGGCGACGGCCCGGCTCATGGAGACCTGGGCCCACGGGCAGGACGTGGCCGACACCCTGGGTGTGGTGCGCCCACCCACCGACCGGCTGCGCCATGTGGCCCGGCTCGGGGTCCGGACCCGGGACTTCGCCTACAGCGTGCACGGGCTGACCCCGCCTGCGGCGCCCTTCCGCGTCGAACTCCTCGCCCCCTCGGGCGACGTGTGGGCCTACGGCCCCGAGGACGCCCCGCAGCGCGTGACCGGACCCGCCGTCGACTTCTGTCTGCTGGTCACCCAGCGCGCCCACCGCGGCGACCTGGCCCTGCGGGCCGACGGCCCCGACGCCGACCGCTGGCTGGACATCGCGCAGGCGTTCGCCGGGCCACCGGGCGGCGGACGCCCGCCGAAGGGAGCCGATTCGTGACGGGCCGGGACACCGGGGCGGCGCCCGGCGCCTGGGCGATCCCGGGCGCCGGCGGGAGGGCCGCGTCATGACGGTCCTGCGCATCGGCAACGCCTCCGGCTTCTACGGCGACCGCTTCGACGCCATGCGCGAGATGCTCACCGGCGGCGAACTGGACGTCCTCACCGGCGACTACCTCGCCGAGCTGACCATGCTGATCCTCGGCCGCGACCGGCTGAAGGACCCGGCCGCGGGATACGCCCGCACGTTCCTGCGGCAGCTGGAGGAGTGCCTCGGGCTCGCCCACGAGCGGGGCGTGCGGATCGTCGCCAACGCGGGCGGCCTCAACCCGGCCGGGCTCGCCGACGCCGTACGGAAGCTGGCCGGCCGGCTGGGGCTGCCCGTGCGGGTCGCCCACGTGGAGGGCGACGACCTGACCGCGGCCCACCCGGGGAGCCTGGCCGCCCACGCCTACCTCGGCGGCTTCGGCATCGCGGCCTGCCTGCGGGAGGGCGCCGACGTCGTGGTCACCGGGCGGGTCACGGACGCGGCCCTGGTCACCGGGCCCGCCGCCGCCCACTTCGGCTGGCAGCCCGGTGCGTACGACCGGCTGGCCGGGGCCGTGGTCGCCGGGCACGTACTCGAGTGCGGCACCCAGGCCACCGGCGGCAACTACGCCTTCTTCCGCGACGGCGACGTCCGCCGCCCCGGCTTCCCGCTCGCCGAACTGCACGAGGACGGCGGCTGCGTCGTCACCAAGCACCCCGGCACCGGCGGTTTCGTCGACGTCGGCACGGTCACGGCCCAGTTGCTGTACGAGACGGCGGGCGCCCGGTACGCGGGGCCGGACGTCACCGCCCGGCTGGACACCGTCCGGCTCGGCTCCGACGGGCCCGACCGGGTGCGGATCGAGGGCGTGCGCGGGGAGGCACCGCCGCCCACCCTCAAGGTCGGGCGCAACCGCCTCGGCGGGTTCCGCAACGAGGTCGTCTTCGTGCTCACCGGGCTGGACGTCGAGGCAAAGGCGGCCCTGGTCAGGGAGCAGCTGGAGCCCGCCCTGGGCACGGTCGCCGAGGCGCGCTGGGAACTCGCGCGCACCGACCAGCCCGACGCCGGCACGCAGGAGACCGCCAGCGCCCTGCTGCGGCTCGTCGTCAAGGACCCCGACCAGCAGGCCGTGGGACGTGCCCTGAGCGGGGCCGCGGTGGAGCTGGCCCTGGCGAGCTACCCCGGCTTCCATGTGCTGGCCCCACCCTCCAAGGGCTCGCCCTACGGGGTGTTCGAGGAGGTGTACGTCCCCCATGGGGCCGTCGACCATGTGGCCGTCCTCCATGACGGGCGCCGGATCAACGTGCCGCCCCCGCAGGACACCCGGGCCCTCGAACCCGTACCGGAGCCCGCGCTGCCCGAACCGCTGCCGGCCGGGCCGTGCCGCCGGGCACCGCTGGGGCTGGTCGCCGGGGCCCGCAGCGGGGACAAGGGCGGCGACGCCAACGTCGGCGTGTGGGTCCGCACCGACCAGGCGTGGCGCTGGCTCGCGCACGAACTGACCACCGACCGGTTCCGGGAGCTGATCCCCGAGAGCCGCGACCTGACCGTCCGACGGCACGTGCTGCCGGCCCTGCGCGCCCTGAACTTCGTCGTCGAGGGGATCCTCGGCGCCGGCGTCGCCGCGCAGCACCGCTTCGACCCGCAGGCCAAGGCCCTCGGCGAATGGCTGCGCTCCCGCCACCTGGAGATACCGGAGGCCCTGCTGTGACCGTCCTGACCTCCGCCCTCGACCCCGGCAGCCCCGAGTTCCGGGCCAACCGCGAGGCGATGCTCGACAAGCTCGCCGCGCTCGACGCCGAACACGCCAAGGCCCTCGCGGGCGGCGGCGACAAGTACGTCGCACGGCACCGGGCGCGCGGCAAACTCCTCGCCCGCGAGCGCATCGAACTGCTCCTCGACCCGGACACGCCCTTCCTGGAACTGTCCCCGCTGGCCGGATGGGGCAGCGACTACACCGTCGGCGCCTCCCTCGTCACCGGTATCGGCGTCGTGGAGGGCGTCGAGTGCCTGATCACCGCCAACGACCCGACCGTGCGCGGCGGGGCGAGCAACCCCTGGTCGCTGAGGAAGGCCCTGCGCGCCAACGACATCGCCCTCGCCAACCGGCTGCCCGTGATCAGCCTGGTGGAGTCCGGCGGCGCCGACCTGCCGTCCCAGAAGGAGATCTTCATCCCCGGCGGCGCCATCTTCCGCGACCTCACCCGGCTGTCCGCCGCCGGCATCCCCACCGTCGCGGTCGTCTTCGGCAACTCCACCGCGGGCGGCGCCTACGTCCCCGGCATGTCCGACCACGTGATCATGGTCGAGAAGCGCGCGAAGGTGTTCCTCGGAGGCCCGCCGCTGGTGAAGATGGCGACCGGCGAGGAGAGCGACGACGAGTCCCTGGGCGGTGCGGAGATGCACGCGCGCACCTCGGGCCTCGCCGACCACTTCGCCGTCGACGAGCCCGACGCCCTGCGGCAGGCCCGGCGCGTGGTCGCCCGCCTCAACCACCGCAAGGCGTACGGCGATCCCGGCCCGGCCGAACCACCCAAGTACGACGCCGGGGAGCTGCTCGGCATCGTCCCGGGCGACCTGAAGACCCCCTTCGACCCGCGCGAGGTCATCGCCCGCCTCGTCGACGCCTCCGACTTCGACGAGTTCAAGCCGTTGTACGGCACCAGCCTGACCACCGGCTGGGCCACGCTGCACGGCTATCCGGTCGGCATCCTCGCCAACGCCCGGGGCGTGCTGTTCAGCGCGGAGTCGCAGAAGGCCGCCCAGTTCATCCAGCTCGCCAACCAGCGCGACATCCCGCTGCTCTTCCTGCACAACACCACCGGCTACATGGTCGGCAAGGAGTACGAGCAGGGCGGCATCATCAAGCACGGCGCCATGATGATCAACGCCGTCAGCAACTCCACGGTCCCCCACCTGTCCGTCCTGATGGGCGCCTCCTACGGCGCCGGGCACTACGGCATGTGCGGCCGCGCCTACGACCCGCGCTTCCTGTTCGCCTGGCCCAGCGCCAAGTCCGCCGTCATGGGCCCGCAGCAGCTCGCGGGCGTCCTGTCGATCGTCGCCCGCCAGTCGGCCGCCGCCAAGGGACACCCCTACGACGACGAGGCCGACGCGGCGCTGCGCGCCATGGTGGAGCAGCAGATCGAGTCCGAGTCGATGCCGATGTTCCTGTCCGGGCGGCTCTACGACGACGGCGTCATCGACCCGCGCGACACCCGCACCGTCCTCGGCCTGTGCCTGTCCGCGATCCACACCGCCCCCTACGAGGGCGCGCGCGGCGGCTTCGGCGTCTTCCGGATGTGAGGAACCCCCAGTGATCTGTTCTGTACTCGTCGCCAACCGGGGCGAGATCGCCTGCCGGGTCTTCCGCACCTGCCGCGAACTGGGCATCCGAACCGTCGCCGTGCACTCGGACGCCGACGCGAGGGCCCTGCACACACGCGCGGCCGACACGAGCGTACGGCTGCCGGGGGACACGCCCGCCGACACCTACCTGCGCGGCGACCTGATCGTGAAGGCCGCCCTCGCGGCCGGCGCCGACGCCGTGCACCCCGGCTACGGCTTCCTCTCCGAGAACGCCGCCTTCGCCCGGGCCGTGCGGGACGCGGGCCTGGTGTGGATCGGACCGCCCCCCGAGGCCATCGAGGCCATGGCGTCCAAGACCCGCGCCAAGCAGCTCATGGGCATCGCACCCCTCACCGAGGTCACCGAGGCCGACCTGCCGGTGCTGGTGAAGGCCGCGGCGGGCGGCGGAGGCCGCGGCATGCGCGTCGTACGGCACCTCGCGGACCTGGACGCCGAACTCGCCGCCGCCCGCGCCGAAGCGGCCGCCGCCTTCGGCGACGGGGAGGTGTTCGTCGAGCCGTACCTCGAGAACGGCCGCCACGTCGAGGTGCAGATCCTCGCCGACACCCACGGCACCGTCCACGCGCTCGGCACCCGCGACTGCTCCCTGCAGCGCCGCCACCAGAAGGTCGTCGAGGAGGCCCCCGCGCCCGGCCTGACCGACGGACTGCGCCGGGAACTCGCCGCCCTCGCCGTCCGGGCCGCCCGGGCCGTCGACTACGTGGGCGCCGGCACCGTCGAGTTCCTCGTCGCCGGTGACCGCGCCCACTTCCTGGAGATGAACACCCGCCTCCAGGTCGAACACCCCGTCACCGAGGCCGTGTTCGGCGTCGACCTGGTCGCCGAGCAGATCCGCGTCGCCGAGGGCCACCCCCTGGCGGCCGAACCGCCGCCCGCCCGCGGCCACGCCGTCGAGGCCCGCCTGTACGCCGAGGACCCCGCCCGCGACTGGTCCCCGCAGACGGGCCGCCTGCACCGTCTCGCCGTCCCGGAGGGCGTCCGCCTGGACACGGGCTACACCGACGGCGACGACATCGGCGTCCACTACGACCCGATGATCGCCAAGGTCGTGGCGCACGCCCCCACCCGCCCCGAGGCCCTGCGCCGGCTCGCCTCCGCCCTCGAACGCGCGGCGATCCACGGCCCCGTCACCAACCGCGACCTCCTGGTCCGCTCCCTGCGCCACCCGGAGTTCACCGCCGCCCGCATGGACACCGGCTTCTACGACCGCCACCTCGCGGGCCTGACCGAACCGGCCCCGGACCCGCACGCCCCCCTGGCCGCCGCCCTCGCCGACGCCCACGGCCGCTCCCGCTTCGGCGGCTGGCGCAACGTCCCCTCCCAGCCGCAGACCAAGCGCTACCTGATGGCCGGCGAGGAGCACGAGGCGCGTTACCGGCACGGCAGGAACGGCCCCGAGGCCGACGGCGTGCGGGTCGTGCACGCCGACGCCCACCTCGTCGTCCTCGACGTGGACGGCGTGCGGCGCACCTACGAAGTCGCCCGCCACGGCGAGCGGGTGTACGTCAACACCGCCCTCCTGACCGCCCTGCCCCGCTTCCCCGACCCCACCGCCCGGCACGCCCCCGGCTCCCTCCTGGCGCCCATGCCGGGCACGGTCGTCCGCGTCGCCGACGGGCTCACGGCCGGGACGCCGGTGCGGGCCGGCGAGCCCCTGCTCTGGCTGGAGGCGATGAAGATGCAGCACAGGATCACCGCCCCGGTGACGGGAACACTGACCGACCTGTGCGTCGCGTCAGGGCAACAGGTCGAACCGGGCGCGCTGCTGGCCGTGGTGAAGGAAGCCTCTTAGGGGGCGGGGAACTGCGCGACAAGCCACATCCGGCCCGCACCGAAAGGAACTCCCATGGACACCGAAGAGCACAAGGCGCTCCGAGAAGCCGTCGCCGCCCTCGGCACGCGGCACGGCCCCGGAGGCGACCCCACCCACCTCTGGTCGGACGCAGGCGGACTCGGCTACCTCGGAGTCAACCTCCCCGAGGAGTACGGAGGCGGCGGCGGCGGAATCTCCGAACTCTCCATCGTCCTCGAGGAACTGGGCGCGGCGGGCTGCCCCCTCCTCATGCTGGTGGTCTCACCCGCCATCTGCGGCACCGTCATCGCCCGCTTCGGCACCGACGCCCAGAAGCGGGAGTGGCTGCCCGGCCTGTCCGACGGCACCCGCCGGATGGCCTTCGGCATCACCGAACCCGACGCCGGTTCCAACAGCCACCGCATCACCACCACCGCCCGCCGCGACCGGGGCACCGGCGGCTGGATCCTCACCGGCCGCAAGGTCTTCATCTCCGGCGTCGACATCGCCGACGCCACCCTGATCGTCGGCCGCACCGAGGACGCCCGCACCGGACGCCTCAAACCCTGCCTGTTCATCGTCCCGCGCGACACCCCCGGCTTCACCCGCCGCCCCATCGACATGGAACTCCACGCGGCGGAGAAGCAGTTCGAACTCGTCCTGGACGACGTGCGCCTGCCCGCCGAGGCCCTGGTCGGCGACGAGGACGCGGGTCTGCTCCAGTTGTTCGCCGGCCTCAACCCCGAGCGCATCATGACGGCCGCCTTCGCGATCGGCATGGGCCGCCACGCCCTCGCCAAGGCCGTCGGCTACGCCCGCGACCGCACCGTCTGGAACACCCCCATCGGCGCCCACCAGGCCGTCGCCCACCCCCTCGCCCAGGCGCACATCGACCTCGAACTGGCCCGCCTGATGATGCAGAAGGCCGCCCACCTCTACGACACCGGTGACGACACCGGCGCCGGAGAAGCCGCCAACATGGCCAAGTACGCCGCCGGAGAGGCCTGCGTCAAGGCCGTCGACCAGGCCGTGCACACCCTCGGCGGCAACGGCCTCACCCGCGAGTACGGCCTGGCCCGGCTGATAACGGCCGCGCGCGTGGCTCGTATCGCGCCGGTCAGCCGGGAGATGATTCTCAACTACGTCTCCCACCAGACTCTGGGCCTGCCCAAGTCGTACTGAGACGGCCCGCGCCGCGAGGAGGAACCAGCCATGTTCCGCAGCGAGTACGCAGACGTCCCACCCGTCGACCGGCCCATCCACGACGCCGTCCTGGCCCGGGCCGCCGAGTTCGGCGCGACCCCCGCCCTCGTCGACGGCACCGACGGCACCACGCTCACGTACGAGCAGGTGGACCGGTTCCACCGGCGCGTCGCCGCCGCCCTCGCCGACACCGGGGTCCGCAAGGGCGACGTCCTCGCCCTGCACAGCCCCAACACCGTCGCCTTCCCGACCGCCTTCTACGCCGCCACCCGCGCGGGCGCCACCGTCACCACCGTGCATCCGCTCGCCACCGCCGAGGAGTTCGCCAAACAGCTCACGGACTGCGCGGCCCGCTGGATCATCACCGTCTCACCGCTGCTCGGCACCGCCCGGCGCGCCGCCGAACTCGCGGGCGGCGTAAGGGAGATCTTCGTGTGCGACAGCGCCACCGGCCACCGCTCCCTGATCGACATGCTGGCCACCACCGCCCCCGAGCCCCGGGTCGCCATCGACCCCGGCGAGGACGTCGCCGTCCTGCCCTACTCCTCCGGCACCACCGGCACGCCCAAGGGCGTCATGCTCACCCACCGGCAGATCGCCACCAACCTCGCCCAGCTCCACCCCGCGATCCCCGCCGGCCCCGGCGAACGCGTCCTGGCGGTCCTGCCCTTCTTCCACATCTACGGCCTCACCGCCCTGATGAACGCCCCCCTGCGGCAAGGCGCCACGGTCGTCGTCCTGCCCCGCTTCGACCTCGAACAGTTCCTCGCGGCCATCCAGAACCACCGCATCACCGCGCTCTACGTCGCCCCGCCCATCGTCCTCGCCCTGGCCAAGCACCCGGCCGTCGCCCAGTACGACCTGTCGTCGCTGAGATACATCATCAGCGCCGCCGCACCCCTGGACGCCCGCCTCGCCGCCGCCTGCTCCGCACGCCTCGGCCTGCCGCCCGTCGGCCAGGCCTACGGCATGACCGAACTCTCCCCGGGCACGCACGTCGTCCCCCTGGACGCCATGCGCGACGCCCCGCCCGGCACCGTCGGCAAGCTCGTCGCCGGCACCGAGATGCGCATCGTCTCCCTCGACGACCCCGCCGAGGACCTCCCGGCCGGCGAATCCGGGGAGATCCTCATCCGCGGACCGCAGATCATGAAGGGCTACCTCGGCCGGCCCGACGCCACCGCCGCCATGATCGACCCCGACGGCTGGCTGCACACCGGCGACGTCGGCCACGTCGACGAGGAGGGCTGGCTGTTCGTCGTCGACCGCGTCAAGGAACTCATCAAGTACAAGGGCTTCCAGGTGGCCCCCGCCGAACTCGAAGCCCTCCTCCTCACCCACCCGGGCATCGCCGACGCCGCCGTCGTCGGCACCTACGACGACGACGGCAACGAGACCCCGCACGCCTACGTCGTCCGCCAGCCCTCCGCCGCCCTCACCGAGGAGGACGTCATGGCGTACGTCGCCGAACGCGTCGCCCCCTACAAGCGGGTGCGCCGCGTCACCTTTACCGCCGGCATCCCGCGCGCCGCCTCCGGCAAGATCCTGCGACGCCGACTCAGGGAGCGCACATGACCCTCGTGACCCGCACGCGCACCCGCGCCGTGGACACCCTGACCCTCGACTCACCGGACAACCGCAACGCCCTGTCCGCGGCCCTCGTCACCGAGCTGGCCGACGCCCTCACCGACGCCGGCCGGGACAGAGCCGTCCGCGCGGTCGTCCTCACCCACACCGGCAACACCTTCAGCGCCGGCGCCGACCTCAAGGACCCTCCGCGCCCCGAGGCCCTGGTCGCCCTCCTGCGCCAGATCGTCGAACTGCCCCAACCCGTCGTCGCCCGCGTCACCGGACACGTCCGCGCCGGCGGCCTCGGCCTCCTGGCCGCCTGTGACATCGCCGTCGCCGCCACCACCGCCACCTTCGCCTTCACCGAGGTCCGCATCGGCGTCGCCCCCGCCGTCATCTCCCTGCCGCTCCTGCCCCGCGCCGATCCGCGCGCCCTGTCCCGCCACTGCCTCACCGGCGAACGCTTCGACGCCGCCGAAGCCACCGCGGCCGGCCTGCTCACCGCCCACGCCGACGACGTCGACACGGCCCTCACCCCCATGCTCGACGGCCTGCGCAAGTCCGCCCCCGACGCCCTGGCCGAGACGAAACGGCTGCTCACGGCTAGGGTGCTGGAAGCCTTCGACCGGGACGCGGAACACCTCACCGCGCTCTCGGCCCGGCTGTTCTCCTCCGCACAGGCACGCGAGGGGATGACGGCCTTCCTCGAACGACGGGATCCGGCATGGGTGGTGTGAGCGCGGTCGACCGTGCGGAGAGAGTCCCCAAGCAGGACCGCAGCCGGGCCACCCGGCAGCGGCTCCTGGAGGCCGCCGTGGCCTGCCTCGCCGAACACGGCTGGGCGGGCTCCACCGTCTCCGTGGTCGCCGAACGCGCCGGTGTCTCCCGCGGCGCCGCCCAGCACCACTTCCCGACCCGCGAGGACCTCTTCACGGCAGCGGTCGAATACGTCGCCGAGGAACGCTCGACCGCCCTGCGCGCCCTCTTCCCCGACGGCGCCGCGGGCGACCGCCGCGCCGTCGTGGCCGCCCTCGTCGACCTCTACACCGGGCCCCTGTTCCGCGCGGCCCTCCATCTGTGGGTCGCCGCCTCCAACGAGGACCAGCTGCGCCCCCGCGTCACGGAACTCGAATCCCGGGTCGGCCGCGAGACCCACCGCATAGCCGTCGAACTGCTGTCCGCCGACGAAACCGTCCCCGGCGTCCGCGAAACCGTCCAGGGCCTGCTCGACATGGCCCGCGGCCTCGGCCTGGCCAACCTCCTCACGGACGACGCCCCCCGCCGGGAACGCGTGGTCGCCCAGTGGGCCGGCCTCCTGGAAGAAACCCTCGGCTGAGAACCCTGCCGGCGCCGGCTCAGGGGCACAGGCGCTCCACCCGCCAGCTGCCGTCCGGCTGCCCCACGTACCGCAGGCGGTCGTGCAGGCGGTTCTCCCGGCCCTGCCAGAACTCCACCGTCCGCGGCGCCACCCGGAAACCGCCCCAGTGCGGCGGCACCGGCACCTGCTCGCCCTCCGGATACCGCGCCGCCAGCTCCGCGTAGGCCGCGTCGATGTCCGCCCGGGTCGACACCACGGACGACTGCGCGCTGGCCCACGCCCCCAGCTGGGAACCGTGCGGCCGGCTCCGGAAGTACGCCGCCGTCTCGTCCCGCCCGGTCCGCCGCGCCACCCCGGACACGATCACCTGCCGCGCCATCGGATGCCACGGGAACAGCAGCGAGACGTACGGGTTCTGCGCCAGGTCACGCGCCTTGCGGGAGTCGTAGTTCGTGTAGAAGACGAACCCCTGCTCGTCGAAGTGCTTCAGCAGGACCGTACGGGAACTGGGCCGCCCCTCGGCGTCGGCCGTGGAGACCACCATGGCGTTCGGCTCGAACAGCCCGCCGTCCGTCGCGGCCTGCTTGAACCAGCGCGCGAACTGCTCCACCGGGCTCGCGGCCAGCTCGCTCTCGGCAAGTCCGTCGGCCCGGTACTGCTTGCGCATCGAGGCCAGATCGAAGGGGACGGCGTCGCGGTCGGTCACCCGGTCATCTTGCCGTACGGACGGTGTCCTTCGTCACTGCATGGCACTCAGTGCCGCGACCCCTCCCCAATCCTGACACCCGGGGATATCGTTTCCGTGCCGTTGCGGCCGGATGACCGCCGACCGCACGGGGCATCACAGGGAGGACCGGCCGGGACCGCGAGTCGCCGCAGACGACCGCGGATCCGTCGGACGGTCGCCCGCTCGCCAGCTGACCGACACGGTGCCTTCGGCCCACCCCGCAACGCACCATCTGTCACTTACACCACGAGGAGCCGCCTGATGTCCGACTTCGTACCCGGGCTCGAAGGAGTCGTCGCGTTCGAGACGGAGATCGCCGAACCGGACAAGGAGGGCGGCGCCCTCCGCTACCGGGGCGTCGACATCGAGGACCTCGTCGGCCACGTCTCCTTCGGCAACGTCTGGGGCCTGCTCGTCGACGGTGCCTTCAACCCCGGCCTGCCGCCCGCCGAACCCTTCCCCATCCCCGTCCACTCCGGCGACATCCGCGTCGACGTCCAGTCCGCGCTGGCCATGCTCGCACCCGTCTGGGGCCTCAAACCCCTCCTCGACATCGACGCCGAGCAGGCCCGCGAGGACCTCGCCCGCGCCGCCGTCATGGCCCTGTCCTACGTCGCCCAGTCCGCCCGCGGCCAGGGCCTGCCCATGGTCCCGCAGCGCGAGATCGACAAGGCCCAGTCCGTCGTCGAACGCTTCATGATCCGCTGGCGCGGTGAGCCCGACCCCAAGCACGTCGCGGCGGTCGACGCCTACTGGACCAGCGCCGCCGAGCACGGCATGAACGCCTCCACCTTCACCGCCCGCGTCATCGCCTCGACCGGCGCCGACGTGGCGGCGGCCCTGTCCGGCGCCGTGGGCGCCATGTCCGGCCCCCTGCACGGCGGCGCCCCCTCCCGCGTCCTCGGCATGATCGAGGAGATCGAACGCACCGGCGACGCCGAGGCCTACGTGAAGAACGCGCTCGACAAGGGCGAACGCCTCATGGGCTTCGGCCACCGCGTCTACCGCGCCGAGGACCCCCGTGCCCGCGTCCTGCGCCGCACCGCCCGCGAACTCGGCGCCCCCCGCTTCGAGGTCGCCGAAGCCCTGGAGAAGGCGGCCCTGGCCGAACTCCACGCCCGCCGCCCCGACCGGGTCCTCGCCACCAACGTCGAGTTCTGGGCGGCCATCGTCCTGGACTTCGCCGAAGTCCCCGCGCACATGTTCACGTCCATGTTCACCTGCGCCCGCACGGCCGGCTGGTCCGCCCACATCCTGGAGCAGAAGCGCACCGGCCGCCTGGTCCGCCCCTCGGCCCGGTACGTGGGCCCGGGCAGCCGCAACCCCCGCGAGATCGAGGGCTACGGCGACATCGCCCACTGACCCTTCGCCCCCGTTCCCCCCTCACGGCCCCATCCGCTCCCCGGGTGGGGCCGCACCCGCACCCCGCCCCGGCAGCCGGTCCAGCTCCTCGCCGACAGCGGCCCGCAGCGGACCGTGCCGCACCCCGAGCGCGTACCGCTCCTCACGCCACATCCGCCGCGGATAGAGCCACACGGGCCGCCGTACGAGATCCGCCGGCTCCCAGTCGTAGCGCGGCCACACATGCGCGTGCAGGAACGGGTCGGTGTTCCCCAGGATCTCCAGATTGACCCGCCGGAACCCCGGCTCCAGCCGCCGGCAGGCCCGCTCGACGGCCTCCCCGAGCCGGTCCATGCCCTCCAGGAACGCCAGGCGCCTGCCGCGCGGCAGCTCCGACAGCCGCTGCACCGCCGGATCGTCGGTCAGCAGCACCGAGTAGCCCGGCAGGAACTGCACGTCCCCGATCACCGCGAACCCGGCCTCCAGCCTGCGCAGCACCGTGGGATTCTCGCCCCGCAGAGCACTGCCGACCCGGTCGGAACGCCACCCACCGGCCACGACCACACCCCCGAGAACGCGGAACGCCGTGAAAACACCGAGAACGCAGACGACCCGCGAGTCCGGGTCCTCCAGTGGAGGAGCCGGCCGGACGTACCGGCGACTCGCGGGTCGGGTGACTGCTTGAGATTGGGCCGGCTGCGCGCTTCGATCACACGCTGGTCCGGCACCGCACTGAGTGTGGTGACGAGCCGCTAGCCCGCAGCCACCTCACGCGTCCGGTTCTCATACATCTGCCGAACCACCTCCCTTCTCGTGTACCTGGAACCCTAAGAAACCGTTCCGCTCGGGATCAACTGTTTTTCTGAGAGCTCGACCTCGTGATGCGGGGTGCGAGGCGGTGGCCGGGGCGTTGACGTGGGGATTGCCGCCGTACAACGATTCCTTCAATGTTGTGGGAACTCGGTGTGCGCCCGGTCACGTTCAAGTTGAATGATTGCAAGGAGCGAACCGACGTGCCGTGCGTGCGGACGCAGCCTGCAGGGGGTCCAGGTGAGTGCTTCCCGGCGTAGTGGGACCACCGACGAGCTGGGGCCCGACGAGCCCGGGCGGGACGGTTCGGACGGTTCCGGTTCCGATCTGCTCGCCGCGCTGCTGGACGGGATGGACGCGGCGCTGTGCGCGTTCGACGCCGACGGGGTCGTGACGCACTGGAACCGCGAGGCCGAGCGGATTCTCGGCTGGAGCGCGGAGGAGGCCGTCGGGCGGCGCGGGCTGGCCGGCTGGGCGGTGCGCAGCGCGGACGCCGAGGAGGTCGAGAGCCGGCTGCTGTCGGCGATGCACGCCCCGGGGCGGCAGGTGCACGAGTTCGCGCTGCTGACCAAGGACGGCGGCCGGGTGCTGGTGCGGACGCAGTCGGCGGCGGTGCGGGGGCCGGACGGGAAGCCCGCGGGGGTGTACTGCGCGTTCAGCGAGGTGCACACGCAGATCGACCTCGAGCGGTCGATCGCGTTGAGCGAGGCGCTGTTCGAGGACGCGGGCTGGGGTGTCGTGCTGGTCGACGCCGATCTGCGGCCCGCCGTGGTGAACGCGCACGCGGCCCGGGCGCTGGGCACGGGCCGTACGTCGGTGCTGGGGCGGCCGCTGGGGGAGCTGCTGGCGCAGGGCGTGGAGGAGCTGGAGAGCGCGCTGCAGCACGTGCTGGCCCAGGGGGCGCCGCCGGAGCCGGCCGAGGTGTGGGTGAGTGTGCGCTCGCCGGAGGGCGAGCGGCGGCGGTGCTGGCGCAGCGGTTTCCTGCGGCTGGCGTCGCCGTTGGCGGAGGAGCCGGTGCCGTTGGGTGTGGGCTGGCTGTTCCAGGACGTGACGGAGTCCAAGCAGGCGGAGCAGGAGGCGTCGCTGCTGCGGTTCCGTGCGCAGCAGTTGCACCGGGCGTCCCGGGCGGCGGCGGAGTGCGAGGACCCGGGGGAGGCGGCCACCGTGCACCTGGACTTCGCCCTGGCGGGGTTCGCCGATCACGCGCTGATCGACCGGGTCGCGCAGGGGTCGCCGGCCGGTGAGCAGGACGGGGGGCCGGTGCGGCTGGTGCGGGTGGCGGCCACGCCGTCCGGCGCGCCGGGCCCGAGCAGGCTGTCCGGCCGCGCGGGTCTGCCCGTGCGGTACGCCGAGGGGCATCCGGCGCTGCAGTGCGTGGAGCGGGCGGGTGCGCTGCGGGCGAGCGCGGGGGCCGCGGCGCCGGAGGAGGCGCGGGCCTGGGCGGTGTCCCGGCAGTGGCCGCCGGACGCGGTGCACGCGCTGTGCGCGGTGCTGCGCAGCCGGGGGCGGACGCTGGGCGTGGTGACGTTCCTGCGGGGCGCGGGCCGCAGTGCCTTCGAGCGCGCGGACGCGATGTACGCGGAGGACGTGGCGGTGCGGATCGCCGCGGCCCTGGACCTGGCGGAACTGACGGGCCGCGGCTGAGCCCGCCGGGCCGCTCCCGGCGGCCGGGTCACCGACGGCGGGTGCCGTCCCGCGCCGGCGGTGGGTCGCCGGGGACGCCCTCGGGGGTCCCGGCCGGCCTGCCCGGAGGGTGTCAGTGGCGGTAGAAGATGCGGTCGGCGTACTGCTCCATGACGCGGGCGTTCCAGTCGTGGCCGCCGTCGACGTTGCCGGAGCGGAGCAGTGGGGGTTCGATGCCGCGGGCGGCGAGCGTCGTGGCGGTGGTGGCCATGACGGCCTGGAGCAGGGCGCAGGTGACGACCGTGGAGGCGGGGGCGAAGGGCGCGGGGATGGCGTCGTGGGTGAGTTCGGCGTCCCCGACCGCGATCCGGGAGTCGAGCACGAGGTCGCAGTGGTCCTTGAGGTACGTGCCCGAGCTGTGCCGGGACGTGGTCTGGGAGGCGTAGGCCACCGAGGTCACGCCGATGACCTTCACGCCGAGGGCGCGGGCGTGCAGGGCCATCTCGACGGGGAGGGCGTTGCGTCCGGACAGGGAGATGATCAGCAGGGCGTCGCCCGCGCGGAGGGGGGAGCTGTCGAGGACGGCGGAGGCGAGGCCGTCGACGCGTTCCAGGGCGGAGCCGAGCGGGGCGGGCATGACGTCGACGCCGACGACACCCGGCACGACGAGCAGGTTCATCAGGGCGAGGCCCCCGGCGCGGTAGACGAGGTCCTGCGCGGCGAGGGAGGAGTGCCCGGCGCCGAAGGCGAAGAGCCGGCCGCCGCTCGCGACGGTGTCGGCGAGGAGGGTTCCGGCCGCGTCGATGCTGTCGGCCTCCTCGTCGCGGACGGTGCGCAGCAGGTCGATCGCGGCGTCGAGGAACTGATCGGCCGGCGCGCGGTCGCTCATGGAGGGTCCCTTCATGCTGGCCTCGTCGTTGTGTCGCGCATCACGGTGCGGTCTGGACCAGTGTGGTGTCAATACGGCCGGGTGCGGGGGGTGCGGGCCGGGCCCCAGTGGGCGGGTGAGCGGCGGAACCCGGGCCGAACCCGGGGCCGTACCCTCGCACGAGGGCGTGTAACCCCCTGCTTTCGCTCCCGCGGCACGGTTGTCGGTGGTATCCGGCAGAATTGGAGGCAGGGCCAGCGCACACGCCGGTGAGCTGTCCAGCCTCCGGCAGATCTCATTCGAGGGGCACGTATGTCCGGACTGATCGACACCACGGAGATGTATCTCCGCACCATCCTCGAGCTGGAGGAAGAGGGTGTGGTCCCCATGCGCGCCCGTATCGCCGAGCGGCTCGACCAGAGCGGGCCGACGGTGAGCCAGACCGTGGCGCGGATGGAGCGCGACGGTCTGGTGTCCGTGGCGAGCGACCGGCATCTGGAGCTGACGGAGGAGGGGCGCCGGCTGGCCACGCGGGTGATGCGCAAGCACCGCCTGGCCGAGTGCCTGCTCGTGGACGTGATCGGTCTGGAGTGGGAGCAGGTCCACGCGGAGGCGTGCCGCTGGGAGCACGTGATGAGCGAGGCGGTGGAGCGCCGCGTGCTGGAGCTGCTGCGGCACCCGACGGAGTCGCCGTACGGCAACCCGATCCCGGGTCTCGAGGAGCTGGGCGAGAAGGACGGCGCTGATCCGTTCCTGGACGAGGGCATGGTGTCGCTGGCCAGTCTGGACCCGGGTGCGGAGGGCAAGACGGTCGTGGTGCGCCGGATCGGTGAGCCGATCCAGACGGATGCGCAGCTGATGTACACGCTGCGGCGGGCCGGTGTGCAGCCCGGCTCGGTGGTGAGTGTGACGGAGTCGGCGGGCGGGGTGCTGGTCGGCAGCGGCGGGGAGGCGGCCGAGCTGGAGGCGGACGTGGCCTCGCACGTGTTCGTGGCGAAGCCCTGAGCCGTCGTGGGTCCGGCCGTCGCGGACAGGGCCGGGGCCGCCGGGGCCGGGCGTCACGGCGGGCCGCGGGTGCGGTTGTCACCGGCTCGGCTTCCTGGCGCCGGGGGACGGGGCTTCCTCGCCCCTGGTGACTCGGCTTCCTCGCGGGTGGCGGCTCGCTGTCCCTCCCAGGTGGTGGCTCGGTTCTCGTCGCGGGTGGGGCCCGGTTCGCGTCGCTGAGCGTGGCGCCGTGGCGTTGGCGCGATCTTTGCCGGTTCCCGTGCGCAGTGCGTCGAAGGGCAGCGCTCGTCCGCTTCCCGTGCGACGCTGGGGCGTGAGGCATATGACCTGAGGGGCTCTGGGCCGCGGCTTGACAGCGATGTCACCCGGCCGGGGAGGGGGCGGGAGGATGCGCCGTCGGAACGTGGAGAGCCCCGGCGCCGTGCGGCGCCGGGGCCTGTCCTCCCCTGGACTGACCCGGAGCCCCGAGCTCTCAGGGTCATTCCCTCGGACCGTTTTTCCCCGAGCGGTCCGCCCCCCGCTGAAGGTCTCCCCTCGCAGACGGCGATCAATCCCCGGGGGCGGTCACTCGATTGAGGGGTGTTGACCGCCGGACGGCCATCCTCGAAAGCGCATTCGATAGTCTGCGGACGGCGTGCGGCACGGGCGCCACCGGCGGTGGCGTGGCACGTCACGCAGGGCAGAAGGCACAGCAGGCAGAACACGGTTCACAGGACCGGACCGGCCGATCGGGCCGGGGGTCCGCGCGAAGCTTGGGGGGTGCCAGGACATGGCGCGACGCATCGACGTGACCGGGACGGGCGGCGTACGCCTCGCGGCCTGGGAGTTCGGCGACCCGCCCAAGCCGGATCCGGCCGCCGCGGCCCCGGACGCGCAGGGTACGCATCCCGCCTCCGACGGGTCCCCGGGCGTGCTGTTACTGCACGGCCTGATGGGCCGTGCCTCGCACTGGGCGCCCACCGCCCGCTGGCTCTCCGAGCGCTATCGCGCGGTCGCCCTGGACCAGCGCGGCCACGGCCGCAGCGACAAGCCGCCGCAGGGGTCGTTCGCCCGTGACGCCTACGTCGACGACGCCGAGGCCGCCCTGGAACAGCTCGGGCTCGCCCCGGTCGTCCTGATCGGCCACGCCATGGGCGCGCTGACCGCCTGGCAGCTCGCCGCCCGGCGCCCCGACCTGGTCCGCGGCCTGATCATCTGCGACATGCGGGCCTCCGCGCTCGGTGCCGCCTCCCAGCGGGAGTGGGACCAGTGGTTCAAGTCCTGGCCCCTGCCGTTCGCCACCCTGGCCGACGTCCGCAAGTGGTTCGGCGAGGACGACCCCTGGGTGGAACGGCCCAATCCGGCCCGGGGCGAGTTCTACGCCGAGGTGATGGCCGAGTCCCCGGACGGCTGGCGCCCGGTCTTCGACCCCGAGCAGATGCTCCGCTCCCGGGAGACGTGGGTGTACGACGCGCACTGGGAGGAATTGGCGCAGGTGCGGTGCCCGGCACTGGTGGTGCGCGGCCTGGACGGCGAGCTGGGCCGCGCGGAGGCCCAGGAGATGGTCCGGGTCCTGCCCCGCGGCCAGTACGCGGAGGTCGCCGACGCCGGCCACCTGGTCCACTACGACCAGCCGGAGGCCTGGCGCGCCGCGATCGAGCCGTTCCTGGACTCGCTGGGCGGCCACTGACGCAGTGCCTCCCCGGCCCCGGCCCGGGGGCCTCACCCCTTGCTCACCGCCGTCAGGATCTCCGGCAGCCGCCGGGCCGTGGGCGGAGCGGCCAGGCGCAGCCCCGCCGCCGTGAGCGCGGCCCCGTAGGCGGTGCCGGCCGGCAGCAGCAGCCAGCCGTAGGCCTCGCCGCCGGCACTGATGTTCAGCCAGATCGTGAGCGCGATGACGGGGGCGCACAGCAGGGCCGCGGCGATCATGCCGCCGAAGATGGAGATCCAGGCGAGCCCGGTCTGCCCCGGGGCGACGTTCTTGTAGCCCTCCTGCGGAATGGAGTACGGGAAGCGGGCTGAGGTCCACGCCCCGGTCGCGAGCATCGCGCCGAGCAGGGCGAACGAAAGCCCGAGCGCCTCGGGCAGCCGCCGCCAGTCGCCCAGCACGGCCGTGGTCAGGACCGTCACGAGCGTCGCGTAGGGCAGGGTGATCAGCAGCAGCGCGTAGGCGCGGGCGCGCAGTTCGACGTAGGCGTCACGGGTGGAGGAGATCGTCATGACGACGATCCAGAACGCGGAGGTGTCCTGCCCGAACTGGTTGTACATCTGGATGCCGAGCATCCCCGCGGCGAAACACGCGAAGTACACCGAGCCCGTGCCCTGCCAGGCGTTGAACACCGGCACGATCAGCCCGATGGCCAGCGAGGTCACCCAGGCGGCCTTGGTCTTCGGGTCGCGCCACACGTACCGGAGGCTGCGCTCCATGACCGTGCCGGTGCGGGCGGCGGCACCTCCCGGGCTTTCGGCACCGGGGGAGGGCAGCAGCCGGGCCAGGCCGGTGGAGGTCCGCTCCCGGGCGGCCGAGTCGGCGGCCGGCAGGGTCGATCCGTCCGGCGAGGTCATCAGCCGTGTCAGGTGTCGTGACCAGACGGCGAGCAGCGCGGCCAGGGCGCCGGCGGTCAGCGCCAGTTGTGCGCCGGCGCGCCCGTACGCCCCCTCGCTCACGGCGTGCACGGCGCCGATCGCCGACGCGGGCGGCACCCAGCGCAGCACGTCCGCCGCCGGGGCGAGTTCGCCCAGGCCCGAGGCGCCGATGCGCTGCGCGCCGAAGTTGACCACCTGCGCGCCGACGGCGACGACGAGCCCGCTGAGCACCGCCAGGTCGCGTCCCTTGCGGCTGGTCAGCAGCCGGACGTTGGCGGCGGCGACGGCCCGGGCCAGCGCCACGCACACCAGCAGCGCCAGGACGACGGCGGCCACGCCGGCCACGAACGCCGCCGCGCCCCGGGCCACCGCGACCACGGAGCCGATCAGCAGGCACAGCGTGAACAGCGGGCCGATGCCCACCAGGGAGGAGGTGAGCAGGGCCCGCATCAGGGGCCGGGGCCGCAGCGGCAGCATCACCAGCCGGGTCGGGTCGAGGGTCTCGTCACCGCCGGGGAAGAACAGCGGCATCACCGCCCAGCCGAGCCCCAGCACCGCCACCGCCAGCACGACCACCGCGTCGGCGTGCGCGTGCCCGCGCAGCGCGATCAGGCCGATCAGCTGCAGGGCGGCGAACAGCAGGGCGAAGACGGCCGAGGTGACGTAGGCGGCCTTGCGCCCCCCGGACCGGCGCAGTCCGTTGCGCAGCAGCGACAGCTTCAGCCGGACGAAGACCGAAGTGATCGCGGGGGTGCTCACCGGGCCCCGCCGCCCAGCCAGTCGAGGTCCGAGCCGGCGTCCCGGCCCTGCGCGCCGACGAGTTCGAGGAAGGCCCGCTGCAACGACGGTGCGTCACCGCGCACTTCGGCGAGCGTGCCGGTGGCGCGGATCCGCCCGGCGGCCATCACCGCGACCCAGTCGCACAGCGACTCGACGAGCTCCATGACGTGGGAGGAGAACACCACGGTGGCACCGGAGGCCGTGTACCGCTCCAGGACGCCCCGGATGGTCTGGGCGGAGACGGGGTCGACGCCCTCGAACGGCTCGTCGAGGAACAGCACCTCGGGGTTGTGGAGGAGAGCGGTGGCGAGCCCGATCTTCTTGCGCATGCCGGTCGAGTAGTCGACGACCAGCTTGTGCTGCGCCCCGGCGAGGTCGAGCACGTCCAGGAGCTGGGTGGCCCGCTTGTCCACCTCGGCCCCGGGCAGCCCGCGCAACCGCCCGGTGTAGGCGAGCAGTTCCCGGCCGGACAGCCGCTCGAACAGCCGCAGGCCCTCCGGCAGCACCCCGATGCGGGCCTTGACCTCGACGGGGTCGCGCCACACGTCGTGCCCGACGATCTCGACGGTTCCCCGGTCGGGCCGGAGCAGCCCGGTCACCATCGACAAGGTGGTGGTCTTCCCGGCCCCGTTCGGCCCGACGAGCCCGATGAACTTGCCCGCGGGCAGCTCCAGATCGATCCCGGCGACAGCGACCTGCTGCCCGAACCGCTTCCAGAGCCCCTGCACACGCACAGCGCTGGATCCCACCGCGCCTCCCTCCGTCACCCTGCACCCTACGGTGGAGCAGCGTGCCCGAAGGGGCGCGGGGAACCGCGCGATCGGCCTCGACGAAGCCGCAGCCGCCGGCCGACCGCAACCCGGCGGACGAACAGGCGCTACCGATCCCGCCCGCACGCGTAGGCCAGCGGCGACACCAACTCCTCGGCATCCGGCAGCCACCGGTTCGCCGGCGTCGGCCGGCAGGCCCACTGCACGGCCCCCCGCGACCCGAACCGCGTGGGCGGCGCGGCCACGTACGCCCCCTCGCCCAGCACGGTCAGGTCCAGCGACGACACCGACCAGCCGAGCTTGCGCACCAGGTCGGGCACCTTCGCCGCGGCCCCCGGCAGCACGAAGAACTCCATCCGCCGGTCCGGCGTGAGCGTCACCGGCCCCAGGGTCAGCTCCATCCGCTCCATCCGCGCCAGCGCCAGGAACCCGGCCGTCTCCGGCACGGAGATCGCGTCGAACGTCCGGCCCGTCGGCAGCAGGATGGACGCGGCCGGCTGCTTCTGCCACATCCGCCGCGCGACGGTGGCGCTGCCCGTCGCCTGCGTCGCCCAGTCGGGGCGCGCCGGGTGTGATCCGGGTGCCGGGCACGCCGCGTCACCGCAGGAGCAGCGCTGGCTTCCGTCGACTGCCTCCAGCCAGGTGCCGGGGAAGACGTCCCAGTGGCGCTCCTCGGCGTAGCGGACGGCGGTCTCCAGCAGCGATTCCCCGCGCTGCTTCGGGATCTGGGCGGCTTCGGGGCCGGCGATCGTCTCTTCCACGATGAACACAACTCCGGTGGTCACCAGGGGTTACGCCCACCCGTGTGCGCGGGGAGGGGCATCGTGCCCGTGGCCGGGGCGCATGGGTGCATGTCCGGGGGCGCGCGTGAGGATCGGCGGCCTCGGGTGGGTAGCCACGAGGGGGGCCGGCGCCAGCCGCAACCCCGGCAATCCTCACATGCCTCGCATTTTCGGCTGGTCGGCGGGGCATTGATCTTCACGGCCGGATCTCTCTCGCCGGGACGCGAAAGGGCCCCGGCCGCGGAAGACACGTCAACTCGGTGCGTGGGCAGGGCACCGCAGCCAAGGGGGTAAGCCATGGCCGCAAGGCCGCTCGTCGCCCGGCAGCCGAACGAACGGCTCCAGGCGCTCATCCAGGAAGCCGGATGCTCCAACGCCGGCCTCGCCCGCCGGGTCAACATGTGCGGCGCCGAGCACGGTCTCGACCTGCGCTACGACAAGACCTCGGTGGCGCGCTGGCTGCGCGGGCAGCAACCGCGGGGCCGGGCACCGGCGATCATCGCCGAGGCACTGGGCCGCAAACTCGGCCGCACGGTCACGATCGACGAGATCGGCATGGCCAACGGCAAGAACCTCGCCTCGGGCGTGGGTCTGCAGTTCTCGCCGACGGTGCTGGGGGCCGTGGAGCAGGTCTGCGAACTGTGGCGCAGCGACGTGGGGCGGCGGGACTTCCTGGCCGGCTCGTCCGTCGCCGCGTCCGCGCTGGTCGAGCCCAGCCGCGACTGGCTGATCTCGGCACCGGACGCGCAGGTGTCACGGTCGGCGGGGCCGCGCGTGGGGCAGTCGGACGTGCAGGCCGTACGGGCGATGACGCAGGCGCTGGTCGACCTCGACCACCAGTACGGCAGCGGGCACGTGCGGCCGGTCGTCGTGCACTATCTCAACAGCGTGGTCTCCGGGCTGCTCGCCGGCTCGTACCGGGAGGCCGTGGGCCGCGACCTGTTCGCCGCGGTGGCCCGCCTGACCGAACTCGCCGGGTACATGGCCGTCGACACGGGCCAACCCGGCCTGGCCCAGCGCTACTACATCCAGGCGCTGCGGCTCGCGCAGGCCGCCGGGGACCGCGGCTACGGCGGTTACGTCCTGGCCGCCTCCATGAGCCACCTCGCCGCGCAGCTCGGGAACCCGCGGGAGATCGCGCAGTTGGCGCGGGCGGCGCAGGAGGGGGCGCGGGGGCGCGTGACCCCGCGGGCGGAGTCGATGTTCCACGCCGCGGAGGCGCGCGGGCACGCCCTCCTGGGCGACGCGCGCGCCGCTCATTCCTGCGCGGGGCGCGCGGTGAGCGCCCTGGAGGCGGCCGACCCCGGAGCCGGTGACGACCCGGTGTGGATCGCACACTTCGACGCGGCCTATCTCGCCGACGAGCTGGCGCACTGCCACCGGGACCTGGGCCAGGCCGAGGCGGCGGCCCGCTGCGCGCAGGAGTCGCTGGCCGGGCACCCGGAGACACGGGCCCGCCGCCGGGCCATCGGCTACGTGCTGCTCGCCACGGCCCAGGTGCAGCAGCGCGAGATCGAGGAGGCGTGCAGCACGGGGATGAAGGCCGTGGAACTGCTGGAGGACCTGCGCTCCAACCGGGGTGCCGAGTACCTGGAGGACTTCCAGCAGCGGCTGGAGCCGTACCGGGACGAGGCGGTGGTACGGGAGTTCGGGGCCCGGCTGGATCTCCAGGCGGCCGCGTGAACACACGCTCCACCGGCGCGTGAACGTGCGGACAACGGCCGCTTGACGCGGGGGAGGTGAACCGCAAGGCGTGCCGTGAGCCGTGCCGTTGCCGCGCTCACAGGGCGGGAGGTCACGTCCTGTGCTGCGTGGCACCGGGCTCCGGGGACCCGGTAGCGTGACCCGACGATTCACAAGGTCCCCCATTAGTAGGAGTCCCGGTGACGCAGAGTGGACAGGGCGAGGAGCCCTCGGCGCGCCCCGCGCGCGAAGGCATCGTGCTGCCCTCGGACGGTGGCGAACCGCTGCTGCCGGGCATGACGGGCGGACCGGCAGGCGCCCCGTCCGGCCACCGTGACGCCTCGTCGGGCGCTCCGGCGGGCGGCCAGATGTGGGGACAGCCCTGGGGCCCCGGCGAGCAGGCGCCGCCCCCGCCGCCGGACCAGGGCTGGCAGTCCCCGCAGGCCCCGCAGTGGACGGGCCCGGAGCAGCAGCAGGGGTGGAACGGCGGACAGCCGTCCGGCGGGCAGGGACCGGGAGCGCTCCCGCCGGAGAACGCACCGCACCCGTACGGCAGCCGGCAGTCCGCCGGGCCGTACGGCACCGACCCCTACGGCGCGCCCGGCGGCGGAGCCGCGCTGCCCGCGCAGGACACCGGCCGCGCCGAGGGGTACGGTCCGCTGCCCCCCGCCGCCGACCCCTACGGCCGTCCCGCGGGCGGCGACCCGCAGGGGTACGGGACCGCGGGCGGCGACCCGCAGGCGTACGGGACCGCGGGCGGCTACGGCACCGCCGGGGCCCCGCTGCCGCCCGCCGCCGGAGCCGGCCACCCGGCCCCGGCGTCCGACGAGGGCGCGACGCAGTACCTGCCGCCCGTCCCGGCCGACGGGTCCGCCGCGGCGACGCAGTACCTGCCGCCCGTGCCCCCGGGCGCCGACGAGGCCGCGACCCAGTACATACCCCCGGTCACGCCGGGGGCGCTGCCGCCCGAGCGGCCCGCGGCGCAGGACCCCGAGGCGACCCGCTACCTGGGCACCGGGCCGCGGGCCGCGGGGATGCCGCCGGCTCCCGGCCCGGACGCCGAGGCCACGCAGTACATCCCGCCGGTGCCCGGCGGCGGGGAGCAGCAGCCGCCCGCCGGCTTCGGCCACCTCTTCCGCAGCGACGGCGGCCAGGAGCCGTCCGGGGCCACGCAGCAGATGCCCCGGGTCGAGGCGTCCGTGCCGCCGCCCCCGCGCGGCCGGCAGTCCTCCCGCGCCGCGGCGGCCCCCGGCCGCTCCCGCGGCGGCCGCACCGGCTCGCGCGTGCCCGTCATCGCCGCCGTCGGCGTCGGCATCGCCGTCCTCGGCATCGGCGCGGGCGCGCTGCTCGCCGGCGGCGGGGGCGGCGGCGACGACGGCAGCGACGGCAGGACCGTGGCCGCCTCCGCGCCCGCCGAGGAGGAGTCCGCCTCGCCGTCCGCCGACCCGGCCCGGGCGCAGGCGGTCGAGCTGGACAAGCTGCTCGCCGACAGCGGGGACAGCCGCAGCACCGTGATCAACGCCGTCGCCGACGTCAAGCGCTGCGCCAACCTCCCGCAGGCCGCCAAGGACCTGCGCGAGGCCGCCAAGCAGCGCAACCAGCTGGTCACCCGGCTCGGCGGCATCGAGATCGGCCGGCTGCCCGGCCACGCCGCGCTGACCACCGCCCTGACCAAGGCCTGGCAGGCCTCCGCCTCGGCCGACGACCACTACGCGGCCTGGGCCGACCAGACCGCCGGCAAGAAGGGCTGCAAGAAGGGCCAGGCCAGGGTCACCGGCCAGACCGCGGCCGGGAACCGGGCCAGCGGTGTGGCGAGTGCCCAGAAGGCCAAGGCGGCCGGGCTGTGGAACGCCATCGCCCGCAAGTACGGTCTGACCGAGCGCGGGCCGACCCAGCTGTGAGCGGCGCCGCTCAGTAGGTGACGTCGGCGTCCTGGAGCGTGCGTGTGGTGTCGACGAAGCCCTTGCGCGCCGACACCAGCCGCCCCTCCCGGACGACCTGCAGGGTCACGTTCGCGTTGACCAGGCGGGGGAAGCCGACGCCGGCGAGCTTGTCCTGGAACCGCCACTGCAGCGTCGGCGTGAGCCCGCCCGTGCCGATGCGCAGCCCGTCGTCGAGGGCCTCGGTGAGGGTGTCGGCGCTCACCTGGCCGCCGCCGAGCGACTCGACGGCCTTCCGGAACACGGTGTAGGCGATGTAGGTCGTCTGCACCCCGGCGTCCGCGGGGTCGACGCGGTTGTCGCCGAAGGCCTCCTCCCGGATCACCCGCTTCATCCCGTCCCAGCGCGCATCGGTCACCACCGGGTACCAGCCCGTGATGTAGGCCCCCTCGTAGGGGCCCGACGCCCCGCCGGTCGCGTCGATCACCGTCTGGTCGACGCTGCCGAGCACCGTGGCCGTGCGGACGTCCGGGTAGTCCTCGCGGGCGCGGCGGAAGGAGTCCATGAAGGTGCCGTTGCGGTCCCCGAGCGCCGGGACCACGCACCCCCGCTCCTCCGGGTCGGCGGTCGTGGTGCGCAGCGCCCGCGCCGCCTGGCCGTCGTACTCGGTGGCGTCCTCCGCGGCGCGCTGGTCGCGTGAGCCCTCGTGGCCGCCCGTCTTCAGGCCGGAGTCGAGCAGCGGGGGCAGCTGGTCGCCCGCGATGGTGTCGGGCCGCACCAGGGCGACCGGCCCGCAGCCGGCGAGCTCCCGGCCGAGACCGGCGAGCAGCGCCGGCTGGCCCCCGTTGACGGGGTAGGACAGGGGGCTGGTGAACTCGGCGTTGGTGATGCCGTAGCCGCCGATGTAGGGGATGCCGGCGCCCTCCAGGGACGGGAAGAAGGAGTCGGCGTGCTGGCTGTAGGATCCGACGACCGCGACCGCGTTCTCCTTGACGGCCCGGCGCGCGCACTTGGCGGCGGCCACGCTGTCGTTGTGGTCGTTGCAGGTCAGTACGTTGAGCGTGCGGCCGTTGATCCCGCCCCGGGCGTTGACCCAGCGGGCGTAGGCCTGGGCGAAGGCGGGCATTCCGGGCTTGTTGGTGGCCCGGGTGCCCTGCGGAGCCCAGGTCATGACGGTGATGGTGTCGTCCCCGGCTCCCCCCGTGGTGCCGGGGACGACACCGCAGCCGGCGAGGAGCGACGCGCACGCGACCGCCGTGCCCGCGGTGAAGAGGCCTTTTCTGGCGTGACGGGTGAGGAGGCCGGGGAGGAATGTGCTGCGGGTGCGTCGCCTGCCGGTCATGGGTCCGCACGATTCCGTCACATGACTAACCCGTGAGTGATCCGCGATCAACGGATGGTGACGTACAGGTGAATTGCGGGGGTTGGTGTGGCCGATGTGGAGGGGAACGTACGATCGATGACCGTGCAAGCTTCGGAGAACTCTTCCCGGCGTGGCCGTCGCTCCTCCACCATGGGCGGCATGCCTGTCAACGACATGCCGTGGTGGCGCTGGCGCAGCAACGTGCGCTCGGCGCTCCACATGCTCTCCGATCCCGCCTTCCAGCGGGACGTCTGGCTGGCCGGTGTGGAGGGCTACGGCGACGTGACCGACGCGGTGTACCGGCTGGTGGAGGACACCTGGCTGGACCACTGGTCGGCGGAGAAGTACGTCGGCACGATCTTCCGGGACTCGCAGGAGGCGGCGCTCGTCGACACGGCCGTGCTGCGGGTGCTGCGGATCATGCACCAGGTGGGGCCGGACGCCCCGGTCGCCGCGTACCTGGAGCACGAGGCGTGGCCGGAGGCGGTGCGGGCGGCCCGGGAGGCCCACGTGCGGCTCGCCGCGAGTGACGGCGAGGAGCCCGACTCCCCGCCGCGCAGCCTGGAGGTCCTGCACCTCATGACGAGGTCCGCCTAGCCCGGCGGGCGCGGCGGCGGTGCTGCGGACGTCGCCCGCGGTCGCCGCCCGCGGTCGTCGCCGCCGGTCCGCGGATCGGGACGATTGCCGGAGCCGCCGTCCCTTGTGGGAACCTGTTCCGCATGAGCGAGCAGTCCTCCAGCGCCCCGGTCCCGCCCGACCAGTACGTCCTGACCCTCTCCTGTCCGGACAGGAAGGGCATCGTGCACGCCGTGTCGAGCTACCTGTTCATGACCGGGTGCAACATCGAGGACAGCCAGCAGTTCGGCGACCACGACACGGGACTGTTCTTCATGCGGGTGCACTTCTCGGCGGACGCGCCCGTCACCGTGGACAAGCTGCGCGCCAGTTTCGCCGCGATCGGCGACTCCTTCCAGATGGACTGGCAGATCCACCGGGCCGAGGACCGGATGCGGGTCGTGCTGATGGTCAGCCGGTTCGGGCACTGCCTGAACGACCTGCTGTTCCGGGCGCGGATCGGGGCACTGCCCGTCGACATCGCGGGCGTGGTGTCCAACCACACGGACTTCGCCGAGCTGGTGGCCTCGTACAACGTCCCCTTCCACCACATCCCGGTGACGAAGGACAACAAGCCCGAGGCCGAGGCGCGGTTGCTGGAGATCGTGCGCGCCGAGGGTGTGGAGCTGGTCGTGCTGGCCCGCTACATGCAGGTCCTCTCGGACGACCTGTGCAAGCAGCTCAGCGGGCGGATCATCAACATCCACCACTCGTTCCTGCCGAGCTTCAAGGGCGCGAAGCCGTACCACCAGGCGCACGCCCGGGGCGTGAAGCTGATCGGGGCGACGGCGCACTACGTGACGGCCGACCTCGACGAGGGCCCGATCATCGAGCAGGAGGTCGAGCGGGTCGGCCACGACGTGACGCCGGACCAGCTGGTGGCGATCGGGCGGGACGTGGAGTGCCAGGCGCTGGCGCGGGCCGTGAAGTGGCACGCCGAGCGGAGGATCCTGCTCAACGGGCGACGGACCGTCGTCTTCGCCTAGGGCCTGTCTGACCATTCCCTCCTGCCACGCACCTGACGCCGCGAGGCCGCCCTCCGGGCGACGGCGGGAATCGTCAGACACGACCTAGGTGTATCGATCACGAGCGTTGCTGACACTGGCGGGTCTTGAACATGGCGAAGACCTCCGATGTGGTGGAGCT
>NZ_JAUQWJ010000013.1:0-193329 GCF_036857595.1 Streptomyces sp. AHA2
CCATCGCTGCCACACCGCACTCGGCGGCCAGCCACCGATCAGCCGTGTGAACAACCCTGCGGGTCAATACACCTAGGAGAACCGGCCCGAGTCGGAAGGGCGGTCCGTCAGTGCCCGGTCCGGCCGGGGGAACTCGTCCGCGCGGCGCTCCATCGCGTCGCGTGCCGCCTCCTCGCTGCCGTACACCTCGCACATGTGCCGCCCGTCCGGCGTCGCCGTGTGCTCGACCTCCCAGAGGGAGACCTCCTCGCCGTCGCGCAGCAGGAACGCGTGCTCGTACAGAGTGAAGGTCACAGCCGCCCGGCCCGAGCGGCTGGGGCGGCCGAAGGCCTGGGTGATCTGGTGACCGGACGCCGTGGCCAGCAGGGCCGCCACGTCCGCGCCCGGCCGGTCCGGGTTCTCCGCCCGGCGCAGTAAACGGCGCGCGTGGTCCGCCGAACCGTCCCCGGCATACGCGTGCCGCGGAGCGGCGATCGCCGACAGCTGGACGGTCACCGGCAGTTCGAAGTCCGGGGTGTCCGGCGGCAGCGGCAGCCGCGCCGTCGCGGCGCGCAGCTCCTCCTCGTCGGCGTACACCTCGTGCTGCGGCTCGCCGCCCGGCGCGGTGTTGTGCACGAGCTCCCACAGGGTGAGCGCCGAACCGTCCGCCAGCAGCCAGGTGTGCCGGTACGTCTCGCGGTGCAGGCCCTCGCTGTGGTGCGCCGAGTGCAGCGAACCGTCGTGGGCCAGCGCGCAGTCGAGCAGCCTTATCGTCTCGTCCGGCAACTCGAAGGAGTTCAGGGCGCGGCCGAGGAGCCGCGCGAGGTGCTCCTCCGGAGACTCGGGCGAGTCATGGCCTTCGTACGCTGCCGTCTCGTACGGAACGCTCAAGGTTTCTCCCGGCGTTGCTGCATGTCACCTTGTGGGTGCATACCGTAGCCCCTCGGTCGGACATCATGTCCGGGAACCGAGAAAACGTACGTCCGGGAAAACGCCCGGGCCGCGCGAAAAGTTCCCGCGCGGCCCGGCCGATGCGTCAAGAACCCCAGTCGGGGCGGTCGTTCACCCGGTCAGGAGGCACTGCCCGCGACCCACTGACTCCACGGCATGTTCCAGCCGTTGAGCCCGTTGTCCGGTGCCACCGTCTTGTCGGGGGAGTTCTTCACGATCACCACGTCCCCGATCAGGGAGTTGTCGTAGAACCACTTGGCGGGGGTGTCGCCCCCGGCGCCCCGGACGTCGGCGAGTCCCACGCAGCCGTGGCTGGTGCCCTGGCGCCCGAACGGCGGATTGCCCTTGTTGTACCAGTAGTTGCCGTGGAGGAACGTTCCCGACGTCGTCAGACGCATAGCGTGCGGCACGTCCGGGATGTCGTACTCGCCGCCCAGCCCGACCGTCCGGCTGTTCATCCGGGTCTGGGTGAACTTCTCGGAGATCACCATCTGCCCGTTGTACGTGGTGTGCTGCGCGTCGCCGGTCGAGATCGGGACGGACTTGAGCGTCTTGCCGTCCCGGACGACGGTCATGGTCTGCGTGTCGGCGTCGACCGTGGAGACCTGCGAGCGGCCGACGGTGAAGGTGACCGTCTTCTTCTGCACCCCGTAGACGCCGTCGGCCCCTTCGACCCCGTCCAGGTCGATGCTCATCGTGACCTTGGAACCGGCCTTCCAGTACTCCTCGGGCCGGAAGTCGAGCCGCTGGCCGTTGAACCAGTGCCCCACCACCTTCTGCCCGCTGCTGGAGGTGACCGAGATGTGCGACTGCACGGCCTTGCGGTCCGTGATCGCCTTGTCGAACGTGAACGACACCGGCATGCCCACACCCACCGTGGTGCCGTTGTCCGGCGTGTACGTCCCGATGAAGCTGTTCGAGGTCGACACCGTCGTGAAGATGGAGTTGGCCGCGGCCGTCCTGCCGTCGGCGTCCTTGGCGGTCGCCGATATCCGGTACTTCGTCCCGCGCTCCAGCTGCTCCTTCGGCTTCCAGACCTTGCCGTCGGCGGAGACCGAACCCGCGACGGCCTCACCGCTGTCCGCGACCGTCATCTTCACTTCGGTCAGCCTGCCGCCGCTGACCTTCACACCGGTCTTGTTGATGGACGCGCCGGTCGCACCGTCCTTGGCCGATATGGCGATCTTCGCCACGGACGTCTTCGCGCCGTTCCCGCCGCCCTTCTCGTCGTTCTCGGCAGTGGCGCTGCCCCCGCAGGCGGTGAGCGTGAGGGCGCCGACCATCAGGGCGGCACAGGCCCCCACAGTGCGCCGCGCTGAAATGTTCGGCGTTGTCACGGGCTGCTCCCAGTTCGTGTGATGTGCGTGATCCGCTCCGGTACGCCAGGGAAGAGGGCCCGGGCCTCCGGCCGGGTTCCGCCCGTGCGCGGTGAAGGCCATCACGTGACAGAACCGCGACAAAGTCGCGCCGGCCCGGTGCACCGGCCCCGCCCCGCGCCCCGTTCGGCTCCGCCCCGCCCCGTTCGGCGATCTCCGCTCAGCGGCCTCCGTACAACTCCCCGTACGACGGCCAGGCCCCGCCCGGCCCGTCCACCGGCTCGGCGGCCCGCACCGCCCGCACGATCGCCCGGGTCACCACGTCCGCGCCGGCCGCGAGGATCTCGTTCAGGGCCAGCGGGTCCGCCGCGTCCAGGGCACACTCTCCGGTCGCCAGCGCGAACACCGTGTCCCCGTCGTTGAGCAGGTGCACCGGCCGTACCGCCCGGGCGATCCCGTCGTGCGCGGTGCCCGCCAGCTTCTGCGCCTGCGCCTTGGTCAGGTCCGCATCCGTGGCCACCACCGCGAGCGTCGTGTTGAGCGGGGGAGGAGCACTGCGCGCCGCCGCCTCGGCCAGCCGTCGCGTCGCCGCCGCGTGCACCTGCGCGTCCGGGTAGACCACAGGCCCCTGGAACAACTCCCCGTAGAGCACCCCCGTTTCCGGATCCACCGTCGATCCCGCCGCGTTCGCCACCACCAGCGCCGCCACCGTGACGCCCGAGCCGAGCACCGTGCTCGCACTGCCGACGCCGCCCTTCAGCGCCCCCGTCACCGCACCCGTACCGGCACCCACGCACCCCTGCGCCACGGGAGCACCGGCCTCGCCGGCCGCCGCCGCCTCGACGGCGGCCCGGCCCGTCGCCGCGTCCGGGCGGGCCCGGAAGTCGCCGCCCCGGCCCAGATCGAAGACGCAGGCGGCGGGCACCACCGGCACGACGTGTGCCGGATCCACCCCGACGCGCACCCCGCGCTCCCGTTCCTCCAGCCAGGCCATCACCCCCGACGCCGCGTCCAGCCCGTAGGCGCTGCCCCCGGTCAGCACGATCGCCTCGACCTTCCGCACCACGTTGCGAGGGTCCAGCGCGTCGGTCTCCTTGGTGCCGGGACCACCGCCCCGTACGTCCACGGCGGCCACCGCCCCGCCCTCCGGAGCGAGCACGACCGTGGTGCCCGTGAGCCAACCGTCACCGGCACGCGTCGCGTGCCCCACCCGCAGACCGGCGACATCCGTCAGAGCGTCAACTGTCATGACCGACAGTCTCGTCCAGACACCGCCCGGCACGCCGGTAGCCGGGTGTTGCCGCCGGCCCGGGCAGCGGGGGGCGGGGTGGGTGGAGGGCGAGGACGCGGGTCATGCCGCCGGGGGTGCCACTCCGTTGCTCCGGACGGCCCGACGCACGGCCAGGACCTGAAGGCGCGGGGATCTTCTCCGCGACCGTACCCTGGACGCATGAGTAGTGCCCCCGAGTCAGAGCGCGAGCCGCGCGAGCCGAAGCCCGCGCTGGTCTTCGACGACCCGCTCGACCAGCAGTCCTCCGACGACACCGACCGCGGCTGGGGCGACCGCACCGACTCCGGCGGCGCTGCCGCCGACCTCCGCCGCTTCCTGGACGAGAAGCCGCCCCACCACCTGTGAAGCAGCCGGGCCGCCGGGCGGCCCGCTACTGCCGGTCGGGTCCGGAGCCGCGCTGGGCGACCAGCGCGTCGCGGATCTCCTTCAGCACCTCCAGCTCGGTCACCTCGATGACCTCCTGCGTGCTCTCCTTCGCCTTGCGGCGGGCCTCCTGCCGGGCCAGGAACTTGGCCATCGGCAGGACCATGAGGAAGTAGACGACCGCCGCGGTGATCACGAAGCTGAGCGTGGCGCCCAGGACCGAGCCCCACAGGATGCGGATGCCCTGCTCGCCCTCGCACGACGAGCTGAGGCACGAGCTGTAGTGGTCGAGGTTCTTGGTTCCGATGGCCCCGACGACCGGGTTGATGATCCCCTTCACCACCGCGTTGACGATGTTGGTGAACGCGGCACCGATCACGACCGCCACCGCCAGATCGACGACGTTCCCGCGCATCAGGAAGGCCTTGAAGCCCTGCCAGACGCTCGGTTCCTTCTTCTCGCTCACCTCGGGGCCTCTCCTCGTACGCGCAGCCTGTGGAGCAAAACGCTCCGCAACCTACGTCAACACCCGGCCGAACAGCGCACGCGGGTCCCTCTGACGAGGGAGGTGACGCGGGGCTCGACGAAGCCGTGCACGAAACCTCCGCATACGTCACCACAACGTCACCGCCAACCGTCCGGCGGCGCTCGCTCCGGCCAGCCGGGCGGCGGTGTCCCGCGGCACCGAGAGCACGACCAGGGCCCCGGCGTCCGGGGAGTCCTCCAGGGGCTCGGGGACCTCCGTCACCCTGACCCCGCGGGCGACCACCCGGGCCTCACCGCCCCCGGCCGTCTCCTCGGCGGCGATGACGTCCACCCGGTCGCCGGGCCGCAGCAGCCGTACGGTGGCCGCGTCGGCGATGCGGACGGGCGCCGTCACCCGCGCCGCGGAGGGACGCGCCGGTGCGGCGTGCCCTCCGGACAGCGACGCCGTGTGCGCGGGAGGGCGGGCCCGGGGATGTCCACGGGCGCCGTCGGCGTCGGGCGCACCCGTCATGGCGAACACGGTCGCGGTGAGCACGAGCCCGGCCGCGAGGATCCGCCGCCGCTGCCGCCCGAGCCGGCCCGAGCGGCACCGGCCGCCGCGCACCCGCACGGGATCGAACCGCGGCACCTCACGAGTGGCCGGCACCTGTGCTTCCGGCGGTCCCGCGGCAGCGGCCCAGGAAGGCGCCGTGGGAGGCCGCGAGAGCCGACCGGAGGGCCGAGGGGGAACGCCACCGGACAGCGACGAAGGGGCAGGGACGTGTGACGAGGGTGCGGGGACGTGCGACGAAGGTGCGAGGACATGCGGAGGGACGGGCGGAGGCACGGGCGGCGAGACGGGCGGAGGGACGGGCGGAGGCACGGGCGGCGAGACGGGCGGAGGGACGGACGGCGGGTGAGCGAGGGACACGGATACCACCACCTGCGACGAGGGACCGGCTTGCGCTCCCCACGATGCGGCTCCGTCCCGCAACCCGCTCACGCCTGTGGACGCACCACGGAGCTGTGGACAACCCCCTCACCGGAACGGCACCTTCCGCCCTGACCGGTGACTCCCCGCCCCGCCCCCGCAGCCGGCCCCGCCCGCCGCCGACGCCGACCACGGCACCACGAGCACGGCACCACGAGCACGGCAGCACGCTTACGGCACCGACTACGGGCACCACGACCACGGCGCCACGACCACGGCGCCACGACCACGGCGCCACGACCACGGCGCCACGACTACGGCAGCACGATCCCCGGGTCCATCCCGCCCAGCGCCCCCACGCACAGGCAGTCCCGCTCACTGTTCCCCGGCAGCCCGGCCACCGCGTCGAACAGCACCCCGCGCAGCCGGTCCACGTTCGCCGAGAACACCCGCAGCACCTCGTCGTGCGAGACGCCCTCCCCGGCCTCCGCGCCGGCGTCGAGGTCGGTCACCAGCGTCAGGGACGTGTAGCAGAGCTCCAGCTCGCGGGCGAGCGCCGCCTCGGGGTGGCCGGTCATGCCCACCACCGACCAGCCCTGCGCCTGGTGCCACAGCGACTCGGCGCGGGTGGAGAAGCGCGGTCCCTCGACCACGACCAGCGTGCCGCCGTCCACCGGCTCCCAGTCCCGGCCGCGCGCCGCCTTCAGCGCGACGGTCCGCCCGGCCGGGCAGTAGGGGTCGGCCAGCGACACGTGGACCACGTTCGGCACCGAGCCGTCGGGCAGCGGCAGCCCGTCGAAGTAGGAGTTGGCGCGGGCCTTGGTGCGGTCGACCAACTGGTCCGGTACCAGCAGCGTGCCCGGACCGTACTCGGGGCGCAGCCCGCCCACCGCGCACGGGGCGAGGACCTGGCGCACGCCGACCGACCGCAGGGCCCAGAGATTGGCGCGGTAGTTGATGCGGTGCGGCGGCAGGTGGTGGCCCCGGCCGTGCCGGGGCAGGAAGGCGACCCGGCGGCCGGCGACCTCGCCGAGGAACAGGGAGTCGCTGGGGGCCCCGTACGGGGTGTCGACGTGGACCTCGGTCACGTCGTCGAGGAAGGAGTAGAACCCGGAGCCGCCGATGACCCCGATGTCCGCGGAGCCCGCCGCACCCGTCACGTTCGCCTTGTTCGCCATGCCCGCACCCTAACCGCACGCGGAAACGCCGAGGACCCCGTCGGCCGATGGCGACGGGGTCCCGTGAGAAGTCCTGTGGGACTCAGGCCCTACGCGGCGGTGGTGCTGCTGCTGCTGGACGAGCTGCTCGTGCTCGACGACGAGCCCGAGCCCGAGCCGGACGAGCCGGAGTCCGAGGACGACGAGGAGCTCGACGACTTCGTCGCGGCCGGGGAGCTGCTCGACGAGGAGCCGCGGCTGTCGTTGCGGTAGAAGCCGGAGCCCTTGAAGACAATGCCGACCGCCGAGAACACCTTCTTCAGGCGGCCCGTGCAGTTGGGGCACTCGGTCAGGGCGTCATCGGTGAACTTCTGCACCGCCTCGAGGCCCTCGCCGCACTCGGTGCACTGGTACTGGTAGGTGGGCACTGTCTTCCTCCTGGCACTCTCACTCGATGAGTGCTAACGACGCTCCATAGTGACGTATTCCGGCCGCTCAGTCCACTGCCACCGGCACGCGGTGACCCACGCCACGTGCCACGGTCCGTCCGGAGCCCCGCGCGGACAGCCGGGAACGCAGGGACAGGAGGGTCAGCAGGGCCAGGACCGTGCCGCCCATCGGCACCAGGAAACCGGCGCCGTCCCACAGGCGGTCCTCCAGCTGTCCGGCGACCGTGACGGCGGCGGCCTGGCCCAGTGCCACCGCGCCGGTCAGCCAGGTGAAGGCCTCCGTGCGGGCACCCGCCGGGACGAGGCTCTCGACCAGGGTGTAGCCGGTGATCAGGGCGGGCGCGATGCACACGCCGACCAGCAGGCCCAGGCCGGCGAGGACCGGCACCGAGTGGGCGGCCCACAGGCCCGACGCGGCCAGCGCGAGCGCGGTGTAGCCGACGACCAGGCGCCGCTGCGGAGCCACCTTCCAGGCGATCGCGCCGCAGACCAGGCCGGAGAGCATGTTGCCCGCGGCGAAGACGCCGTAGAGGACGCCGTTCAGCCCCGGCTCGCCGATCGACTCGGTGAACGCGGCCAGCGAGACCTGCATGCCGCCGAAGACGGTGCCGATGCCCAGGAAGGTCACGATCAGCACGCGCACGCCGGGCACGCGCAGGGCCGAGACGTGCTCCACGCGCGCGTGGCCGCGGCCGGAGACCGTCGGCTGGGTGCTCTTCTGCGCGGCGAACAGCAGACCGCCGACCAGGGTCAGGGAGGCTTCCGTGACCAGTCCCGCGGCCGGGTCGACGGTGGTGCACAGCGCGGTGGCCAGCAGGGGACCGAGGACGAAGGTCAGCTCGTCCGTGACCGACTCGAAGGCGGCCGCGGTGGGCATCAGCGGGGAGTCGCCGAGCTTGACGCCCCAGCGGGCCCGCACCATGGGACCGACCTGCGGGACGGAGGCGCCGGTCGGCACGGCGGCCGCGAAGACCGCCCACAGGGGCGCGTCCGTCAGGGCGAGCGCGGTCAGCGTCAGCCCGGAAGCGGCGTGCAGCAGGACCCCGGGGACCAGCACCGCGCGCTGCCCGTAGCGGTCGGCGAGACGGCCGCTGTAGGGGGCGAACAGGGCCATGGAGACCCCGGTGGCGGCCGCGACGGCACCCGCCGCCCCGTAGGAGCCGGTGGTGTGCTGCACCAGCAGCACGATGGAGATGGTGAGCATCGCGAACGGCTGGCGTGCCGCGAAACCGGGGAGCAGGAACGTCCAGGCGCCGCGGGTGCGCAGCAGCCGGCCGTATCCCGGGCGGGTGGATGCCGTCGAGTTCGTCGACTTCTCCGAGGTGACCGTGGACTCCACGGCCCGTGCCTTTCTGCCGCCTGGTAGCGCCGGCCCCGTCGTGGGCCACGCCGAGAGCTGTCCTCTTGCGCGGAACTGCGGTAGATGCCGGGGCCCGGTGAGGAGGGGTGTCCCGACCGCCATACGGTCGCGCCAGCTCTGCGTCAGGCAGAGTTGGTTCGATCTGGGTACGCCTTCATCTTACAGGGATCAAAGCGGTGGCGCCTGTGAAAGTGAGCACCGTCGGCCCATCGGCCCGGTGATGCCAAACCGGGCAAAGCGCCCTCAGGTCGTCGGCCTGTCCGTCCCCAGCCACCCGGCCAGCTTGCCGCCGTGCCCCACGGCCCGCAGCCGGCTCTCGGCCGCGTCCCGGACGGGGTCCGTGGCGACCACCAGGAGCTCGTCGCCGCGCTGCAAGATCGTCGTCGGCAGCGGGACGAACGACTCGCCCCCGCGCACCACGAGCGTCACGGCGGCCCCGTGCGGCAGCCGCAGCTCGGCCACCTCCACACCGTGCATCTTCGACTCCCGGGGGATCGCCACGGACAGCAGGTGCCCGCGCAGCCGCTCCAGCGGGGCCGACTCGATGCCGAGGTCCGCGGCCTCCGCGTCCTCGCCCAGGCGCAGCTTGCGGCCCAGCCAGGGCAGCGTCGGACCCTGGACGAGGGTGTAGACGACGACCAGGACGAAGACGATGTTGAAGATCCGGCCGCTGCCCTCGACGCCCTTCACCATCGGGATGGTCGCCAGGATGATGGGCACCGCCCCGCGCAGGCCCGCCCAGGACATCAGCGCCGACTCCCGCCAGGGCACCCGGAACGGCAGCAGGCAGGCGAACACCCCCAGCGGTCGGGCCACCACGGTCAGGACCAGCCCGATGATCAGCGCGGGCACGATGTCGTCGCCCAGTTCGTGGGGGGTCACCAGCAGGCCGAGCATGACGAACATGCCGATCTGCGCCAGCCAGCCCAGGCCGTCGGCGAAGCCGCGTGTGGCCGGCCAGTGCGGCAGCCGCGCGTTGCCCATCACCATCGCGGCCAGGTAGACCGCGAGGAAGCCGCTGCCGTGGGCCAGTGCGCCCGCCGCGTAGGCGACCACGGCGATGGCCATGACGGCGATCGGGTAGAGGCCGGACGCGGGCAGCGCCACGTGCCTGAGCCCCCAGGAACCCAGCCAGCCCACCGCGAGTCCGATGGCCGCGCCGATCGCCAGCTCCAGCAGGATCTCCGCCAGCAGCACGTACCAGTGCTCGACCGGTCCGGCGGTGGACAGGGACACCACGAGGATGACCACGGGAGCGTCGTTGAAGCCGGACTCCGCCTCCAGCGTGCCCTTCACGCGCGCGGGGAGGGGGATCTTGCGCAGGACGGAGAACACGGCGGCCGCGTCGGTCGAGGAGACCACCGCCCCGATGATCAGTGCCTGCCGCCACTCCAGCCCGACCAGGTAGTGCGCGGCCGACGCCGTCACCCCGACGCTCACCGCGACACCGGCCAGCGCCAGCGCCGTGGCGGCCGGCATCACCGGCTCGATCTCCTTCCACTTCGTGCCCAGACCACCCTCGGCCAGGATCACGACCAGGGCCGCGTACCCGATGACCTGGGTCAGCTCGGCGTTGTTGAAGTGGATGTCGCCCACGCCGTCCTGGCCCATGGCGACACCGATCCCCAGGTACACGAGCAGGCTGGGGAGCCCGCTGCGCGAGGAGATCCGTACCGCTGCGACGGCGACGAGCAGGACGAGCGAGCAGACGAGCAGGAGCTGGTTGAGGTGGTGGACAGTCAGCGGCCGAATCCTTCCCTGGCCCGCACGCACGCGCGCGTGGGCTCACGTACATCGCACATGACGCAGTGACGCTTCGCGCCAACTACTTCGTTACCTTACCTAACTCTTGACGATTTCTTGACACTCGAGAGGGCAAGATCGAACGTCCGTCCGTGCCGGTTCCCGACTCCGCGTCAAGGGGCGCAAGGCCCTGCGCCTATCGTTGCTCCAGCGCTCAGTTAAAAGCACAGCCGAACCTGCCGCTCGCGTTAGGACAGCAAGGACAGCGATGCCCACCGACACCACCGCCTCCACGGGTCAGCAGCCCGGCAAGTCCGGCAGGAGAAAGGGGCGCAAGGCCCGTCTCCTCGTGCTCGTCCTGGTGCTGGCCCTCCTGGGGGGCGTCGCCTTCGGCGCGTACTGGACCATCAGCACGGTCCGGGCCTCCTTCCCGCAGACCAAGGGCACCCTCACGCTCAAGGGCCTGTCGGGACCGGTCGAGGTCAAACGGGACGGCTACGGCATCCCGCAGATCTACGCCTCCTCCGACGCCGACCTGTTCATGGCCCAGGGCTACGTCCAGGCGCAGGACCGGTTCTACGAGATGGACGTGCGCCGCCACATGGCCTCTGGCCGGCTCTCGGAGATGTTCGGCAAGAGCCAGGTCGACAACGACGAGTTCCTGCGCACCCTCGGCTGGGACCGGGTCGCCGAACGCGAGTACGAGACCAAGCTGTCGGCCGCCACGAAGAAGTACCTCCAGGCCTACGCCGAGGGGGTCAACGCCTACCTCCAGGGCAAGGAGGGCGAGGACATCTCCCTGGAGTACGCGGCGCTGGGCCTCACCAACGACTACAAGCCGCAGAAGTGGACCCCGGTCGACTCGATCTCCTGGCTGAAGGCGATGGCCTGGGACCTGCGCGGCAACATGCAGGACGAGATCGACCGCGCCCTGCTGACCAGCCGTCTGGGCCCGAAGCAGATCGCCGACCTCTACCCGCGGTACCCGTACGGCAGGAACAAGGCGATCGTGCAGGAGGGCCAGTTCAGCGAGCTGACCGGCGCCTTCACCCAGGGCGGCTCGACCGGCACGTCCGGCACCGGCGGAACGGCCGGAACCTCCGGGACGCCCGGCGCGGGCGGCACCGGCGGCACCGGCGGCACCGGTTCGGGCACGGCGGGCACTTCGGGCACGGCGGGCACCTCCGCCGGGGCGTCCGGCCCGTCCGGCACCTCGGGCGTGGAGAGCCAGCTCACCGGTCTCACCCGGGTCCTGGACGACCTGCCCCCGGCCGTCGGTGTGAACGGTGACGGCATCGGCTCCAACTCCTGGGTCGTCGGCGGAAAGCACACCATCACCGGCAAGCCGCTGCTGGCCAACGACCCGCACCTGTCGCCCTCGCTGCCGTCCGTCTGGTACCAGATGGGCCTGCACTGCCGCAGCGTCTCCAGCACCTGCCAGTACGACGTCAGCGGCTACACCTTCGCCGGCATGCCCGGCGTGATCATCGGCCACAACCAGGACATCTCCTGGGGCATGACCAACTCCGGCGTCGACGTCACCGACCTCTATCTCGAGAAGATCACCGGGGACGGCTACCAGTACGACGGCAAGATCAAGCCATTCACCACGCGCGAGGAGACCATCAGGGTCGCCGGCGGGACGTCCAAGAAGATCGTCGTCCGCGAGACCAACAACGGGCCCCTGCTGTCCGACCGCGACGAGGAACTCGTGACGGTCGGCCGCAAGGCCGCCGTCGACACCGCCGCGCCCGACCGGGGCGACGGCTACGGCGTCGCGCTGCGCTGGACCGCCCTGCAGCCGGGCCGGACCATGGACGCCGTCTTCGCCATGGGCAAGGCGAAGGACTGGTCCGACTTCCGCAAGGCCGCGGCCCTGTTCGAGGTCCCCTCGCAGAACCTCGTCTACGCCGACACCGAGGACAACATCGGCTACACCCTGCCCGGCAGGATCCCCACGCGCGCGGAGAACCACGACGGGTCCGTCCCCGCACCCGGCTGGGACCCCGACTACCGCTGGACCGGCTACATCCCGCAGGACGCGCTGCCCTACGAGTACAACCCGAAGCGCGGCTACATCGTCACCGCCAACCAGGCCGTGGTCGACGCGGACAAGTACCCCTACACGCTCACCACGGACTGGGGCTACGGCGCGCGCAGCCAGCGGATCACCGACCTGATCCAGTCGAAGATCAAGGACGGCGGCAAGATCTCCACCGACGACATGCGGCAGATGCAGCTGGACAACAGCAGCGAGATCGCCCGGTTGCTGGTGCCCACGCTGCTGAAGATCGACCCGGAGAACAAGGACGTCCGCCAGGCGCAGAAGCTCCTCGAGGGCTGGGACTACACCCAGGACGCCGACTCGGCCGCCGCCGCGTACTTCAACGCCGTCTGGCGCAACGTCCTCAAGCTCGCCTTCGGCAACAAGCTGCCCAAGGAGCTGCGTCCCAAGGGCCAGTGCCTGTGGGTCAAGCCGGTCAACACCACCGGTCCCGCCGACGAGGCCGGAGAGGTCCGCGAGTGCGGCCGGCGCGACCCCGACCGGGCCCAGCCCGACGGCGGCGACCGCTGGTACGAGGTGGTCCGCACGTTGATGACCCAGCCGGACAGCGACTGGTGGAGGACGCCCGAGGCGGGCACGCGCGACGGCGCCGTCAACCGCGACCAGCTGCTCCGGAGGGCCATGGTCGACGCCCGCTGGGAGCTGACCGCCAAGCTCGGCAAGGACATCGACTCCTGGAGCTGGGGCCGGCTGCACCGCCTGTTCCTGAAGAACCAGACCCTCGGCACGGCCGGTCCCGGCTTCGTCCGGTACGCCCTCAACCGCGGTCCCTGGGAGCTCAGCGGCGGCGAGGCCACGGTCAACGCCACCGGCTGGAACGCCGCCGGCGGCTACGGGGTGGTGTGGGTGCCGTCCATGCGGATGGTCGTGAACCTCGGCGACCTCGACAAGTCCCGCTGGATCAACCTCACCGGCGCCTCGGGGCACGCCTACAGCGCCCACTACGTCGACCAGACGGACAAGTGGGCCGACGGCGAACTGCTGCCGTGGTCCTTCTCGGACCGGGCGGTGGAGAACGGCACGACCGACAAGCTGGTGCTCAAGCCCTGAGCCCCTGACACCGGCAGCACGACGGCCCTCCACGTACGCGTGGAGGGCCGTTCGCCGTCACCGGGCACCACACGCGCGTGGAGGTGCGTCCCTTCGTTCCCCGCGGGTTGCGCGGTGTCCCCCGGCCCTGCGATGTCAGGACGGCCGGCCGAACCGCCGTACTCCCGACGGTGTCACCGCCGCGTGCACCGGACGGTCGTGCGGTTCCTCCGGGACGTGCGCCACGACCTCGGTGTCGTAGAGCAGCACCACCAGCGCCGGATGCGTGCCCGCGCGCTCCAGCCGTGCCAGCACCCGGTCGTAGGAGCCCCCGCCGCGCCCCAGCCGCATCCCCCGGGCGTCGACGGCGAGGCCGGGCAGCAGCACGGCGTCCGCCGCGGTCACCGCGTCCGGCCCGAGGCGTTCGCCCGCCGGCTCGTACAGGGCCATCCGGCCGCCGTGGCGGACGCGCGCCAGCGCGGCCTCGCCCTCGTACTCGCCCCAGTCGAGGTCGTTGTCCGGCAGCAGCACCGGCAGCAGCACGCGCACGCCCCGGGCGCGCAGAGCGTCCAGGAGCGCGAGCGTTCCCGGTTCACTCCCCACCGAGACGTACGCAGCGACCGTCCCGGCGTTGGCCAGCTCGGGCAGCTCCAGCGCCCGCCCCGCCAGCGCGGCCGACGTCTCCCGCAGGTCATCCGCCGTCAACCTGCTCCTCACCTCGAGGAATCCGCGCCGCAAACCGCGCTTGTCAGGCTCGCCCGGACGTGCGATGTGACTCAATGGTTGCTCCCGTACCCTGGCAATCAGCTCATATGAGTGCTTATGAATCGGAGCCGCAGATTCCATCCCAAGGCAGCGGCTAGGGTGTTCGGCATGACACAGTCCCACCCTCGGATCAGCAAGGCTGTCATCCCCGCGGCAGGCCTCGGCACCCGGTTCCTGCCGGCCACCAAGGCCACTCCCAAGGAGATGCTGCCGGTCGTCGACAAGCCGGCGATCCAGTACGTGGTCGAGGAGGCCGTCGCAGCGGGTCTCGACGACGTCCTCATGGTCACGGGCCGCAACAAGCGCCCCCTCGAGGACCACTTCGACCGCAACTACGAGCTGGAATCGGCCCTGCTGAAGAAGGGTGACGAGGACCGCCTCGCCAAGGTCCAGGAGTCCAGCGACCTCGCGACCATGCACTACGTCCGCCAGGGCGACCCCAAGGGCCTCGGCCACGCCGTCCTCTGCGCCGCCCCGCACGTCGGCGACGAGCCCTTCGCCGTCCTCCTCGGCGACGACCTGATCGACCCCCGCGACCCCCTGCTGCAGCGCATGGTCGAGGTCCAGGAACAGCGCGGCGGCAGCGTCGTCGCCCTCATGGAGGTCGCTCCGGAGCAGATCCACCTCTACGGCTGCGCGGCCGTGGAGACCACCGAGGACAGCGACGTCGTCAAGGTCGGCGGCCTGGTCGAGAAGCCCGACCCGGCCGACGCGCCCTCCAACTACGCGATCATCGGCCGCTACGTCCTCGACCCGCACATCTTCGACGTGCTGAACCGGACCGAGCCCGGCCGCGGCGGCGAGATCCAGCTGACCGACGCCCTCCAGCAGCTCGCGGAGGACGAGAAGATCGGCGGCCCGGTGCACGGCGTCGTCTTCAAGGGCCGCCGCTATGACACCGGCGACCGCGGTGACTACCTGCGTGCCATTGTCCGGCTGGCGTGCGAACGTGAAGACCTGGGCCCGGAGTTCCGGACCTGGCTTCGCAGTTACGTAGCCGAGGAGATGTAGCACGTTGAGCAGCGCCGCGCCCCGCGTCACCGGCCACGACCACGTCGGCCCCGGCCACCTGTGGTCGGTGGACGAGCACCTCGAGGACATCCTCGCCACCGTCCGGCCCCTGGAGCCCATCGAGCTGCACCTGCTCGACGCCCAGGGCTGCGTCCTCGTCGAGGACGTCACGGTGCCGGTGTCCCTGCCGCCCTTCGACAACAGCTCGATGGACGGCTACGCGGTGCGGGTCGCGGACGTGGCGGGCGCGAGCGAGCAGTTCCCGGCGGCCCTGGAGGTCGTCGGGGACGTGGCCGCGGGCCGGGCCGAGCCGCTCCACGTGGGGCCCGGCCAGGCCGCCCGCATCATGACCGGCGCCCCCCTGCCGCCCGGCGCCGAGACCGTCGTGCCTGTGGAGTGGACCGACGGCGGGCTCGGCGAGGGCCCGGTGCACGGCATGCGCGCCCGCAGCCTCGCCCCCGAGGGCGCCACCGGCACGGTGCACGTCCACCGTCCGGCCGGGCCCCGCGCGCACGTGCGCGAGAAGGGCAGCGACGTGAAGGCCGGCGACCGCGCCCTGGAAGCGGGCACGGTCCTCGGCCCGCCGCAGATCGCCCTGCTCGCCGCGATCGGCCGCGGCACCGTCCGCGTACGCCCCCGCCCGCGCGTGGTGGTGCTCTCCACCGGCAGCGAACTCGTCCAGCCCGACACCGAACTGCGCACGGGTCAGATCTACGACTCCAACAGCTTCGCCCTCACCGCGGCCGCCCGGGACGCCGGCGCCATCGCCTACCGCGTGGGCGCCGTCGCCGACGACGCCGAGACCCTGCGCTCCACCATCGAGGACCAGCTGGTCCGCGCCGACCTCGTGGTCACCACGGGCGGCGTCAGCGTCGGCGCCTACGACGTCGTCAAAGAGGCCCTGTCCCACGTCGGCGACGAGGACGAGCCCGGCAGCGGCGTGGAGTTCCGCAAGCTCGCCATGCAGCCCGGCAAGCCCCAGGGCTTCGGCTCCATCGGCCCCGACCACACCCCGCTGCTGGCCCTGCCCGGCAACCCGGTGTCGTCGTACGTGTCCTTCGAGCTGTTCGTCCGCCCGGCCATCCGCACGCTCATGGGCCTGGACGACGTGCACCGCCCCACGACGCGGGCGACGCTCGTCGCGGACAAGGCCCTGACCTCCCCCAAGGGCCGCCGCCAGTTCCTGCGCGCCACCTGCTCCCGCGGCCGGGTCACCCCCGTCGGCGGGGCCGGATCCCACCTGGTCGCCGCCCTCGCCCACGCGGACGCCCTCATCGTCGTCCCCGAGGACACCGAGTCCGTCGAGCCGGGCACCGACGTCGAGGTGGTCCTGCTCGGCCGATAGCCCCTGGTTGGGGGTACCGTGTCGCGCACAGCAGGCCCCGCGCCGCACCGCGACGGGCCCGGACCGGGAGCGCCACACAGCATGAGCACGCAGGACCCACCCACGCGGGACGGCCCCGCACAGGACCGGCTGACGCACATCGACGAGGCGGGCGCGGCCCGCATGGTCGACGTGTCGGACAAGGACGTCACCGCGCGCACCGCCCGTGCCAGCGGACGCGTCCTCGTCTCCCCCCGCGTGATCGAACTCCTGCGCGGGGAGGGCGTCCCCAAGGGCGACGCCCTCGCGACCGCGCGGATCGCCGGGATCATGGGCGCCAAGCGCACCCCCGACCTCATCCCGCTCTGCCACCCCTTGTCGGTGTCCGGTGTGAAACTGGACCTGTCGGTCGCGGACGACGCGGTGGAGATCCTGGCCACCGTCAGGACCACGGACCGCACGGGCGTGGAGATGGAGGCCCTCACCGCGGTCTCCGTCGCCGCGCTCACCGTGATCGACATGGTCAAGGCGGTCGACAAGGGAGCGGTGATCACGGACGTGCGGGTGGAGGAGAAGACGGGCGGCAAGTCGGGCGACTGGAGCCGGTCATGACACGCCAAGCGCCGGCCGGCCAGGCGGTGCCGACCCCCTACCGCGCCCTGGTCGTCACCGCCTCGAACCGGGCCGCCGCCGGTGTCTACGAGGACAGGGGCGGCCCGCTGATCGCCGACGGCCTCCGGCGCCTCGGCTTCGCCGTGGACGGCCCCGAGGTCGTCCCCGACGGCGACCCGGTCGAGGCGGCCCTGCGGGCCGGGGCCGAGGCCGGCTACGACGTGATCGTCACCACCGGCGGCACGGGCATCTCACCCACTGACCGCACCCCGGAGGCCACCCGCCGGGTGATCGACCACGAGGTGCCCGGCATCGCCGAGGCCATCCGGGCGTTCGGCCGCGAGAAGGTGCCGACCGCGGCCCTCTCCCGCGGTCTGGCCGGAGTGGCCGGACGGACACTGATCGTCAACCTGCCCGGATCCAGCGGCGGTGTGCAGGACGGCCTCGCCGTCCTGCAGCCGCTGCTCGTCCACGCCGCCGAGCAGCTGCGCGGCGGTGACCACCCGAGACCCGGCAGTGGGGGTGCGAGCTGAACCGCCCATCCTGGCCCGTCGAGCTGGTGGAGGGCGACCTCGTCCTCAGGCCCATAAAGCTGCGCGACCAGCGGGCGTGGCGCGAGGTCAACCGGCGCAACCGCGACTGGCTGCGCCCCTGGGAGGCGACGATCCCGCCGCCCACGCCGGGCGGGCCCCTGACGCACCGCCCGACCTTCCGCCAGATGGTGCGCCACCTGCGGTCGGAGGCGAACGCCGGCCGGATGCTGCCCTTCGTGATCGAGTACCAGGGGCGGCTGGTCGGCCAGCTGACGGTCGCCGGGATCACCTGGGGCTCGATGTGCTCGGGGCACATCGGCTACTGGGTGGACGAGGCGGTGGCCGGCCGCGGGGTGATGCCGACGGCGGTGGCCCTCGTGACGGATCACTGTTTCCGGTCCGTCGGACTGCACCGCATCGAGGTCTGCATTCGCCCGGAGAACGGGCCCAGCCGCCGGGTGGTGGAGAAACTCGGATTCCGCGAGGAGGGTCTGCGGCCGCGTTATCTGCACATCGACGGCGCCTGGCGCGACCATCTCGTCTTCGCGCTCACGGCCGAGGAAGTGCCGGACGGGCTGCTCAGGCGCTGGCACCGGGCTCGATCGCAGAGTAATCCGGGAATGCGCCGCCACCCCGGAAATTGAATGCTTGTTCGAAATTGATCGCCCGATGACCGCCTCGGGGCTAGGAATTCCCGGCCCGAGCGGTCTGCTGATCGCATCGATCACAAAAAAAGTTCGAAATATCAGCCAGATCGTGCGACACACCGGCTCAATTGGCAGATGGCCTCATGCAAACCCCTCTACGGTGTGAGGCGTGAGCAGCAGCGGCCTCATCTACGCAGTCATTGTCGGGGCCTGGGCCGCCTACTTGGTGCCGATGTGGCTCCGTAGGCAGGACGAGCTGAACGAGGCCCGTCCGACGGAACGCTTCAGCACCGCCATCCGGCTCCTGTCCGGAAAGGCGGCCATGGAGCGCCGGTACGCCAAGGACCTGCAGGCGCGCTCCGCCGAGGAGGGGGAGCAGGGCGCCGACGAGCTGGACGCCGTCACCGAGTCGGTGGACGTCCGGGCCTTCGCCGTGTCCAAGACCCGTCCGCACACCCAGGTGCCCGTACCGCAGCCCGCCCGCGAGCAGCCGGCCCACCCGGATGATCCCGCGCCGGACCCGGCCGGTCGCGACCGCGCCCGCGACCGCGCGCGGGTGCCCGTCGCCCGGCGCGCCTCGCCGCAGGCCGAGGCGGCCGCAGCGCGGGCCCGGCGCTCGAAGGTCCTCGCGCGCCGCCGGCGCACCACGATCATGCTCTTCCTCGCCTTCACCCTCGGCGCGGTCGTCGCCGCCGTCGGCGGACTCGCGTTCCTGTGGGCCCCCGGGGTGCCCGCGGTCATGCTCAGCGTGTACATCGCCTACCTGCGCTCCCAGGAGCGCCGGCGGTTCGCCTACCAGATGGACCGCCGCATGGCCGAGGCCGCGGCCCAGCGGCTGCGCGAGCGGCAGCGCCAGCCCCGCAGGCGCCTCGCGGCCGACGAGGAGGCCGACGAGCCGGAGGAGGGACCCGAGCCGGTGACCGACCCCGGCCTGTCCGCCCTCGCGGCCGACCGGCGCGCCCTCGTCGAGCAGACCGACCACGCCGAGTGGGTCGACCAGCAGCGCGAGCGGCAGCGGCGGCCCGGCCAGGGCGGCGACAGCTGGGAGCCGGTGCCGGTGCCCCTGCCGACGTACGTGACGGCCCCGGTCGCCCCGCGGGCCACCAGCGACGTGGACCTCGGTGCCCCCGACACCTGGAGCTCGGCCCGCTCCAGCGCGGTCGCGCCGGACGCCGAACCGGACACCGCCGCCCCGGAGCAGGCCGTGGCGGACCCCCGCCCGCAGGACTCCGCCGACGACGACGGGCGCAGCGACGCCCGCCGCGCGGCCTCCGCGCGACGGGCCCGGGAGCGCGGCCGCACGCCGCTGTTCGATCAGTACGAGGACGGTGAGCGCCCCCGGGCGGCCAACGAGTAGCCCCGCGAAGCCGCAGGTGGCCGCCCCTCCGGAACGGATTTCCAAGCAGGCCGATCGGGGTGCTAAAGTTTCACTCGTTGCAAGGGCCTGTGGCGCAGTCCGGTAGCGCACCTCGTTCGCATCGAGGGGGCCAGGGGTTCAAATCCCCTCAGGTCCACGCAGCTCAGAGCCCGGTCGGGAAACCGACCGGGCTCTGACGTATGTTCAGGGCCCGACCCGTGAGCGGGTGGCCGGTGGCGGCCCGCACCGCGGTGACGCGGGCCACAGCCGTGATGCTCGCTGAGCCCCCGTCAGGCGCCGTCGGCGCCCGCGCCCGGCCGCAGGTCCTTGGCGAAGCAGCGGCTCGCCTCGTGATGGCGGTAGTAGCCGAACTTGCCGCAGGGCGCGTAGCCGCTGGACGTGTACAGGGCGATGGCCTCGGGCTGCTTGGTGCCGGTCTCCAGGACCATGCGGATCCGGCCGGCCGAGCGGGCGTCCTCCTCCAGGGCCGCCAGGATGCGGCGGGCCAGACCCCGGCCGCGCATCTGCTCGATCACGTACATCCGCTTGAGCTCGGCGTCCCCGTCGAGGTTGCCCTCGCCGTTGGCGTCCTGCCTGCGCCAGCCACCCGAGGCGACCGGTGTGCCGTCCGTGTCGTAGGCGACCAGGTAGGTGCCGTTCGGCGGGTCGAAGTCCGCGGCGGCCATGGGGGTGGCGTCGCCGTCGTCCCCGTAGCGGACGGCGTACTCGGCCTGGACCTGGTCGTTCAGCTTCAGGGCGTCGGGGTGGTCGAAGGAGACCCGGCGAATGTGCATGACAGACACGGTAGGCGATCCGGAACTGGACGCAGTCCAGGGTGCCGGTATCGTGCCGGGGTGCTGACTGTGACCTCTGTGAATGTGAACGGGCTGCGGGCCGCCGCGAAGAAGGGCTTCGTGGAGTGGCTCGCCGGGACCGGGGCCGATGTGCTGTGCCTGCAGGAGGTGCGGGCCGAACCGGACCAGCTGCCCGAGCACGTCCGGGCGCCCGAGGGCTGGCACGTCGTGCACGCCCCGGCCGCCGCGAAGGGCCGGGCCGGGGTGTCCCTGTACAGCCGCCGCGAGCCGGACCGGGTGCGGACCGGCTTCGGCTCCGCCGAGTTCGACGGCAGCGGCCGGTACGTGGAGGCGGACCTGCCGGGCGTCACCGTCGCCTCGCTGTACCTGCCCTCGGGCGAGGCCGGCACCGAGCGGCAGGACGAGAAGGAGCGCTTCATGGGCGAGTTCCTCGCCTACCTGAAGGACCTCCGGCAGCGGGCCGCCGCCGAGGGGCGCGAGGTGCTGGTCTGCGGGGACTGGAACATCGCGCACGACAAGGCGGACCTGAAGAACTGGCGCGGCAACCAGAAGTCCTCCGGTTTCCTGCCCGGTGAGCGCGCCTGGCTGAGCAGCGTCCTCGACCCGGCGGACGGGGGCTACGTCGACGTGGTCCGCGCCCTCCACCCGGACACGGAGGGCCCCTATTCGTGGTGGTCGTACCGGGGGCGGGCCTTCGACAACGACACGGGTTGGCGCATCGACTACCACGTCTGCACCCCGGGGCTCGCCGAACGGGCGGTCAAGGGGTTCGTGGAGCGGGCCGCGACACACGCCGAGCGGTGGTCCGACCACGCTCCCGTGACCGTCGTCTACGACCGCTAGGGCCGTCCCCCTCGAGAGCCGCCCTCGCGCATCCGCCGGTCCAGTGCCAGGGACAGTTCCGCCTCGACCACGCTGCGGGCCAGAGGGCGCAGGCGGGGGAGGTCCTGTGGCCCGGCGTGGCGGAGGACCAGGGCCGTGAAGAGGTCGGCCAGGGCGTCGGTGTGGGTGCGGACCTCCTTCGCGGCGGCCAGGACCTCCGCGAGCGGGATGCCCTCGCGGACCAGGGCCGAGGAGACCTCCAGCAGGCGGCGGCTGATGTGGACGATCTCGCCGCCGTCGGTGCCGAGGTAGCCGAGGTCCATGGCGGCGGCCAGGTTCTCCGGGGTGGCCTCGCCGGCGAAGTGGTCGGCGAGGTCCTCGGGGGTGAGGTGGACCGGCTCCTCCTCGGTGGGCGGGCCGACGCCGAGGAGGTCGCCGACGTCCCGGCCGTGGTCGAAGGCCTCGGCCAGTTCCGCGATGCCGCTGAGGGTGTGGCCGCGCTCCAGCAGGGCCGTGATGGTGCGCAGCCGGGCCAGGTGGCCGTCGTCGTACCAGGCGATGCGGCCCTCGCGGCGGGGCGGCGGGATCAGCTTGCGTTCGCGGTAGAAGCGCAGGGTGCGCACCGTGATCCCGGCGAGGCGGGCCAGCTCTTCCATGCGGTATTCACGCTTCTCGGCCACCTGGGCACCTTACGGCGTACCGCCGGTAACTTCCTCGTCCCGCCCCCTACCCATCGGTACGTTCCTGTCCTACGCTCCCATTGCGCCAGTGTTCACTGGCACAGTTCTCGTGGTGTGTGGAGGTGTCGGCATGGGTGAGTGCGAACGCGAGCACGTACGGGTAGCGGTGGTCGGATCCGGGTTCGGCGGGCTGGGGGCCGCCGTGCGGCTGCGCCGGGAGGGGATCACCGACTTCGTCGTGCTGGAGCGGGCGGGCAGCGTCGGCGGCACCTGGCGGGACAACAGCTACCCGGGGTGCGCCTGCGACGTGCCCTCGCACCTGTACTCCTTCTCCTTCGCGCCCAACCCGGACTGGCCGCGCACCTTCTCCGGCCAGGAGCACATCCGCGCCTACCTGGAGCACGTGGCGGACACCTTCCGGCTGCGCCCGCACATCCGCTTCGACTCGGAGGTGAAGCGGATGGCCTGGGACGGCGAGCGGCTGTGCTGGGACATCGACACCAGCAGCGGGAACCTGTCCGCCGACATCGTCGTGTCGGCCACCGGGCCGCTGTCGGACCCGAAGGTGCCGGACATCCCCGGCCTGGAGTCCTTCCCCGGCAAGGTGTTCCACTCCGCCCGCTGGGACCACGACTACGACCTGCGCGGCAAGCGCGTCGCCATGGTGGGCACCGGTGCCTCGGCCATCCAGATCGTGCCGTCGATCCAGCCGCAGGTCTCCCGGCTCACCCTCTTCCAGCGCACCCCGCCGTGGGTCATGCCCCGGATGGACCGGGCCATCAGCGAGGCCGAGCGGTGGCTGCACCGGCAGCTGCCCTTCACCTCCCGGCTGCGCCGCGGACTGCTGTGGGGCATCCGGGAGCTGCAGGTCCAGGCGTTCACCAAGCGACCGAACGAGTTGGGCTTCGTCGAGCAGCTGGCCAAGCGCAACATGGCCCGGGCGATCAAGGACCCGGCGCTGCGGGCCAAGCTGACCCCGGACTACCGCATCGGCTGCAAGCGGATCCTGCTGTCCAGCGAGTACTACCCGGCGATCGCCCGGCCGAACGTGGACGTCGTGGCCGGCGGCCTGACCGAGGTGCGCGGATCCACCCTGGTCGCCGCCGACGGCAGTGAGGCCGAGGTCGACGCGATCGTCTTCGCCACCGGCTTCCACGTCACCGACATGCCGATCGCCGACCGGGTCGTGGGTGCCGACGGGCGGACGCTGGCCGAGACGTGGCAGGGCGGCATGGAGGCCCTGCGCGGTGCCTCAGCGGCCGGTTTCCCCAACTGGATGACGATCATCGGGCCCAACACGGGCCTGGGGAACTCCTCGATGATCCTGATGATCGAGTCCCAGCTGAACTACCTGGCCGACTTCGTGCGCCAGCTCGACGTCCTGGGGGTCCCCCCAGGCCCTTCGGGCTCTGGGGGAGGGCGGGTCGCCCTCGACGCGCGGCCCGAGGCGGTGCGGCGGTGGAACCACCGCGTGCAGGAGCGGATGCGGCGGACGGTGTGGAACACCGGCGGCTGCACCAGTTGGTACCTCGACGCGAGCGGCCGCAACACCACCATCTGGCCCGGTACGACCGCCGAGTTCCGGCGGGCCACGCGGCGGGTGGATCTGGCCGAGTACGACGTGCTGCGGCCGCCCGCGGCCGGCCGGGGTGAGAAGCGGGACGCGACGAAGGCGGGGGTGGACGCGTGAGCCGCCTCATGCACGTCGACTCCGGGCCCTACGCCCCGCCCGTCCCGGTGCGCGAACTGACCGCCGTCTCCGCCGACGGTGCCCGGCTGCACGTGGAGGTCCACGGCCCCGAGGGCGCCCCCGCGGCGGTCCTCGTCCACGGCTGGACCTGCTCCACCGCCTTCTGGGCGGCGCAGATCCGCGACCTGGCCGCCGACCACCGGGTCATCGCCTACGACCAGCGCGGCCACGGCCGCAGCCCCGCGAGCCCGGCGTGCAGCACCGACACGCTCGCCGACGACTTGGTGGCCGTCCTCGAGGCCACCCTCGCCCCCGGCGAACAGGCCGTGATCGCGGGGCACTCCATGGGCGGCATGACCGTCATGGCGGCCTCCGCCCGACCCGGTTTCCGCGCCCACGCGGCCGCGGTCCTGCTGTGCAGCACGGGCAGTTCGCAGCTGGTGGCCTCCTCCACCGTCGTGCCCCTGCGGCCCGGGCGGCTGCGCACCTGGCTGACCCGGCGGATCCTCGGCTCGCGCGCTCCGCTCGGGCCGGTCACACCCCTGGCCCGCCGGATCCTCAAGTACGGGACCATGGGCCCCGCTTCGGCGCCGCACATGGTCGAGGCCTGTGCCCGCATCGTGCACGCCTGCCCCCGCACGGTCCGCCACACCTGGTCGCAGGTGCTGGACCTGCTCGATCTCGACCACGACGTGCGGGAGTTGCGGGTGCCGACGGCGGTCGTCGTCGGCACGGCGGACCGGCTGACGCCGCCGTCGCAGGCGCGGGCCCTGTGCGAGGCGCTGCCGCAGTGCACCGGGGTCACCGAACTGCCCGGCATCGGCCACATGTCGCCCATCGAGGCGCCCGGGCCGGTCACCGACGCGATACGCGAGCTCGTCACCACCCATGTCCAGGCCGTATCCGAGGAGAGCGCATGAGCAGGGCCGGCATCGAGGGCAAGGTCGCCGTGGTGACCGGAGCGGCGCGCGGCGTGGGGGAGTTGCTGGCCCGCAAGCTGTCCGCCCGAGGCGTGAGGGTCGCCCTGGTCGGGCTGGAGCCGGACGCGCTCAAGCAGGTGTCCGCGCGGCTGCACGGCGACAGCGACCACTGGCACGCCGACGTCACCGACCACGAGGAGATGGCCCGCGTCGCCGCGGCGGTGAAGGAGCGCTTCGGCCGGGTGGACATCGTCGTCGCCAACGCCGGTGTGGCGACCGGTGGTCCGTTCGCCGACTCCGACCCGGAGTCCTGGCGGCGGGTCATCGAGGTGAACCTGGTCGGCTCGGCGGTGACCGCGCGGGCCTTCCTGCCGGCGCTGCTGGAGAGCCGGGGCTACCTGCTGCAGATCGCGTCCCTGGCCGCGATCACCCCGGCGCCCATGATGACCGCGTACTGCGCGTCCAAGTCGGGCGTGGAGGCGTACGCGCACAGCCTGCGGGCCGAGGTGGGGTACCGGGGTGTCGGGGTCGGGGTCGGGTATCTGTCGTGGACCGACACGGACATGGTGCGCGGGGCCGACCAGGACGACGTGATGCGGGAGTTGCGGCAGCGGCTGCCCTGGCCGTCCAACAAGACCTATCCGCTGGGCCCCGCGGTGGACCGGCTGGTGGCGGGGATCGAGCGCAGGTCGAGCCATGTCTACGGGCAGTGGTGGCTGCGCGGGATGCAGGGGGTGCGCGGTTACCTGCCCGCGGTCATCGGGACGGTGGGCCAGCGCGAGATGCGGCGCTTCGCCGACCGGCTGCCGGGGATGCGCACGGGCCTGGTCGGGGCCGGTGGCGCGGCGGACGAACAGCGGCGCACTACGCTCCGTGAGTGATCGACATGCGCAGGGTCACCGCCCGTGTGAATCTGATCGAGCCAGATCCCCTCACCCCCAACGGGAGTGAACCCACATGGGTATGAAGGACCAGTTCCAGGAGAAGTCCGAGCAGTGGCAGAACCAGGCCCGTCAGAAGGCGGACCAGGCTCGCGAGCAGATGCAGGGCCGCGGCCGCCGGCGCGAGGAGGACATGAACCCCTCGCAGCCGCAGCGCGACCGTGAGCGTGAGCGCGAGCAGGAGGACCGCTTCGACCAGGACTTCGACGCCTGACGTTGCGTGCTGAGCGGACTGGGGCGCCCCCGTGCGGGGCGCCCCTTTCCCGTGCCGGTCAGGGCCGCGGCGGCAGCTTCGGGCGGGAGCGGTCCGGCACGTCGCTGTACGTGGGAGGGGTGGCGGGCGGGTTCGTCTCCAGCAGGTGCAGGGCGAGTTCGACCGCGTCGGTGAGCTGGGCGTGCCGTCCCTCGGCCCAGTCGAGCGGGGTGCGCAGCACGTCGATGTCGGGGGCGACGCCCTTGTTCTCGACCGACCAGCCGTAGGCGCCGAACCAGGCCGCGTTCATCGGCACCGTGATCACGGTGCCGTCGCCCAGCAGGTGCCGGCCGGTCATGCCGACCACTCCGCCCCAGGTGCGCTGCCCCACCACGGGCCCCAGCCCGAGCAGTTTGAACGCGGCGGTGATCATGTCGCCGTCGGAGGAGGTCGCCTCGTCGGCCAGGGCGACCACCGGGCCGCGCGGTGCGTTGGAGGCGTACGACACGGGCTCGGCGTCGCGGGTCAGGTCCCAGCCGAGGACGGTGCGGCCGAGGGTCTCGACGACCAGTTCGCTGATGTGCCCGCCCGCGTTGCCGCGCACGTCCACGATCAGCGCGGGCCGGGAGACCTCCATGCGCAGGTCGCGGTTGAACTGCGCCCAGCCCGAGCCGCCCATGTCGGGGATGTGCAGGTAGCCGCAGCGGCCCCCGCTCAACTCCCGCACCACCTCCCGGCGTTTGGCCACCCAGTCCTGGTACCGCAGCGGCCGCTCGTCGGTGAGCGGCACGACGGCGACCCGCCGCGGCGGGCCGGTGCCCCCGGCGGGCGTGAAGGTCAGCTCCACCGTCGTCCCGCCCGCGCCGGCCAGCAGCGGGTAGGGCCCCCGGCCGGGGCCCACCGGGCGGCCGTCGACGTGGGTGAGGACCGCGCCCTCCCGGATGCCCGTGCCGGCGAGCGGCGAGCGGGCCTTGGAGTCGGAGGAGTCGCCGGGCAGGATCCGCTTCACCGTCCAGCCGCCGTCCCGGCGGACGAGGTTGGCGCCCAGCAGGCCCTGGCGGCGCTGGTAGTGCGGCGGGCCCTCGTTGCGCCGGGCCGCCGTGACGTAGGCGTGGGAGGTGCCGAGTTCGCCCAGCACCTCGCGCAGCAGGTCGGCGAACTCGTCGGGGGAGGCGACCCGTTCGACCAGCGGACGGTACTGGTCCAGCACCCCGTCCCAGTCGATGCCGCACATCCCGGGGTCCCAGAAGTACGCCCGGATCAGCCGCCCGGCCTCCTCGTACGCCTGCCGCCACTCGGCCGCGGGGTCGACGGTGTGCAGGATGCGGCGCGCGTCGATCCACACCGTGGAGTCGGAGTCGCCCGGCTCGTGGGACGGCACCGCGCGCAGTTCGCCCTCGTCGACGACCACCAGCCGGCTGCCGTCGCCGCTGACGGCGAACCAGTCGAGGTTCTGGGCGAGTTCGGACTTCCTGGCCTTGGTGAGCGTGAAGTGCTCCAGGGTCGGCCGGCCGCTGGTGTCGTCGGGGTTGGCGAAGGTCTCGCCGAGCGCGCCGGAGATCGGCCAGCGCAGCCAGACCAGCCCGCCGCCCGCCACCGGGTGCAGCGCCGAGTACTTGGAGGCGGGCACCGGGAACGGGGTGACCCGGCTCTCCAGCCCCTCGACCTCGACGGTCACGGCCCCGTTGTCGCCGTTGCCGTCGTCCTCCACGGGATCCAGACCCCCCGCGGCCGGGCGGCCCTCCGGGTTCACCGCGAAGGGGGAGGGCGTCGCGGACGACAGCGGCACCAGGTAGGGGCGGCAGCCCAGGGGGAAGGACAGGTCGCCGGTGTGCACGTCGTAGACGGGGTCGAAGCCGCGCCAGGAGAGGAAGGCGAGGTAGCGGCCGTCGCGGGTGAAGACCGGGTTCTCGTCCTCAAAGCGGCCGTTGGTGACGTCGGTGACGAACCGGTCGGCGATCCGGGCCAGTTTGATCTGCCGCAGGGTCCGCCCGATGCCCGGGTGCGACCAGGTCAGCCACGCCCCGTCCGGGGAGAACGCCAGGTCGCGCACGGGGCCGTTGGTCGAGCGGATCAGCTCGGTGACCTCGCCGCCGGAGTCCTCGCCCACGTCCACCAGCAGCAGCCGCCCGTCGTGCGCGGCGACCGCGAGCCGCTCGCCCTCGGGGTCGGCGACCAGCTCCCGCACCCGCCCCAGTGCGCCGGACGCCAGCCGCCCGGGCGCCCGGGTGCCGCTCGCCCGGGGCAGGAACGCGATCTCGACGGCGTCCTCGCCCTCGGCGTCGGTCACGTACGCCACCCGGCCGCTGCCGCCGAGCATCTCCGGCAGCCGCACCCGCACGCCCGGGGTGTCGGCGAGGGCGCGGGCGGGGCCGTCGCGGTGGGTGAGCCAGTACAGGCTGCCGCGCACGACGACCGCGCTGGCCCGTCCGGTCTCGTCGACCGCGACCCCGTCGACGTGCTGCGAGGCTGCCACCTGGTAGGGGCGCCGCCCGGCCCGCGGTCCGCCCAGCCGGACGTCCAGCCGGCGCGGCACGGCCTCCGGCGACAGGTCGTCCACCAGCCACAGGTCGCCCGCGCACTGGTACACCACGCGGCTGCCGTCGCTGGAGGCGTGCCGGGCGTAGAAGGCGTCGTGGTCGGTGTGGCGGCGCAGGTCGGAGCCGTCGTGGGCGCAGGAGTAGAGGTTGCCGACGCCCTCGTGGTCGGAGAGGAAGGCGATCCGACCGGCGACGAGCATGGGGGAGTGCAGGTGGCCGTCGAGGCCGTCGAGCAGCCGTTCGCCGTGCAGCCACAGCCGGCCGGTGGCGCCGCCGCGGTAGCGCTTCCACGAGGCCGGTTCGTGCGGCGGGGTGCCGGTGAGCAGCAGCGACTTGCGCTCTCCGGCCAGGTCGGCGACCTGGATGTCGGAGACCGGGCCCCAGGGCAGTTTGCGGCCTGCGTCGCCCTCGGGGGCGAGCTTGTAGGCCCAGGTGAAGAACGAGAAGGGCTCCCCGTGCGAGGCGACGGCCAGGATGTCGCCGTCCGGCGTCCAGCCGCAGACGCGGGTGTCGGCACTGCCCCAGTGGCTGACCTGCCGGGCCGGACCGCCGTCCACCGGGGCGAGGTGGACCTCGGGCACGACGGTGCGCCAGCTCGTGAACGCGATGTGGCGGCCGTCGGGCGAGAAGCGCGGGTGACCCACCTTGGTGCGGTCCACGGTGAGCCGCCAGGCGCGCCCGGGGCCGTCGAGCGGGGCGAGCCAGAGGTCGTCCTCGGCCACGAAGCAGAGCAGGTCGTCGTGGAGGTGCGGCAGACGCAGATAGGTCACCCGACCATGCTTTGCCCGGGTGGGGAGACCAGCAAGTCGTGACGACGGCGGCACCGTGACGCAGGACACGTACGAAACGGTTTCGTTCCCTTAAGGGCTGGGGTACCTTCTTGGTGTACGAAACCGTGTCGTTCCGGAGCTGGAAGGTGAGCACGATGGCCGATGCCGTCGCCGCGCGGCGCAGTCGGATCACCCCCGAGCGCGAGGCCGAGCTGTACACGGCCGTGCTCGACCTGCTCCGCGAGGTCGGCTACGACGCCCTGACGATGGACGCCGTGGCCGCCCGTACGCGGTCCAGCAAGGCCACGCTCTACCGCCAGTGGGGCGGCAAGCCGGAGCTGGTGGCGAAGGCGATCCGGCACAACAAGCCGGGCGGCACCGCCGACGTCGACACCGGATCGCTGCGCGGTGACCTGCACGCCCTCACCGCCCGTGAGGACGACTGCGCCATGCAGCAGAACGCCGCGCTGATGCGGGGCCTGTTCATGGCGGTCCACGGCAATCCGGACCTGCTCCAGGCGTTCAAGGAACTGCTCATCGAACCCGAGATGGACGAGTTCCACCGGGTGGTGCAGCGGGCCGTCGACCGCGGCGAGATCCCGGCCGGCCGTCCTGCGCTGGACTACATCGTGCACATGCTGGTGGGCGCCTTCGCCACCCGCACGCTGATCGACGACCAGCCGCCCACCCAGGCCTTCCTCACCTCGTACATCGACGCCGTGGTCCTCCCCGCCCTCGGCGTCCCCACCACCGACTAGTCCCCCGGCTAGCCCTCCACCTGACGTCACACCGCTCACGTCGTCGGGCTGGTCCCCCCTGCCCTGAAGACCCACGACCTGACCGGGAGTACGCCCTCGTGGCCACTTTCCTCTACAAACTCGGCCGGCTCTCGTTCCGGCGGCGGCACCTCGTCGCCCTGATATGGGTGGCCCTGCTGGCCCTCGCCGGGGCCGGCGCGGCCGGTGCGCCCGCCGCGGGCAACAGCTCGTTCTCCATCCCCGGCACCGAGGCCCAGAAGGCTTTCGACCTGCTGGAGCAGCGCTTCCCCGGCACCAGTGCCGACGGCGCCACCGCCCGTGTCGTCTTCAAGGCGCCCGGCGGCGAGAAGATGACCGACCCCGGCAACAAGGCGACCGTCCAGGAGACCGTCAAGGAGCTGTCCGACGGTTCCGAGGTCGCCGCCGTCACCGACCCCTACCGGGCCAAGGCCGTCAGCAAGGACGGCACGGTCGCCTACGCGCAGGTGTCCTACAAGGTCTCCGGCATGGAGCTGGACGACGCCGCCAAGGACGCCCTGGAGGACAGCGCGCAGCACGCCCGGGAGGCCGGGCTGACCGTCGAGATCGGCGGTGACGCGCTGCAGGCGGTGCCGCACACCGGCTCCAGCGAGGTCATCGGCATCGCGGTCGCCGCGGTCGTCCTGGTCATCACCTTCGGCTCGCTCGTCGCGGCCGGACTGCCGCTGCTGACGGCACTGATCGGCGTGGGCATCGGCGTGTCCACCATCACCGCCCTGGCCGGCGCCCTCGACCTGGGCTCGACCACCTCCATCCTCGCCATGATGATCGGCCTCGCGGTCGGCATCGACTACGCCCTGTTCATCGTCTCCCGCTACCGCGCCGAACTGGCCGAGGGCCGCGAGCGCGAGGAGGCGGCGGGCCGGGCCGTCGGCACGGCCGGCTCGGCTGTGGTCTTCGCGGGCCTCACCGTGGTGATCGCCCTGGTCGGCCTGGCCGTGGTCAACATCCCGATGCTGACGAAGATGGGTGTCGCGGCGGCGGGCACGGTGGCCATCGCCGTGCTGATCGCCCTGACCATGGTTCCGGCGCTGCTCGGCTACGCGGGCCGCAGGGTCAGGCCGATGGGGGAGAAGGGCAGGCTGCCGGGCCGGGCCAAGGGCCGGGACGAGTCCGACGGGCAGGCCGGGCCCGCCAAGCCCAACCTGGGCACGCGCTGGGCGAGCTTCGTCGTCCGCCGCCCCCTCGCCGTCCTGCTGCTCGGCGTCGTCGGCCTCGGCGCGGCGGCCGTCCCTGCGGCCGACCTGGAGCTGGGCCTGCCCGACGACGGCTCCCAGCCCACCTCCACCACCCAGCGCCGCGCCTACGATCTGCTCTCCGAGGGCTTCGGGCCGGGCTTCAACGGCCCGCTGATGGTCGTGGTCGACGCCAAGGGCAGTGACGACCCCGAGGCCGCCTTCACCGCGGTCGGCGACGAGATCAAGGGCCTGAAGGACGTCGTGACGGTGACGCCGCCCGCGCCCAACAAGGCCGGCGACACCGCCACCATCACCGTGATCCCCGGGTCCAAGCCGTCCTCACCGTCCACCGAGAACCTGGTGCACGGCATCCGCGACGCGGGCGCCGGCATCAAGGCCGACACGGACGCGAACGTGCTGGTCACCGGCAGCACGGCCATGAACATCGACGTCAGCCAGAAGCTCAACGACGCGCTGGTGCCCTACCTGGTCCTGGTGGTCGGACTGGCCTTCCTGCTGCTCATCGTGGTGTTCCGCTCCATCCTCGTCCCGCTCAAGGCGGCCCTCGGCTTCCTGCTGTCGGTGCTGGCGGCGCTCGGCGCGGTCGTCGCGGTCTTCCAGTGGGGCTGGCTGTCGGGCCTGATGGGCGTGGAGCAGACCGGCCCGGTCATGTCGATGATGCCGATCTTCATGGTCGGCGTGGTCTTCGGACTGGCCATGGACTACGAGGTGTTCCTGGTGACGCGCATGCGGGAGGCCTACGTCCACGGCGAGAAGCCGGCCCAGGCCGTGGTCACCGGCTTCCGCCACGGCGCCCGCGTCGTCACCGCCGCCGCCGTGATCATGATGGCCGTCTTCGCCGGCTTCATCGGCTCCTCCGAGTCGATGGTCAAGATGATCGGCTTCGGTCTCGCGGTCGCCGTGCTGTTCGACGCGTTCGTCGTCCGCATGGCCATCGTCCCGGCGGTCCTGGCCCTCCTCGGCCGCAGGGCCTGGTGGCTGCCCCGGTGGCTGGACCGGGCCCTGCCGAACGTCGACGTGGAGGGCGAGGGCCTGCGCGCCGCCTCCGGCGGCGACGACGGCGACAGGGAGCTGGTCCGCGTCTGACGGCGCGTGATCGGACCGGCCGGTGAGGGCACCGTGACGACGGCGCCCTCACCGGCTCCCTCTTGCCTCCGTGTCCGGTCCTACGCCGCCTGCGGGTGGAGGACCACCTTGGTGTAGCCCTCGACCCGCTTGTCGAACTTCTCGTACGCCGACGACGCCTGGTCCAGCGGCAGTTCGTGCGAGACGACGAAGCCGGGCCTCGCGCGGTCCTCGATGATCAGGTCCCTCAGCTGCCGGTTGTACCGCTTGACGTTGCACTGGCCGGTGCCCATGCGCAGCCCCTTCTCGAAGAGGCGCCCGACGGCGACCACCAGCATGCCCTTCCTGGCCTGCTCGTCCGGACCGCCCGGGTCGCTCGGCACGTACAGGCCGGGCACGCCGAGGGCTCCTGTCGGCCGGACCGTGTCGACCAGCGAGTTGAGCACGACCGCGGGCTCCTCGTGCTCGTCGCCCTGCCCATGGGCCTGGGCCTGGTAGCCGACGGCGTCGATGCCCTTGTCGGTTCCCTGGCCGTCGGTCTGCTCCCTGATCTGCTCCGCCGGGTCGCCCCGGGTGAAGTCGACCGGGATGGCGCCGATCTCCTCGGCCTTCTGCAGCCGCTCCGCCACCCGGTCGACCACGAACACCTTGCTCGCCCCGCGCAGCATCGCGGAGTAGGCGGCCATCAGGCCCACCGGGCCGGCGCCGTACACGGCGACCGTGTCACCGGGGCGCACGTCGGCCAGTTCGTTGCCGTGGTAGCCCGTCGGGAAGATGTCCGCGAGCAGGACGAAGTCGGTCTCCTTCTCGGTGCCCTCCGGGAGCTTGAGGCAGTTGAAGTCGGCGTAGGGGACGCGGACGTACTCCGCCTGGCCTCCGGTGTAGGGGCCCATCGCGACGTAGCCGTAGGCGCCGCCGGCGAAGCCCGGGTTCACCGTGAGGCAGAAACCCGTGTAGCCCGCCGAACAGTTCTTGCAGAAGCCGCAGGCCACGTTGAACGGCATCACCACCCGGTCGCCCTTGGCGAGCGTGGTGACACCCTCCCCCGTCTCCTCGACGACGCCGAGGTTCTCGTGGCCGAACACGATGCCCGGTTCCGCGGCCGTGCGGCCCTCGTACATGTGCAGGTCGGAGCCGCAGATGGCCGTCGAGGTGACCCGGACGAGCACGTCGTTCGGATGCTGGATCCGAGGATCCTCCACGTCCTCCACCGCTACCTCGAAGGGTCCCTTGTACACGACAGCCCTCATCGTCAAGCACCTCCGTCTGTGCCGTGGCTCATATACCAGGCTGGTGCATGATGAGACGATTTGCACCCAGAGCAGAAAGGAAGTACGGCTTTGTCGCGTCGCATCGGCACCCTTCTCGTGGAGGTCTCCGGACTGTCCGGCACCACCTACCCGGTCGGCACCCGCGTCGCCATCCAGGGCACCGGAGGATCCGTCGACGGCTTCGTCGACGGTGACTGGCTGCCGCTCGCCTGGTGGGAGTTCGCGGACGTCCGCCCGGAGGACTCCACCGCCTGAAACAGCCTCGCGTGTGCCCTACACGCACCGATAGCGTGCCCTCCATGACGACGACAGCCGCCACTGGCGCCGGCAGCTCGGGAGCGCACCCCCGTTTCGCCGAGGCCCTGCGGGACCTCGGACTCGACCACCTCGTGGGCCGGGTGCGGCGCTTCCCCGACGCCACCCGCACCGCCGCCGAGGCCGCCGCCGCGGTCGGCTGCGAGCTGAGCCAGATCTGCAAGTCCCTGGTCTTCGCCGCCGACGAAGAGCCCGTGCTGGTGCTCGTGGACGGCGCCTCCCGCGTGGACCTCGACCTCGTGCGCGAGGAACTGGGCGCCGGCAAGGTCACCCGCGCCAGGGCCGAGGTCGTCCGGGAGACCACCGGGTACGCCATCGGCGGGGTGCCGCCCTTCGGCCACCGGACCAGGACCCGGGTGCTCGCCGACCGGTCCCTGCTGGAGCACGACGTCGTCTGGGCCGCGGCCGGCACGCCCCACACCGTCTTCCCCATCTCCCCCGGCGACCTCGTCACCCACGCCCGCGCCACCCTCGCGGACGTCCGCGAACGCTCCTCCTCGTGACCCCTCTGGTCCCCTCCGGCGTCAAGCTCACCGCCGTCACCCACGCCGGCCGCAACGCCCTCGCCCCCACACCACCGACAAGCCGGCCGGCCTCACCCTGATCTCGGCGGCGGACTGCTCATCGGGCGAGGACCTCATCAGCAGCGCGTAGCAGGCGATGTGGATGACGGCCGAGCCCGGCCGGCGGGGCCGGGCGGCCGGGGTCCCGCGGCCCTTCGCGTGGCTCGGGCCGGCCGGGGCGGCCCTGTCGGTCGCCGCCGCGCGAATCCTCGGTCGTCGTCGGCGCGGCCATCGGCGCCGTGTTCGTCAAGGAGCGGTTCGGGACGCCCATGATCGCGGCGGCCGGGCTGCTCGTCGTCGGGACCGGGCTGATGCCGCACGCCGGTCGGGGCCGGCGGGATGCGCCCCGCCGCCTCCCGGGAGCACCCTGGAACCAAGCGTTCCGGAGGTGATCGTCATGATGCACACCGCAGTCGGGTGGCACGTCGAGATGGAGTTCATGGAGGACGACCAGCGCACGCGGGCCGCCGCGATGGTCCGTCTGCCCGACGGCACCGAGGTACGGGCGCACGGGCACGCGAACCGCCACCGGTCCGACGCCAATCAGCCCAGGGTCGGGGAGGAGATCGCCGCGGCCAGGGCCCTCAACGAACTCGCCATGCAGCTGCTGACCAAGGCCCACGAGGAGATCGACCAGGCGTCCGGGCGGACCTCCCACCCGATCCACGTCTGACGCCGGCCGCCGACGACGGCACGGCCCTGCCCCTCGGCGGCGGCCCCCCCCGGTTCCGGTTGCCGACGGCGGCACGGCCCTGCCCCTCGGCGGCGGCCCCCCCGGTTCCGGCTGCCGACGGCGGCACGGTCCCGGCTTCGACGGCGGCTCCCGGTGCCGACCTTCGGCGGCGGCTCCCGGTTCCGGCCGCCGACGGCGGGACGGCCCTGCCCCTCGGCGGCGGCCCCCCGGTTCCGGTTGCCGACGGCGGCACGGTCCCGGCTTCGACGGCGGCTCCCGGTCCCGGCTGCCGACGGCGGCACGGTCCGGGCCATCGTCGGCGTCCCCCGCTCCGGCCGCCGACAGCGGCACGGTCCCGACCGCTGACGGCAACTCTGGGTCCCGGCCGCCGACGGCGGCATGGTCCGGGGCATCGACGGCGGGACGGCCCTGCCCCTCGTCGGGCGGCTCCTCGTCCCGGCCGCCGACGGCGGGACGGCCCCGGCTTCGGCGGCGGCTCCCGGTCCCGGCCGCCGACGGCGGCACGGTCGACGTTTGGGGCGGCTTGGGCACCCTCGGGTCCCTACGGCAGGCCCAGCGCCTTGCGCACCGCCCGCAGCAGTCCCTGCGCCCGCGGATCCGCCGTGACCGACGCGCGGAAGCCGTTGGTGACGTAGCCGAAGGCGATGCCGGTCTCCGGGTCGGCGAAGCCCAGCGCCCCACCGCGCCCCGGATGGCCGAAGGAGCCCGGGGTGAGCAGGGGCGAGGCGCTGCCGTGCAGCATGTAGCCGAGGCCGAAGCGGGTGCCGACCACCAGGACCCGGTCGGGGCCCGCGGACTCCTCGGCCCGCGCCAGCTCCACCGTCCGGGGCGTGAACAGCCGGGCGGTCCCGGCCGTGTCGCCGATCAGCGCGGCGTAGAAGCGGGCCAGTCCGTCCGCCGTGGCGACGGCGTTGGTGGCGGGCAGGGCCGCCGCGAGGTAGGCCGGGTCGTTCTGCTCCGGGAACGGGCTGATCGCGGCGAAGGCCCGCCTCGTCAGGGACCGGGGGTCCTCGTAGGCCCGGGTCACCGAGGGCTTGGGGCGGGCGCGCAGGCCGCCGGACGGCTCGGCGCCCTCCACCCGGCCCACGCGTCCGGCCCGGCCGGCCCGGGAGGCGGGCAGGCCCAGCCAGAGGTCCAGGCCCAGCGGACCGGTGACGTGGGCCGCGAGCCACTCGCCGGCCGACTGCCCGGTCACCCGCCGCACCAGTTCGTCGACCAGCCAGCCGTAGGTCAGCGCGTGGTAACCGTGGTCGGTGCCCGGCTCCCAGGCGGGCGCCTGGGTGGCCAGTGCCTGCGGGCCCTTCAGCGGGTCGAGGGCCTCCTGCGGGGTCAGCGGCCGGTCCAGGACCGGCAGGCCCGCCCGGTGGTTCAGCACGTGCCGGACCAGGACGCGCTCCTTGCCCCGCGCCTTGAACTCCGGCCAGTAGTGCCCCACCGGAGCGTCCAGGTCCAGCTGCCCGCGCTGGTGCAGCAGCAGGAGCACGGCGGCGGCCACGCCCTTCGTCGCCGAGCGCACGACCTGGGCGGTATCCCGCTCCCACGGGTCCGTGCCGTCGACGTCCTTCGTGCCGCCGCACAGGTCGACGACCCGTTCCCCGTGCCGGTACACGGCCACGGCCGCACCCCGGTCCCCGAGCGTGTCGAAGTTCCTGGCGAACGCTTCCCTCACCGGCTCGAAACCCTCGGCCACAGTGCCGTGCACGTCCACGTCCGTCACTCCTCGATCCCGCTGCGGTGGCGCTGTCTCCCTCTCACCCAAGCAGGACGGCCACGTCGATGTTCCCGGCCGCCACCGGCACCGACCGCTCGTCGCGCGCACAACGCTCACGCCGTACCGGGCCCGCCGCCTCCAGCCGCTCCGGCGGCGGGCGACCGGTGGCCTCGTCGATCACGCACCCGTGGTCACGGACGGGCCGGGCCGGCCGGCACCGAACGCGGATCGAAGCCGAACGGCAGCTCCAGCCGGTGCGCGCGCATCAGCTCCTCGTCGGCGAGCAGATCGCCCGTCGGGCCGTCCGCCGCGATCACCCCGTCGCTGAGGACCAGGGCGCGGGGGCACAGCTCCAGCGCGTACGGCAGGTCGTGGGTCACCATCAGCACCGTCACGTCGAGCGAGCGCAGGATGTCGGCCAGTTCGCGGCGCGAGGCCGGGTCCAGGTTGGAGGACGGCTCGTCGAGGACGAGGATCTCCGGCTCCATCGCCAGCACGGTCGCCACGGCGACCCGGCGGCGCTGGCCGAAGGAGAGGTGGTGCGGGGGCCGGTCCTTGAACTCCCGCATGCCGACCCGCTCCAGCGCCCGGTCCACCCTCCGCTCCAGCTCCGGGCCCTTCAGCCCGGCGGCCGCCGGCCCGAACGCCACGTCCTCGCGCACGGTCGGCATGAACAGCTGGTCGTCCGGGTCCTGGAAGACGATGCCCACCCGGCGCCGGACCTCGGCCATGTGCCGCCTGTCCACGGGCAGTCCGGCCACCCGCACCGTGCCGGCCCCGCCGGTCAGGATGCCGTTGAGGTGCAGCACCAGCGTCGTCTTGCCGGCGCCGTTCGGCCCGAGCAGCGCGACCCGCTCGCCGCGCCGGACCGAGAAGTCGACGCCGAAGAGGGCCTGGTGCCCGTCGGGGTAGGCGAAGGCGAGGCCCGAGACCTCGAGGGAAGCAGTCACAGGGTCCATCCCAGCAGACAGACCACCAGGGCCGCGCCCGGGAGGGCCAGGGCGTGACGCCACTGCGTCCGGGACGCGGTCACCTCGTCGATGACGGGCATGGAACCGGCGTAGCCGCGGCTGACCATCGCCAGGTGCACCCGCTCACCGCGCTCGTAGGACCGGATGAACAGCGCGCCCGCCGACTTGGCGAGCACGCCCCAGTGCCGCACGCCCCTGGCCTCGAAGCCGCGTGACTCCCGGGCGATCCGCATGCGCCGCATCTCGTCCGCGATGACGTCGCCGTAGCGGATCATGAACGACGCGATCTGCACCAGCAGCGGCGGGAGCTTCAGGCGCTGGAGCCCCAGGAGGAGCTCGCGCAGTTCGGTCGTGGCGGCCAGCAGTACCGAGGCCGCGACGCCGAGCGTGCCCTTGGCGAGCACGTTCCAGGCGCCCCACAGGCCGTTCACGCTCAGGGACAGGCCGAGGACGTCGACCCGTTCGCCCTCGGCCACGAACGGCATGAGCACCGCGAACCCGACGAACGGCACCTCGATCAGCAGCCGGCGCAGCAGGAACCCGGCGGGTACGCGCGCCGCGTACGCCACCGCCCCCAGCAGCACCGCGTACAGCCCGAACGCCCACATCGCCTCGCGCGGGGTCAGGACCACGACGACCACGAAGGCGAAGACGGCGGTGAGTTTGGTGTGGGGTGGCAGACCGTGCACGGGCGAGTGACCGTGCCGGTAGAGCCTGTGCGTGTGCCCCGCCCCCATGTCAGCGACCTGTCGCGCTCGACCCGGCCGAGGTGCTCGCCGTGTCCCCGGTGACGGCCGCGCCCCCGGTGTCCGTCGCGTTCGCGGTGCCGGAGGGGGACGTGTCGGCGGTCCGGCGGCGGCGGACGGCCCAGAAGACGGTGCTGCCCGCGACGACCGTGACCCCTACGCCGACGACGCCCGCCAGCCCCCCGGACAGGCGGGCGTCGTCGACGTCCTTGACGCCGTAGTCGGCGAGCGGGGAGTCGGCCGCCGCGTGCTCCTCGGCCTTCTCGTCGATGCCGTTGTCGCCGGCGACCTTCTCCAGGCCGTCGGGGTTCGCGGAGGCGTAGAAACTGACGAACCCGGCCAGGACCAGCGAGGTGACCAGGCCGGCGGCCCACACCTTGCGGTGGGAGGCGCGGGCGGCGACGGGCTCCGGCTCGGCCTGCGGCGCGTCGACCAGCTCGCCGTTCACCCGCAGCCTCAGCTTCTGCGTGAGGCCGCGCGCGCCGTACACCAGGTCCGGGCGCACGGCGATGACCGCGCCGACGGTCAGCGCGGTGATGACGGCCTCGCCGATGCCGATGAGCAGGTGCACCCCGATCATGGCGGTGGCGACCTTGCCGATCGAGACGTCCGTGGTGCCGCCGACGGCGTACATCAGCGTGAAGGCGAGGGCGGCGGCCGGCACGGAGAGCAGCGCGGCGACGAAGGAGGCGGCGGTCACCGACCGGCGCGTGCGCGGCAGCACCTTCACCAGGCCGCGGAAGATCGCGTAGGCGACGACCACGGTGACGATCGCCATGTTGGTGATGTTCACGCCCAGCGCGGTCAGCCCGCCGTCCGCGAACAGGATGCCCTGCATCAGCAGGACGACGGACACGCACAGGACCCCGGTGAAGGGGCCGACGAGTATCGCGGCGAGTGCCCCTCCGAGCAGATGCCCGCTGGTGCCGGCCGCGACGGGGAAGTTGAGCATCTGCACCGCGAAGATGAACGCCGCGACCAGGCCGGCCAGCGGCGCCGTGCGCTCGTCGAGTTCGCGCCGCGCGCCGCGCAGGCTCACGGCGATGGCGCCCGCGGCGATCACACCGGTGGCGGCGGAGGTGGGGGCGTCGATGAATCCGTCAGGTACGTGCACTGTTCGATGATGTGGCTTGATGCGAACGATGTGCAAGAGCGTCCTGCTCGTTTTATCTCATCCGTGATATGTGCTGCCTCAAAGGGTAAAAATGGGAAAATATGCGACATTGGAGAAGGGGTGGCTGCACATCCTCCACCTCGGTGGCGCACGGTGAAAGGGCTGTCCGATGTCCGTAGTCGAGCAGTACGCGCGGGCCCACATCGTCACGGAGACGGCGGTGCCCCTGATCGACGAGCTCCAGGCGGTGCCGGTCACCTTGCGGTACGACCCCGACGCCGACCCCCGGTGCGTCGTGGTGCGGCTGCCCGGGGCCGGAGGACGCGAGTGGACGTTCGACCGCCGGCTGCTGGAGGAAGGGCTGCGCAGCCCGGCGGGCAGCGGTGAAGTGCGCGTGTGGCCGTGCGGCCGGGTGCAGACCATCGTGGAGTTCCACACCGCGCAGGGCGTGTCGGTGGTGCAGTTCGAGCGGCAGGCGCTGCTGCGGTTCCTGCGGCGGACCTACACGGCCGCCGCGGAACCCGTCACCCACTGAGCCCCGTACGCCGCAGGCGGTCTCAGCCGCCGGCCTTGAGCAGGGCCGCCACGAGCGGGCCGGCCGTGGAGCCGCCGTGCCCGCCCTGCTGGACCACACCCGCGGCGGCGAGGTCCCCCCGGTAGGCGGTGAACCAGCCGTTGGGCTTCTTCTGCCCGTCGACCTCGGCGGACCCGGTCTTCGCGCCCGCGTCGCCGCCGACCCCGGCCATCGCCTCCGCGGCCGTGCCGTACCTGGCCGTGTACGACATCAACTCGCGCAGTTGGGACAGGGTGCCCGCCGACATCGTGCGGGACGCGGTCGCGAGCTTGCGCCCGTCGACGTCCGGGGAGACCAGGTACGGCTGGTGGAAGGTGCCGGCCTTCACGGTCGCCGACACCGAGGCCATGTTCAGCGGGTTCATCCGCACCCCGCCCTGGCCGATCAGCGACGCCCCCATCTGGGCGGCCGACTGCACCGGCACCGAGCCGTCGAAGGACGGCACCCCGATCGCCCAGTTGTCCAGCCCCAGGCCGAACACCTGCTGGGCCTGCCTGGTGAGGTCGTCGTCCTTCAGCTTCGGGGCCTGGCTGATGAAGGCGGTGTTGCAGGAGCGGGCGAAGCTCGCCTTGAAGGTGCCGCCCTTGATCTCGAACTTGTCGTCGTTCTGGAACTTCCAGTGCCCGTACGTGAAGTACTTCGGGCACGGGTGCTTCCTGTCCGCCGACGCCAGGCCCTTCTCGATCAGCAGCGAGGCGGTGACGACCTTCATCGTGGAGCCGGGGGCCAGGGAGCCCTGCAGGGCGGTGTTGAAGCCCCGGGAGGCGTTCGCGGCGGCCAGGATCTCGCCCGTCGACACCCGCACCACGGCCACCGACGACCGGGCCCTGCGGGCGACCTGCCGCTCGGCTTCCGCCTGGAGCTCGGGGTCGAGGGTCGTCTTCAGCGTGCCCGGCGTGCCCTCGCTCAGCTCCAGCAGCGTCTTGTCGGACAGGTCCTTGCCCTTGGCCGCCTTCCCGCGCACGATGCGCAGTTCGACGCCCGCCTTGCCGCCGGCCTCCTTGCCGTACTTCTCGCGCAGGCCGTCCAGGAGCGGCCCGAGCGAGGCGTACCTGGCGGTGGTGAGTTCACCGCCTGCACGGTCCAGTGCCTTCACCGGGGGTGTGCCCGCCTCGCCGGTGAGCAGCCGGTCACCGTCCTTCAGGTCCGGGTGGACGACCGCGGCGTGCCAGTCGACCAGGGGCTTGCCGTCACCGGCGCGGCGCACGACGGTCAGCGCGCTGTCGTAGGCCAGCGGCTTCTCGGTCCCCTTGTGGGCGACGGTGCCCTTGACGGAGAACGGCACCCGGGCGCCTGTGGGACGGCCCGGGGTGAACGTGACGTCCTTGATGCGGGCGTCCTTGGTGTAGCCGGTGAGCAGGGCCTTCGCCGCGGCGGCGTCGTCGGTGGCGGCGGCGGCCCGCGCGGCCTCGCCGGACTGCCAGGCGGTGAGGAAGGCGCGGGCGGCGGTGGTGACCTCGGCGCGCGACAGCGGCCCCGTTCTGACCTCATGCTTCTGGTCCGACACCGCGCGCGAGCCGCTGTCGTCCGCGCCGCCGCCGCCGAACAGCGCGTAGGCGCCGAACCCGGCTGCGCCGACGACGACGGCGAGCACTGAGCCGATCACCGCGGGGTTCGTCTTCCGTCGCTCGGCGACGCGCCTTCTGTTGCCCACTGCTGTTCGTTCCTCCGCAAGTCCCCAGGGCCCCGCCGCCCTCGGCTGTCCCAACGACGGCCCCCACCCTAGAGTCCCGTCCGGTGGGGGTGGGATCAGCCACCTGTTCGTAGCACGGCTGCGACAATCGGCCCGGCCGCGTCGCCGCCGTGGCCGCCCTGCTCGGTCATGGCCGCGGCCGCGACATCGCCCCGGAAAGCCGTGAACCAGCTGTTGGACCGGGCGTTGCCCTCGACCTCGGCTGAGCCGGTCTTGGCGCCGATGTCGCCGCCGAGTCCGCTCATGGCCTCCCTGGCGGTGCCCTGGGTCGCGGTCAGCCGCATCATCTGCTTCAACTGGGCGGCGGTGCTCGCCCTCAGGCCCTCGGCCCGGGCCAGCCGCCGGCCGTCCAGCCCGGGCGGGACGAGGTAGGGCTGACGGAAGGCGCCGGTGATCGCCGTCGCCGTGACCGAGGCCATGTTCAGCGGGCTCATCTGCACCTGGCCCTGGCCGATGGCCCCGGCGGCCCGGTCCGGGCCGCCGACCGCGGGGACCCTGCCGTCGAAGGAGGCGATACCGGTCTTCCAGTCGTCGCGCCCGAGCCCGAAGCGCCGCTCGGCCTCCTGGCTCAGCGAGGCGTCCGTCAGGGGCTTCTCGTCGACGAGCTTGACGAAGGCGGTGTTGCAGGAGCGCCGGAAGCTGTCGGCCAGCGTGGCGTTCCCGTTCGGCTCCATGCCCGTCAGGTTCTTGAACGTCTGGCCCTGCCAGACGGCCGTGTCGGGACAGGGCGCCGGGCCGTTCATGGAGGTCACGCCGTTGTCGATGAGCATGGCGGCGGTGATGATCTTCATCGTGGAGCCGGGGGCGGCCTGGCCCTGGAAGGCCGCGTTGAAGCCGTCCGCGCGATTGTTGGCGACGGCCAGGACCTCGCCGGTGCTGGGCCTGACGGCGACCACCGACGACTCGGCGAACCGTTTGACCGCCCTCTCGGCCGCGGCCTGCGCGGCGGGGCTGATGGTGGTGGTCAGTGTGCCGGGCCTGCCCTGGGCGAGGGTGAGCAGCGGAGTGTCGGGAGCGCTCCCACCGGCATGCCGGACGACCAGTTCGATGCCGGGGGAGCCGCCGGCCTTCTCGCCGTACTTCTCGCGCAGGGCGTCCAGGACCGGTCCGAGGGAGGGGTACTCCTCCTTCGTCAGCTTCGACCCGTCCCGCCCGAGGGCCTCGACGGGCGGGTCCTCCGACTGCCCGGTGACCAGGGTGTCGTCCTTCCTCAGCTCCGGGTGCACGACGGAGGGCTGCCAGTCGACCAGCGCCCGGCCGGTGGTCAGGCCCCGGACGACCTTCAGCCGGCTGCGGTAGGTCAGCGGCCCGGACTTCCCGCCGTAGGACACCTTCGCCTCGACCGTGTACGGCACGGTGGTGCCCTTGGCCCGGCCGGGGGTGACGCGCACGCCGGTGATGTGCGCGTCGTCGGCGAAGGCGCTCAGCAGCCGGCCGGCGTCCGCGTCGTTGTTCGTGTACGACGCGGCCCGGGCGGCCTCGCCCTTCTCCCAGGCCGCGAAGAACTCCCGCGTGGTCTCCTCGACCTCGTCCTCGCCGGGAGGCCCCGACTTCTTCTCGGCGGCGACCCCGCCGACACCGTCACCGTCCAGTGCGCCGAGGATGTTGTAGGCGCCGTAGCCGGCGCCGCCCACCATCACCGCGAAGACCCCGCCTATGACGGCGGCCTTGACCCCCTTGCCCATTGGGCGTCCCTCCCCGTTGAGCCGCGCGCACGTTTGAACGCGTTCAGAAGCTCGATCGGGGGCACACTCTATGCGCAAGCGGTTACCGGTGGTACAGGACTTTCGATTTTTGACCGAACACCGCTCACACCCACGTGTCCAGCCACATCCGCGACCGCCAGTCGTCGATCGGGACGGCCTGGCCGGTGTACAGGGGCCAGAAGTAGACGAAGTTCCAGGCGATCAGCAGGACCAGGACGCCCGCAGCCGTGGCGCCGGCGACGCGGCGGGTGTCAGCGGAGCGGGGCGGGCCGACGATCGCGCCGAGCAGCATCGCCACCGCCAGGCACAGGAACGGCAGGAACACGACGGCGTAGAAGAAGAAGATCGTGCGCTCCTGGTACATGAACCAGGGCAGGTACCCGGCCGCGATGCCGCAGGCGATGGCACCCGCGCGCCAGTCGCGGCGGAAGAACCAGCGCCACAGCACGTACAGCACCGCGAAGCAGGCCACCCACCACAGCAGCGGCGTGCCGAGGGCGAGCACCTCGCGGGCGCACTTCTCGCCGGCGTCGACCGGACAGCCGTCCTTGCCGGGCGCCGGGGACTCGTAGAAGTACGACACCGGACGGCCCAGGACCAGCCAGCTCCACGGGTTGGACTGGTACGTGTGGGGCGAGGACAGCCCCACGTGGAACTCGTACACCTGGTGCTCGTAGTGCCACAGGCTGCGCAGCCAGTCGGGCAGGAACGTCCAGCTGCCGCCCTTGCCGTCGGTCGCGGCCCAGTTGCGGAAGTAGCCGCCGGAGCCGTCGGTGGGCGACAGGAACCAGCCGGTCCAGGAGGCGAGGTAGGTGACCAGGGCGACCGGCACGGTGGCGACGAACGCCAGGCCCGTGTCCCGCCTGAGGACCGCCGAGTACGGGTGCCGGGCACCGGCGACGCGGCGCGAGGCGACGTCCCACAGCACCGCCATCACGCAGAAGGCCGCCAGCATGTACAGGCCGTTCCACTTGGTGCCGATGGCCAGACCCAGCATCAGGCCCGCCGCCCAGCGCCAGGGCCGCCACCCCAGCCGTGCCGTCTCGGCCGTGTGCCGGTCGGGGCGGACCCGGCCGTCGGCGTCCACCGGCAGGGCCGCCGCCAGCCGCGCGCGGGCCCGGTCCCGGTCGACCAGCAGACAGCCGAACGCGGCCAGCACGAAGAACATGAGCACACCGTCGAGCAGCGCCGTGCGGCTCATCACGAAGTGCAGCCCGTCCAGCGCCATCAGCGCACCGGCCAGACAGCCCAGGAACGTGGAGCGGAACAGACGCCGGCCGATCCGGCACAGCAGCAGCACCGACAGCGTGCCGAGCAGGGCCGTCATGAACCGCCAGCCGAACGGGTCGAACCCGAACAACAGCTCGCCCAGACCGATGACGTACTTGCCGACCGGCGGGTGCACGACGTACGCCGCGTCCGTCGGGAGCTTCACGTTCCCGCCGGACGACAGGACCAGGTCGTTGGCGTTCTTCGCCCAGTTGACCTCGAAGCCGCGGTGGACGAGCGCCCAGGCGTCCTTGGCGTAGTACGTCTCGTCGAATATCACCGCCCGGGGGCTGCCCAGGTTCCAGAACCGCAGGACTCCCGCCAGCAGCGTCACCAGCAGCGGCCCGATCCAGCCCGACCAGCGCACGAGCCGGCCCGCGAGGGCGTGCGGCACGCCGAGCGCCGCCCACAGGCGCGCGGAGGGTTCGGTGTACGGCGGCACCAGGCGGTCCCGGACGTCACGGTCGTCGCCGCCGGGCTGCCCCTGGTAGCCGAAGCGGCGCAGCCGCTGCTGCCAGGGCGGCCGCTGCTCGAGCGGCGCCTGGCCCTGCCGGGTGTCCGTGGAGGACGCGGTACTGGTCACCGCGCCATCGTAGGGAACCGTGCTGTGTGAGTCCCGTGCATGGCCGGTATGCGTCCGCATCCTCCGCCCCTGGGAGGATGGGGGCGTGACCGGAACCCTCGTACTCGCAGGCACCCCCATCGGCGACATCGCGGACGCCCCGCCCCGGCTCGCCGAGGAACTGGCCGGAGCCGACGTCGTCGCCGCCGAGGACACGCGGCGGCTGCGCCGGCTGACCCAGGCGCTCGGCGTCACGCCCACGGGCCGGGTGGTGTCGTACTTCGAGGGCAACGAGTCCGCCCGGACGCCCGAACTGGTCGAGGAACTGGTGGGCGGGGCGCGGGTGCTGCTCGTGACGGACGCGGGCATGCCGTCCGTGTCCGACCCGGGCTACCGGCTGGTCGCGGCCGCCGTCGAGCGGGACGTGCGGGTGACGGCCGTGCCCGGGCCGTCCGCCGTGCTCACCGCGCTCGCGCTGTCGGGCCTGCCCGTGGACCGCTTCTGCTTCGAGGGCTTCCTGCCGCGCAAGGCGGGGGAGCGGCTCGGGCGGCTGCGCGAGGTGGCGGACGAGCGGCGCACCCTCGTGTACTTCGAGGCGCCGCACCGGCTGGACGACACGCTGGCGGCGATGGCGGAGGTGTTCGGCGCCGGGCGGCGGGCCGCGGTGTGCCGGGAGCTGACCAAGACCTACGAGGAGGTCAGGCGCGGCGGCCTGGGCGAACTCGCCGAGTGGGCCGCCGAGGGGGTGCGCGGGGAGATCACCGTCGTGGTCGAGGGCGCGCCCGAGAAGGGGCCCGAGGACGTGGGGCCGGAGGAGTTCGTGCGGCGGGTGCGGCTGCGCGAGGAGGCGGGGGAGCGCCGCAAGGAGGCGATCGCCGCCGTGGCCCAGGAGGCCGGGGTGCCCAAGAGGGTCGTCTTCGACGCCGTGGTGGCCGCGAAGAACGCCGGCTGACCCCGCGCACGCCTCTGAGCAGGGCGCAGGTCGTTCGAGCGTGCGCCCCATGGGTGGGCAAAGGTGATCTGCCGCTGGGACAAGGGCCGCCAAAATCGGGGCCAATTCGTCGACAGGTCTGCTGCCCTCCGTCCGGCCGGGGAGTCCACTGGGGTGCGGGGACGCAACCGTTCCCACGCCACAGCGGAACAGGAGCCGGCATGAGTGAGATCGCAGGGCGGACCGGGCTTCGCGCCGGTGCGAGTGCCGTCGTCGACGAGTCCTACTCCTTCGCCTGCATGCGGTGCGGGCACGGCTGGGAGCAGTCGTACGAGATAGAGCACCACACGGACGCCACCGGGCACGAGTTCGTGCTCTACGTGGCCGACGGCCGGGTCGTGCCCTCCCCGCTGAGCAGGCCCGCCTGCCACAACTGCGACGGGCACCTCGTGCGGATCATGCGGCCCGGACGGGTCGCGTCCGCCCGGGCCGCCGCGCACGGCTCCCACCGGGTGCCGCCGTCCGCCGGACCCGTCGAAGCGCCCGTCCCGGAAGCCGCGGCCACCCGGACCTCGCGCGTGCAGCACCACTGGCACCTGTCCGACCTGCTGCACCCCTTCCAGCGCAAGGCGAGCTGACCCGTCCGGCTCTCCTTGTCGTCGACGCCCTCCCCGCCTCCTCCCCCGCGGGGGAGGGCGTCGGCCTTCCGTAGGATCGGGGCATGCCTGCCAACGACCCCGACAAGCACGCCGCGCCCCCGCTGCCGGACCCCCTGCGGGTACCGGTCGCCGACTCCCACACCCACCTGGACATGCAGTCCGGCACGGTCGAGGAGGCCCTGGCGAAGGCCGCGTCGGTCGGCGTGACGACGGTCGTGCAGGTCGGCTGCGACCTCGAGGGCTCGCGCTGGGCCGCCGAGACGGCCGCCGCGCACGACGCCGTCCACGCCACGGTCGCGCTGCACCCGAACGAGGCGCCCCGGATCGTCCACGGCGACCCCGACGGATGGTCCCGGCAGGGCGCCCGCGCACCGGGCGGCCCGGCGGCCCTGGACGAGGCCCTCGCCGAGATCGACCGGCTGGCCGCGCTGCCGCAGGTCAAGGGCGTCGGAGAGACCGGACTCGACTACTTCCGCACCGGCCCCGACGGCAAGGAGGCGCAGGAGCGGTCCTTCCGCGCCCACATCGAGATCGCCAAGCGGCACGGCAAGGCCCTGGTCATCCACGACCGCGAGGCCCACGCCGACGTCCTGCGCGTGCTGAAGGAGGAGGGCGCCCCCGAGCGGACCGTCTTCCACTGCTACTCCGGCGACGCCGAGATGGCGCAGATCTGCGCGGCCGCGGGCTACTTCATGTCCTTCGCCGGCAACGTCACCTTCAAGAACGCGCAGAACTTGCGTGACGCGGTGGCCGTGGCCCCGCTGGACCTGCTGCTGGTGGAGACCGACGCGCCCTTCCTCACGCCGGTGCCCTACCGCGGGCGGCCCAACGCCCCCTACCTCGTGCCGGTCACCGTGCGCGCCATGGCCGAGGTGCGCGGCATCGCCGAGGACGCGCTGGCCACGGCCCTCGGCGCGAACACCGCGCGCGCGTTCGGGTACTGACCCCTGCGCCCCTCCCCGCACGACTGTGCGTAGTCGAGCCGCTTTGGAGAGTGACGACCGCTCCGCTAGGTTCTGGGGGCCCGATCCGGACCCCTCTGGACTCCCCCCGGCCCCTGGAGCGTGTCGGCGTGAGCAGCCCGCAGTACGAGACGTACGAGACGTACGGCCCGGCCTACGCCGAGGCGGCGTACGGCGGCTTCGCCGTGCCGCCCGCCGATCTGCACAGCGCCGAGACCCTCGCGTACGGCACCCCCAACACCCACGCGGACACCTACCGGCCCGCCTACGCGGACACCTACCGGCCCGCCTACGCGGACACCTACCGGCCCGCCTACGAGGGGCCGACCCTGCCCGGCCTGCCCCGGCAGGGCGTGCCGGACGGCGACCCGGCGCCCGCGTACGCCGAGCGCGACGAGCCGGACGGGGAGGCGGGGATCCGAGCCGGATCGCGAGCCGGATCCCGGGCCGCCGCACGCACCGGCTCGCACCGCAGATCGCCGAGACGGCGCCGCACCCGCCTCGTCGAACGCCCCGACAGCTCCGTGCTGCGGCTGCTCCCGCAGGCCCTGGTCGTGGCCTTCCTGGCGGGTGGCACCACGGCCTTCGTCGCCGAGGACAAGGCGATCGAGCTGACGGTCGACGGCAAGGAGCGCACCCTGCACACCTTCGCCGACGACGTCACCGAACTGCTCGCCGAGGAGGGGGTGGAACTCGGCGCACACGACGTGGTGACCCCCGGGCGCGGCACCGGCATCGGCAACGGCGACGAGGTCTCCGTGCTCTACGCCCGCCCCCTCCGGCTCACCCTCGACGGCCACCGGCGAGAGGTGTGGACGACGGCCCGCACGGTCGCCGGGGCCCTGCGCCAGCTGGGCGTACGGCAGGAGGGCGCCTACGTGTCCACCCCGCGATCCCGGCCCATCGGGCGCGCGGGCCTCGCGCTGGACGTCCGCACCGAGCGCACCGTCACGATCATGGCCGACGGCCGCGCCCGCACCGTCCGCACCAACGCGGCGACCGTCCGGGAAGCCGTCGAGCAGGCCGGGATCACCCTGCGCGGCCAGGACACCACCTCGGTGGCGCAGACGAGTTTCCCGCGCGACGGGCAGACCGTCACCGTCCTGCGCATCACCGGGGGCAGGGAGGTCCGCGAGGAGGCCATCCCCTTCCAGGTGCGGCGCACGGACGATCCGACCCTGTTCCGGGGCACCGAGGTCGTCGAGAGCGCCGGCGAGCCGGGCCTGCGCCGGATCACCTACGCGGTGCGCACCGTCAACGGCGTCCGGCAGCAGCCGCGCCGGCTCAAGTCCGAGGTGATCCGTGTGCCGCGCCCCCAGGAGGTGAAGGTCGGCACCAAGCCCCGCCCCGAGTCGGTGCGGGGCGCCGACCACCTGAACTGGCAGGGCCTGGCCGCCTGCGAGTCCGGCGGCCGGCCCGACGCGGTCGACCCGTCGGGCACCTACGGCGGCCTCTACCAGTTCGACACCGACACCTGGCAGAAGCTCGGCGGCCGGGGCCGCCCCCAGGACGCGCCCGCGGCGGAGCAGACGTACCGGGCGAAGAAGCTGTACGTGCGCCGCGGAGCCAGCCCCTGGCCGCACTGCGGCGGCCGCCTGCACGGGTAGCGCGCGGACCGCCCGGCCGTGGGGAGCCGGGCGGGGCCCGCGCGGACGGCCGGGTGCGCGATCCCCCGTACCCTTGTCCCCGTGACCAGCCCCGCCCCCGACGCCCTGCTCGGCCCCGCCGACGTCCGAGAACTCGCGGCAGCCCTCGGCGTACGCCCCACCAAACAGCGCGGACAGAACTTCGTGATCGACGCGAACACCGTCCGGCGCATCGTCCGCACCGCGCAGGTCCGCCCCGACGACGTGGTCGTCGAGGTCGGCCCGGGGCTCGGCTCGCTCACCCTCGCGCTGCTGGAGGCCGCGGACCGGGTCACGGCCGTGGAGATCGACGACGTGCTCGCCGCCGCGCTGCCCGCCACCGTCACGGCCCGCATGCCCGAGCGCGCCGACCGGTTCGCCCTGGTCCACTCCGACGCCATGCACGTCACCGACCTGCCCGGGCCCGCGCCGACCGCGCTGGTCGCCAACCTGCCCTACAACGTCGCCGTCCCGGTGCTGCTGCACATGCTGGACACCTTCCCGACCATCGAGCGCACCCTCGTCATGGTCCAGGCGGAGGTCGCCGACCGGCTCGCCGCCGCCCCCGGCTCCAAGGTCTACGGCGTCCCCTCGGTCAAGGCGAACTGGTACGCCGAGGTCAAGCGCGCCGGCGCCATCGGCCGCAACGTCTTCTGGCCCGCGCCGAACGTGGACAGCGGCCTGGTCTCCCTGGTCCGCCGGACCGAGCCGCTGCAGACCACGGCGTCCAAGAGGGAGGTCTTCGCCGTGGTCGACGCGGCCTTCGCCCAGCGCCGCAAGACGCTGCGGGCCGCACTCGCCGGCTGGGCGGGCTCCGCGGCCGCCGCCGAGGAGGCCCTCGTCGCCGCGGGCGTCTCGCCGCAGGCGCGGGGCGAGTCCCTGACGGTGGAGGAGTTCGCGCGGATCGCCGAGCACCAGGCGGACCGGAACCAGCCAGGGGAGTCCGCGTGAGCGTCACGGTCCGCGTGCCCGCCAAGGTCAACGTCCAGCTGGCGGTCGGCGCCGCCCGCCCCGACGGCTTCCACGACCTGGCCAACGTCTTCCTCGCCGTGGGCCTCCACGACGAGATCACCGTCACCCCGGCCGAGGAGCTGCGCGTCACCTGCGACGGCCCCGACGCCGACCAGGTCCCCCTGGACCGCACGAACCTGGCGGCGCGCGCGGCGATCGCGCTGGCCGAGCGGTACGGGCGCAGCCCCGACGTCCACCTCCACATCGCCAAGGACATCCCCGTCGCCGGCGGCATGGCGGGCGGCAGCGCGGACGGCGCCGGCGCGCTGGTCGCCTGCGACGCCCTCTGGGGCACCGGCGCCTCCCGCGAGGAACTCCTCGGCATCTGCGCCGAGCTGGGCAGCGACGTGCCGTTCAGCCTGGTCGGCGGGGCCGCCCTCGGGGTCGGACGGGGCGAGCGGCTGACGCCCCTGGAGGTCGGCGGCTCCTTCCACTGGGTCTTCGCCATGGCGGAGCGCGGTCTGTCCACCCCGGCCGTCTTCCGGGAGTTCGACCGGCTGGGCGAGGGCACGGACATCCCCGAGCCGGTCGCCTCGCCGGAACTGCTCGCCGCCCTCGCCGGGGGCGACCCGGACGCGCTCGCCGCGGCCGTCTCCAACGACCTGCAGCCCGCCGCGCTGTCCCTCTTCCCGGAACTCGCCGGCACCCTGGCCACGGGCCGCGCCGCCGGCGCCCTGGCCGCCCTGGTGTCGGGCTCCGGCCCCACGACGGCCTTCCTGGTCCGTGACCCGGAGTCGGCGGCGGCGGTGGCGCAGACGCTGCTCGCCTCCGGAACCTGCCGGACGGTCCGGACGGCAGTCGGCCCGGCGCGGGGCGCCACGGTCGTCGGCCGTTGACCGCGTGCGCCGTCCGCCCGGCGGCGCACAGTCTCCCGGACGCGTTCGTCCTGGTCCGCGACCCGGACGAGCACGTGCGGCGGCGGGCCCGCTCGCGGCTCGCCTCCTCGCCCCGGGCGCTCAGCGGAGGTCCGCGACGTCCTGGACGCCGTCACCGACGACGCCTCCGGGCCGGTCCGTGCCCACGCCGTGTACGGCCTGGCCGAGCGCCACGGCCCGCGGTGCGTGGACGGCGACCGGCGGGCCGGCCCGTCGACCCGGACGGCCCCTGGCACGGCGACCGGATCCCGCGAGCGACGTGGCGTTCACCGCCGGCGGCGGAAGGAGGCCACCGGTGCCCCAGCCGCTCCCTCCTGAACACCCCGGCCGGAGCACCCCCGTGCCGGACTACCCTGGAGGGTCGATCCATCCCCCTTGGCAGGAGAGAAATGGCCGTCAACCTGGTCAATGTCGAGAACGTCAGCAAGGTGTACGGCACCCGTGCGCTGCTCGACGGCGTCTCCCTCGGCGTCTCCGAAGGGGACCGCATCGGTGTCGTCGGGCGCAACGGCGACGGCAAGACCACCCTCATCCGCATGCTCGCCAAGCAGGAGGACGCCGACACCGGACGCGTCACCCACTCGGGCGGACTGCGTCTGGGCGTGCTGACCCAGCACGACTCCCTCGACCCCGAGGCCACCGTCCGCCACGAGGTCATCGGCGACATGGCCGACCACGAGTGGGCCGGCGACGCCAAGGTCAGGGACGTGCTCACCGGCCTGTTCGGCGGGCTCGACCTGCCCGGCTTCCCCAAGGGCCTGGACACCGTCATCGGCCCGCTGTCCGGTGGCGAGCGCCGCCGCATCGCCCTCGCCAAACTCCTCATCGAGGAGCAGGACCTCCTCGTCCTGGACGAGCCCACCAACCACCTCGACGTCGAGGGCATCGCCTGGCTCGCCCGGCACCTGCAGACCCGGCGTTCCGCCCTGGTCTGCGTCACCCACGACCGCTGGTTCCTGGACCAGGTCTGCACCCGCATGTGGGACGTCCAGCGCGGCGCTGTCTACGAGTACGAGGGCGGCTACTCCGACTACGTCTTCGCCCGGGCGGAGCGCGAGCGCATCGCCGCCACCGAGGAGGTCAAGCGGCAGAACCTCGTCCGCAAGGAGCTGGCCTGGCTGCGCCGCGGTGCGCCCGCCCGCACGTCAAAGCCCCGCTTCCGCGTCGAGGCCGCCAACGAGCTGATCAAGGACGTCCCGCCGCCCCGCGACAGCAGCGAGCTGATGCGCTTCGCGTCCTCGCGGCTGGGCAAGACCGTGTTCGACCTGGAGGACATCACCGTCCAGGCCGGCCCCAAGGTCCTGCTCAAGCACGTCACCTGGCAGTTGGGGCCGGGTGACCGGATCGGCCTCGTCGGGGTCAACGGCGCCGGCAAGACGTCCCTGCTGCGGGCCATGGCCCAGGCGGCCCGGACCGAGGGGGAGGCCCAGCCCGCCGGCGGGCGCATCCGCGTCGGCAAGACCGTCAAGCTCGCCTACCTCTCCCAGGAGGTCGCCGAACTCGACCCGAACACGCGCGTGCTGGAGGCCGTGCAGCAGGTGCGCGAGCGCGTCGACCTCGGCAAGGGCCGGGAGATGACCGCCGGGCAGTTGTGCGAGACGTTCGGCTTCTCCAAGGAGAAGCAGTGGACGCCGGTCGGCGACCTGTCCGGCGGTGAGCGCCGCAGGCTCCAGCTGCTGCGCCTGCTCATGGACGAGCCCAACGTCCTCTTCCTCGACGAGCCCACCAACGACCTCGACATCGAGACGCTGACCCAGCTGGAGGACGTCCTCGACGGCTGGCCCGGCTCGATGGTCGTCATCTCCCACGACCGGTTCTTCGTCGAGCGCACCACCGACCGCGTCTTCGCGCTGCTCGGCGACGGTGCCCTGCGGATGCTGCCCCGGGGCATCGACGAGTACCTGGAGCGCCGCCGGCGCATGGAGGAGGCGGCGGCCGCCGCCACCCCCGCCCCCGCGCAGCAGTCCGCCACCCCGGAGCGGAGCTCCGCCGACCAGCGCGCCGCCAAGAAGGAACTGCAGAAGATCGAGCGGCAGCTCGACAAGGTCTCCGAGAAGGAGACCAAGCTCCACGCCCGAATCGCCGAAAACGCCACGGACTTCGCGAAGGTGGCCGAACTGGATGCGGAGTTGCGGGAGTTGGCCGGTCAGCGCGAGGAGCTGGAGATGCGCTGGCTGGAACTCGCCGACGACGCGTGAAGGGCGCGTGAAGGCGCGTAACGACGGCATCACGGGCCGGTCCTCCCTTGGGAACAGGGGGCGGGACGGCCCGTTCGCTTGTCGGAACGGGGTGATAGAAAGAGCCGTCTTAGAACTTTATGGAACGACTCTGAGCGCACCGGGTGCCTCAGGGCGTGGCGAAAAATCAGTGAAACGGGGGGAGCGACTGATGTCTCAGCCGCCCAGTCAGCCGCCGCAGGGTGGCTTCGGAGCACCGCAGGACCCGCCGCCGCAGGGCGGTGGCTTCGGGGCGCCGACCCCGCCACCACCCCAGGGCCCGCCCCAGACCCCGCCGCCCCCGCAGGGCCCGCCGCAGCCGGGCTACGGCTACCCCCAGCAGCCCCCGCAGCAGCCGGGCCCGTACGGGCAGCCGGGGCCGTACGCCCCCGGCCCCTACGGCCAGCCGCAGCAGCCCGGGCCGTACGGGCAGCCGGGACCCTACGGGCAGCCCCAGCAGCCGGGACCCTACGGGCAGCCCGGTTACGGCTACCCGCAGCAGCCCGGCTACCCCGGCGGACCCGGTACCCCGCCCCCGGGCGGCTCGCGCAGCCCCTTCAAGGGCAAGCCGGCAGTCGTCATCGGCGCGGCCGTCGCCGCACTGCTCGTCGTCGGCGGCACCGTGTGGGCGGTCACCGCGACGGGGGACGGCAAGGGCGACAAGAAGCCGGTCGCGCAGGGCAGCGACGACCCCAAGGGCGGCTCCTCCGCACCGGTCAACCCCGGTGACGGCGACGGTGACGGCGGCGAGGACCCGGACAACCTCAACGAGGGCCGCAAGGCCGGCGAGGCGCGGGTCCTCTGGTACAAGGAGGCCCCCGACGCGCCCGGTTCCGGCGCCGAGGCCCCCGGCATGTGGATCACGGACAAGACCGCCGTGAAGGCCGCCTACAAGCAGCTCCTCGCCTTCCACGTGAGCGACGGCAAGCCCGCCTGGGACCCCGTCACCTTCCCCCAGAAGATCTGCGCGACGACCCCGCAGAAGACGGCCGACGACAAGATCGTCGTGGCGTACATGAGCGGCAGCAGCGACCGCGCCAAGTGCAACCAGCTCCAGGAGATCGACCTCGACACGGGCGAGAAGGGCTGGACCCGGCAGGTCGCCGACGGCGCCCTGTTCGACTCCACCCTCTCCGTGGAGCTGACGGTCACCGGCAAGACGCTGATGGTGGGCCGCTCCCAGTCGGGCACGGCGTACGACGTCACCAGCGGCAAGAAGCTGTTCGACAAGAAGCGCTACGGCGACACCTGTTTCCCGGCCGCGTTCGCCGGCGGCGAGAAGCTCGTCGCCGTCTCCTCCTGCGGCGCGGGCAGCGACAACCAGCACGACGAGGTGCAGGAGCTGGACCCGCGGACCGGCAAGGTCCGCTGGACGCAGAAGTTCGACAAGGGCTGGCGGGTCGCCCGCGCCTACTCGGTGAGCCCGCTGGTGATCTACAGCACCAACGAGGACAAGAAGGCCTGGAACATCTCCACCTTCACCTCCGGCGGCAAGTTCCGCTCCCAGGTCGGCTTCGACGAGGACTTCGCCCCCGACTGCGGCTGGGCCATCCTCGCGCGGGACCTGCAGGGCTGCGAGGGCGTCGCCGCCGACGGCGACACGCTCTACCTGCCCACCAAGGCGACCACCGGCGCCAACGAGATCGTCGCGATCAACCTGGCGAACGGCAAGGAGAAGTGGCGGGTGAAGTCCCCCGCCGAGGAGTCGATGCTCCCGATGAAGGTCGAGGACGGAAAGCTCATCGCCTACGTGGAGCCCTCGTACAACGGGGGCGGTCGGGTCGTCGCCATCCCGACCGGCGGCGGCAGCCACAAGCCGGCCGAGCTGCTGCGGAACCCGCAGGGCGCCGCGGACATCGAGAAGGGCTTCTTCTCCAAGGACATCGACTGGGCCGACGGGCGCTTCTACCTCTCCACCACCCGGCTGAGCGGAAACGACGACTCCAAGGAGAAGTTGATGCTCGCCTACGGCAAGTGACCCTTCCCCCTCCCGGACCGCCCGTCCCTCCGTCGCCGTCCGTCCCCTTCCCCGAGGTACTCACGTCATGACCCAGCCGCCCCCTCCGCCGCCCCAGCAGCCCCCGCAGGGAGGCGGGTTCGGCCCGCCCCCGGACCAGCCGCCGCAGGACCAGCCCCCGCAGACCCCGCCACCCGCCGGCGGACCGAACCTGAACAAGGCCCCGGAACCGGGCTACGGCTATCCGCAGCAGGCCCCGCAGACGCCCCCCGCGGCCCCGCCGCAGCCCGGGTACGGCTACCCCCAGGGCGCACCCCAGCCGCCCCAGCCGCCGCAGACGGCGCCGGGCTACGGCTACCCCGGCCAGCAGCCAGGACCGTACGGGCAGCCCGGGTACGGACAGCCGCCGACGGTGCCCTACGGGCAGCCGGGTTACGGACAGCAGCCCGGGTACGGGCAGCCCGGCTACGGTTACCCGCAGGGGGCCGTGCCGCAGCAGCCGCAGGCCGGACGGCCGGGCGGCGGCGGGAAGTTCAACGCCCAGGTGGCCATCATCGTCGCCGCGGTCGTCGCGATCGCGCTGATCGTCGGGGGCGGCGTCTGGTACGCCAAGTCCGGCCAGGGCGGCGAGGGCAAGAAGGACGACACCGCCGGTTCCACCGGCGGCACCGGCGGCTCCGGCGACGGCAAGGGCGGCGCCTCCGGCGGCAAGGAGAAGGCCCCGGCCGACCCCACCGCCAAGGTCCTCTTCCAGGTCCCGGCGCCCGAGGTGAAGAACGACAGCACGGTCGTCGTCTCCGGCTCGTGGCTCACCGACAAGGCGTACGTCAAGAGCGGCATCGCCAAGATCGTCGGCTACGACCGCGACAAGGGCACCGAGCTGTGGACCGTTCCGCTGCCCGGCCCGGTCTGCCAGGCCAGCCGCCACGTCACCGCCGACAACAAGACGGCGATCCTCTACCAGCCCGCGATGCCCACCAAGGCCAAGCCCTCGCAGGGCTGCAGCCAGATCGCCCTGATCGACCTCGACGCGGGCAAGAAGCTGTGGACCAAGACGGTCGACACCGGCGGTGACCCGATCAGCTTCAACAACGTCACGCTCAGCGGCGGGACGGTCGCCGTCGGCAGCACCAGCGGCGGCGCCGCGTTCGACAGCTCCGGCAAGCTCCTGTGGAGCCCCAAGACGAGCGACTCCTGCTACGACGCCGGGTACGGCGGCGGCGAGAGGCTCGTCGCGGTGCGCAAGTGCGGCTCGTACGGGGCCCGGCAGTTGCACATCCAGACCATCGACCCGAAGTCCGGGAAGGTGATCTCCGAGTACAAGATGGCCGAGGACATCGAGTACGCGAGCGTCGTGTCGACCGACCCGCTCGTGGTGGCCGCCGACGTCGGCGACTCCGCGGGCGACGGCAGCGGCATCTCGGACTTCTTCTCCATCGACAACAAGACCGGCAAGCTGCGCACCCGCATCGCCGCGCCGGGCGAGCAGTTCGCGGCGCGTTGCGAGGGCATCACGCGCATCGAGTACTGCACCGGCATCGCCGTCGGCGCCGACCGGCTCTACCTGCCGACCGAGGAGCACGACGGCACCGGCAAGTACAGCCAGACCAACGAGATCGTCGCCTTCGACCTCGCCACCGGCAAGCAGACCGGCCAGCGGGCCGACGCCGGTGACGGCTACACGATCTCGCCGCTGCGCATGGACGGCGGCAACGTGATCGCCTACAAGCGCCCCCCGTACGACAAGGGCGGGCAGGTCGTCAGCATCGACGGCGGCAGTTTCCGGCAGACCAAGCTGCTGGAGAACCCGGCGACCGAGCAGGTGCGGGACGTGGAGACCCGGATGTCCCCGGACTACTCCGAGTACCTCTACGCCGACGGGCAGCTGTTCATGTCCCGGGTGTACGCGAGCAAGCGGTCCGCCTCGGGCGACGAGGAGTACCTCGCGGTCGGCTTCGGTACGAGCTGATCGCCTTCCGGTCGGTTCCTGACCGGCCGGCGGGCAGAGCGGTCCCGTCCCCGCCCGGGGGCGGGACCGCTCGCGTTTCGGCCGGTCAACCCCGTGTGCGAGGAATATCCGCGATCCGGGGCGATTCTCACCGGTAGGGGGAGCGCGACGTCGAACAAGCGTGTAGCTTCCGGGGGCATGAAGGCGGGGGAGCCGGGGGGCTTCCATCGGGGGACCGGGGTGACTGGGGGGTTGCTCGATGGGAGTGCGGCTCATGGTGGTCGACGACCACCGTCTGCTGGCCGAGGCGCTGGCCTCGGCGCTGAAGCTGCGGGGGCACCGGGTGCTGGCCGCCGCGGCGCCGGCCGCGGGGGCGGCGGAGCTGGTGATCACGCGTGCGCCGGAGGTGTGCCTGCTGGGCACGGCCGCACCGGCGGAGCCGGGGATCTTCGACCCGGTGGTGCGGATCAAGCGGGAGCGGCCGCAGGTCGCGGTGCTGGTGCTGGGGCCGGTGCCGAGCCCGCGCGGCATCGCGGCGGCCTTCGCCGCGGGTGCGTCGGGGTACGTCCGGCACGACGAGCGCATCGAGGGCGTCGAGCGGGCGATCATGAAGGCCCGGGCGGGGGAGGCGGCCGTGGCGCCGCAGCTCCTGCAGGGGGCGTTCGCCGAGCTGCTGAACCCTGCGGCCCAGCCGGACGACGAGGGGCAGCGGCTGCTGTCGATGCTCACGCCCCGGGAGGTCGAGGTCCTGGTCCGCGTCGCGGACGGCGAGGACACGCGCCTGATCGCGGCGGGCATGGGCATCGCCCCCTCCACGGCCCGCACGCACGTCCAGCGGGTCCTGATGAAACTGGGCGTCGGCTCCCGCCTGGAGGCAGCGGCCCTGGCGGCCCGAACGGGCCTCCTGGACCGAGCAGCCCCGCCACCGGGCCGGGAACCCTGAGAAGCACCCGTCCTCACGTGCCGGCTCTTCGGTCCCGAGCCGACGGCGAAGGCCTGCCGAAGCCGGTGAGTTCCGGCTTCGGCAGGCCCTGGGCGACCGGGATCCCTCAGTCCCTCGGCTCCTGGTCCGGCGTCACGTCCGGCGGCGGGGGAGCCACCGGCCGCAGTTTCAGCCACACCAGGAAGAACAGGCCGAGGGCCAGCATCCCCAGCCCGGTCCAGAGGTTGATGTTGACGCCCTCCGCCTTGTCGATGTCGGCGTCGGACGCCGTGAAGCCGGCGATCGTGACGATGACGCCGTAGAGCACGAACAGCCCGCCGATGATGCGGCGGATGTCGAACAGCCGGGCGGCCGTCGCCGATTTGCCCTGCAGCTCGGTGACTTCCCGCTGCACGTCCTTCTCGGAGTAGAACTCGGACATCTGTCGATCCTCCCTCTAAAACGCGGGAACGGTCAGAACGAGAACGGGATGTAGCAGGCCGCGGCCAGGATCACGGCGCCCCAGCCCAGCAGCGCCGGCTTGCGGTACCACGCCTCGTCCCCGGGCGCCGGCGGCTCCGACATGCCGGGCGAGGTCGTGCCGTAGACCAGACCCTGGAGTTCCGCGGCCGGCTTGGGCCTGGTGAACAGCGACACCGCCACCATCACGACCGCGCCCGCGACGAATCCCGCGATCGCCGAGACGAAGTTCGCGCCCTGGTCGGACGGGATGTCGATGACGTCCTGCTTGTAGAGCACGAAGTAGTTGACCATCGCGGCGGTGGTGCCCGCGAGGAGTCCCCAGAAGCCGGACTTCATGGACGCCCGCTTCCAGAACATGCCGATGATGAAGACCACGAACATCGGCACGTTGAAGAAGGAGAACAGCGTCTGCAGGTAGCTCATGATGTTGGAGAAGGACGACGCCAGGAACGCCGTGCCGATGGAGGCCAGGACACCGATCGCGGTGATGAGCCGGCCGAAGCGGACGTAGTACCCGTCCTCGCGGTCCTTCACGACGTACTTGGCCCAGATGTCGGTCGTGAACACCGTGTTGAACGACGACACGTTGGCCGCCATGCCCGCCATGAACGCCGCCAGCAGACCCGTCACGGCGATGCCCAGCACGCCGTTGGGCAGGAGCTGTTCCATCAGGTAGGGGATCGCGTCATTGTACTGCAGGTCCGAGCCGGCCGTGCCGATCTTCGGCACCAGGACCGCGGCGACCAGGCCGGGGATCATCACGAGGAACACGATGAAGATCTTCGGGAACGCGGCGATCAGCGGTGTGCGCTGGGCCGCCGAGAGGTTCTTCGCGGACAGGGCGCGCTGCACCTCGGCGAAGTTCGTCGTCCAGTAGCCGAAGGACAGCACGAAGCCGAGCCCGAGGACGATGGTCAGCCAGTTGGCGCCCAGCGGGTTGTCGCTGCCGATGCCGGTGCCGCCCCAGGACGTCATGAAGTCGGCGCCGCGGGACTCGGTGAGGGAGTCCGACAGCCCGTCCCAGCCGCCGACGCTCTTCAGCCCGAGCACGGTGATCGGGATGAGCGCGGCCAGGATGACGAAGAACTGCAGCACCTCGTTGTAGATCGCCGAGGACAGACCGCCGAGCGTGATGTACGCCAGCACGAAGAACCCGGCGACCACGATCGCCACCCACTCCGGCCAGCCCAGCAGCGCCTCGACGACGATGGCCAGGGCGTACAGGTTGACGCCGGCGATGAGGATGGCGGCGAAGGCGAACAGGACCGCGCTGAGCAGGTGCGCCGCCTTGTCGAAGCGCAGCAGCAGGAACTCGGGGACCGAGCGGACCTTGGAGCCGTAGTAGAAGGGCATCATCACCAGGCCCAGGAAGACCATGGCCGGGATGGCGCCGATCCAGTACCAGTGCGTCGTGTAGACGCCGTACTGGGCGCTGTTGGCGGCCATGCCGAGGATCTCGGTGGCGCCCAGGTTGGCCGCGATGAACGCCAGGCCGGTGACCCAGGCCGGCAGGGAGCGGCCCGACAGGAAGAAGTCCAGGCTGGTCTTCACCGACCGGCGGGCGGCGAAGCCGATGCCGAGGACGACGACGAAGTAGATGCCGAGGATCGTGTAGTCGAGCCAGTTGGTGGGGAGCCGCAGCTCGGCCGACAGATACAGGGGGGGATGCATGAGCCCTCGCTTCGTTGCGCGAACCGATACCTGGCGGAATCTACTTCTCCGCGTTCAGTCATTGAACACGTCCGGTGGTGCACTTTGTTTGATTGTGATGTTGACCCGCTGTGGTGAGTTGTGTTTCAATATGTTGGGTTATGTTTGAAGGATGAGTGAGCAGGATGAGGGAGTCCGGCGTGAAGAAGACCTCGACCCGGCTGGCCGACGGCCGCGAGCTCATCTACTACGACCTGCGTGACGACACCGTCCGGGACGCGGCCGACCGCCGCCCCCTGGGCCGCACGGTCACCACGTCCGAGATCCGCCGCGACCCCCTGCTCGGCGATGCGGTCGCCATCGCCTCGCACCGCCAGGGCCGCACCTACCACCCGCCGGCCGACGAGTGCCCCCTGTGCCCCTCGGAGGGCGACCGGCTCAGCGAGATCCCCGACTCCTCCTACGACGTCGTCGTCTTCGAGAACCGCTTCCCCTCCCTCGCCGGCGACTCGGGCCGCTGCGAGGTCGTCTGCTTCACCTCCGACCACAACGCCTCCTTCGCCGACCTCGACGAGGAGCAGGCGCGCCTGGTGCTGGAGGCGTGGACCGACCGCACGTCGGAGCTGTCCCACCTGCCCGCCGTCGAGCAGGTGTTCTGCTTCGAGAACCGGGGCGCCGAGATCGGGGTGACGCTCCAGCACCCGCACGGGCAGATCTACGCCTACCCCTTCACCACCCCGCGCACCGCCCTGATGCTCCGTTCGGCCGCGGCCCACAAGGAGATGACGGGCGGGGAGAACCTCTTCGACGCCGTCGTGCGGCGCGAACTCGCCGGTGAGCGGGTCGTCCTGGAGGGCGAGCACTGGGTGGCCTTCGTGCCGTACGCGGCGCACTGGCCCTACGAGGTCCACCTCTACCCCAAGCGGCGGGTGCCCGACCTGCTCGCCCTGGACGAGGCCGCCCGCACAGAATTCCCCAAGGTCTACCTGGAACTGTTGAGGCGCTTCGACCGGATCTTCGGCGAGGGCGAGCCGCCGACGCCGTACATCGCGGCCTGGCACCAGGCACCGTTCGGCGCGCTGGAGGAGTTCGACGGCGTGGTGCGCGAGGACTTCGCACTGCACCTCGAGCTTTTCACCATCCGCCGCACTTCCGGCAAGCTGAAGTTTCTCGCGGGTTCCGAGTCCGGCATGAACGTGTTCATCAACGACGTGCCGCCGGAGCGCGCGGCCGAGCGACTGCGAGAGGTAGCGAGTTCATGAGCGGGAAGTACCTGGTGACGGGCGGCGCGGGATACGTCGGCAGCGTGGTCGCGCAGCACCTGCTGGAGGCCGGTCACGAGGTCGTCGTCCTCGACGACCTCTCCACCGGCTTCCGCGAAGGCGTCCCGGCCGGGGCCGCCTTCGTCGAGGGCGACATCCGCGACGCCGCCAAATGGCTGGACTCCTCCTTCGACGGCGTGCTGCACTTCGCCGCCTCCTCCCAGGTCGGCGAATCGGTCGTCAAGCCCGAGAAGTACTGGGACAACAACGTGGGCGGCACCATGGCCCTGCTCGACGCGATGCGCGAGGCCGGCGTGCGCACGCTGGTCTTCTCCTCCACGGCCGCCACCTACGGCGAACCGGAGCAGGTCCCGATCGTCGAGACCGCCCCCACCCGGCCGACCAACCCCTACGGCGCCTCCAAGCTCGCGGTCGACCACATGATCACCGGCGAGGCGGCGGCACACGGCCTGGGCGCCGTCTCCCTGCGCTACTTCAACGTGGCGGGCGCCTACGGGCAGTACGGCGAACGCCACGACCCCGAGTCCCATCTCATCCCGCTGGTGCTGCAGGTGGCGCAGGGCCGGCGCGAGGCGATCTCCGTCTTCGGCGAGGACTACCCGACGCCGGACGGCACCTGCGTGCGCGACTACATCCACGTCGCCGACCTGGCCGAGGCCCACCTGCTGGCCCTGAAGGCCGCCACCCCGGGCGAGCACCTGATCTGCAACCTGGGCAACGGCAACGGCTTCTCCGTCCGCGAGGTCATCGACACCGTCCGCCGGGTCACCGGCCACCCGATCCCCGAGATCGTCGCCCCGCGCCGGGGCGGCGACCCGGCGGTCCTGGTGGCGTCCGCCGCCACGGCCCGCGAGAAGCTGGGCTGGAACCCGTCCCGCGCGGATCTCGCGGGCATCGTCGCCGACGCGTGGGACTTCGCGCAGCGGCACGCCGAGCAGTAGCTACGAAAGAGTCAGGGGAGCAGGGCATGAGCGAGGCTGTTGCCGAGACGGTCGCCGAACGGTTCACCGAGCTGTACGGCACCGCGCCGCAGGGGGTCTGGGCGGCGCCGGGCCGCGTGAACCTCATCGGGGAGCACACCGACTACAACGACGGCTTCGTCATGCCGTTCGCCCTGCCGCACACGGCGGTCGCGGCCGTCTCGCCCCGCGACGACGCCGTGCTGCGCCTGCACTCCGCCGACGTCGACTCCGGCGTCGTCGAACTGCGCCTGGACGACCTCGCCCCCGGGTCCGACAAGAACTGGACGGCGTACCCGGCGGGCGTGGTCTGGGCCCTGCGCGAGGCAGGCCACGCGGTCACCGGCGCGGACGTCCACCTGGCCTCCACGGTCCCCTCGGGCGCTGGCCTGTCGTCCTCGGCGGCCCTGGAGGTCGTCATCGCGCTCGCCCTGAACGACCTGTTCGCGCTGGGCCTGCGCGGCTGGCAACTGGCCCGCCTGTGCCAGCGCGCGGAGAACGTCTACGTGGGCGCGCCCGTCGGCATCATGGACCAGACGGCGTCGGCCTGCTGCGAGGAGGGCCACGCCCTCTTCCTCGACACCCGGGACCTCTCCCAGCGGCAGATCCCCTTCGACCTGGCGGCCGGGGGCATGCGCCTGCTGGTCGTCGACACGCAGGTCAAGCACTCCCACAGCGAGGGCGAGTACGGCAAGCGCCGCGCGGGCTGCGAGAAGGGCGCGGCCCTGCTGGGCGTCGACGCCCTGCGCGACATCGCCTACGACGACCTGGACGCGGCCCTGAGGCGCCTCGGCGACGAGGAGGAGGTCCGCCGCCTGGTCCGGCACGTGGTCACCGAGGACCGGCGGGTGGAGCGCGTGGTCTCCCTCCTCGAATCGGGCGAGACCCGAGGCATCGGCCCCGTCCTGGTCGAGGGCCACGCCTCCCTGCGCGACGACTTCCGCATCTCCTGCCCCGAGCTGGACCTGGTCGTCGAGGCGTCCCTGTCGGCCGGCGCCCTGGGCGCCCGCATGACCGGCGGCGGCTTCGGCGGCTCGGCGATCGTCCTGGCCGAGGAGGCGGACGTCGACGCGATCACGAAGGCGGTGACGGAGGCCTTCGCCGCGGCGGGCTTCACCGCGCCCCGGGTCTTCGAGGCGGTGCCGTCGGCGGGCGCCCGCCGGCTGGCCTGAGCCTCACCCGAGCGTTTTCGTCAGCAAGTACTCCGTGATGCCCGGCGGATAGTCCGGCACGGTGCACGCCACCCGGTACCCCTGCTTCACGTAGAAGCGGGGGGCCTGGAAGTCCCAGGTCTCCAGGCGGGAGAAGCGGCAGGAGCGCTGCGTGCGCGCGACGTCCTCCGCTCGTGCGAGCAGGCGGCTGCCCAGTCCCGCGCCGCGGTGGCGGTCGTCGACCCACAGGTGCGTCACGTGCAGCCAGGTCGCCCAGGTGTAGCCGACGAGCCCGCCGGCGAGGGTGCCGTCCGTCTCGTTCACAGCCCACACATGCAAGGGGACGTCCCGCTCGCCGGGCGTGCCGCGCAGCGAGCGCAGGATCGCGGAGGCGGCCGTGTTGGAGTCCCGCAACCGGGTGCGGAGCAGATCACGTCGGTCCTTGTCGACTTCTGTCTCAAGACGGAACATGCGGCACACCATAAACGCGTCGGACAGTCAGTTCTGCAAATAACCTTCCGCTCCGGGCACCCGTCCGTACTCTGATGAACAGCACCGGTGGGGGCCGGTGCCGCTCAGGGGGCGAGACAGCCGGGTACGACGCCCGGGGTGGGGGTGCCGGTTCCGCACGGCGGCGGCCGTGCGGCTGCGGCGCCCCGGTGGGGCTGCGGACAGGGACGGACGCGGCCGGTCACCGCACTCCGGCGTCGTGCCCGCGCGGTGCCGTCTTCCGACGATGGGGATCCCCTGCTCCTCGGGAGCAACGGGGAAGGGGGTTACGTGGTTCGCATCCGAGTCCTGGTCGTCGACGACCACCGCATCTTCGCCGAGTCGCTCGCCGCGGCCCTGGCCGCCGAGCCGGATGTCGAGGTGTCCGCGGCCGGCAGCGGCCCGGCCGCCCTGCGCAGCCTGGAGCGGGCGGTCGCCGAGGGGCGCCGCTACGACGTGCTGCTCGTCGACGCCGACCTGGGCGGCAGGGTCCCGGGCGCCCGCCCGGCCGTACCCGTGCAGGAGGGCGACGAGGACGGGCTGGTCGACGGGATCTCCCTGGTCACCGGGGTGCGCAACGCGCAGCCGAACGTACGGATCGTCGTGCTCGCCGAGAAGGACGACCCGCGGCGGGCCGCGCTCGCCCTGCAGGCCGGGGCCTGCGGCTGGGTGGCCAAGGACTGCTCGCTGTCCCGGCTGCTCACCGTCGTCCGCGGGGTGCTGCGCGACGAGACGCACCTGCCGCCCGCGCTGCTGACCGGAGTGCTGCGCGAACTCACCGCCGCCCGCAAGCACCGCACCGAGAGCGAGCGCCTGGTGGAGTCGCTCACGCCGCGTGAGCGCGAGGTGCTGCGGTGCATGGTGGCGGGGCTGGGGCGCAAGGCCGTCGCCGAGCGCCTGTACCTGTCGCCGCACACCGTGCGCACCCACATGCAGAACGTGCTGGGCAAGCTCGGCGTGCACTCCACCCTCGCCGCCGTCGCCCTGGCCCGGCGGGCCGGTGTCGGACCGGTCGACCTAGCCGGGGATGTTGTCGAACGGGGCGGTCAACTGGCGTAGCAACCCGGCCAGTTCCCCGCGCTGGCTGCGGGACAGCTCCGCGAGGATCGCCCGCTCCTGGTCCAGCAGCCCGGACAGGGCCTGGTCCGCGCGGTCCCGTCCCTCGTCCGTCAGCCGCACGAGCACGCCCCGGCGGTCGCTGGGGTCCGGCAGGCGCTCCACCAGGCCCTTCTTCGCCAGCCGGTCGATGCGGTTGGTCATCGTGCCCGAGGTGACCAGGGTCTGGGTGAGGAGCTGCCCCGGCGAGAGCTGGTACGGCGTGCCCGCCCGGCGCAGCGCCGTCAGCACGTCGAACTCCCACGGCTCCAGGTTGTGTTCCGAGAAGGCCAGGCGCCGGGCCCGGTCCAGGTGCCGGGCCAGCCTGCTCACGCGGCTGAGCACCTCGAGCGGTTCCACGTCGAGGTCCGGGCGCTCCCGGCGCCACGCTGCGACCAGCCGATCGACCTCGTCCTCCATGACGATCAGTGTAGTGGTTGTGTCGACGTAGAGTCTCTTGACGTCGATCTTCTTGACATCAAGATACTGTGGGGATCACGCTGGGTGCACACCCCACGGAAGCACCAGGACACCGCCCGGACGCCAGGAGGACCCATGCCCGCCGCCACCCCCGCCTGGGACCCGGCCCAGTACCTGCGCCACGCCGGGCACCGCGCCCGCCCCTTCGCCGACCTCCTCGCCCGCGTCCCCGAGCTGCCCGCGCAGCCACCGGACCGCCCCCGCATCGCCGACCTCGGCTGCGGCCCGGGCAACGTCACGGCCCTGCTCGCCGCCCGCTGGCCCACCGCCCGGATCACCGGCTACGACAACTCCACCGAGATGCTCGACCAGGCCCACGTGGACCACGAGGGGCCCACCGCGGGCGGCGGACGGCTGGACTTCGCCCCCGCCGACGCCCGCACCTGGACACCCGGCGCACCGCACGACCTGATCATCAGCAACGCCACCCTGCAATGGGTGCCCGGCCACGCCGAGCGGTTCGCCGACTGGACGGCCGCCCTGAAACCGGGCGGCACCCTCGCCTTCCAGGTGCCGGGCAACTTCGACGCCCCCAGCCACCGCCTCATGCGCGACCTCGCCGCGTCACCCCGCTGGCGCGACCGGCTCGACGGCGTCCTGCGCCACGCCGACGCCGTGCTCACCCCCGCGGCCTACCACGAGCGGCTGACCTCGCTCGGCTGCGCGGCCGACGTGTGGGAGACGACGTACCTCCACCTGCTGCACGGCGAGGACCCGGTGCTCGACTGGGTCAAGGGGACCGGGCTGCGGCCCGTGCTCACCGCTCTCGGCGACGATCCCGGGGCGTGCGGGGCGTTCGTCGCCGAGTACCGCGCGGCCCTGCGCGAGGCCTACCCGCCCGGCCCGCACGGCACCCCGTTCCCCTTCCGCCGCGTCTTCGCCGTGGCCCGCAGGGAGAGCTGAGGCCGGGGACGTTTCCGCCGGCGCCGGTCAGGCCTTGCGGCGCCCTATCAGGTGGGGCTTGGCCTCCAGGCCGTCCAGGCCGTGCCACGCCAGGTTCACCAGGTGCGCGGCCACCTCGGCCTTCTTCGGCTTGCGCACGTCCAGCCACCACTGACCCGTCAGCGCGACCATGCCGACCAGGGCCTGGGCGTACAGGGGGGCCAGCTTCGGATCGAAGCCGCGGCTCTTGAACTCGCGGCCCAGGATGTCCTCGACCTGCGTGGCGATGTCCGAGATCAGCGACGCGAAGGACCCCGTCGACTGGGGGATGGGCGAGTCACGGACCAGGATGCGGAACCCGTCCGTGTACTCCTCGATGTAGTCCAGCAGCGCGAACGCCGCCTGTTCGCACAGTTCGCGCGGGTGACCGGCGGTCAGCGAACCGGTCACCATGTCGAGCAGGCACCGCATCTCGCGGTCCACGACCACCGCGTACAGGCCCTCCTTGCCGCCGAAGTGCTCGTAGACCACCGGCTTGGAGACCCCGGCCTTGGCCGCGATCTCCTCCACCGACGTGCCCTCGAAACCCTTCGCGGCGAAGAGCGTGCGACCGATCTCCAGCAGCTGCTGACGGCGCTCGGCACCGGTCATACGGGTGCGACGCACTCGCCGCGGCTTGTCATTGCTCGGATTGCTGCTCGAGTCGGTCGCCACAGCGACCATCATGCCGCCTCGACGGGCTCCTTCCCGCGCCGGGAGCCGCCTTCCCCGCCGTCACGGCGCGAATCGATACGCGAGCGTGACGGCCAGCGCACGTCGTACGCCCAGCCCGCCAGCTCGAACCAGCGGATCAGCCGGGCGGAGGAGTCCACCTGCCCGCGCATCACACCGTGCCGCGCGGACGTGGGGTCCGCGTGGTGCAGGTTGTGCCAGGACTCGCCGCACGACAGGATCGCCAGCCACCACACGTTGCCCGACCGGTCACGCGACTTGAACGGGCGCTTGCCCACCGCGTGGCAGATCGAGTTGATCGACCAGGTCACGTGGTGCAGCAGGGCCACCCGCACGAGCGAACCCCAGAAGAACGCGGTGAACGCGCCCCACCAGGACATCGTCACCAGACCGCCGATCAGCGCCGGCAGACCCAGCGACACCACCGTCCAGAGCACGAACTGGCGCGAGATCGTCCGGAGCGTCTTGTCCTTGATCAGGTCCGGGGCGTACTTCTCCTGCGGCGTCTGCTCCTCGTCGAACATCCAGCCGATGTGCGCCCACCACAGGCCCTTCATCAGGGCCGGCAGCGTCTCGCCGAACCGCCACGGCGAATGCGGGTCGCCCTCCGCGTCGGAGAACTTGTGGTGCTTGCGGTGGTCGGCCACCCAGCGCACCAGCGGCCCCTCGACCGCCATGGACCCGGCGATCGCCAGGGCGATCTTCAGCGGCCGCTTGGCCTTGAAGGAGCCGTGCGTGAAGTGGCGGTGGAACCCGATCGTGATGCCGTGGCACCCCAGGAAGTAGAAGAAGACCAGCAGACCGAGGTCCAGCCAGCTCACTCCCCAGCCCCACGCCAGCGGCACGGCCGCCAGCAGGGCGACGAACGGGACGATGATGAAGAGGAGCAGGGCGAGCTGCTCGATGGACCGCTTCTTCTCGCCACCCAGCGTGGCGGAGGCTGCTGCGGTGTCGCTGGCCTGACCGGGCGCCTTCGCGGCGTCCTCGATCACGTCGGAACTACTGGTCATACGCGTCCCCTGGGGGGTATGTGGATGGAGAAGGTGTGGCCGGGCCACGGCAATCCGTGCGGTGCTCCCTACGGTTCCGTAACCTACGGCATCGTAAGTATGGCAGTGCGTCGCTCCGCGGCAAGAGCCCGACGGCCTGCGCGTCCCGGCCGACACCTATCCTTGAGTCGGTCGGACAGCGCGGTCCGCTCTGATTTCTTCCCGGACGTCCCGCCCCGCAAGCGGCGCCCGCCGCGCGAGACGCCGTCCGGGTTCCCCTCCCAGACGAGCTTCAACACTGCAAGGAGCCGCACCTGTGAGCAGTGCCGACGACCAGACCACGACGAGCAGTGAGCTGCGTGCCGACATCCGCCGCCTGGGCGACCTCCTCGGGGAGACCCTCGTCCGGCAGGAGGGCCCCGAGCTGCTGGACCTCGTCGAGAAGGTCCGCCGACTGACCCGCGAGGACGGCGAGGCCGCCGCCGAGCTGCTGCGCGGCACCGAACTCGACACCGCGGCCAAGCTGGTCCGCGCCTTCTCCACCTACTTCCACCTGGCCAACGTCACCGAGCAGGTCCACCGCGGCCGTGAACTGCGCGCCCGCCGCGCCGCCGAGGGCGGACTCCTCGCCCGCACCGCCGACCGCCTCAAGGACGCCGACCCCGAGCACCTGCGCGAGACGGTCCGCAACCTCAACGTCCGGCCCGTCTTCACCGCCCACCCCACCGAGGCCGCACGCCGGTCCGTCCTCAACAAGCTCCGGCGCATCGCCGCGCTCCTGGAGACCCCGGTCATCGAGTCCGACCGCCGCCGCCTCGACACCCGGCTGGCCGAGAACATCGACCTCGTCTGGCAGACCGACGAACTGCGCGTCGTGCGCCCCGAGCCCGCCGACGAGGCCCGCAACGCCATCTACTACCTCGACGAGCTGCACGCCGGCGCCGTCGGCGACGTCCTGGAGGACCTCACCGCCGAACTGGAGCGCGCCGGCGTCAAGCTCCCCGACGACACCCGCCCCCTCACCTTCGGCACCTGGATCGGCGGCGACCGCGACGGCAACCCCAACGTCACCCCCCAGGTGACCTGGGACGTCCTCATCCTCCAGCACGAGCACGGCATCAACGACGCCCTGGACACCATCGACGAGCTCCGCGGCTTCCTGTCCAACTCCATCCGCTACGCCGGCGCCACCGAGGACCTGCTCACCTCCCTCCAGGCCGACCTCGACAACCTTCCCGAGATCAGCCCCCGCTACAAGCGCCTCAACGCCGAGGAGCCCTACCGGCTCAAGGCCACCTGCATCCGGCAGAAGCTGGAGAACACCAAGAAGCGCCTCGCCGAGGGCACCCCCCACGTCGCCGGACGCGACTACCTCGGCACCGGCGAACTCCTCGCCGACCTGCGGATCATCCAGGACTCCCTGCGCGCACACCGCGGCGGTCTCTTCGCCGACGGCCGCCTCGCCCGCACCATCCGCACCCTCGCCGCCTTCGGCCTCCAGCTCGCCACCATGGACGTCCGCGAACACGCCGACGCCCACCACCACGCCCTCGGCCAGCTCTTCGACCGGCTCGGCGAGGAATCCTGGCGCTACGCCGACATGCCCCGCGACTACCGCGCCAAGCTCCTCGCCAAGGAACTGCGCTCCCGCCGGCCCCTCGCCCCCACCCCGGCACCCGTCGACGCGGCAGGCGAGAAGACCCTCGGCGTCTTCCGGACCGTGCGCAAGGCCCTGGAGGTCTTCGGACCCGAGGTCATCGAGTCCTACATCATCTCCATGTGCCAGGGCGCCGACGACGTCTTCGCCGCCGCCGTCCTCGCCCGCGAGGCCGGCCTCATCGACCTCCACGCAGGCTGGGCCAAGATCGGCATCGTCCCGCTGCTGGAGACCACCGACGAGCTGAAGGCCGCCGACACCATCCTCGAGGACATGCTCTCCGACCCGTCCTACCGGCGCCTCGTCGCGCTCAGGGGCGACGTCCAGGAGGTCATGCTCGGCTACTCCGACTCCTCCAAGTTCGGCGGCATCACCACCAGCCAGTGGGAGATCCACCGCGCCCAGCGCCGCCTGCGCGACGTCGCCCACCGCTACGGCGTCCGCCTGCGCCTCTTCCACGGCCGCGGCGGCACCGTCGGCCGCGGCGGCGGTCCCACCCACGACGCCATCCTCGCCCAGCCCTGGGGCACCCTCGAAGGCGAGATCAAGGTCACCGAACAGGGCGAGGTCATCTCCGACAAGTACCTCATCCCCTCCCTGGCCCGGGAGAACCTGGAACTGACGGTCGCGGCCACCCTCCAGGCCTCCGCCCTGCACACCGCGCCCCGCCAGTCCACCGAGGCCCTCGCCCGCTGGGACGCCGCGATGGACGTCGTCTCCGACGCCGCCCACGCCGCCTACCGCCGCCTCGTCGAGGACCCCGACCTGCCGACGTACTTCCTCGCCTCGACACCGGTGGACCAGCTCGCCGACCTGCACCTGGGCTCCCGGCCCTCCCGCCGCCCCGGCTCCGGCGTCTCGCTCGACGGCCTGCGCGCCATCCCCTGGGTGTTCGGCTGGACCCAGTCCCGGCAGATCGTCCCCGGCTGGTTCGGCGTCGGCTCCGGACTCAAGGCCCTGCGCGAAGCCGGCCTCGACACCGTCCTGGACGAGATGCACCAGCAGTGGCACTTCTTCCGCAACTTCATCTCCAACGTCGAGATGACCCTGGCCAAGACCGACCTGCGCATCGCCCAGCACTACGTCGACACCCTCGTCCCCGACGAGCTCAAGCACGTCTTCGACACCATCAAGGCCGAACACGAACTGACCGTCGCCGAGGTCCTCCGCGTCACCGGCGAGAACGAACTGCTCGACGCCGCGCCCGTGCTGAAGCAGACCTTCACCATCCGCGACGCCTACCTGGACCCCATCTCCTACCTCCAGGTCGCCCTGCTCAAGCGGCAGCGCGACGCGGTCGCCGCCGGCGAACAGCCCGACCCGCTGCTCGCCCGCGCCCTGCTCCTCACCGTCAACGGCGTGGCAGCGGGCCTGCGCAACACCGGCTGACCCGCACCCGCACACGACCGTGCCCCCGGACCCGCAAGGGCCCGGGGGCACGCCCGCACCCGGTGCGCCACGACCTCACACCGGCGGCGGGCAGCACCTCACACCGACACGAAAGCCGCCGTCAGCAACGCCACCCCCGACACCGCCAGCACCCACGCCGCCCGCGACCGCAGCAGACCCCCCGCCACCACCACCGACGCCAGCAGCAACGCGCCGCCCAGCGGGATCCACGCGTACAGCACCCCGGCCGGACCCGAACGCACCGCGTCCTCACCACCCGGCTTCAGCACCACCGCGTACGTCCGGCCCTGCTCCACCGCGACCGACTTCTCCAGCACCACCCGCGACCGCGGCTGCGACCCCGCCGAGAGCGGCGTGTACCGGCCCGAGCACGTGTCCTGGCCGCACCGCGTGACCTCGACCGTCCCCTGCTCCCGGCCCTTCGTCAGCATCACGTGGTGCGCCGTCCCCCACGACGCCCACACCCCCGCCACCAGGATCAGCACCGCCACCGCGCCCATCACGGCGAACCGCCCGAACCGCAGCGCGACGGCCGACACCGGACGGGAGGGCGTGGCATGGGCAGGCATGGCCGGGATCATTGGCCATGCCTGAACAGCCCGTCAACCTCGCCGGGTGACAAGTCAGGAGTTGTACGTACTCTGCGCCCGCTCCAGACCGTCGATCACCAGACACTCCACCGCGTCCGCCGCCCGGTCCACGAAGTAGTCCAGCTCCTTGCGCTCCGCCGACGAGAAGTCCCTGAGCACGAAATCCGCCACCTGCATCCGCCCCGGCGGCCGCCCGATCCCGAACCGCACCCGGTGATAGTCCGCACCGAACGCCTTCGTCATCGACTTCAGCCCGTTGTGCCCGTTGTCCCCGCCGCCCAGCTTCAGCCGCAGCACCCCGTAGTCGATGTCCAGCTCGTCGTGGACCGCCACCACATGCGCAACCGGCACCTTGTAGAAGTCCCGCAGCGCGTTCACCGGCCCGCCCGACAGGTTCATGTACGACATCGGCTTCGCCAGCACCACCCGCCGGCCCGCCGGCCCCGGCGGCCCGATCCGCCCCTCGACCACCTGCGCCTGCGCCTTCCCGGCCCGCTTGAACCTCCCCCCGATCCGCTCGGCCAGCAGATCGGCCACCATGAAGCCCACGTTGTGCCGGTTCCCCGCGTACTCCGGCCCCGGGTTGCCCAACCCCACGATCAGCCACGGCGCGGCCGCATCGGTCGTCACGTCCATGTCTCCTTCATACGCGTCGGCCGCTGCCCCGCACGGGAACAGCGGCCGACGAAACGACGACGCAGAGGATCAGGCCTGGGCGGCCTCGTCCTCGGCGGACTCCTCGCCCTCCGGGGCCTCCTCGGCCTGCGCGGCCAGGACCTGCAGGACGACGGCGTCCTCCTCGACGGCCAGCGTCGTGCCCTTGGGCAGCTCGATGTCCTTGGCGAGGATCGAGGCACCGGCCTCCAGGCCCTCCACGGACACGGTCACCGACTCGGGGATGTGCGTGGCCTCGGCCTCGACCGGAAGCGCGTTCAGGACGTGCTCCAGCAGGTTGCCGCCCGGAGCCAGCTCACCCTCGGTCTGCACCGGGATCTCCACCGTGACCTTCTCGCCACGCTGGACCAGCTGCAGGTCCACGTGCTCCAGGAAGCCCTTCAGCGGGTCGCGCTGCACGGACTTCGGGATCGCCAGCTCGTTCGACTTGCCGTCGATGTCCAGCGCGATCAGCACGTTCGGCGTACGCAGCGCCAGCAGCAGCGCGTGACCCGGCAGGGTCAGGTGGATCGGGTCCGAACCGTGCCCGTACAGCACGCCGGGAACCTTGTCCTCACGACGGATACGGCGGGCGGCACCCTTGCCGAACTCGGTGCGCGTCTCGGCGGCGATCTTCACCTCGGACATGATCACTCCTCATAGTCAGAAACGGACGTGGTCACCCGGCCACGAACGGCCTGCTACGAAGAGCGCGTCGATAACGGACCGCCGCATCCCGCAACGAACGGGAACGGCCTCCCTCGCCGAGCAACTGCAGCAGTCTACTCGGCAGGGGAGGCCGCACCCAAAACGATCTCTACAGCGATCCCGTCGGCGATCTCTACTGCTCGTCGAACAGGCTCGTCACCGAACCGTCCTCGAACACCTCACGCACGGCCCTGGCGATCGTCGGCGCGATCGACAGCACCGAGATCTTGTCCATGTCACCGCTCAGCTCGCCCGGCGTCGGCAGCGTGTTCGTGAACACGAACTCGCTCACCCGCGAGTTCTTCAGCCGGTCCGCGGCCGGACCCGACAGCACACCGTGCGTCGCCGTCACGATCACGTCCTCCGCACCGTGCGCGAACAGCGCGTCCGCCGCGGCACAGATCGTCCCACCCGTGTCGATCATGTCGTCCACCAGGACGCACACGCGACCCTTCACCTCACCCACGACCTCGTGGACGGTGACCTGGTTCGCGACGTCCTTGTCCCGGCGCTTGTGCACGATCGCCAGCGGCGCGCCCAGCCGGTCGCACCAGCGGTCGGCCACCCGCACACGGCCCGCGTCCGGAGACACCACCGTCAGCTTCTCCCGGTCCACCTTCCGGCCCACGTAGTCCGCCAGCAGCGGCAGCGCGAACAGATGGTCCACCGGACCGTCGAAGAAGCCCTGGATCTGGTCCGTGTGCAGATCCACGGTCAGGATCCGGTCCGCACCCGCGGTCTTCATCATGTCCGCGATCAGACGCGCCGAGATCGGTTCACGCCCGCGGTGCTTCTTGTCCTGCCGCGCGTAACCGTAGAACGGCACGATGACCGTGATGGAGCGGGCCGACGCACGCTTCAGCGCGTCGATCATGATCAGCTGCTCCATGATCCACTTGTTGATCGGAGCCGTGTGGCTCTGGATCAGGAAGCAGTCGGCACCACGCGCCGACTCCTGATAACGCACATAGATCTCACCGTTCGCGAAGTCGAAGGCCTTCGTCGGGACGACCCCGACACCCAACTGCTGGGCGACCTCCTCGGCAAGCTCGGGGTGGGCGCGGCCGGAGAAGAACATCAACTTCTTCTCGCCGGTCGTCTTGATCCCGGTCACAGCACTGTCTCCTCAGAGGTGTCGCAGCTGGGTGTCGAGAGACCTCGCAGCCGGCTTGCCGGAGGCCGTCTCAGCTGGTGGGGGTGCGGGTGTGCACTTATCACCGTACGCCGTGTTTGAGGCATCGGTTTCCGGTCAGCCCTCCTCGGCCGACCCCCGGGAAGCCGCCTCCGCCGCCTTCGCGGCCGCGCTCCCCGGACGCTTGCGAGCCACCCAACCCTCGATATTCCGCTGCTGACCACGGGCCACGGCCAGGGAACCCGCCGGCACGTCCTTCGTGATCACGGACCCCGCAGCGGTGTACGCACCGTCCCCCACCGTGACAGGCGCCACAAACATGTTGTCCGAGCCCGTACGGCAATGCGAGCCGATGGTCGTGTGGTGCTTCTCCTGGCCGTCGTAGTTCACGAACACGCTCGCGGCACCGATGTTCGTGTACTCGCCGATCGTCGCGTCACCGACGTACGACAGGTGGGGCACCTTCGTCCCCTCGCCGATCGAGGCGTTCTTCGTCTCCACGTACGTCCCGATCTTGCCCTTCGCCCCCAGCCGCGTCCCCGGGCGCAGGTACGCGTACGGCCCCACCGAAGCGCCCGCACCCACCTCGGCGCCCTCGGCCACCGTGTTGTCCACGCGCGCGCCGGCACCCACCCGGGTGTCGGTCAGCCGTGTGTGGGGCCCGACCTCCGCGCCCTCGCCGAGATGCGTCGAGCCGTGCAGCTGCGTGCCGGGGTGGACGACGGCGTCCTGCTCGAACGTCACGGTGACGTCGACGAAGGTCGTCGCCGGATCGACGACGGTCACCCCCGCGAGCATCGCCTCGGTCAGCAGCCGGTCGTTCAGGATCCGGCGGGCCTCCGACAACTGCACGCGGTTGTTGATGCCGGCGATCTCACGGTGGTCACCGGCCACCGACGCACCGACCCGGTGCCCGGCCTCCCGCAGGATCCCCAGGACGTCCGTCAGGTACTCCTCGCCTTGGCTGTTGTCCGTGCGCACCTTCTTCAGCGCGTCGGCCAGCAACTGGCCGTCGAACGCGAACACTCCCGAGTTGATCTCCCGGATCGACCGCTGGGCCTCGGTGGCGTCCTTGTGCTCGACGATCGCGGTGACGGCACCCGTGGCCTCGTCCCGCACGATCCGGCCGTAACCCGTCGCGTCCGGCACCTCCGCCGTCAGCACGGTCACGGCGTTGCCGTCCGCGGAGTGCGTCCCGGCGAGCGCCCGCAGCGTCGCGCCGGTCAGCAGGGGGGTGTCCCCGCACACGACCACGACCGTCCCGTCGACCGAGCCGCCCAGCTCCTCCAGGCCCATCCGCACGGCGTGCCCCGTGCCGTTCTGCTCGGCCTGTACGGCGGTGCGGACGCCGGGCGCGATCTCGCCCAGGTGCGCGGTGACCTTCTCCCGCGCGTGCCCGACCACGACGACCAGGTGCTCGGGGTCCAGCTCGCCCGCGGCGGCGAGGACGTGCCCGACGAGACTGCGACCGCAGAGCTCGTGCAGGACCTTGGGTGTGGCCGACTTCATACGGGTGCCCTCACCCGCTGCGAGAACGACGACGGCTGCCGGGCGGTTGGCGCTCACGGGATGCCCTTCGGCTGTGGATGGGGTGGGGTGTCATCCGCAGGATACCGGGGGGTTTTCTCGCCGACATGAGGGCGGGCCCTGACCGGCGTGACATCGGTCAGGACCCGAACGCACTCGTGTCTGTCGTGGGCTCCCGGAGAAGGATTCGAACCCTCATTCAACGGACCAAAACCGTTTGTCCTGCCCTTAGACGATCCGGGATGGAATGCGCGCTACGTCCGATCTCATGGGTCGGCTGCGTGCGGACTCCACTATGCCGTACCAGGAGCCCTCGATGCGACGGTACAGATCGGCACCCTTCAGGACTTTGAGGGCCAGGCAGCCCCGATAGGAATCGCCCGTGTTCTTGCGGCGGGTCTTCGGGTTGTGCCTCTTCAGGGTCGTCTTGTGGAATGCGGTTTCCGGGGCGCCGACAACTTCGGCCCAGTACCGTTCCGCGCCTTTGACGTCGGCCGATTCGTGAATCATCACCGCGAACCGCAGCCGGTCCCGCTCCACCCCGAGCAGGTCGAGCCAGGCGAGGAACACCTCGATCATGCCGGGGTCGCTGTTGACGAAGCAGACGTTCTCACGGCGGTCGTACGGCTTGTCCTTGGCGCCCTCGGCCCAGTAGAGGCCGACGCCCAGCAGGAACAGCTCGCGCGGCGACAGCGCACCCACGGCCTGCCGGGCCGCCGTCTTCGTGTGCTGCCGTTCCTCGTCCCGCCGGCGCATGGTGGCCTCCCAGCCTCGCCGTGCGATGGCGGACGCTTCCTCGGGGGTCCGCTTGCGTTCCGGCTTCGGCAGGTCCCGCACCCACAAGGAGATCGAACTCTTCGAGCAACCCAACTCGACCTGGATCCGGTCGTACGTCCAGCCCTGCAGGCGCAGCTCCCTGGCCCGTGCCCGGAGGTCGTCCTTGGCGTTCGGGCGTTTGGTCCAGGCGGGCGGGGGTTCGCCCTCCAGCAGCCGATTGAGGATGTCGTTGTTGTCGACGTGCAGTCGGTCGCGGATCTGCCGCCTGCTCAGCCCTTCGCGGCGCAGCGCCACCGCTTTCTCGCGCAGGGTCTCGAAGTCGTCGTACTTGTCCGCTGCATGTGCCATACGCATACCGTCCGGGCGGAATGGAAGGTTCCGGGGTCGAACGGTGAGCGATTCAGCAGTTCGAGGGATATCGGGTGGTTTCGCGGCTGAACGGTCACCCGGTGTGGTGTGGCCCAGTACGGGAAACTCAGCGGAAAACCGGCGGGGGGCGCCCGTAGGCTGGGGGCATGACCGCGACGGGGGAAGACCATGTGACGGCCCGGGGAGGGCCGTTGTGGTGGGCCAGGCGGCGCAGTGCCGTGTTCGACGTGAGTCTGGCCGTGGTGTCCGCGCTGGAGTGCGCGCTGGAGGGGATCCCGTTCGCGAGGGACGCCGGGATTCCGGTGGCGGCGGGGGTCGTCTTCGGTGTGCTGGCCGGTTCCGTCCTGGTGGTGCGCCGGCGGTGGCCGATCGCGGTCGTGCTGGTGGCCATCGCGATCACGCCCGCCGAGATGGGCCTGATGATGGGCGTCGTCGGCCTGTACACGCTGGCCGCGGCCGAGCTGCCCCGGCGGATCATCGCCTCGCTGGCGGGGATGTCCCTGGTGGGGACGCTCATCGTGACGTTCGTGAAGACGCGGCAGGACATGGCGCGCGGGGATCTGCAGATCGGTGACTGGTTCGTGCCGTTCGCGGCGGTCACGATGTCGCTGGGCTTCACGGCGCCCCCGGTGCTGCTGGGTCTGTACGTGGGGGCGCGGCGCCGGCTGATGGAGAGCTTGCGGGAGCGTGCGGACAGTCTGGAGCGGGAGCTTCAGCTGCTGGCGGAGCGGGCGGAGGAGCGGGCCGAGTGGGCCCGGAACGAGGAGCGGACGCGGATCGCGCGGGAGATGCACGACGTGGTCGCGCACCGGGTGAGTCTGATGGTGGTGCATGCGGCGGCGCTGCAGGCGGTGGCCCGTAAGGACCCGGAGAAGGCGGTGCGGAACGCCGCGCTGGTGGGGGACATGGGCCGGCAGGCGCTGACCGAGTTGCGGGAGATGCTCGGGGTGCTGCGCAGCGGTGGGGACGAGCGGCGTGAGCGGGCGGCGTCGGTGCCGTTGGCGGCGGTGGGGGCCGCGGCGGCTGCGGCGGCGTCGCGGGCGGCGGACGACGACGGGCCGTGCCTGGCGGAGATCGAGGAGCTGGTGGGGCAGTCGGCCGCGGCGGGGATGGTGGTCGATCTGTCGGTGGAGGGGGACGCGCGGTCGTACGCGCCGGTGGTGGAGCAGACGGCGTACCGGGTGGTGCAGGAGGCGTTGACGAACGTCCACAAGCACGCGGCGGGGGCGAAGACGTACGTGCGGCTGGCGCATCGGGTGTCGGAGATCGCGATGCAGGTGGAGAACGAGCCGCCCGAGGCGGCGGCGTCGTCGGCGCGGCTGCCGTCCGGGGGGAACGGGCTGGTGGGGATGAAGGAGCGGGTGTCGGCGCTGGGCGGGGTGTTCGTGTCGGGGCCGACGGACGCGGGGGGTTTCCGGGTGTCGGCGGTGATTCCGGCCTCGTAGGGGCGCGTCCGTCAGTCGTGGGAGCGCGTCCGTCAGGTGCGGCCCCTGGTGGGCGAGGCGCCGCTGGACGGGCTCGGCGCCGCACGGCTCCTGGCCGGCCGGGGTGGTCGGTGCCCGGTGCGTCCCCGGTCCGGGGGCGTCGGTGCCGGGGTGGTCGGGGCCGGGGGGTGTGGCTGTTCCGGGTCAGTGGGTGGTGAGGCGGGCGGGTGCGGTGCCGGCGATGAGGGTGGCCAGGGCCTGGTCGATGTCGGTGCCGAGGTACCAGTCGCCGGTGTGGTCGAGGGTGTAGACGCGGCCGTCGGTGTCGATGGCGAGGAGGGCCTGGGTGTCGGTCTCGGCGCCCAGGGGGCTGACCTCGGTGTCGAGGGCCCGGCCGAGGTCGCCGAGGGTGCGGGCCATGTGGAGGCCGTGCAGCGGGTCGAGGTGGAGGGCGGCGGGGGCGACCTGGCGGCCGGGGCCGGTGGGGGTGATGTGCAGTCCGCCGAACTCGGCCCAGGCTTCGACGGCGGCGGGGAAGACGGCGTGGCGGTGGCCCGCGGGGGAGACGTGGTCGCGCAGGGCGTCGGCCCAGATCTCGGCTTGTTTGATGTCCCAGCGTCCGGGTTGCCAGCCGGCGGCGCGCAGGGCGGCGTCGACGGGTACGGCGAAGCGGGTGGTGGAGGTGCGGTCGGTGTGCATCTGCCTTTGTCTCGTCGAGGTGACGGGGTGGTGCGTGCCGGGTGCGCCGGGGTGTGTGGTGGGGTGGCGGGGGCCGCCTGGGCCCGCGGGCGCGTCAGGCGTTCTGGTCGGCGGTGTCGACTATGCGGACGCCGAAGTGGGCGCTGAGGGCGGTGCAGGCGCGGCAGGGGGTGGCGAAGCTGCCGTGGAGGGGGTCGCCGTCCTCGCGGATGCGGCGGGCGGTGAGTTTGGCGTGCTTGAGGGCTTTGCGGGCTTCGCCGTTGGTCATGGGTTTGCGTGCGGCGCGTTTGCTGCGGGCGGCGTCGGCGGCGGCGATGTGGCGGGAGATGAGGATGGTCTCGGCGCAGCGTCCGGTGAAGCGGTCGCGCTGGGCGCTGGTGAGGGTGTCGAGGAAGTCCTGGACGAGGGGGTGCAGGGCGGGGGGTGTGTCGCCGCGGGCGGCGGTGCCGGTGAGGGTGGTGCCGCGGACGGAGAGGGCGGCGGCGACGGTGGGGAGGATGCCGTCGCGGCGGTGGCGCAGGACGGGGGCGTGGCCCGTTCCGGTGGCGCTCCAGCCGATGCGGGGGTCGCCGCCGTGGGGGTCGGCGGGGTGCGGGATGCCGCCCCGCGGGTCGCCTTCGCGGTGGCCGGCGGGCCTGCCGGTGTGTGGTCCCGTCTGTGTCGCGTTCATGATCGTATTCCCCTCCGTGCATCCCCCCGGGTGGTCACAGACTGCCAAATGCCGTGGCCGGTGCGGAAGCTGGGGCGGGACGACACGCCCGGAGCGGGGTGTGTCGTGACGGCAGGGTGACGGGGGGTCACGGGCGCGCCGGGGGGCGGCGGCCGGTGCCGGTGACCGGTGCCGTCGTACCGCATAGGCTGTCGGCACCGCGGTCGATGCGGTGATCCGTTCGGGGTTCGATGCAGTGAACCGGAAGGGTGATCCGCGGGGGCCGGGGACGTAGTGACGTGCAGGAAGTCGCATCAGCAGACGTGACAGTCGATACGGGCCGTAGTGCGCCAAGGGTGGTCAATACGGGTCGTACAGAGTGCCGCAGGGGGCAACCGCCATGACGACAGGTCGGCTCGGGCTGGGGGCGCCTCCCGGCCGCCAGGCCGGGGGACACGCAGCGCCGCCGAACGCGGCCTACGCCGGGCAGGTCGTGCATTTCCCGGATCCGGTCCGGGCGGCCCGTCACCCGAGAGGGGTACGGGTCGACGAGCGTGGTTACCCCGACTTCTCGCCCTACGCGCGTGCGGCCGCGGAGATCGCGGAGCCGCCGGAGGGTTTCGGTGTGGACGAGTTGCGGCTGACGGACTACGTGTCGGCGAACACGGCGCTGGCGGCGTCGGGTCACGAGTTGTGGGACACGGTGCCGGCGGTGGCGACGCCGCACGGCTGGACGTGGCACCACGTGGTGGACACGCGGCGGCTGGAGCTGGTTCCGGTCGAGGTGAAGGCGCTGCTGCGGCATCACGGCGGGGTGGCGACGTCGGGTGTGGACCAGTCCAAGCGGGGGACGCGGCCGTTGCAGGAGACGCGTCCGGCGCACTTCGGGCTGCCGAAGTCGGGTGTGGCGGTGACCGAGTCGCAGGTGCAGGGTGTCGAGGAGGACCTCGGGTACCGGCTGCCGGGTGCGTACCGGTCGTTCCTGAAGGCGGCGGGCGGTTGTGCGCCGGTGGGAGTGGCGCTGGACGCGGAGCTGGGGCTGCTGGTGGACCAGCCGTTCTTCACGGTGCGCGACGAGGCGGCGGTCAACGACCTGGTGTACGTGAACAAGTGCCTGCGTGACCATCTGACCAAGGACTATCTGGGTGTCTCGTTCGTCCAGGGCGGGCTGCTCGCGGTGAAGGTGAAGGGCGAGCGGATCGGCTCGGTGTGGTTCTGCGCCTACGACGACGCGCGGGACGTGGATCCGTCGCTGCCGCCGGCGGAGCGGGTGGAGCGGCTGCTGCTGCCGTGCGGGGACGATTTCGACGACTTCCTGTCGCGGCTGGCGGGCAGTCCGCCGGAGTTGGAGACGGTGGCGGACCTGATGGTGGACGGCGGGTTCGCGCGTGAGGTGCCGGTGGGCGCGGTGTCGTCCCCGGCGGTGGGGGAGTGACTCGGCGATGGTGACCTTCGCACAGGCGCAGGAGCGCGCCGAGGAGTGGATCAACGGGGACGTGCCGTCGTACCAGCACCGTGAGGTGCGGGTGCGGGAGTTCGGCCTCGGGTTCGTGGTGTGGGCCGAGGACCGTGCGGACGGGCCGCGCTCCGACGGGGGCGGGCAGCGGCTGGTGATCGCGCGGGACAGCGGTGAGGCGACGCTGTGGCCCGGGTTGCCGGTGGGCGAGGTGATCCGCCGGTACGAGGAGGAGTACGGCCGTGCCGACGCGGCGCCCGAGCCGGCTCCGGCGGCGCCCGCGCGCGTGGACCTGAACCAGACGTCGTTCCTGCTGACTCCGCCGGAGTGGTTGCAGGAGGCGGCGGACCGGATGGGCATTCCGGACCGGCGGGGCGGTGGGGCGTCGGCCGGCTCCGGGGCCACCGCCGGTGCGGTGGCGGGCGCTGCTTCCGAGCCCGGGAATCCTTCCGGGCCCGGGAATCCTTCCGGGCCCGGGACTGCTCCGGGGCCGGGGCCGGGGCCGGACGCGGGTGCGGTCGCTGCCGCGACCGCCGGGGCCGCGTCCCCGCCGGCGTCCGACGCCGGGCCCGCCGCACCGCCGGAGCCCGCCGACGCCCCGCCCGCCGCCGCGCAGGGGGCACCCGCCGCGCCCGGGAGCGGTACGGCGTGGCCGGCGGCCGGGGGCGGCGACGTGCGGACCGATATGGGCCCGTCCGGGGCGGCGGGAGCGCCGGAGGCGCCGGCCGGGGCGACGCCCTGGGCCGGTACGGACACCAACGCCGACGCGGGTGAGGACCGTTCGGTGCCGCTGCCCGCGACGGTGTTCGCGCCGCCGTTGAGCGGGACCGACGAGGAGGCGCCGCCCCCGTCGGCGGCGCCCGAGGCCCGCACGACCTTGATGTCGGGCGGCAGCCGGCTGCCGCCGACGGCGGTCTCGCCGGCGATCGGCGGCCCGAACGCGCCGGGTGCGGGTGCTTCCGGCGGTCCCGCGTACGGGTACCCGGCCGGGCCGGGCGCCGGACCGGCCACCTCCGGCGGACCCGCAGCCACCTCCGGCGGACCCGCAGCTCCCGGTGCGCCGCAGGGGACGCCGCCGGGCGGGGTGCCGCACGGGAGCACGCCTCCGCCTGCGCCCGCGGCGGGCGGGGCGCCGTACGCCGACGCGCAGGGTCCTGCCGGGTCCCCGCCCGGGCGGCCGCTCGTGCCGCACGCCGGGGACATCGCCGACGCGGCGACCGGCAAGGCGGCCCCGCCGCCGGGCCGCGGCCGGGGCAACGGCCCGTCCACACCGCCCCCGCCGGGCGCCCCGGGTACGCCGGGTGCGCGGCCGGGCGGTACCGCCGCACCGTCGGGTCCCGGCGCTCCGGGTGCGCCCGGTGGCGCGTACGTGCCGACGCAGATGGTGTCGGCGCTGGGCCCGGAGGGACCGCGGACACCGGCGGGTTCGGCGCCCGGCGGCCCCGGTGGTTCTTCGGGCGCAGGGTCCGCGCAGGGCCCGGGGGTGCCGCAGCCCCCGCAGCAGCCGCCGGGCGCGCCCGGCGCCCCGCAGCCGCCCGGTGCCCCCGGGGGTACGCCCCCCGGCGGTGTCCACCACGCGGCCACGATGCTGGCCGACCCGGGCCGGACGGGCCCGGGAGCGCCGCAGCCGCCCGGGCCTCCCGGTGCGCCGGGAGGACTGGGAGGCCACGGAGGACCCGGCGCGCCGGGGGCGCCCCAACATCCGGGTGCCCCGCACCGGCCCGGCGTTCCGCACCCCCCTGCCGCTCCGGGCGCTCCGGGCGGTCCGGGTGTCCCGGGCGGTCCGGGTCCCGTGCACCACGCGGAGACCGTGCTGGCCGCACCCCCGGTGGGCGGCCCCGGCGTGCCTCCGCCCCCGCAGGCCCCCGGCGCGCCGCCCGCGGCCCCGGGTGCGCCCGGCGCTCCGCCGATGCCGCACGGGGCGATGCCGCCCGGCGTGCTGCCCCCGTCCGGCCAGCCGGTGCCCGGGCCCTCGCAGGGTTACGGCTATCCGCAGCAGCCGGCCGGGCAGCCGACGGTCGGTCCGGGCTACCAGGCCGTGCTGCGCTACCGCGCGCAGGACGGTTCCGAGCAGCAGCTGATCCGGCGTTCGGCGCCGGGCACGCCGCACCCGGAGTGGCAGATCTTCCACGAGCTGCGGGCCATGAACGTGCCCCCGGACCAGGTGCTGGAGCTGCACACGGAGCTGGAGTCGTGCGAGCTGCCGGGTGCCTACTGTGCGCGGATGATCCGCGAGCAGTGGCCGCAGGCGCGGATCGCGTCCATCGCGCCCTACGGCACGGACCACGCGAGCCGCCAGCAGGGCATGCGGCAACTGCTCGCCCACCAGGGGGAGTTGCACCAGGTGGCGGACGGTCCCGCGCGTCCGGCGCCGGTGCGTGCCCCGCTGCCGCCGGTGCAGGCGGCGCCGCCCATCCCGCCGGAGGCCGTCGCGCAGGAGCTGGCAGCCGCGTTCGGGCCGGGGGTGTTCCGGTTCGAGCAGGCCGCCGTGTCCCGGCAGGGGGTGCCGCCGGTCGTGGCGCACACCCTGGTGGTGGCCGGTCTGCCGCTGGACATGGGCCCGTTCTTCTGGGCGCAGGCCCAGCCCGGGCGGCCCGTTCCGACGCTGGCGGAGCTGGCGGCCGAGCGTGGTGTGCAGCCGGCCGCGGACGCCGGCTCCTACCTGGTGATGGGCAGTGACTTCGGCAAGGCGATCTGCGTCCAGTACGGCACGGCGAACATCGTGGCGGTGCCGGTGGAGGCCGGGCCGGGCGGTGCGCCCGTACCGCCGCAGTTCGTGAACACCGGGCTGCCGGAGTTCGCGCGGTGCCTGGCGTTGCTGGGGCGGATGTGGCGGCTCAGGTTCGGGCTGAACCAGGAGCAGGCGGGCCGCTGGACCGTCGATTTCCAGGCCCAGTTGGCCGCGCTGGACCCGGCGGCGCTGGGGTCGCCGGAGAGCTGGTGGTCGGTGCTCCTGGAGCAGATGTGGGACGGGTTGCTGTGAGGCGCCGTCACCGCTGAGGTGCGCAGAGGGAGCCGGGTCCGGTCGCGCGGTGCGACGGGCCCGGCTCTTTCGTGTCTGCGCCGGGGGTGTTCGCGTCCGGCCGTCGCACCGTCTACGGTCCCGTGACCTCGATGCGGAGTGTCGCGTTATGCACCGTTATGGCCGATCCACCAAGATGTGCGCGGAACAGGCATATGCCGCGTCGGGCGTCGTGTCCGTGTGGTGGAGAGGGGTCCCAGGATGAGGAGCGCACCGGTGTCGCCGCACGGCTTCCGGGCCGTGCGGGGGCGCGGCTACCGTCCCGAGCAGGCCGACGCGTACGCCGAGGCCCTCTGTGCCGACCGTGACGCGTCCTGGGAGCGGGCCGCCCGGCTGACGGTGCTCGCCCGGCGGATGGACGAGGAGCTGGCGCGGCTGCGGCACGCCGTGGCGCGACTGGTGCCGCAGTCCTACGGGTCGCTCGGGGAGCGGGCGCGGCGGCTCTTCGCCCTCGGGCAGCAGGAGGCCGCCGCGGTCCGCGAGGGAGCGCGGCGAGAGGCGCACCAACGCGTCGACGGGGCGCGGGAGTCGGCGGACGGTGTGCGGGGCGGGGCGCAGGCGTACGCCGATGCGGTGCGCGCCGAGGCCGACGAGCGGGCCCGGCAGCGGCTGCTCGCGGCCCGTGCGGAGGCCGACGGGATCCTGGGCGCGGCCCGGCGGGAGGCGGACGGGCGACGCGGCGAGGCGCGGGCCGCGCTGCGGGAGATGCGGCAGCGCACCGCCGGGATGCTCGCCGAGCAGGAGAAGGAACGGGCCGAGCGGTGGGCCGGGACGGAGCGTGCGGAGGCCGCTTGCGCGGCGGGGCTGGAGGCGGACGGCTCGGAGGCGGTGGCGCGTGCCGAGAGCGCGCTGTCGGCGGCGAAGCGGGCTCTCGCGGAGGCGGAGGAGGAGGCCCGGCGGCTGGAGGAGGAGGCACGCGCCTGTGCCGCGGCGACGGTGGAGCGGGCCCGTGAGCGGGCCGCGGCGCTGGAGGAGGAGACGGAGCGGGTGCTGTGCGAGCACGCGCGGCAGGGGGACGCCGTCCGTGAGCACATCGACCGCGTCCACACCCGCCTGACGGCGTGGGCGGGCCGGGCGGCGCAGTGACCGGCCCGGTGACCGACGGGTCTCCGGCCGGCCGCGGGCTTCGCCGAAGGTGACACGGCATCCGGCGGGCCACCGCGCTCCCTTCCCCCTCGACGGGATGCGGCACGGCGGCCCCTCCGGCCCGCCGCGCCGTCCGGTTCCGTCGTCCTTGCGTCCCGCACCCGCCAGGATCAGGTCCTCGGCCGCTTTCCGGGCGAGCCGGTGCCGTCCGCGACCTCGGGTGTCACCCGCGGTGACCGTCCCGTCCGGGCGCCGGGGGCGGCGTGGAGCCCAGGTCCCGGCGCTCGTGACGCAGTCCGGGCCGGCCGCCCACCTCGGCCTCGCCCACGCACAGGAAGCCGTTGCGGGCCAGGACGCTCTGCGACGCGAGGTTGTCACACGTCGTCAGCGCCGTGAGGGTCCGCAGCCCGTATGCGGCGGCGGCCAGCCGGCACACCTGGGCGACCGCCGCCGTCGCCACGCCGCGGCCCGCCGCCCGTTCGCCCACCCGGTAGCCGAGTTCGGCGTTGCCGTCCGCCAGGTTCAGCAGGTTCACCCGCCCGACCACGTCCCCCTGCTCGAGGACGACGTGGAAGCGGGACGCTCCCGCGTGCTGCTCGGCCAGCAGCGCCCGGTGCCGCGCGGCGAAGCCCTCGGAAGTGAAGTAGGCGTCGCCGCGGTCCGGGATCGTACGGGCGAAGTACGCGCGGTTCTCCCGCTCGAAGGCCAGCAACGCGTCCGCGTGATCCGCCGTCAGCGGTTCCAAGGTCACCATGGCCGCGAGCGTAGGGGAGCTCAGTCCTTGAGCACCGGGAATTTCCGCGGGGCCAGGAGCAGCAGCACCGCGAACGCCAGTGCGGCGGCCCCCGCCGCGCCCAGGTACACGGCGTGCACCGCGTCGGCGATGGCCCGCCGGGTCGCCTCGGGCGCCACGCCCGCGTCCAGTGCCCTGGTGACCGAGTCGAGGTCGCCGGAGCCGCCGAGCCGGGCGGCCAGCACCCCGTTGGCGACCGCGCCGAAGACCGCCGCGCCGATCGTCTGGCCCGTCTGACGGCAGAACAGCACCGAGGCGGTCGTCGTGCCGCGCTCGGCCCAGCCCACCGTCGACTGCACCCCGACGATGAGCGGCAGCTGGAACAGGCCCAGCGCGGCCCCGAGCAGCAGCATCAGCACGGTGGGCTGCCAGGCGTGCCCGGGGTAGGGCAGGAACGGGAACGCGAACAGGATCAGGGCGGCCGCCCCGATGCCCAGCATCGCGGTGTCGCGGAAGCCGATCCGCCGGTACACGTGCTGGCTGAGCGCGGCCGACACCGGCCAGCTCAGCGTCCACACGGACAGCACGAACCCGGCCGCGACGGGTGCGAGGCCCAGCACCGACTGCGCGTACGTGGGCAGGAAGACCGTCGGCGCGACCATCAGCAGGCCGAGCGCGCCCAGGGCCAGGTTGACCGCGGCGATCGTCCGGCGCCGCCACGCCCACCCCGGGATGATCGGGTCCGCGGCCCGGCGCTCCACCAGCACCACCACCACGGCCAGGGCGAGTCCCGCGCCGAACAGGCCGAGCGAGGGCGCCGACAGCCACGGCCACGCCACCCCGCCCTGCACCAGAGCCGTCAGCAGCACGCCGCCGCAGGCGAAGACCGCCAGTGCGCCCGCCCAGTCCACGCGTGCGCGGGGCACCGGCTCCCGCTCGGGCTCGTGCAGGTGACGCACGATCAGCCACAGCGCGACCGCGCCGATCGGCAGGTTGATCAGGAAGATCCACCGCCAGTCCGCGTACGCGGCCAGTACTCCGCCCAGGCCCGGGCCGGCGACCGCGGACACCGCCCACACCGTCGACAGCTTCGACTGGATCTTCGGACGGTCCTTCAGCGGATACAGATCGGCGGCGAGGGTCTGCACGGTGCCCTGCAGCGCGCCGCCGCCCAGGCCCTGCACGACGCGGAAGGCGATGAGCGCCCCCATGTTCCAGGCCAGCGCGCACAGCAGGGACCCCAGCAGGAACAGCACCGAGCCCGCGACCAGGACGGGTTTGCGGCCGAAGGTGTCGGAGAGCCTGCCGTAGACGGGCAGGGTGACGGTCACGGCCAGCAGATAGCCGGAGAACAGCCAGGAGAACACGGAGAACCCGCCGAGGTCCCCCACGATCTGCGGGACGGCGGTGGACACGACGGTCGCGTCGAGCGCCGCCAGCGCCATCGACAGCATCAGGGCCGCCACGACGGCCGACCTCCGCCGGTCCGCCGCGGGCGCCGCCGTCTCACGCGCCGCGGAACTGGTGCTCCCCACCCCGGATCCTCCCCCTCGACTCCGCCTGCCCCTTGCACCTATCTGCCGCCGGACAGCTTCCCACTTGACCCTGACGTCGCGGGAGGGTGGAACCTGGGTGAGCCGACGGACGGAGCCGACCCTGAGACGGCCTCCACCCCACGGTGGACTGCCCCTAGGGGTACCTCCGTACTACGACCTGGGGAGGGTTCGTACCGACGGAGGACGAGAGGGGCGGGGGCCCGTCCTTAACCTGGCTTTACGCCGCCGGGGGGCGGTGGGCACACCGGCGGGGGTGGGGTTTTCCTCAGCAAAAGACTGCGCTGGACACCAGGGCGCAGGACCCCCTCCCGCCACGAGACTTGGCACACGTCGGACGGACCGCCCGGCCCGGCACCGCACCAGCGGCCGCCGGCCCGGCGACCGCCTTCACCATCTGCTGACCGATATAGGAGACATACCGTGACTTCGGCTGTGACCATTCCCAGGCACGGGGGTACTGGAGGGCGTACGGCCGTTGCCGCGCGGGCGCGGCAGGTCGTGAAGGCGTACGGGTCCGGTGAGACCCGGGTCGTCGCCCTCGACCACGTCGACGTGGACATCGCACGCGGCCAGTTCACCGCGATCATGGGCCCCTCGGGCTCCGGCAAGTCCACGCTGATGCACTGCCTCGCCGGGCTCGACACCGTCACCGGCGGGCAGATCTACCTCGACGAGACCGAGATCACCGGTCTCAAGGACAAGAGGCTGACGCAGCTGCGCCGGGACCGGATCGGGTTCATCTTCCAGGCGTTCAACCTGCTGCCGACCCTCAACGCCATCGAGAACATCACGCTGCCCATGGACATCGCGGGCCGCAAGCCCGACCAGGCGTGGCTGACGCGGGTGGTGGAGACCGTGGGCCTGGCCGACCGGCTCAAGCACCGGCCGACCCAGCTCTCCGGCGGCCAGCAGCAGCGCGTCGCCGTGGCCCGGGCCCTCGCCGCCCGGCCCGAGATCATCTTCGGCGACGAGCCGACCGGCAACCTCGACTCGCGCGCCGGCGCCGAGGTCCTCGGCTTCCTGCGCCGCTCGGTCGACGAACTGGGCCAGACCATCGTCATGGTCACCCACGACCCGGTCGCCGCCAGCTACGCGGACCGCGTGCTCTACCTCGCCGACGGCCGCATCGTCGACGAGATGCTCAAGCCCACGGCCGAGGCCGTCCTGGACCGCATGAAGGACTTCGACGCCCGGGGGCGCACGTCATGACCGTCATGAAGACCTCGATGCGCAACTTCGTCGCGCACAAGGGGCGCATGGCCCTGTCGGCGATCGCCGTCCTGCTGTCCGTCGCCTTCGTCTGCGGCACGCTCGTCTTCACGGACACCATGTCCACCACGTTCGACAAGCTGTTCGCGGCCACCTCCTCCGACGTGACGGTGAGTGCCAAGGGAGCCTCCGACAGCGGTGAGACCACCGCCGACAACGGCAAGCCGCCGGTCATCCCGGCCTCGGTGCTCGGCGAGGTCCGCACGGCCCAGGGCGTGAAGTCCGCCGAGGGCACCGTCTTCTCCACCTCGGTGACGGTCGTCGACGCCGACAAGGACAGCCTGTCGCCCTCCAGCGGCGCCCCGACCGTCGTGGGCAGCTGGAACCGCAACGACGCCCGCACCATGAAGATCACCTCCGGTGCGGCGCCCCGGGGCGCCGACCAGATCATGGTCGACGCCGACACCGCCGACAAGCACGGCCTGAAGCTCGGCGACGAGATCGCCGTGCTCACCGCCGTCGGCAACCACACCGCGAAGATCTCCGGCATCGCCGACTTCACCGTCACCAACCCCGGTGCCGCGATCTTCTACCTCGACACCAGGACCGCCCAGCAGGCCCTGGTCGGCGAGACCGGCGTCTACACCAACGTCAACGTCACCGCGGCCACCGGCGTCAGCGACGCGCAGCTGAAGAAGAACGTCGCGGCCGAACTCGGCAGCGGCTACCAGGTCAAGACGGCCAAGGAGACCGCCGACGCCAACCAGAAGGACGTCGAGGGCTTCATGAACGTCATGAAGTACGCGATGCTCGGCTTCGCCGGGATCGCCTTCCTCGTCGGCATCTTCCTGATCATCAACACCTTCTCCATGCTGGTCGCCCAGCGCACCCGCGAGATCGGCCTGATGCGGGCCATCGGCTCCTCGCGCAAGCAGGTCAACCGCTCCGTGCTCGCCGAGGCGCTGCTGCTCGGCCTCGTCGGCTCGCTGCTCGGCGTCGGCGCGGGCGTCGGCCTCGCCGTCGGCCTGATGAAGCTCATGGGCCAGATGGGCATGGAGCTGTCCACCGACGACCTCACCGTGGCCTGGACGACCCCCGTGGTCGGTCTCGTCCTCGGCGTCGTCGTCACCGTGCTCGCCGCCTACCTGCCCGCCCGCCGGGCCGGGAAGATCTCCCCGATGGCCGCCCTGCGCGACGCGGGAGCCCCGGCCGACGCCAAGGCCGGCTGGATCCGCGGCGTCATCGGCACCGTCCTGACCGGCGCGGGCGTCTTCGGCCTCTACCTGGCCTCCGCCGCCGACAAGGCCACCGAGGGGTCGCTCTGGCTCGGCCTCGGCGTGGTGCTGTCGCTCATCGGCTTCGTGGTCGTCGGCCCGCTGCTCGCCGGTGCGGTGGTCCGCGTCCTCGGCGCGGTCCTGCTGCGCATGTTCGGCCCCGTCGGCCGCATGGCCGAGCGCAACGCCCTGCGCAACCCGCGCCGCACCGGCGCGACCGGCGCCGCCCTGATGATCGGCCTGGCCCTGGTCGCGTGCCTGTCCGTGGTCGGCTCCTCCATGGTGGCCTCCGCCACCGACCAGCTCGACAAGACCGTCGGCACGGACTTCATCATCCAGTCCGACAGCGGCCAGCTGATCAGCCCGCAGGCGGTCCAGGCCGTCAAGTCCGCCCCGGACCTGGAGCGGGTCACCGAGTACAAGTGGACCCAGGCCGACTTCACCACCCCCGACGGCAAGACCCTCAAGGACACCGCCATCACGGCGGCCGACCCCTCCTACGCGACCGACCTGCGCACCGAGACGGTCGCCGGCACGCTCACCGACGCCTACAAGCCCGACTCGATGTCGGTCCACGAGAAGTTCGCCAAGGACCACCGCATCACCCTCGGCTCCAAGGTGCGGGTGGCCTTCGAGGACGGCGAGACCGCCGACCTCACCGTCCGGGCGATCACCAGCAGCGACGTCGTGATCGACGCGGGCGCGATGTACACGTCCATCGCGACGATGGCCGAGTACGTCCCGGCCGACAAGATGCCGCTGGACACCCTGCTGTTCGCCTCGGCCGAGGAGGGCAAGCAGGACGCCGCCTACACGTCCCTGAAGTCGGCGCTGCACGACTACCCGCAGTACACGGTGCGCGACCAGACCGACTACAAGGAAGCCCTGAAGGACCAGATCGGCCAGCTGCTCAACATGATCTACGGCCTGCTGGCCCTGGCGATCATCGTCGCCGTCCTGGGCGTGGTGAACACCCTGGCCCTGTCCGTGGTGGAGCGCACCCGGGAGATCGGCCTGATGCGGGCGATCGGCCTCTCGCGCCGTCAGCTGCGCCGCATGATCCGCATGGAGTCGGTCGTCATCGCCCTCTTCGGCGCCCTGCTGGGCCTCGGCCTGGGCATGGGCTGGGGCGCCACGGCCCAGCAGTTGCTGGAGCTGGAGGGCCTGATGGTCCTGGACATCCCCTGGCCGACGATCATCGGCGTCTTCGTCGGCTCGGCGTTCGTGGGCCTGTTCGCGGCCCTGGTCCCGGCGTTCCGGGCGGGGCGGATGAACGTGCTGAACGCGATCGCGACGGAGTAGCGGACCGCCGCCGAGAACCACCGCACACGGGGGTTGCGGGGGACCCGGCGCCGGAGGTCCTGGACGGGACTTCCCGGCGCCGGGTGCTGTCACGACCGGCGTGCCCGGTTTCCTGTCCGGCCGCTCCGCGCGGCCGGGGGGCGCAGGTCCCGGGGGTCCGGAAGCCGCAGCCCCCCGGGCGGGCCAGGACACCGACGCCGAGCACCTCACCCCCGGGGGCGTCATCCACAGGCCCCGACGCCGAGCCGCGCAGCGACGTACGCTGGAGACCCCCGGCCCGCAGCGCGCGTCGGGCCCGTCGTGTTGCCCACCCCCCTGGACGGAAAAAGCCCCGAATGAGCCTGCACGGTCTGCTCGACGCCGTCACCAAGGACGCCGCCCTCGCGGAAGCGATCAGGGCCGCCGCCGACGGCAACCGCATGCACGTCGACCTGGTCGGCCCGCCGGCCGCCCGCCCCTTCACGGTCGCCGCCCTGGCCCGCGAGACGGGCCGCCCGGTCCTCGCGGTCACGGCGACCGGCCGCGAGGCGGAGGACCTGGCCGCCGCCCTGCGCTCCCTCCTGCCCCCCGAGGGCGTCGTGGAGTACCCGTCCTGGGAGACGCTCCCGCACGAACGGCTCAGCCCCCGCAGCGACACCGTCGGCCGCCGCCTGGCCGTGCTGCGCCGCCTGGCCCACCCACGCCCCGACGACCCCGAGACCGGCCCGGTCTCCGTCGTCGTGGCCCCTGTCCGCTCCGTCCTCCAGCCGCAGGTCAAGGGCCTGGGCGACCTGGAGCCGGTGGCGCTGCGGACCGGGCAGAGCGCCGATCTGAACGAGGTGGTGGAAGCCCTCGCGGCCGCCGCCTACGCGCGCGTGGAGCTGGTGGAGAAGCGCGGCGAGTTCGCCGTGCGCGGCGGCATCCTCGACGTGTTCCCGCCCACCGAGGAGCACCCCCTGCGCGTGGAGTTCTGGGGCGACGACGTCGAGGAGATCCGCTACTTCAAGGTCGCCGACCAGCGTTCCCTGGAAGTCGCCGAGCACGGCTTGTGGGCCCCGCCCTGCCGTGAGCTGCTGCTCACCGAGGACGTCCGCGAGCGGGCGCGCGCCCTGGCCGAGCGCCACCCCGAGCTGGGCGAGCTGCTCGGCAAGATCGCCGAGGGCATCGCCGTGGAGGGCATGGAGTCCCTGGCCCCCGTCCTCGTCGACGACATGGAGCTGCTGCTCGACGTGCTGCCCAAGGGCGCCATGGCCGTCGTCTGCGACCCCGAGCGGGTGCGCACGCGCGCGTCGGACCTGGTCGCCACCTCGCAGGAGTTCCTGCAGGCGTCCTGGGCGGCCACCGCGGGCGGCGGCGAGGCGCCCATCGACGTCGGCGCGGCCTCCCTGTGGTCCATCGCCGACGTCCGGGACCGCGCCCGCGAGCTGGACATGATGTGGTGGTCGGTGTCGCCGTTCGCCGCCGACGAGGAGCTCCACGGGGACACCCTCAAGCTCGGCATGCACGCCCCGGAGACCTACCGCGGGGACACCGCCAAGGCGCTCGCCGACACCAAGGGCTGGCTCGCCGACGGCTGGCGCGCGGTGTTCGTCACCGAGGGCCACGGCCCGGCCGCCCGTACGGTGGAGGTGCTCGGCGGCGAGGGCATCGCCGCCCGCCTGGACGGCGACCTCGGCGAGATCTCCCCGTCGGTCGTGCACGTGGCGTGCGGGTCGATCGACCACGGCTTCGTCGATCCGGCCCTCAGACTCGCCGTCCTCACCGAGACGGACCTGACCGGGCAGAAGGCCTCCGGCCGCGAGGGCGCCCGGATGCCGGCCCGCCGCCGCAAGACCATCGACCCGCTCACCCTGGAGCCGGGCGACCACATCGTCCACGAGCAGCACGGCGTGGGCCGCTACATCGAGATGGTCCAGCGCACCGTGCAGGGCGCCACCCGCGAGTACCTGGTCGTGGAGTACGCGCCCGCCAAGCGCGGCCAGCCCGGCGACCGGCTGTACATCCCCACCGACCAGCTGGAGCAGATCACCAAGTACGTCGGCGGCGAGGCGCCCACCCTGCACCGCCTGGGCGGCGCCGACTGGACGAAGACGAAGGCCCGCGCGAAGAAGGCCGTCAAGGAGATCGCCGCCGACCTCATCAAGCTCTACAGCGCGCGCATGGCCGCCCCCGGGCACGCCTTCGGGCCGGACACGCCCTGGCAGCGCGAACTGGAGGACGCCTTCCCCTACGCGGAGACGCCCGACCAGCTCACCACCATCGCCGAGGTCAAGGAGGACATGGAGAAGTCGATCCCCATGGACCGCCTGATCTGCGGCGACGTCGGCTACGGCAAGACCGAGATCGCGGTCCGGGCCGCCTTCAAGGCCGTCCAGGACGGCAAGCAGGTCGCCGTGCTGGTGCCGACGACCCTGCTGGTGCAGCAGCACTTCGGCACGTTCAGCGAGCGGTACGCGCAGTTCCCGGTGAACGTGAGGGCGCTGTCCCGCTTCCAGAGCGACACCGAGGCCAAGGCGGTCCTGGAGGGCCTGCGCGAGGGTTCGGTCGACATCGTCATCGGCACGCACCGGCTGTTCTCGTCCGAGACCAGGTTCAAGGACCTGGGCCTGGTCATCGTCGACGAGGAGCAGCGCTTCGGCGTCGAGCACAAGGAGCAGCTGAAGAAGCTGCGCGCGAACGTCGACGTGCTGACGATGTCCGCGACCCCGATCCCGAGGACGCTGGAGATGGCGGTCACCGGCATCCGCGAGATGTCGACGATCACCACACCGCCGGAGGAGCGCCACCCGGTGCTGACCTTCGTCGGCCCCTACGAGGAGAAGCAGATCGGCGCGGCCGTGCGCCGCGAACTGCTGCGCGAGGGCCAGGTCTTCTACATCCACAACCGGGTCGAGTCCATCGACCGGGCCGCCGCCCGCCTGCGCGAGATCGTCCCCGAGGCGCGCATCGCCACCGCGCACGGCCAGATGTCGGAGTCGGCGCTGGAGAAGGTCGTCGTCGACTTCTGGGAGAAGAAGTTCGACGTCCTGGTGTCCACGACGATCGTCGAGTCCGGCATCGACATCTCCAACGCCAACACCCTGATCGTCGAGCGCGGAGACAACTTCGGACTCTCGCAGCTGCACCAGCTGCGCGGCCGCGTGGGCCGGGGCCGCGAGCGCGGTTACGCCTACTTCCTCTACCCGCCGGAGAAGCCGCTGACGGAGACGGCCCACGAGCGCCTGGCCACCATCGCCCAGCACACGGAGATGGGCGCCGGCATGTACGTCGCCATGAAGGACCTGGAGATCCGCGGCGCGGGCAACCTCCTCGGCGGCGAGCAGTCCGGCCACATCGCGGGTGTCGGCTTCGACCTGTACGTGCGGATGGTCGGCGAGGCCGTCGCGGACTACCGGCGCCAGCTGGAGAGCGGCGAGATCGAGGAGGAGCCGCCGCTCGAGGTCAAGATCGAGCTGCCCGTCGACGCGCACGTCCCCCACGACTACGCGCCCGGCGAGCGACTGCGCCTGCAGGCGTACCGGGCCATCGCCTCCGCGAACTCGGAGGACGACATCAAGGCGGTCCGCGAGGAACTCGTCGACCGGTACGGCAAGATGCCCGAGCCGGTGGAGAACCTGCTGCTCGTGGCGGGGCTGCGGATGTTCGCGCGGGCGTGCGGCGTCGGCGAGATCGTGCTTCAGGGCACCAACGTCCGTTTCGCGCCGGTGGAGTTGCGCGAGTCGCAGGAGCTGCGGCTCAAGCGGCTCTACCCGGGGGCCGTCATCAAGCCGGCCGCCCACCAGGTCCTGGTGCCGCGCCCGAAGACGGCCAAGGTGGGCGGCAAGCCCCTGGTCGGCCGCGAACTCCTCGCCTGGGTCGGCGAGTTCCTCACGTCGGTGCTGGGATCCTGAGGAAGACCCCGTCGTCGGCGTCGGGCCCGGGCAAGGCCTGAGCCCGGCGCCACCCGTCCCCCTGCCCCCGGGCCCACCCGGCAGTTCCCCGACTCGGCGGCGGGTGCGCGAGGAAGCCGCCCGCTGGAGCGGCCCCGCAGGGTGTCTCAGCGGACGGCCTCCCGTCCCGGGGGCGTTACTGCTGCTCGGGCCGGTTCCGGTCGCGCTCCATGTCCAGCGCGCCCTCGCCGCGCTGCCGGCCGGAGTCGACCTGGTCCTCGTACGTGCCCCCGGTCCTCTCGTCGATCTGCTGTTCCGCGGTGCCGGAGCCTTGCCTGCCCCGGTTCCGCGCCTGGCTCTTGAACGTGTCGAAGATGCCCATCCGGCACTCCTTCCGGAGGTGACTCAGGGCCGACGATACGCGCGGCATGCGCCGTATGCCCCTTGTCACCCCCTGTGGTCTGTACCTCTGCCTCGCTACCGTGGGACCAGGCACGGGCCGCCCGTGCGCAGGCGGAACGAACAGGGCAGGGAGGGGCGCACGGTGAGGCGTCTGAGGGGTGGGGCGGCACTGGCTGTCGCGATGGTGTTCACCGGTGCGGCGCTGGCCGGCTGCGAAGGGCTCGCTCCTGCGCAGGACGGGAGCGGAGCCTCGGGCTCCGGGGCGCCTGCCGCCGGGGACGGCCGGGCGGTGAACCCGCTGGACAACCCGGACGGCACCGAGCCGGGACTCGCACCGGTCACCTCCGGTGCCGACCAGGCCGAGGCGCGCACCCTGATCGGGAAGGTGCGGACCAAGGGCCGCGGCCCGCGCACCGGTTACGAGCGCGACAAGTTCGGCTACGCCTGGATGGACTCGGCACCGCGCGAGGTCCCCTTCTCGCACAACGGCTGCGACTCGCGCAACGACCTCCTGAAGCGGGACGGCGACAAGCTCCGCTTCCGCTCGGGCTCGGACTGCGTCGTCGTCTCGCTGACGCTGCACGACCCCTACACCGGCAAGGTCATCGAGTGGAGGAAGTCCCGGGCCACCGAGGTGCAGATCGACCACGTCATGCCCCTGTCCTACGACTGGCAGATGGGCGCCTCGCGCTGGAGCAGGGACAAGCGGGAGGCGATCGCCAACGACCCGCTCAACCTGATGCCGGTGGACGGGCCGACCAACGGCTCCAAGGGAGACTCCGGCCCGGCGTCCTGGCTGCCGCCGGACAAGCGGATCCGCTGCGCCTACGCCGTGCGCTTCGCCCAGGTGTCCCTGAAGTACGACCTGCCCGTGACGGCACCGGACAAGGAGACGATGCTGAAGCAGTGCGGGGGATAGGACCCACGTCCCTTTCCGCACTCCTGACACGCGAAGTGATCAGCACGACAACGGTTCGGTACAACCCGTGACCGGTGGTCCGTGTCGGGCTATACGCTCGGACTCCCCACCGTGCTCTGTCACCCGCACGCACCCGTCCCATTCGGCCCACACCGGACCAGGAGCAGTCATGTACGGCCACGGCGCGGCGCCGCCTCCCCGCAGCGCGGCAACGGTCATCTTCCTGCGCGTGCTGATCGCCGCAGCCGGAGTCCTCACGTGCGGCGTGCTGGCCTGCGTCCCGCTGTTCCGGGCCGCCGTCCTGCGCGGCAAGGTGTACGACTGGATCGCGGCCTGGGTCAGCCTGCCCCTGTCCGTCATCTGCTTCGTGGTGATCGGCGCGCTCCCGGAGGGCGACCACCGCACCGACATAGCGCTCGCCGTGATCATGCTGCTCGGCCTGGGGTCCGCGATCTACTTCCTCATCGTGGACATCGGCCACCACGGCGCGCAGCGCCGGTTCGCGGGCTACCCGCCCTCGCAGGGGCCGACCCTCGTCTCCTCGCAGACCCCGTACGGCTACCCGCACCAGGCGACGCCCTACAACCCGGCCGCCACGCCCGTCCCGCAGCAGCAGCCCCAGCCGCCGCAGCACCCCGTCCCGCCGGTCCCGCAGCGGCCCGCACCCGCCCGCATCGACCAGGTGCGCGCCGAACTCGACGAGCTCAGCGACTACCTGCGCCGGCAGGAGGGCAGGCCGGACGGCACCCCCGGTGAACCCGAGGGCGGCAGGTGAGCGCCGAGGCGGGACGCGTCGTCGCCGGTCGTTACGAACTGTCCGCCGTCCTCGGCCAGGGCGGCATGGGCCAGGTCTGGACGGCGTACGACCAGCGGCTGGACCGGCGCGTCGCCGTGAAGCTGCTGCGGCCCGACAAGGTGGCCGGCCAGGACGCGGAGGAGCTGCGCCGCCGCTTCCTTCGGGAGTGCCGGGTGACCGCACAGGTCGCCCACCCCGGCCTGGTCACCGTGCACGACGCGGGCAGCGAGGGCGAGGAGCTGTTCCTCGTCATGCAGTACATCGACGGCGCCGACCTGGCCGGTCACCTCGCCGGGCGCACCCCGTACCCCTGGCCGTGGGCGGTCGCGGTGGCGGCCCAGCTGTGCGCCGTGCTGAGCGCCGTGCACGCCGTGCCGATCGTCCACCGCGACCTCAAGCCGCGCAACGTGATGGTGAAGCAGGACGGCACGGTCACCGTGCTCGACCTCGGCGTCGCCTCCGTCATGGAGACGGACACCACCCGCCTGACCCACACCGGAACGCCCATCGGCTCGCCCGCCTACATGGCCCCGGAGCAGGCGATGGGCGGCGCGGTCGGCCCCTACACCGACCTGTACGCGCTCGGCGTGGTCCTGCACGAACTGCTCAGCGGCGACGTCCCGTTCTCCGGCTCCACCGCGCTCGGCGTCCTGCACCGGCACCTGTACGAACCGCCGGTCCCGGTGCGCCGGCTGCGGCCCGAGGTGCCCGAGGCCCTGGAGACCCTGGTGCTGCGCCTGCTCGCCAAGGATCCGCAGCACCGGCCCGCCTCCGCCCAGGAGGTGTACGAGCGCCTGGAACCGCTCCTGCCCGCGCGCGGCACTCCCACCGGGGCGTCCCTGGACCCCACCCGCCCCTTCCTGCGCCCGCACGCCCCGTGGCCGGACCGGGCCCGCACCCCCGCACCGCAGCCCGCGCCCGCCACCTCCGTCCCGGAGTCGCCGGGGAACACGGACATCGCCCGGGCCGTCGACGAGGTCAAACGCCTGCTCGGCGAGGGCCGCATCACCCAGGCCGTCGACATCCTCGGCGCGATCCTGCCCGTCGCGGCCGGGCAGCACGGCGAGCACTCCCCGGTGGTGCGCACCCTGCGCCGGCAGTACGCGGCCACCCTGCTGGACGACGGCCAGTACCGGCGCGCCCTGCCCGAGCTGCGCCGCCTCGCCGACGAACGCGCCGCCGAGGCCGGCCAGGCCGACCCGCAGTGCCTGCGGTTCCGCTACGAGGCCGCCCAGTGCCTCGAACAGCTCGGCGAACCGGCCGCTGCGCTCGCCGAGTACCGGGCGCTGCTGCCGTACTACGAGAACCAGTACGTCGCCGCCGGCGGCCCGGAGCTGGCGCACGACGTGCGCCGCCGCATCGGGCACCTGCTGCTGGCCCTCGGCGACCGGGGCGCCGCCCACGACACCCTGGCCCGGCTGCTGCACGACGTCGAACGCACGCACGGTCAGGGGCACCCGCTGGGGGTGGAGATCCGCCGCACGCTGCAGTGGCTGGGGCAGGTGCGGGGCTGAGGCCCGGTCCGGAGGCGGCGCGGCGATGCCGGAAGTCCCGGTGAATCGTTGGTCGAATGGGTTGGCCAGAGCCTGCCCACTGCCTACCATCGATCACCGCAAGACCTTGTGCACCGTCGCACAATCTCCTCGGGAGGTCTCCTTGCACCGCCGCCGTCGCACCGCGCTCGTCCTCACCGCCGCGATCGCCGCCGCGGCGCCCCTCCTCACCGCCTGCGGGAACGACGCGCATCCCGGTGCCGCGGCCGTGGTGGGCGGCCAGCGCATCACCGTCTCCCAGCTGGAGGAGCGGGTGGGCGAGGTCCGGGCGGCCCAGCGGGCGGCCGTGCGGGACGAGGCGCAGTACCGGCAGGCCATCGCCCGGACCGGCACCCTCACCCGGGACACCCTGCAGACCATGGTGCTCGACCGGGTGCTGCACCGCGCGGCCCGGGACGCCGGCGTGACCGTCACCCGCAAAGAGATCCAGAAGATGCGCTCCGGCCTGGAGAAGCAGGCCGGCGGCGCCAAGGCGCTGGAGACGACCTGGCTCCAGCAGTACGGCATCCCGCCGCGGCGCCTGGAGGAAAACCTCCGCCTCCAGCTGGAGGCCCAGAAGCTCGCCGAGAAGCTCGGCACCGACACCGGCCGCCCCGAGTTCTGGAAGGCCCTCTCGGACGCCTCCAAGGAACTCGACGTCGACCTCAACCCGCGCTACGGCACCTGGGACGTCCGCAAGAGCAGCCGCGCCGACGCCAAGACCCCGTGGGTCCGCGACGTGACGGCGGCGCAGGCACAGCAGTCCATGTAGCACGCCGGGGAGGGACCGGAGCGGCCCTGTGGACGACTCCCGGCCCGCGGGCCGGGCGGCGGCCTTCCGGTCCCACCCCCTGTGGACGACGTCCGCCACCGCCGGCCACGTGGGATAGCTTCGAAACGTGAACGCCAACAGCCCCGAAGCCGTCCCGGGCCACCGGCAGGCCGCCCCCGGCGCGGCCGACGCCCCCGGCCGCGTCGTCCTGCTCACCACCAGCCACCGCGTCGCCCCCGGCCTGCTGTCCTGGCCCGCCTGGCAGGCGCTGCACGCGGCCGACCGGGTGCTGTGCGCGGACGGAACCCATCCCCAACTGCCGTACCTGCGTGAGGCCGGCGTCGCCGTGGAGGAGGCGTCGCCCACCGCGCAGGAGCTGGTCGACGCCTGCGCAGGCGGCCGCACGGTGGTCGTCGTGGCGACCGGCGAGGGCGAGCCGGCCCTGACCGACGGACTCGCCCGCCTCGCCGGCGGCGGTCGCCTCACCATGCCGGAGCTGGAGCTGCTCCCGGCCTCCTACGACCTGCCCGGCGCCCGCCTCCTCGACCTCGTCCAGGTGATGGACCGCATCCGTGCCGAGTGCCCCTGGTCCTCCCGGCAGACCCACGAGGGCCTGGCCAAGTACGGCATCGAGGAGGCCTACGAACTGGTCGAGGCGATCGAGGAGGGCGACCGCGACGAACTGCGCGAGGAGCTCGGTGACGTCCTCCTGCAGGTCGTCTTCCACGCCCGCATCGCCGAGGAGGACCCGCAGGCGCCCTTCTCCATCGACGACGTGGCGGGCGGCATCGTCGCCAAGCTCGTCCACCGCCACCCGCACGTCTTCGGCGACGCGACGGCCACGACCCCCGAGGAGGTCAAGGCCCACTGGCTGCGCACCAAGGCGATCGAGAAGCAGCGCACCTCGGTCACCGAGGGCGTCCCCCTCGGCCAGCCCGGGCTGGCCCTGGCGGCCAAGCTCGCCTCCCGGGCCCGCACGGCCGGGCTCGACATACCGCTGCCCCCGGTCGAGGGCATCGGCTACGAACTGCTGGCCCTGGCGGTCCGCGCGGAGGCAGAAGGGGTGGACCCGGAGGCGGCGCTGCGAGCGGCGGCCCGGGCCTACCGGGACGCGATCCGGCAGGCCGAGGGTTGAGCGGACCCGGGCGGGGCGGGGCCGGCCGGCCGGATACCGTCGGACCGTGACCGACCAGCCCCAGCCCAGCACGCCCGCCACCGCTCCCGAACTCTTCACGTGGGAGTTCGCGAGCGACCCCTATCCCGCCTACGCCTGGCTGCGCGAGCACGCCCCGGTGCACAGGACGCGGCTGCCCAGCGGGGTGGAGGCCTGGCTGGTCACGCGGTACGCGGACGCCAAGCAGACGCTCGCCGACCCCCGGCTCTCCAAGAACCCGGCGCACCACGACGAACCGGCCCACGCCAAGGGCAGGACCGGGATCCCGGGGGAGCGCAAGGCGGAGCTGATGACGCACCTGCTGAACATCGACCCGCCGGACCACACCCGGCTGCGGCGGCTGGTGTCGAAGGCGTTCACGCCCCGGCGGGTCGCCGAGTTCGCGCCCCGGGTGCAGGAGCTGACCGACGGGCTCATCGACGGGTTCGCGCGCACCGGGTCGGCGGACCTCATCCACGAGTTCGCCTTCCCGCTGCCCATCTACGCCATCTGCGACCTGCTCGGCGTCCCCCGCGAGGACCAGGACGACTTCCGCGACTGGGCGGGCATGATGATCCGTCACCAGGGCGGGCCCCGCGGCGGTGTCGCCCGCTCGGTGAAGAAGATGCGCGGCTACCTCGCCGAGCTCATCCACCGCAAGCGCGAGGCGCTGCCCGCCGAGCCGGCTCCCGGGGAGGACCTCATCTCCGGCCTCATCCGCGCCTCCGACCACGGTGAGCAGCTCACCGAGAACGAGGCGGCGGCCATGGCGTTCATCCTGCTGTTCGCAGGGTTCGAGACGACCGTCAACCTCATCGGCAACGGCATCTACGCCCTGCTCACCCACCCCGGGCAGCGGGCCCGCCTGCAGGCGTCCCTCGCCGCCGGGGAGCAGGGCCTGCTGGAGACCGGCGTGGAGGAACTGCTGCGCTACGACGGCCCCGTGGAGCTCGCCACCTGGCGCTTCGCCACCCAGCCGCTGACCATCGGCGGGCAGCGCGTCGAGGCCGGCGACCCGGTCCTGGTGGTGCTGGCGGCCGCGGACCGGGACCCGGAGCGCTTCGCCGACCCGGACGTACTGGACCTGTCCCGCCGGGACAACCAGCACCTCGGATACGGCCACGGCATCCACTACTGCCTCGGCGCCCCCCTCGCCCGGCTGGAGGGCCGGACCGCGCTCGCCACGCTGCTGACGCGCCTTCCCGACCTCCGGCTCGCCGCCGACCCCGCCGAGCTGCGCTGGCGCGGCGGTCTCATCATGCGCGGGCTGCGGACCCTCCCGGTGGAGTTCACGGCGGTGTGACGGCCGCCATGACCGACGAGGGCCCCGGCCAAACATGACACGCCGTCATGTCTGTGATCTTCACGTGATCTGCGCGGCATGAACTTGTGACAAGTGATCGTGTGCCGATACGTTCACCCATCAACGCGGCCCGGTCACGGCGCCGCGGAGGTCACTGCTGTCTTGCGAAAGGTCTCCGTATGCTCTCCGGGAACGGTCGTCACCGTCGCCCCCGCCAGGCTCCGGCTCTCCTCGTCGCGGCCGGAGTGACCGGCTCCGCCATCGCGATCCCGCTCCTCGGGGCCTCCGGTGCCAGCGCCGCCGACGGCACCACCTGGGACCGGATCGCGGACTGCGAGACCGGTGGGGCCTGGAGCCAGAACAGCGGCAACGGCTACTTCGGCGGCCTCGCGCTCTCCCAGGAGGACTGGGAGAGGTACGGCGGCCTCGAGTACGCGGCGAGCGCCGATCTGGCCAGCCGCTCGCAACAGATAGCCGTGGCCGAGAGAATCCTCGCCGACCAGGGGGTCGGCGCCTGGCACACGTGCGGGCTCCTCTCCGGTCTCGGGGAGGGCTCCTCCGGTGCGTCCGGTGCGTCCGGTGCGTCCGGCGCGTCCGGAGAATCCGCTCCGACGGATTCGCCGGGATTGCTCGACTCCCCCGGCTCGTCCGCGTCCTCCGCCTCGCCGTCCCCGTCGGCGGCGTCTCCGTCCTCCTCTCCGTCGGGCGCGGCACCGTCTGGCACTCCGTCAGCATCTGCGGACGAATCGGCTGATTCCGGCAAGTCGTCCGACTCTCGCACTGCCGGTCAGGGGCCCGGCGACTCGCGGTCGGCCGCGCCCGGCAGTGACGAATCCGACAACTCGCGTCCGAGTGCCGGGTCTTCGGCTGTGGCCGACACCGGCTCCGGCCGGCACCGCGGCCCCAGCGCCGACGAGAGCGCCGAGTCCACGGACGGCCGTACGGGCGGGTCCTCCGGCAAGCACGCCTCGCGCGGCGAGGAGGCGCCCGGAGAGGAGTCCGAGGGCGCCTACATCGTCGGTGTCGGGGACAGCTCGTGGTCCATCGCCGACTCCCTCCGGATCAGCGGCGGATGGCACGAGCAGGACGCCGGGGACGGGAACGCGGCCGACGGCGATTCGGCCCTCGTTCTCCCCGGTCAGACGCTCACGGCGGAGGACGAAACGGACGGGAAGTAGCCGTTCGGGCAGTGCGGGGAACGGGGGCGGAAGTCCCCCCGAAACGACGCGAGTTCACGCCCCGTTTCATGGCCTATGTCCCGTATGGACACGGTGAGAGATAGATCTCAGAAGCCCTGATCGTCTTTGAAATTCCGGCGATCGCCTGTCTACGGTCGTGACCGCTCGCCACCGCGAGCCCCGGCTGCCGCAACGCCGAATCCTGCCAGCGGCCGCACGGGAACAGTCGTCGCGTCAAGCGCCGTAGGCAGGAGCGGGGGACCCAAGGTAGGTGCCCGACCGGCTCGTCGAGCCGGAAGGGCTAGGGGTGGAGCCGCGTCCCGTGAGGGACGTGGCCGGGCAACTCAACCGGCCCGAACCCGACAGCTCACCTCGCAGGCGTCGGTGAGGGGATCCATCCATGCTGTTTTCCGGCAAGGGCAAGCACCGTCGTCCGTCCAAGGCCACTCGCGCCATCGCCGTCGCCGGCGTCGCCTCCGCCGCCGTCGCCGCTCCGCTGATGGCGGCCGGCAACGCCTCCGCCGCCACCGCCTCCGAGTGGGACGCGGTCGCCCAGTGCGAGTCCGGCGGCAACTGGTCCATCAACACCGGCAACGGTTACTACGGCGGTCTGCAGTTCTCCGCCTCCACCTGGGCCGGCTACGGCGGCACCAAGTACGCCTCCACCGCCGACCAGGCCACCAAGGCGCAGCAGATCGAGATCGCCGAGAAGGTTCTCGCCGGGCAGGGCAAGGGCGCCTGGCCGGTCTGCGGCAAGGGCCTGTCGAGCGCCGGCTACACCGGCGGCGGTTCCTCGAGCGACTCCGGCAGCTCCGCCGGCTCCTCGCAGCAGAGCCAGCAGAGCCAGCAGAGCCAGCAGAGCACCGAGTCCCGCGAGACCCAGCAGCAGCCGGCCTCCCGCTCCGACGAGCGCCCGGCCGCCAAGAAGACCGTCACCACCCCGACCGGCAAGAAGGTCAAGAAGGGCGACGGCGAGTACAAGGTCGTCACGGGCGACACCCTCAGCTCCATCGCCGCCGAGGAGAAGGTCAAGGGCGGCTGGGAGAAGCTGTTCGAGCTGAACAAGGACATCGTCGAGGACGCCAACCTCATCTACCCGGGCCAGCAGCTGCACCTGAAGTAAGCAGCGGCCCACCCCGTCCCCACGGGCCGGGCTCCCCGCCCCGGCGTGTTCCCCCGTACACGCCGGGGCGGGGTGTTTTCCGGCCGGGCCTTCGCGGAGGTTTCGGCCGGTCTTGGCGAACCGGCTTTGTTCCGTTCGGAAACAATTTACTCTCGGTTCTGTCCATGGGGTGGGCGACCCGGTGGCCGATCGCCCGGAGCCGGTTAGGCTCATGTCGCGAGCCACCGCGGCCCGCACCTCGCCGGGTCCACGCGACCCGCGTAACCGCGTCACATCAGAAGGAGATGCTCGTGCCGTCCATCGACGTCGTCGTAGCCCGGGAAATCCTGGACTCCCGAGGCAACCCCACGGTCGAGGTCGAGGTCGGCCTCGACGACGGCAGCACCGGTCGTGCCGCCGTCCCGTCCGGCGCCTCCACGGGCGCCTTCGAGGCCATCGAGCTGCGCGACGGCGACTCGAACCGCTACCTCGGCAAGGGTGTGGAGAAGGCCGTCCTCGCGGTCATCGAGCAGATCGGCCCGGAGCTGGTCGGCTACGACGCCACCGAGCAGCGCCTGATCGACCAGGCCATGTTCGACCTGGACGCCACCGACAACAAGGGCTCGCTCGGCGCCAACGCCATCCTCGGCGTCTCCCTCGCCGTCGCCCACGCCGCCTCCGAGGCCAGCGACCTGCCGCTGTTCCGCTACCTGGGCGGCCCCAACGCGCACCTGCTGCCGGTGCCGATGATGAACATCCTGAACGGCGGCTCGCACGCCGACTCCAACGTGGACATCCAGGAGTTCATGATCGCTCCGATCGGCGCGGAGTCCTTCTCCGAGGCCCTGCGCTGGGGCGCCGAGATCTACCACACGCTGAAGAAGGTCCTGAAGGGCAAGGGCCTGGCCACCGGCCTCGGCGACGAGGGCGGCTTCGCCCCGAACCTCGGCTCCAACCGCGAGGCCCTCGACCTCATCCTGGAAGCCATCAAGGAAGCCGGCTACACCCCCGGCGAGCAGATCGCCCTGGCCCTGGACGTCGCCGCCTCCGAGTTCTACAAGGACGGCGTCTACACCTTCGAGGGCAAGGAGCGCTCGGCGGCCGAGATGACCGAGTACTACGCGGAGCTCGTCGACGCGTACCCGCTCGTCTCCATCGAGGACCCGCTGTTCGAGGACGACTGGGAGGGCTGGAAGACCATCACCGCCAAGCTCGGTGACAAGGTCCAGCTCGTCGGCGACGACCTGTTCGTCACCAACCCCGAGCGCCTGGCCCGCGGCATCGAGGAGGGCGCGGCCAACGCGCTGCTGGTGAAGGTCAACCAGATCGGCTCGCTGACCGAGACCCTGGACGCCGTGGAGCTGGCCCAGCGCAACGGCTTCAAGTGCATGATGTCCCACCGCTCCGGCGAGACCGAGGACGTCACCATCGCCGACCTGGCCGTCGCCACCAACTGCGGCCAGATCAAGACCGGCGCCCCGGCCCGCTCCGAGCGCGTGGCCAAGTACAACCAGCTGCTGCGCATCGAGGAGATCCTCGACGACGCCGCGGTCTACGCCGGCCGCAGCGCCTTCCCGCGGTTTCGCTCCGCGAACCACTAAGCACGGCAAGGGCTGACGGCGACAGACCCGGCCCGTCGGCAGCAGCGTCGTACGTACGTCCCCGTACTCGGTCCCGTACCGTGTCCGGGGACGTACGCGCGTATGACGGCGGAGCGGGAGGCGGACTGACATGGCCGTGAAGGACCGGGACCGGTTCTCCACCACGACCAGGATCCGGCTGCTCGGTGAGCAGACCGCGGCCCGGGTCTACCGCTCCCAGACCAGGCGCCAGGCCCGCCGCTCCCGGCTGACCGGCCGGGCCGCGCTGCTCGCGCTGGTGATGTGCTCGCTGATCGTGGCCCTGGCCTGGCCGATGCGGCAGTACGTCTCCCAGCGCGCCGAGATCGAGGACCTGCAGCGCGAGCAGCAGCGGACCCGCGAGCGCGTCGAGAGGCTGCGCGACGCCAAGGCCCGCTGGCAGGACGACGCGTACGCGGAGCAGCAGATCCGGCAGCGGTTGCACTACGTCATGCCGGGGGAGACGGGATTCATCGTCGTCGACCCGGACGCGGCGAAGCAGTCGCGCACCGACCTGGGCGCGGCCGACCGCCCCTGGTACGCCAACGTCTGGGACGGGGTCGACAAGGCCGACGACTCAGGCCGGTGAACGCGCCCCAGTGAATCCCGTAGAGAACCCAGAGAAAGACACCCTGAAGACAGTCATGGAAACGCCCCCGCCGACCACCCCGCGCACCGAGCCCACCGACGCGGACGTCGAGGCCTTCAAGCAGCAGCTCGGTCGGCCCCCGCGCGGACTGCGGGCCATCGCGCACCGCTGCCCCTGCGGACAGCCCGACGTCGTGGAGACGGCCCCGCGCCTGCCCGACGGCACGCCCTTCCCGACGCTGTACTACCTGACGTGCCCGAAGGCGAACTCGGCGATCGGCACGCTGGAGGCGAACGGCGTCATGAAGGAGATGACCGAGCGCCTGGCCGCGGACCCGGAGCTGGCGGCGGCGTACCGGGCGGCCCACGAGGACTACATCCGGCGTCGCGACGAGATCGAGGAGCTGAAGAACTTCCCGAGCGCGGGCGGCATGCCGGACCGCGTGAAGTGCCTGCACGTGCTGGTCGCGCACTCGCTGGCCGCGGGCCCGGGCGTGAACCCGCTGGGCGACGAGGCGCTGGCCATGCTGCCGGAGTGGTGGCGCAAGGGGGCCTGCGTGACGCCCGCCGGGCCGCCGAGCGGTGACGGGTGGCGGGCCGACGGCACGGACTCGGGGCACTTCGCCGTCAAGCCGCTCGAGGAGGACGGACAGTGACCCGTGTCGCCGCCGTGGACTGCGGTACGAACTCCATCCGCCTGCTGGTCGCCGACGCGGACCCGGCCACCGGTGAGCTGGCCGACCTGGACCGCCGGATGACGATCGTGCGGCTCGGGCAGGGCGTCGACCGCACCGGCCGGCTCGCCCCCGAGGCGCTGGAGCGGACCTTCGCGGCCTGCCGGGAGTACGCCGGGATCATCAAGGAGCACGGGGCGCAGCGGCTGCGGTTCGTGGCCACCTCCGCCTCCCGGGACGCCGGGAACCGCGACGAGTTCGTGCGCGGCGTGCTGGACATCCTCGGCGTGGAGCCCGAGGTGATCACCGGGGACCGGGAGGCCGAGTTCTCCTTCACCGGCGCCACCAGGGAGCTGGCCGGGAGCGACCACCTCCCCACGCCCTACCTGGTGGTGGACATCGGCGGCGGCTCGACCGAGTTCGTCGTGGGCGACGACCGGGTCCGTGCGGCCCGGTCGGTGGACATCGGCTGCGTGCGCATGACGGAGCGGCACCTGGTCCGCGACGGCGTGGTGAGCGACCCGCCGTCGCCGGAGCAGATCGCCGCGATGCGGGCCGACATCGAGGCCGCCCTCGACCTGGCCGAGGAGACCGTGCCGCTGCGCGAGGCCCGCACGCTGGTCGGCCTGGCCGGTTCCGTGACGACCGTGTCGGCGATCGCCCAGGAGCTGCCCGAGTACGACTCCGAGGCCATCCACCACTCCCGGGTCTCCCTGGAGAGGGTCCGCGAGATCACCGAGTGGCTGCTGCGCTCCACCCACGCCGAGCGGGCGGCCGTGCCGTCCATGCACCCGGGCCGGGTCGACGTGATCGCAGCGGGGGCTCTGGTCCTGCTGTCGATCATGGAGCGCACCGGGGCGCAGGAGGTCGTGGTCAGCGAACACGACATCCTCGACGGCATCGCGTGGTCGGTCGCCTAGCCCCTTCTGAGCAGGCACGGGCTACGGATGAGCGTGTGCCGGGGGGTCCGGAGGGCTCCTCGGCGACAGCCCGTCGGGAAAGTTCGTGAAGTTCTTCACAAGGATTTCGGCCCCTGCGGGGGATCGAAGGGCCCTCGTTGACCCGTCCGGGGGCCGAACTGCCCTTTGAACATGTTCAGAAGCATGATATGGAGGGCTCCGGAGAGGGGTGCCGCACGCCACTTCCCGACGTCCTCACAGGGGGTCGTCAGACCCAGAGAGGCAGCTCACGCGGCATTGACAACGGTCCGGGGTGCACAATCGCTCCCGGTTGTCACCATGACATGGATCACGCGGGCGGCGGAGGATAGCACACCCCCTCCACAACCTTGTGAAGGGGCGCACGAGCCACCCCCCTGAGGCGGGTGGATACTCGATGGCATGAGCACCACGGAGCGTCCCAGGATCCTCGTAGTAGGCGGTGGGTACGTAGGCCTGTACGCAGCTCGGCGCATCCAGAAGAAGATGCGCTACGGCGAGGCGACCGTCACGGTCGTCGACCCCCGGTCGTACATGACCTACCAGCCCTTCCTCCCCGAAGCCGCCGCCGGCAACATCTCCCCGCGCCACGTCGTCGTCCCGCTGCGACGCGTGCTGCCCAAGGCGGAGGTCCTCACCGGCCGGGTCACCACCATCGACCAGGACCGCAAGGTCGCCACGGTCTCCCCGCTGGTCGGCGAGGCCTACGAGCTGCCCTTCGACTACCTGGTCGTCGCCCTCGGCGCGGTCTCCCGCACCTTCCCGATCCCCGGCCTCGCCGAGCAGGGCATCGGCATGAAGGGCATCGAGGAGGCCATCGGCCTGCGCAACCACGTCCTCGAGCAGCTCGACAAGGCCGACTCCACCACCGACGAGGAGATCCGCCGCAAGGCGCTCACCTTCGTCTTCGTGGGCGGCGGCTTCGCCGGGGCCGAGACCATCGGCGAGGTCGAGGACATGGCCCGCGACGCGGCCAAGTACTACAAGAACGTGTCCCGCGAGGACATGCGCTTCATCCTGGTCGACGCCGCCGACAAGATCCTCCCCGAGGTCGGCCCCAAGCTCGGCAAGTACGGCAAGGAGCACCTCGAGGGCCGCGGCGTCGAGGTCTACCTGTCCACCTCCATGGACTCCTGCGTGGACGGCCACGTGGTGCTGAAGAACGGCCTGGAGGTCGACTCCAACACCATCGTGTGGACCGCCGGCGTCAAGCCCAACCCGGCCCTCGCCCGCTACGGCCTGCCCCTCGGCCCCCGCGGCCACGTCGACTGCGAGCCGACGCTCCAGGTCAAGGGCACCGACTACATCTGGGCCGCCGGCGACAACGCCCAGGTTCCGGACCTCGTCGGCCGCAAGGCGGGCAACGAGAACGCCTGGTGCCCGCCGAACGCCCAGCACGCGCTGCGCCAGGCCAAGGTCCTCGGCGACAACGTGGTGTCGGGCATGCGGGGCTTCCCGCAGAAGAACTACTCGCACGCCAACAAGGGCGCGGTGGCCGGTCTCGGCCTCCACAAGGGCGTCGCGATGATCGTCATGGGCAAGATGAAGATCAAGCTCAAGGGCCGTCTCGCCTGGTACATGCACCGTGGCTACCACGGCCTGGCGATGCCGACCTGGAACCGCAAGATCCGCGTGTTCGCCGACTGGACCCTCGGCATGTTCCTCAAGCGCGAAGTCGTCTCCCTCGGAGCGATCGAGACCCCGCGCGAGGAGTTCTACGAGGCCGCCAAGCCGGCTCCGGTCGCCGCCGCGCCGAAGGAGAAGACCGAGGAGAAGGCCAAGGCCTCCTGACCCCGGCTCCCCGAGCAGTCCGCCGAAGGGCCTCCCGCCATCCGTGGTGCGGGAGGCCCTTCGGTGTGCCCGGGCCCCGTCCCGCCGGGCGGGGGAAGAACGGTTTTTGCCCGGACATGACGCGTGCCGGGGACTGCACCGGGGCTTCGCAGGTGTTTACGTGGTGTCCGGACATGCCGGGATCCTCGTCACGGAGGTGTACACCATGGCAGACGCCGCGCAGCGGCTGCAGGGCCTCTTCGCACAGATGCTGGGAGCACCGCTTCCCGTGCGCATCCGCGCCTGGGACGGTTCACAGGCGGGTCCGCCGGGCGCCCCGGCGCTGGTCGTACGCAACCGCCGGGCCCTGCGCCGCCTGCTGTGGAAGCCGGGCGAACTGGGCCTGGCCCGCGCCTGGGTGGCGGGCGACCTGGACATCGAGGGCGACCTCTACACCATGCTCGACCTGCTCGCCGGCATCGTCTGGGAGCGCGGCGAGGACGCCCGCACCCTCGCCCAGGCCCTGCGCGATCCCGAGGTGCGCACCGCCGTCCGCGGCCTGATCCGGCTCGGGGGCCTCCCGCTGCCGCCCTCCCCGCCCCCCGAGGAGGTCCGCAGTCCCCGGCGCCACCTGCACACCAAGCACACCGACCGGCGCGCCGTCAGCCACCACTACGACGTCGGCAACGACTTCTACGAGATCGTCCTCGGCCCGTCCATGGTGTACTCCTGCGCCTACTGGCCCGCCCCGGACAGCACTCTGGAACAGGCCCAGCACGACAAGCTCGAACTCGTCTGCCGCAAGCTGGGCCTGAAGCCCGGTCAGCGGTTGCTCGACGTCGGCTGCGGCTGGGGCTCGATGGCCGTCCACGCCGCCCGCGAACACGGGGTGAGCGTCGTCGGGGTCACGCTCTCCCAGGAGCAGGCCGCCTACGCCCGCAAGCGCGTCGCCGACGAGGGTCTCACCGACAAGGTCGAGATCCGCGTCCAGGACTACCGCGACGTCCGCGACGGCCCCTACGACGCGATCTCCTCCATCGGCATGGCCGAGCACGTCGGCGCCGACCGGTACCTGGAGTACGCCGCCGACCTGTACGACCTGCTCAAGCCCGGCGGGCGGCTGCTGAACCACCAGATCGCCCGCCGCCCGCAGCGCGACGAGTCGGCGTACAGCGTCGACTCCTTCATCGACTCCTACGTCTTCCCCGACGGCGAGCTCCAGCCGGTCGGCGTCACCGTGACCCAGCTGGAGCGCGCCGGGTTCGAGGTGCGCGACGTGGAGTCGATCCGCGAGCACTACGCCCTCACCCTGCGCCGCTGGGTGGCCCGGGTGGAGGCCGACTGGGAGCGCGCCGTGCTGCTCACCGGCCCCGGGCGGGCCCGGGTCTGGCGCCTGTACATGGCCGCCTCCGCCCTGGCCTTCGAGCGCAACCGCATCGGCGTCAACCAGGTCCTGGCCGTCCGGACCCCGGAGTCGGGCGCCTCCGGGATGCCGTTGCGGGCCCGCACCTGGGGTTCGCCCGCCCGGGACTGAGCCGGACATGAGCGGAAAGGGCCGGGCTCCCCGTGACGGGGACCCGGCCCTTCGGCGTACCGCGCAGCGGCGAGGTCACTCGGCCTTGATCGCGTTCAGCATGTTCAGCCGCGCGGCGTTGCGGGCCGGCCACATCGCGGCCAGGACGCCGACCAGACCGGCCAGCACCAGGAAGATCCCGATCCGGTCCCAGGGCAGGACCAGCGCGTACCCGGGGATCTGGTCGGCGAAGGTCTCACCGATGGCCCAGCCGAGGAACGCCCCGAGACCGATGCCGACCACCGCGCCGAACACCGAGATGACCACGGCCTCCAGCCGGACCATCCGCTTCACCCGGCGCCGGTCCAGGCCGATGGCGCGCAGCATGCCGATCTCCTGCTGCCGTTCGAAGACCGACATCGCGAGGGTGTTGACCACGCCCAGCACCGCGATGATCAGGGCCATCGCCAGCAGGCCGTACATGACGTTCAGCAGGGTGTTGATGGCGCCGCCGAACTCGTTGCGGATGTCCTGCTTGTCCATCACGGTGATCGCCGGGTTGTCGCCCAGCGCGTCGACGAGGACCTGCTCGTTCCCCGCGGTCTGGCCGCCGTCGATCTTCACGAAGATCTGCATGATGGACGGCTTCGTCTCGTGCCGGTCCACGACCTTCCGGTCGATGAGGACGGGGGAGAGGAACTCGCTGTCCTTGTAGACGGCGCCGACCGTCAGCGTGGCCTTCTCGTCGTCGCCGAAGGTGACGGGGAGCTTGTCGCCGGTCTTCCAGCCCCGGCTCTTCGCCGTCTTCTCGGCGACCGCGATCCGGCCCTCGGCGAGGGAGTCCGCGCTGCCGCTGACGACGTCGACGGTCAGGACCTTCTCGAGGTCGCCGGGGGTGACCGCCGAGGCGGAGACGAAGTCCTTGCCGTCGAGCTTGAAGTAGGCGTCCTGCTGCGGCGAGACCGCGGACACGCCCTTGGCCTTCTCCAGTGCCGTCAGCGCCGACCGGTCGAGGTCACCGCCGTTGGCCATCCGGACCATGTAGTCGGCCTTGATGTTGTCCGTGGTCATCTTGTCGATGGCCGTGCCGACGGTGACGCCGAGCACCGACAGGCCGGTCACCAGCGTCAGCCCGATGGCCAGGGCCGAGGCGGTCGCGCCGGTGCGGCGCGGGTTGCGGACCGCGTTCTGGCCGGCCAGCTTGCCCGCCACCCCGAAGGGGCCGACGAGCAGCGGGCGGACGAGCGCGATCACGGGCCGGGACAGCAGCGGGATCAGGATGATCACGCCGATCAGCGCGAGGAAGGCGCCCGCCCCGATGTACACGCGGCCGTCGTCGCCGCCGGTCGAGGCGCCCGCCACGATCCCCACCGCACCGAGGGCGGTGACGGCCGCACCGATGGAGTTGCGCACCACCAGCGACTTGGTGGTGGCCACCGCGTGGACGCTGTTCATCGCCGCCACCGGCGGGATCTTCGCAGCCCGGCGGCCGGGCAGCCAGGCGGCGAACGTCGTGATCAGCACGCCCACCGCGAACGCCGCGATCACCGGCGTGGCGGACAGGACCAGCGGACCGTCCGGCATCTTCATGTCGAACGCGGTCATGCCGGAGCGCAGTCCGACCGCCAGGCCGATGCCGAGGACGAAGCCGACGGCCGAGGCGACCAGGCCCACCAGCGCGGCCTCGGCGAGCACCGAGCGGGTGATCTGCCGGCGGGACGCACCGACGGCGCGCATCAGGGCGATCTCCTTGGTGCGCTGGGCGACCAGCATCGTGAACGTGTTGGAGATCAGGAAGATCCCCACGAAGAGCGCGATGCCCGCGAAGCCGAGCAGGACCTGCTTGAGGTTGCCCATGCCCTGCTCGATCTGCTCGGCCTGCTCGTCGGCGAGCGCCCGGCCGGTCCGCGCCTCGGCGGTGTCGGGCAGCAGCGGCTTGACGGCGTCCAGGATCCGCGCGTCGTCGGCGCCGGGGGCGGCGGTGACGGTGACGCTCTCGAAGTAGCCCGGCTCGAGGTACTGCTTCTGGGCGACGGCGGTGTCGAACAGGACGAGGCTGCCGCCGGCGTTCACGGCGCCGTCCTCGGTGGTGAACACCCCGCTGAGGGTGTACTCCTTCACCGGGCCGTTGGTCGCGACGCGCACCCGGTCGCCGACCTTGTACTCGCCCTTGGCGGCGGACTCCTCGTCCAGGGCGATCTGGTCGTCCTTCACCGGGCCGGAGCCGTCGGTGAACGTGTAGGCGGCGTCCTTGCCGTTCTTGCCGGGGGCGAAGTTGGAGCCCTTGTTGGACCAGCCGACGCCGATCAGCTTCCCGTCGGGGTCGGCGACCCCGGCGAAGCCCTCGACGCGGCCGTACACCCCGGCGACGCCGTCCACGGCGGCGATCTCGTCGAGGACCTTGCCGGACAGGCCCGGCTCTTCCTCGGGGTCGTCCGGGTCGGCGTACGAGGAGACGGAGACGGCGACGTCGTCGTAGCTCTTCGCCGACTGGTTGCGGAAGGCGTCGGAGAGGGTGTCGGCGAAGACCAGGGTGCCGGAGACGAACGCGACGCCGAGCATCACGGCGAGCACGGTCATCAGCAGCCGGGCCTTGTGCGCGAGGACGTTGCGCAAGGCGGTACGGAACATGGTGGTGGTTCTCAGTCCTGTCGGTCCTGGCGGGGGATCAGCTGGTGCGGCCCTTGGCGTCGAACTGCTTCATGAAGTCGAGGACCGTGTCGGCCGTCGGCCGGTGCATCTCGTCGACGATCCGGCCGTCCGCGAGGAAGACCACGCGGTCCGCGTAGGACGCGGCCACCGGGTCGTGGGTCACCATCACGACGGTCTGGCCCATCTCGCGCACCGAGTTGCGCAGGAAGCCCAGGACCTCGGCGCCGGAACGCGAGTCGAGGTTCCCGGTGGGCTCGTCACCGAAGATGATCTCGGGCCGGGAGGCCAGCGCCCGGGCCACGGCGACGCGCTGCTGCTGGCCGCCGGAGAGCTGGGAGGGCCGGTGGCCGAGCCGGTCGGCCAGGCCGACCATGCCGATCACGGAGTCCAGCCACTGCTTGTCCGGCTTGCGGCCCGCGATGTCCATGGGGAGCGTGATGTTCTCCAGGGCCGTCAGCGTCGGCAGCAGGTTGAACGCCTGGAAGATGAAGCCGATCTTGTCCCGGCGCAGCTTGGTCAGCTGCTTGTCCTTCAGGGAGCCCAGCTCGGTGTCGCCGATGCGCACCGACCCGGAGGAGAAGGTGTCGAGTCCGGCGACGCAGTGCATCAGGGTCGACTTGCCGGAACCGGACGGCCCCATGATCGCGGTGAACTCGGCCCGGCGGAACTCGACGGTGACCCGGTCCAGGGCGACCACCTGGGTCTCACCCTGCCCGTAGATCTTGGACAGATCCGTGGCGCGCGCGGCCACGGCGGTGGCCCGGTCGGCGAGGGATGCGGTGGTCACGGGATGGCTCTCCTGTCGGACGGCTGTGCGGAGGATGGACGTGTTCCATCGTCCGGGTCCGCGGCGGCCGTGTAGTCACCCGCTGTTCCCGTTCCCGGGGGCGACTCGGGTCGGACCCGGACGCCCGGAGTCATACCTGGGGATGACGGCCCGCCCCTGCGGGGAGCCCGTGACGGAACCTGTGCCTCCGGCTGTCGAGAACGGGTGGATCGCCCTCGTTCAGGCGGTGAAATTCCGTCATTCCGCATACGCCGCTGTCAGTCGCACGCAAGGCTGGTGGCAAGTGCGGACGGCGCGTCCCGTGTGCTGATGCACCCTCAGACGTCAATAAAATAAGACAACATCGGCCCGCCCGTCCGCTGTTCGGGGGACGCGTCCCGATAGTCTCGGACCTCGTTGCGGAGCCCATGGCCTGCCCGGATGGTGGAATGCAGACACGGCGAGCTTAAACCTCGCTGCCCCTTCGCGGGCGTGCCGGTTCAAGTCCGGCTCCGGGCACTTTCCGCTCTCCGCGCGTTCCACCGGCGTGATCCACTGCACGCCGACGCCGGACCCGCGGCCGGCCGATGATCACCGACCGGTACCGAGCCGGTTCCGGACCGGTACCGGGTCCCTGTGGAATGAAGTCCTCCGGCCTGGGGAATCAGGGAGCGGCGTAGCGTGTTGCGCTGCACGACGAGGGAAAGATCCTTCCCAAGCAGTAGGGTCATTCCTTTGCCTACCTATTACTCTTGAGCCAAGGCCATGCTGTGTGGCCATGGAGGAGTGAAATGAGGAGCAGAAACCCGGTCTTCTCGCGACGGGGGTTCAGCCGCGACAACGGCTACGCGGGCTTCAACACCGCGCCGCAGGCCGGGGGCCCCGCTGTCGCCACCCAGGGCAACCCGTACGCCCAGCCGACGGGCAACCCGTACGCCCAGAACCCGTACGCGCAGAACCCTTACGCCCAGCAGGACCAGCAGTACGGCGCGCCGCCGCAGGCCCCGGCCGCCACCGGCCGGATGACCATCGACGACGTCGTCCTGCGCACGGCGAGCACGCTCGGTGTGCTCGTCGTCACCGCGGCGCTCTCCTGGGCGCTGCTGCCGGTCGACGACGCCAACATCAGCCGCAGCTACGGCATCGGCATCGGCGCCGCGCTGATCGGCATGGTCCTGGCGTTCGTGCAGTCCTTCAAGCGCAAGGCCTCGCCCGCGCTGATCCTGACGTACGCCGCGTTCGAGGGTGTCTTCCTCGGCGTCGTGTCCAACATCGTCGACAACCGCATCGCCAGCGGCGCCGCCATGCAGGCGGTGATCGGCACCATGGCCGTCTTCGCCGGTGTGCTGATCGCCTACAAGGCCGGCTGGATCCGCGTCAACCGCCGCTTCTACGGCTTCGTGATGGCGGCCGCGCTCGGCTTCATCCTGCTGATGACCGTGAACCTGCTGTTCGCGGTGTTCGGCGGCGGTGACGGCCTCGGCTTCCGCAGTGGTGCCCTCGGCGTCGTCTTCGGCGTCATCGGCATCATCCTCGGCGCCTGCTTCCTCGCCCTGGACTTCAAGCAGGTCGAGGACGGCGTCGCCTACGGCGCCCCGCGCGAGGAGGCCTGGCTGGCCGCCTTCGGCCTGACGCTGACGCTGGTGTGGATCTACCTGGAGTTCCTCAGGCTCCTGTCGATCCTCAACAGCAGCGACTAGCACCGACCCGCTCGTGCGCGAAGGGCCCCGGCTCCGGCCGGGGCCCTTCGTCGTCGGGAGGACGGTGTGCGCGCCCAGGGCCTGTCCGACAATTGCCTCCTGCCTCGCGACGCCATGCACGCACTCTCGCCGCACCGGGCGCAGAGCCGAGTACATCCCGTACGACTCTCTCCGCCCGGCACGCCGAGAGCACGCACCTGACGCCGCGAGGCCGCCCTCCGGGCGGCGGCGGGAATCGTCAGACAGCCCCTAGAGGAGTTTGCGCGCGGCCCGCCTCAGGTCGTACTCGTGGATGATCGCCTTGGCGTGGCCGTACGCCAGGTTGTGCTCGTGCCGGAGCCAGCTGACCTTTTCCTCGAAGCGGAAGAGCGCCGGGCCTTCGTCGACGGTGCGCAGCCAGTCGGAGATCTCACGACCGGTGCAGTGCGGAATGCGGGCGAGCATGTTGCGGTGGGTCTCTTCGGAGAAGACTTGGGACATCGGCGCCTCCGGACGCTGGGATACAAGCCGGTCCTTCAGGTCACCGTGCCTGAGTGTTCGCCCGTTGGCAACAGTCCCGGTGCGACGCGTACGCTCGCCGCGTGGTTGATACGACGCCCCTCCTCCGAGCCGTTGATCACTTCGCCGACCGCCTGAGGGCCGCGCCCCAGAGCCGGCTGCAGCGAGGCGCTGCCGCCGAGGCGCTCGGCCTGGCCCGGGAGCTGTCCCGCAGGGCGCAGCTCCTCGAGGGCGAGGAACCGCGGGAGATGCCCGACGCGGGGATGTTCGCCGCCGCGGACCAGATCATGGTCGCCGGACACGACCTGGCCGTGGTGCTCCCCGGTGACGCCGACGTCGACGAGGCGGTACGGCTGGTCGAGGAGGCCCGGAAGCGGGCCGGGGTGTGAGCGGGTCCGCGGAGCGCCCCGGTGTGAGCGGCTCTAGAAGGACGCGATGACCCGGTCGGCCAGGATGTAGACGTTCTCGTCGCCGCACTCGAAGGTGAGGGTGTAGGCGCCCGAGATGCCCGAGCCGCCCAGCAGGACGGCGCTGCGGCCCGCGCGCAGGGCCCGGGCCAGCTGTTCCGCCGTCTCCCGGTGGCCCGGGGTCATGCACAGCGTGGTGCCGTCGGCGAAGACGTACACGTCGAGGGTGCCCAGGGGGCCCGGGCGGACGTCGGTCAGTTCGACGCGGGAGGCGGCCAGCTCCTCCAGGGCGGCGACGGTGCGCTCGTGGTCGTTGGCCACCGGCGACGGGTTCGGCACGAAGTCCGGGTGGGAGGGGTGGCGGCGGCGGGCCGCGGCCAGCTCCGGGGACTCCCCGGCCGGCTCCTCGGCCTCCGCCGGGCCGGGCTCGGACACCGGCTCCAGGCCCGCGAAGTCGGCCTGCCGGGGCAGGAACAGGTCCGCGTCGGGCAGACCCAGCAGGGACGGGGCGTCGGAGGCGTCACGGGCCTCCTGGGCGGCCCAGAAGGCGCGCGCCTCGGCGAGCTCCCGCTCCCGCTCCTCGGCGAGTGCCGCGGCCACGGCGGCCCGTATCTCGTCGGTGTCGGCCGTGGTGCGGGCGGCGGGCAGCAGGGCGCGGGTGGTGGCGGCGCGGTTCTCGGCCAGCGCGGTGTGCAGGGCCGCGACCTGCCGGCGCAGCTGCAGGACGGTGCGCAGGACGGCGACGCCCACGGCGCCCGTGGCGGCCGTGGTGACCAGCAACGCGATCGGCATGGCGCTCACTGACGTACTCCCGGTTCAAAGTCGACCCCCGACTTCCTACATCAGCTTGAAGGGCGGACTGACCGGCTGTCAGTGCGTAACGTCACGAAACGGACAGGACTTCGGTCGCGGGGGAGCGGGCGGTGCTGTCGTGACCTGCGGTTCTCCCCGGCGGAGGGAGATAGGTCACATCCTGGGGGAGATTGGATCACAAAACAGCCCAGAACCCCGGCGTTTCCGGGGTTCTGGGCTGACGCTTCACGGTGTGTGGTATGGCGACTACGCAGCGGTGGTCAGTGGAGGCGCTCGATGACCATGGCCATGCCCTGGCCGCCGCCGACGCACATCGTCTCCAGACCGAACTGCTTGTCGTGGAACTGCAGGGAGTTGATCAGCGTGCCGGTGATGCGGGCGCCGGTCATGCCGAAGGGGTGGCCGACGGCGATGGCGCCGCCGTTGACGTTCAGCTTCTCCAGCGGGATGTCCAGGTCGCGGTAGGAGGGGATCACCTGGGCGGCGAACGCCTCGTTGATCTCCACCAGGTCGATGTCGCCGATGGTGAGCCCGGCGCGGCGCAGCGCCTGCTTGGTGGCCTCTACCGGGCCGAGGCCCATGATCTCGGGGGACAGGCCCGAGACGCCGGTCGACACGATCCGCGCCAGCGGGGTGAGGCCCAGTTCGCGGGCCTTGGTGTCGGACATGATCACCAGCGCGGCGGCGCCGTCGTTCAGCGGGCAGCAGTTGCCGGCCGTGACCCTGCCGTCGGGGCGGAAGACGGGCTTCAGGCCCTGCACGCCCTCCAGGGTGACACCCGCGCGGGGGCCGTCGTCCTTGCTGACGACCGTGCCGTCGGGCAGGGTCACCGGGGTGATCTCGCGCTCCCAGAAGCCGTTCTTGATGGCTTCCTCGGCGAGGTTCTGCGAGCGGACGCCGAACTCGTCCATGTCCTGGCGGGTGACGCCCTTGAGCCGCGCCAGGTTCTCGGCGGTCTGGCCCATGGCGATGTACGGGTCGGGCAGCAGGCCGTCCTCGCGCGGGTCGTGCCAGTCGGAGCCCTCGGACTCGGCGACCGCGGCGGTGCGGGCCTCGGCGTCGGCGAACAGCGGGTTGTGCGTGTCCGGGAGGCTGTCGGAGTTGCCCTTGGTGAAGCGGGAGACCGTCTCGACGCCGGCCGAGATGAACACGTCGCCCTCACCGGCCTTGATGGCGTGCAGGGCCATGCGCGAGGTCTGCAGCGAGGAGGAGCAGTAGCGGGTGACGGTGCAGCCCGGCAGGTGGTCCATGCCCATCTGCACGGCGACGATCCGGCCGAGGTTGTTGCCCTGCTCGCCGCCGGGCAGGCCGCAGCCGAGCATCAGGTCGTCGATGTCGCGCGGGTCCAGCTCGGGGACCTTGGCCAGTGCGGCCTGGATGACGGTGGCGGTCAGGTCGTCCGGCCGCAGGTCCTTCAGGGAGCCCTTGAAGGCACGGCCGATGGGGGAGCGGGCGGCTGAGACGATCACGGCTTCGGGCATCACGGCTCCATTGACGTACCGGGTGGTCTGGCAGGGCTGACTGGGAAGTTACCCGTACGTACGGGCCGGGTCACGGGTGTCGCGGTGTGACCCTGGCCGCAGTTTTCTAAGCGCTTGCTTTTTCGCCCGGCTCAGTTCGTCGGGGCGGCCGGGGCGGCCTCCTGCTCGGGCACCCGCCGCCGGCGCCGCCGCTTCAGCAGCGCCCAGGGGCCCCTCGCGCCGGCCGGCATGGCCGCCGCGACCTCGGTGCCCGCCTCCGAGGCGGCCTCCGCGGCCGCCCGCGCCACCGGCAGGAAACCCTCGCGGCGGGAGGCGTCCGGGTGCTCCTCCTCGGCCGGCCACAGGCCCAGGGCGGCGCAGACCGTCGGCAGGACCGCCATCGCCGCCGTCGCATAGCCCTCCGCGGAGGGGTGGTAGCTGTCCGGGCCGAACAGCTCGCGCGGGTTCTGCGCGAACTCGGGGCCCAGCAGGTCGCCGAGCGACACCGTGCGCCCGCCCTGCTCGACGACGCCGATCGTCTGGGCCGCCGCAAGCTGGCGGGAGGCCCGTCTGGCCAGCCAGCGCAGGGGCTGGCGCACCGGTTCGATCGTCCCGAGGTCGGGGCAGGTGCCGACCACGACCTCCGCACCGGCCGTGCGCAGCCGTCGCACCGCCGAGGACAGGTGGCGCACCGAGCGGGTCGGCGGCATGCGGTGGGTGACGTCGTTCGCGCCGATCATGATCACGCAGATGTCCGGCACGGGCCCGGGGTCGGCCAGCACCAGGGCCACCTGACGGTCCAGGTCGTCCGACCGGGCCCCGGGGGACGCCACCGTGCGCAACCGCACCGGGCGCTCCGCCAGGGCCGCGAGCCCCGAGGCCAGCAGCGCGCCCGGCGTCTGCGAGCCGCGGTGCACGCCCTGGCCGGCCGCGGTGGAATCACCCAGCATGGTCAGCCGCAGCGGGGTGTCGGTGCCGTACGTGCGCCCGTACAGCCCGTCCCCGTTCGGCACGTGCGGTGGCGGGCCGTTGCCCACCCGGCGCCGGGCCAGATGCACCTCCGCCAGCACCAGCCCCACCGTGGCCGCGCCGGCCAGACCGATCCCGCCGCCGCCGTACGCAGCGCCGGTCGCGATCCGCCGGGCCACCCTCGCCCTCGACATGCTCGACATGCGTCGCCGCCACCTCCTCGAACCCGTACACCCAGTGCTTGCCCCGTACAGGCCGTGCTCCAATCGCGACGGCCGGTGAACGACCGGCACGGACCACGGGGCAGGCCGCGGCCGGCGGCCCGGTCGCGGCCCGCTCCCGGGCGGACAGCGCGAAGCGGGCCGCAGGGCCTAGGCTGGCGGAACCACTAGGACCACTTCTTTTGCGGCATCCGGAGACAACGGTGCGATTCCACGACTCGATGATCAGCCTCGTAGGCGACACCCCGCTGGTGAGGCTCAACAGCGTGACCAAGGGCATCAGGGCGACCGTCCTGGCCAAGGTGGAGTACTTCAACCCCGGCGGTTCGGTGAAGGACCGCATCGCCCTGCGCATGATCGAGGCGGCGGAGGAGAGCGGCGCGCTCAAGCCCGGCGGCACGATCGTCGAGCCGACCAGCGGCAACACCGGTGTCGGTCTCGCCATCGTGGCGCAGCAGAAGGGGTACAAGTGCATCTTCGTGTGCCCCGACAAGGTCAGCACCGACAAGATCAACGTGCTGCGCGCCTACGGTGCCGAGGTCGTCGTCTGCCCCACGGCCGTCGACCCCGAGCACCCGGACTCGTACTACAACGTCTCCGACCGGCTGGTCCGTGAGACGCCGGGCGCCTGGAAGCCCGACCAGTACTCCAACCCGAACAACCCGCTCTCCCACTACCACTCCACGGGCCCCGAGCTGTGGGAGCAGACGGAGGGACGGATCACCCACTTCGTGGCGGGCGTGGGCACCGGCGGCACCATCTCCGGCACCGGCCGCTACCTCAAGGAGGTCAGCGACGGCAAGGTCAAGGTCATCGGCGCGGACCCGGAGGGCTCCGTCTACTCCGGCGGCTCCGGCCGCCCCTACCTCGTCGAGGGCGTCGGCGAGGACTTCTGGCCGACCGCCTACGACCGCACCGTCGCGGACGAGATCGTCGCCGTGTCCGACAAGGACTCCTTCCAGATGACCCGCCGTCTGGCCAAGGAGGAGGGCCTGCTGGTCGGCGGCTCCTGCGGCATGGCGGTCGCGGCCGCGCTGGAGGTCGCCGCGCGGCTCGGCGAGGACGACGTCGTGGTGGTCCTGCTGCCGGACGGCGGCCGCGGTTATCTCAGCAAGATCTTCAACGACGAGTGGATGGCCGACTACGGCTTCCTGGAGGACTCCGGCTCCAGCGCCCGCGTCGCCGACGTGCTGAACGACAAGGAGGGCGACCGCATGCCCTCCCTGGTCCACATGCACCCGGAGGAGACGGTCGGCCAGGCCATCGAGGTGCTGCGCGAGTACGGCGTCTCGCAGATGCCGGTCGTCAAGCCGGGCGCTGGCCACCCCGACGTGATGGCCGCCGAGGTCGTCGGTTCCGTCGTCGAACGCGAGCTGCTGGACGCGCTGTTCAGCAAGAGCGCCTCCCTGGACGACCCGCTGGAGAAGCACATGTCCGGCCCGCTGCCGCAGGTGGGCTCCGGCGAGCCGGTCGCCGACCTGATGGCCGTGCTCGGCAAGGCGGACGCCGCGATCGTGCTCGTCGAGGGCAAGCCGACCGGTGTGGTCAGCCGGCAGGACCTGCTCTCGTTCCTCGCCAAGAGCGGCACGTGACGGCGAGCGGGTGCTGAACCGCCCGTGAACCGGGCGGAGTCGCGGGCGCCCGTGATCTTCGCGGACTTCGCGCAAGCGGTACGCGGGTGTCACGTCCGCGCAGCACCGGCTTAACACGGGCCCTGCACAGTGGAGGTGTCGGCAGGGCGACGGGGAAACCTCCCAGGCGCTGAGCACGGGGCAGGATCCCCGCCCGGGCCGGCGCCGAGCGGCGTCGCAGGACCTCCGGAGCGGCTCCCGGACCTCCACGGACGCCACGGACGCGAAGCGCGGCCTGACCGCGCTTCGCGTCCTCGCGGGGACCGCCGTCGTCCCGCCCCCCGTTCGCGGGGGTGCGGCGGTCCCCGCGCACCTTCCCTCTCCTTCCCCGCCGGTGGCCGGGGTGCCCGCCCGGGTCAGTCCGCGCGGGTCGTCGCCCAGCTCCCCAGCAGCGCCAGGCGCTCTTCGGCGTCCGAGCCCGGCTCCGGCACGTACGCCACGATCGTCTGGTCCGGCGCCCCCGGGACGGTCAGGGTCTCGTAGGGCAGGCTCAGCAGGCCCGCGACCGGGTGGCGGAGCAGCTTCACGCCGTGGTCGCACGGCTTGACCAGGTGGTCGGCCCACAGGCGGCGGAACTCCGCGCTGGCCTCGGACAGTTCGGCGACGAGCTCTCCAGTCGCCCGGTCGCCGGGGTGGTGGCCCGCCTGCAGGCGCAGGTGCGCGACCGTCTGCGCGGTCACCTCGTCCCGGTCGGGGTAGAGGTCGCGGGAGGCGGGATCCAGGAAGAGCCGGCGCGGCAGGCTGAGGTCGTCCGCGCCGCCGAAGCCGAGCAGGGCGTCGGCGAGGGCGTTCCAGGCGAGGACCTCCATGCGGTGGTCCAGGACGTAGGCCGGGTTGCGGTCCATGCCGTCCAGGATCAGCTGCACACCCGGCCGCACCCGTGACTCCGTGTCCCGGGAGGCACCCGCGGCCCGCACGCCCCGCCGACGGGGCCGGGCCACCGCCCGCAGGTACTCGTGCTCGGCGGCGTCCAGCCGCAGCACCCGCGCCAGCGCGTCCAGCACGGCGTCCGAGACCCCGCCGGACTTCGTCCGGGAAGGGCCCCCGGGGCCCCGGCCCTGCTCCAGGCGGACGTAGTAGTCGACGCTCACCCCGGCCAGCTGCGCCACCTCCTCACGGCGCAGTCCCGGGACGCGGCGGCGGCCGTACGTGGGCAGCCCCACCTCCTCCGGCCGGATCCGGGCCCGGCGCGACCGCAGGAAGTCCCCCAGCTCTCCGTCCATCAGGTCTCCGTCCATGGGTCCGAGCCTAGGCCGGTCCGGCTCCGTGAACCTGGTACTGCCGGACCCAGGAAAAGCACAGCCCTGGGTAGGGCTCCCGCCCCGGCCGATCGTGGTGGACGAGGCCGGGCGGACGCCCCGGTCCCGACACCGAGGGAGTACCCATGTCGTACGAGAACCTGGCCGGACGCACCGCCGTCGTCACCGGAGCCGCCAGTGGCATCGGCGAGGCCGTCGCGGTACTGCTGGCCGCCCAGGGCGCACGGGTGGCGCTGCTGGCCCGGCGCGGGGAACGGCTCGCGGCGATCGCCGGGAAGATCCGCGCCGACGGCGGACAGGCCCTCGCCGTCGCCGCGGACGTCACCGACGAGACGTCCGTGACGGACGCCGTCGAGCGGATCCACAGCGAGTACGGGACCGCCGACCTGGTGGTGAACGCCGCCGGCGTCATGCTGCCGCACCCCGTCGACGCCCGGCGCGCCGACGAGTGGCAGCGGATGCTCGACACCAACGTCACCGGGGTGCTGCGCGTCATCGGCGCCTTCACCGCCGACCTGGTGGCCGCCGCCGCGGACGGCCGGAGTGCCGACATCGTGAACATCTCGTCCATCGCCGCGCACGTCGGCTTCCCGAACTACGCCGTGTACGGCGCGACCAAGGCGGCCGTCACCTATCTGTCACAGGCCCTGCGCGGGGAGTTCGGGCCCCGCGACGTGCGGGTCACCAACATCGAGCCCGGGTTCGTGGAGAGCGAGCTGCGCACGCACATCTCCGACGCGGAGCTGTCCCGGCAGGTGGAGGGCATGCTGGACGAGGTGGGCGCGTTGTCCGCGCAGGAGCTGGCCGACCTCGTGGCCTATGCGGCGAGCCGGCCGCGGCGGGTCAACCTGCGCCAGATCGTGGCGCTGCCGACCCGCCAGGTCTGACCGCGGCGCCTCCTCCGGCCGCCCGGCGGCCGGCCGTTCGCCAGCCGTCCGGTCCGGTCATCGGCCCGTCGCCCGGTCGTCGGTCGCCCGGTCGTCGGCTCGTCCGGCGGTCGTCCGGTGCGGCCATCGGTCGTCCTGCCGTCGGGCCGTCCGGTGCGGCCAGCGGCGCGTTCGGACGTCGCCGGGGCGGCAATCGGCCCGTCGCCCGGTCCGTCGTCGGCCGTCGACCGTCGTCAGTCCGACCAGTCGTCGTCCCGGCGGGACTTGCGGCGGGCGCCGAACAGGGCCGGGTTGGTGCGGGCGGCCTGGGCCACGTTGACGCCGACGATGCCCGCCCAGGCGATGAGCAGGCCGGGTGTCTGCGCGATGCCTCCGCCGATCGCGGACAGCGGCACCGCCAGCACCAGGGAGACGATCCCGAAGCCGAAGCGCTCGCCCCAGGAGTCGGTGGCCCTCGGCGTGCGCGAGTCACGCGCCGTCTGCATCTGCTGCTCGGCCAGCTGCCGGCGCACCCGGCGCTCCACCGCTCCGTCGATCCGCTGGTCGACCTTCTCCAGGAACGAGTCGACCAGCGCCGACTCGTACTCCTCGCCCAGGTCCCTGCGGGCGTGCAGAGTGGCGTCGAGTTCCTTCTTCAGGTCGGTGTCGCGCGCGTCCGTTCCGCTCATGGCACCCACGGTAGGAAGGGGCGGCCCGGGCCGCACTGGGGGTAGCCCCCGTTTCGCGCCGGGGGCGGGCCGGGGCGGGGGACGGCCGCTCCGGTCCCCGCTTGCCGGTCTGCATATGCTCATGCAGAATCCTCAGCTACTGAATAGGCGAGGGGGAGCACGTCATGAGCGTGACCGACAGCCCTGCCGCGCGGCTGCAGGCCCTCTTCGAGGGCCATCGGCTGACGCCGACCCAGCGGCGCATCGCGCACAGCATGGTGCGCCGCGCCGCGGACGTGCCGTTCCTGTCCAGCGTGGAGCTCGCCGAACTGGCGGGGGTCAGCCAGCCGTCCGTGACCCGCTTCGCCGTCGCCCTCGGCTTCGACGGCTACCCGGCCCTGCGCCGGCACCTGCGCGAGGTCGCCCCCGCGGAAAGTGCGGCGGAGACCGGGGACTGCAACGAGTACCAGCAGGCCGTGGAGGCGGAGATCGAGAACCTGCGGCACCTCGCGGAGGCGCTGGCCGACCCCGCACCCGTGCGGCGTGCGGGCCGCCTGCTGGCGGCCTCCCGTCCCCTGCCCGTCCTGGGGCTGCGGGCGGCGGCCGCCCAGGCGCAGGGCTTCGCCTACTTCGCCGCCAAGGTCCACCCCGACGTACGGCTGCTCGGCGAGGGCGGCACCATGCTCCACGACCGCATCGACGCGGCCGTGCGGGCCGGGGCGAGCACCCTGCTGTGCTTCGCCCTGCCCCGGCACCCCCGCGAGGTCCTCGACACCCTCGCCTACGCCAAGGAGCAGGCCGGGCTGACGGTGGTGACCGTCGCCGACTCCGCCTTCGCCCCGGTCGCCAAGGTGTCCGACCTGCTGCTGCCCGCCGCCGTGGGCACGGGCCTCGCCTTCGACACGGCCTGCGCCCCGATGCTGCTGGGGCGGGTGCTGCTGGAGGCCATGTGCGACGACCTGCCCGAGGCCCAGTCGCGTCTGGAGGAGTTCGACGCCAAAGCCGCCGCGCGGGGCCTGTTCGTCGACTGAACGCCCCCGTCCGGTTTCTCAGACTCGTCTCACGTTCCGCCGCTAACCTGCCTCGCGCTGCAACCCCTTTCAGACGCTTCGGGTACCGGACGGAGGCTGATCGTGACACGCGGAGGACAGGGACTGGCCCGGGTGGCCGTCGTCGTACGGGCGGGGGCCGCCCCGCTGTGGTGGCTGGGTGTGTGCGCGGCCGGTGTGGGAGCGCTGGTGCCGGGACTGACCGGGCGCCGCATCGGCGTTCTGGCCGGGGCCGCGCTGTTCGTGCTGGCGGCGGTGACCGTGGCCTGCGCCCGGCGGCGGCGGTACGCCGCCCTGGCCGCTTCCGCGGCCCGCGCCGGGAAGCACGACGTGCTCCAGGACCGCGCGGTGACGACCCGCAACTGGCGCCGCCTGCACCGCTGGTGGCTCCTGCTCGCCTTCGCGGCGGCCGTCGGCTCGGCCTTCGCCGTGCCGGCCGCGGGCGGCATGCTGCTGGCCGGCTGCGGCGCGGGCCTGTGGCTGAAGGCCGCCTGGCTCGGCCGTCGGGAGCAGACCGGCGAGGCGCTGCTGTGGGTCCGCGTGGACTGGCTGCGCTCGGACGCGGCCGGCCCGGCCGGCAAGCGGGTCAAGGCGTACCGCAGCACGGGCGTCGCCGCGGGTGACGCGGCCCCGGGCGGAGCCCGCCGCAAGGCCCCGGCACTCGTCTGACCCGGGCGGTGCGGGGCACCCACGCCCCGCACCCGCCGCGCAAGGCGCCGCACCCGCCGCGCAAGGCGCGGCACTCGTCCGGCCCAGGTGGGCGGGGGCACCCGCGCTCGGGCCCCGCACCCGCCCCACAGCGCCGCGGTGGTGCTCAGGTCAGGGCGTCGACCTGGGCGCCGCCGGACTCCGCGACCACCTCCCGGACGGTCTGCGCCTCGCGCACCACCGCGAACCGGCCCCCGGGCCAGAACCCGTACACCCCCGGCCGCGCCAGCGAGTTGTACGCGTAGTGGTGCGCGAAGTAGTACGCCCCGGTGTCCAGCGCGGCCGCGTAGTCCCCCTGCTCCAGCAGCGGCATGGAGCGGCCCTCGGCCAGCAGGTCCCCGGCGAAGCAGGCCGGGCCGGCGACGTCCTGCACCACGACGGGCCCCTCCTTCGGCCGCCCCTTCGCGTCGTACGCGGCGATCCGCAGCGGCCAGTTCTGCGGCGCGTACACCGTCCGCGCGGCGACCTGCACCCCGGCGTGGGTGACCGCGACCGCGCGCCCGCCGGAGCGCTTGGCGTACTCCACGCGCGCCACCACCGTGCCGTGCTCGGCCAGCAGCGACCGCCCGAACTCGGTGACCAGCCCGTACCTGCCGCCGAACAGCCCGGGGACCTCCCCGGCCAGCATCCGCGCGTACTGCGCGTACGTCGGCGTCGTCGCCTCCGAGGCGAAGTTGACCGGCAGCCCGCCGCCGATGTCGAGCGTGTCGACCTGTCGCCTGCCCGCCCGCCGGTTGATCTCCTCGGCCAGCGCGTACGTCTCCGCCGCGCCCCGCACCATCAGGGACAGCGGCACGCCCTGCGAACCGGTGTGCGCGTGCAGCCGGGTCAGCCAGGGCCGGTCCAGATACGCCCGTACCACCCACTCCCGCGCTCCCTCGTCGCGCAGCGCCACGCCGAACTTGCTGGTGGCCGTCGCCGTCGACAGGGCCTCGATGGAGCCCGCGCCGAGCTGCGGGTTCACCCGGATCCCGATCGGGGAGCGACTGGTCGCCGACCGCATCAGGGCGTCGAGCCGGGTCAGCTCCTGCGGGTTGTCCGCGTTGACCGCGATGCCCAGGTCCAGCGCCTCGCGCAGCTCGGCCGGTGTCTTCGCGGGCGAGTCGAGCACCGTCATCTCCGCCGGCACCCCCGCGGCCCGGGCCAGGGCCAGCTCGCCGGGGCTCGCGACCTCCGCGCCGATGCCCTCCTCGCGCAGCAGCCGCAGCACCGGCACCAGCGGGGTCGCCTTGACCGCGAAGGCGTGCAGCACCGCGGTGCCGGGGGCCGTCACCGCCTCGAACGCGGCCCGCAGCGCGGCCGCCGACTCCCGGATGCCGGTGACGTCCAGCAGTGCGACGACGGGGCTGTCCGGTCCGAGGAGCCCCTGATCCACGGCGGCCCGCACCGCCTCGTCGCGCCGGGCCGCCCGCGCGGCCCCGGATCCGTCCGTCTCTTCCGTTCCGATGTGTGCGCCCATGGCATCCAGCCAAACATCCCCGGCCCGGGCGCGTCGGCCTCCCGGGTGTTGACTAGCTCTATTCATGACGCCAGGATGTGAATAGAAGCAGCAACATCCCGCCGGGAGCGAGCACCCACCAGGAGGCAGACCATGTCAGGACCCCGTCCTGTCCGAGCACCGCGCGGCACGCAGCCGAGCGCCCTGGGATGGCAGCAGGAGGCCGCCCTGCGGATGCTGCAGAACAACCTCGACCCCGAGGTCGCCGAGCACCCCGACAAGCTCGTCGTCTACGGCGGCACCGGCAAGGCCGCGCGCGACTGGCGCTCCTTCGACGCCATGGTCCGCACGCTCAAGGGCCTGAAGCAGGACGAGACCATGCTGGTCCAGTCGGGCCGTCCGGTCGGCGTGATGCAGACCCACGAGTGGGCCCCGCGCGTCCTCATCGCCAACTCCAACCTGGTCGGCGACTGGGCCACCTGGGAGGAGTTCCGCCGCCTGGAACAGCTCGGCCTGACCATGTACGGCCAGATGACCGCCGGGTCCTGGATCTACATCGGCACCCAGGGCATCCTCCAGGGCACCTACGAGACTTTCGCCGCCGTCGCCGCCAAGAAGTTCGGCGGCTCGCTGGCCGGGACCATCACCCTCACCGCCGGACTCGGCGGCATGGGCGGCGCCCAGCCGCTCGCCGTCACCATGAACGACGGCGTCGCCATCTGCGTCGACTGCGACCCGCGCGCCATCGACCGGCGCATCGAGCACCGCTACCTGGACGTGAAGGCCGACAGCCTGGACCACGCGCTCTCCCTGGCGACCGAGGCCCGTGACGCCCGCCGCCCCCTGTCCATCGGAGTGCTCGGCAACGCCGCCGAACTGGTCCCGCAGCTCCTCGCCATGGGCGCGCCCATCGACATCGTCACCGACCAGACCTCGGCCCACGACCCCCTGGCCTACCTGCCGGTCGGCGTGGACTTCGACGACATGGCCGACGCGGCCGCCAAGGACCCGGCCGGCTTCACCACCCGCGCCCGCGAGTCCATGGCCCGGCACGTCGAGGCCATGGTCGGGTTCATGGACGCGGGCGCCGAGGTCTTCGACTACGGCAACTCCATCCGCGGCGAGGCCCGACTCGCCGGGTACGAGCGGGCGTTCGCCTTCCCCGGCTTCGTCCCCGCCTACATCCGCCCCCTGTTCTGCGAGGGCAAGGGGCCCTTCCGCTGGGCCGCCCTGTCCGGCGAGGCCTCCGACATCGCCAAGACCGACAAGGCGATCCTCGACCTCTTCCCGGGGAACGAGTCCCTGGCCCGCTGGATCAGGATGGCCGGGGAGCGCGTCCACTTCCAGGGCCTGCCCGCGCGCATCTGCTGGCTCGGCTACGGGGAGCGCGACAAGGCCGGCGAGCGCTTCAACGACATGGTCGCGAGCGGGGAGCTGGCCGCCCCGGTCGTCATCGGCCGCGACCACCTCGACTGCGGCTCCGTCGCCTCCCCCTACCGGGAGACCGAGGCCATGCTCGACGGCTCCGACGCGATCGCCGACTGGCCGCTGCTCAACGCCATGGTCAACGTGGCGTCCGGGGCGTCCTGGGTGTCGATCCACCACGGCGGCGGTGTCGGCATGGGCCGCTCCATCCACGCGGGACAGGTGACCGTCGCCGACGGCACCGCCCTGGCCGGCGAGAAGATCCGCCGTGTCCTCACCAACGACCCGGGCATGGGCGTCATCCGGCACGTCGACGCGGGCTACGACATCGCCGAGTCCGTCGCCGGCGAGCGCGGGGTGCGCGTCCCGATGCGCGAGGGTGACCCGGCGTGAGCTTCCACAGCATGTGGGCGGAGCTGCTGCCGATCGGCCGCAGCTCCGCCTCCGGCGGCTACCGCCGCTTCGCCTGGACGGGCGCCGACCTCGACTGCCGGGCCTGGTTCAAGGAGCAGGCCGAGTCCCGCGGACTGGCCTACGAGACCGACCGCAACGGCAACCAGTGGGCCTGGCTGGGCGATCCGGCCCGGGGCGACGCGGTCGTCACCGGCTCCCACCTCGACTCCGTGCCCGACGGCGGCGCCTTCGACGGGCCCCTCGGCGTCGTGTCCGCCTTCGCGGCACTGGACGAACTGCGTGTCAGGGGAGCGGACCTCACCAAGCCCCTCGGGATCGTCAACTTCGGCGACGAGGAGGGTGCCCGCTTCGGACTCGCCTGCGTCGGTTCCCGGCTCACCGCCGGGCGGCTCACCGTCGAGGACGCCCACCGGCTGACCGACGGGGACGGGACCACCCTGCCCCGGGCCATGGAGGCCGCCGGTCTCGACCCGGAGACGATCGGACCCGACCCCGAACGGCTCGCCCGCATCGGCGCCTTCGTCGAGCTGCACGTCGAACAGGGCCGGGCCCTGGACCTGTCCGGCGACCGGATCGGCATCGCCAGCGCCATCTGGCCGCACGGCCGGTGGCGCTTCGACTTCGCCGGCGAGGCCAACCACGCCGGCACCACCCGGCTGGCCGACCGGCGCGACCCCATGCTGCCCTACGCCGAGACCGTCCTCGCCGCCCGCCGCGAGGCCGAACTGACCTCGGCCGTCGCCACGTTCGGCAAGATCTCCGTGGAACCCAACGGGGTCAACGCCATCCCCTCCCTCGTGCGCGGCTGGCTCGACTCCCGCGCCGAGGACCAGGACAGGCTGGACACCGTCGTCGCCGGCATCGAGAAGGCGGCCGCCGAGCACGCCGCCGCCCACGGGGTCGACCTCGCCGTCGTCCGCGAGTCCTTCACGCCCGTCGTCGAGTTCGACCACGCCCTGCGCGACGAACTCGCCCGCATCCTCGGCAAGGACACCGAGCTGACGGTCCCCGTCCTCGGCACCGGTGCCGGACACGACGCCGGCATCCTGTCCGGGAGCGTCCCGACCGCCATGCTGTTCGTGCGCAACCCCACCGGCGTCTCCCACTCCCCGGCCGAGTCCGCGGCCGAGGACGACTGCGTCGCCGGTGTGCTCGCCCTGGCCGACGTACTGGAAGGACTGGCCCGCACGTGACACAGACGTACTGGCTGGAGCACGCCTGGCTCGGCTCGGCCGTCGAGCCGGGCGTCGCCCTGGACGTGGACGGCGGCCGCGTCACCGCCGTCCGCCCGGACACCCCCGCCCCGCCCCCCGGCGCCGAGGTCCTGCGCGGGCTCACCCTGCCCGGCCTGGCCAACACCCACAGCCACGCCTTCCACCGGGCCCTGCGCGGCACCGTCCAGGTCGGCTCCGGCACCTTCTGGACGTGGCGCGAGGTCATGTACGCCACGGCCGCCCGGCTCACCCCGGACAGCTACCACGCCCTGGCCCGCGCCGTGTACGCCGAGATGGCCCTGGCCGGTGTCACGGCCGTCGGCGAATTCCACTACGTCCACCACGCCCCCGGCGGCGCCCCCTACGCCGACCCCAACGCCATGGGCGAGGCCCTGATCGCGGCCGCCGCCGAGGCCGGCATCCGCATCACCCTCCTCGACACCGCCTACCTCTCCTCCGGCTTCGGGCACCCGCCCACCACCCCCCAGCTGCGCTTCTCCGACGGCACCGCGGACGCCTGGGCGGAACGCTGCACCGCCCTGAAGGACCGCGCCCACGCCCGGATCGGAGCGGCGATCCACTCCGTACGGGCCGTGCCCGCCGCCCAGTTGGCGACCGTCGCCCGCTGGGCCGAGGAGCGCCGGGCCCCGCTGCACGTCCACCTCTCCGAGCAGACCGCCGAGAACGACGCCTGCCGCGAGGCCCACGGCCGCACCCCCACCCGGCTCCTCGCCGACCACGGAGTGCTCGGGCCGCGCACCACCGGCGTCCACAACACCCACCTCACCGACGAGGACATCGCCCTGCTCGGCGGCTCCGGCACCGGCACCTGCATGTGCCCCACCACCGAGCGGGACCTGGCCGACGGCATCGGACCCGCCGCCGCCCTGCAACGGGCCGGTTCCCCCCTGTCGTTGGGCTCCGACAGCCACGCCGTGATCGACCTGCTCGAAGAGGCGCGGGCGATGGAGCTGAACGAGCGGCTGCGCTCCCGCACCCGGGGCCACTGGACGGCCGGGGCCCTGCTGCGGGCCGCCTCCGCCGACGGTCACGCCGCCCTCGGTTGGCAGGACGCGGGCGCCCTGGAGCCCGGCGCGCTCGCCGACTTCACGACGATCCGCCTGGACTCGGTCAGGACGGCAGGGCCGCTTCCGCGACTCGGGGCCGAGACGGCCGTATTCGCCGCGTCGGCAGCGGACGTGTCGCATACGGTCGTGGCAGGACGGCACGTCGTACGGGACGGGGTGCACACGCTCGTCCCGGACGTGCCGCGCGCCCTCGCGGACGCCGTCGCAGCCCTGCGCGGATGATCCCGGGCCGCCCCTGCGGGCGGTCCGCCCCCGACCCCCAGCCCACCGCCGACCAGGCCAGCAAGGACGCCATGAGCAACGCGACGACCCCCAGCCCCGCCCACTCCGCGAGCACCGCAAGCACGCTCATCACCAACATCGCCGCCCTGGTCACCAACGACCCCTCCCTCGGTGACGGTTCCCCCCTCGGACTGATCCAGGACGCGGCCGTCGTCATCGACGGCGACCGCATCGCGTGGACCGGTGATCACAGGAAAGCACCCGCCACTGACAACCGGGTCGACGCCGGTGGCCGGGCGGTCCTGCCCGGCTTCGTCGACTCCCACTCCCACCTCGTCTTCGCGGGCGACCGCACGCAGGAGTTCAACGCCCGCATGTCGGGCCGCCCGTACAGCGCCGGCGGCATCCGGACCACGGTGGCGGCCACGCGGGCGGCGAGCGACGAGGAACTGGAGCGCAACCTCACCCGCTACCTCGCCGAGGCCCTCAGGCAGGGCACCACCACGTTCGAGACCAAGTCCGGCTACGGGCTGACCGTCGAGGACGAGGCCCGGTCCCTGCGCCTGGCGGCCGCCCACACCGACGAGGTCACCTACCTCGGCGCCCACGTCGTCCCCCCGGATTACGCGGACGACCCGGCCGGCTACGTCGCCCTGGTCACCGGCGAGATGCTCGACGCCTGCGCCCCGCACGCCCGCTGGATCGACGTGTTCTGCGAGAAGGGCGCCTTCGACGGGGACCAGGCCCGGGCCGTCCTCACCGCGGGCAGGGCGAGGGGCCTGCACCCCCGCATCCACGCCAACCAGCTCACCCACGGCCCCGGCGTGCAGCTCGCGGTGGAACTCGACGCGGCCAGCGCCGACCACTGCACCCACCTCACCGACGCGGACGTGGACGCCCTGGCGAGCGGCCGCACGGTGGCGACCCTGCTGCCCGGTGCGGAGTTCTCCACGCGCGCCGCGTGGCCGGACGCCCGCCGGCTGCTGGACGCGGGCGTGACGGTCGGGCTGTCCACCGACTGCAACCCCGGGTCGTCGTTCACCTCGTCCGTCCCGTTCTGCGTCGCCCTCGCCGTACGGGACATGGGCATGACCCCGGACGAGGCCGTGTGGTCGGCGACGGCGGGGGGCGCGGCGGCCCTGCGCCGCACCGACATCGGCCGCCTCACGCCGGGCGCGTACGCCGACCTGACGCTGCTCGACGCCCCCAGCCACGTCCACCTGGCCTACCGGCCGGGCGTACCGCTGGTGAGCGGGGTGTGGCGCCGCGGAGTGCGCGTGGTGTGACGACGGCCCCGTCGCCGCCGACGGCGGTGCTGTTCCTCGACTTCTGAAAGGCCGGCGGCCGGGCATCCGTGACACGCGCCCGGGGGCGGACCGTGCGGTCCGCCCCCGGGGGACACGTGCACCCGGTGAGGATCACTCCTCGACGGTCAGCCCCTTGCGCAGCCGTACCAGCGTCCGCGACAGCAGCCGCGAGACGTGCATCTGGGAGATGCCCAGCTCCTCGCCTATCTCCGACTGGGTCATGCCGGCGACGAACCGCAGGGACAGGATCGTGCGGTCGCGCGGCGACAGTTCGGCGATCAGCGGCTTCAACGACTCGACGTACTCGATGCCTTCGAGGCCGTTGTCCTCGTAGCCGATCCGGTCCGCGAGCGCGCCCTCGGAGTCGTCCTCCTCCGGCTGAGCGTCCAGCGAGGAGGCGGTGTAGGCGTTCGACGCCGCCATGCCCTCGACGACCTCGTCGTCGGAGATGCCGAGGCGCTCGGCCAGTTCGGCCACCGTCGGGGCGCGGTCCAGCTTCTGGGCCAGCTCGTCGCCGGCCTTGGCCAGGTCGAGCCGCAGCTCCTGCAGCCGCCGCGGTACGCGCACGGACCACGAGGTGTCGCGGAAGAAGCGCTTGATCTCGCCGATGATGGTCGGCATCGCGAAGGTGGGGAACTCGACACCGCGCGACAGCTCGAAGCGGTCGATCGCCTTGATCAGGCCGACGGTGCCGACCTGGATGATGTCCTCCATCGGCTCGCTGCGGGAGCGGAACCGGGACGCGGCGAACTTGACCAGCGCCAGGTTCAGTTCGACGAGCGTGTTGCGGACGTACGAGTACTCGTGGGTCCCTTCCTCCAGCGACTCGAGCCGCTCGAAGAGGGTCTTGGACAGGGCCCGCGCGTCGACCGCGTCGACGTCCGCGTACGGGGGGATGTCCGGAAGTCCGGCGAGGAGGTCGTCCTGTGTGACGAGCATCTCGTCCTGCTCGATGGGATCCAGATGTTCCGGAGGGGGTGTCGACGTCGCTTCGTGGGTACGCGATCCGTCGAGCCGGGGTGACATGATGTCCTCCATCGTTCTCGGCATATGGCTGCCGGAGCCAGTACGTGCACTGCGGTGTGCGGCGCCTCCAAAGCCGGCCGTGTCGGGTACGTGTCCCTACTAGGCCTACCCGCTTTCCTGAGCCCACCGCAAGTGCGTTGTGTGGGCATATGTCCGTTTGTGTGTAGTTGTTCGGGTGTCGAAGCGTGGCGGGAAGGCGTAGTGTTCGAGGGCGTCAGCAACCAGCCACGACGTCGGGAGAGAGAGACGGCATGGACCGCGGGACGGTCGGCAGCGCACAGTCTGGCCGGCTTCTGGTCGAGGTGCGGGAAGAGGGCCCTAGTGCCGTCGTGACTCCGGCGGGTGAGTTGGATCACCACACCGCCGATGTGTTGCGCGAGCCACTCGAGGACTGCCTCGCCAAGGGATTCAAGCGCCTGGTCATCGATTGCGCGCGCCTGGAGTTCTGCGACTCCACGGGGCTCAACGTGCTCCTCGGGGCGCGGCTGAAGGCGGAGGCCGCCGGGGGCGGCGTCGCGCTCGTCGGCATGCAGCCGGTGGTCGCGCGCGTCTTCGAGATCACGGGAGCGGACGCCGTCTTCAGTGTTCACGACACGATCGAAGCGGCGTTGAGCGAAGGGTCGGGCTGAGCGGCGGTGCGTCGGCGCGCCGAGCCCCGGCCGTCCCCTTGTGACCGGTTCTCCACAACCGTCACGAGTTTGGTGCCGAATACATGGGTGTTCCGCCGGTCCCCCCGGGCAGGAGACATCCTGAACCTGTCGGCCACCGGGGTGGCAGTGGCGCCGCGCAACCGACCGGCCGCGTTCCGCGTGACTGACGGTGAAGTGAATCCTTTGAATCGTGAACTGGCTAATCGGTGAGGTGAAGCGCTGATGAGCACCACCCGGCCTTACCCGCCGGGCGACCGCGGGCCGGAGCCCAGCGGCGCTTCCGGGACGTCCGAGGGTGGCGAACCGGCGGTCGGTGCGTCCGTGGAGGGCGCGGCCGCGCCCTCCGGGGCCGCGGCGCCGCCGGGAGGCCGGCAGGTGCGCCGGCTGAGCTTCGAGGGCGAGAGCGGCGTCGTACCGCTCGCCCGCGACTTCACCCGCCAGGCGCTGTACGCGTGGGGCTGGCTGCCGGCCGACTCGGCCGACCAGCGGGCCGCCGCCGAGGACGTGCTGCTGGTGGTGTCCGAGCTGGTCACCAACGCCTGCCTGCACGCCGAGGGGCCCGACCAGCTGCACATCACCTGTGACAACAAGGTGATCCGCATAGAGGTCTCCGACCGCGGCACGGGCCAGCCGGCGCCGCGTACGCCCCACCGGGCCGGACGCCCGGGCGGCCACGGCATGTTCATCGTCCAGCGGCTGTGCCTGGACTGGGGTGTCGTGCGTACGCCCGGGGTCGCGGGCAAGACCGTCTGGGCGGAACTGGGCGCCCCCGCCTGAGCACGCGCCACACGGGGCCCCCTCCCGCGGGTGCCCCGATGCCGTGCCCACCCCTGCCGCCGTCCGTCCCCCGTCACCGGCGCTCCTCCGGCTTCAACCGCCCCGCCGTGGGTTCGTCGGCTTCTCACCGTTCCGTTGGGCCGTCCGGGTGACGCAACGCCGCGGAGTGCCGCCGTCCCTGCTGTGGGCAGCCAGGCCGGCACGGGGTCGCGAAGCTCCGGGGCTGCCGTTTCGTCCTCGGGGCCCCGCACGCCGGAACCGGCTTCTCGCCGGAAGAGGGCCGCACACGCGGAAAGGGCCGCCGACCCCGAGCGGGGTGGCGGCCCTTCCGCGTGCCGGTGCAGAGGGTCAGTGCACGTCACCCATCAGGGCCTTGACCTTCCTGCGGTACATGTACACCGCGACACCCGCGGCGGCGGCCAGGATCGCCTCCACGGCGACCGCGCCGGTGCCGCTCAGGTCGACGCCGCCCACGGCCGGGTTGGAGAGCAGGCCCGTCACCGAGTCGCCCGCCGTGACCGCGAGGAACCACACGCCCATCATCTGGCTGGCGTACTTGGCCGGGGCCATCTTCGTGGTCACCGACAGGCCGACGGGGGAGAGGCACAGCTCGCCGACGGTCTGGATCAGGTAGATGCCCACCAGCCACATCGGGCTGACCAGCTTCTCGCCGTCGGCCATGCCCAGCGGCAGCAGGAAGAAGAAGAACGAGACACCGATGAAGAACAGTGCCGCGGCGAACTTGGCGACGGTGCTCGGCTCCTTGCCCTTGCGGTTGAGCCACAGCCAGATCCAGGCGAAGACCGGGGCCAGCGCCATGATGAAGACCGGGTTCAGCGACTGGTACCAGGAGGACGGGAAGTCGAAGCCGAGCAGCGAGCCCGAGGCCTTCGTCTCGCCGAACGCCTGGACCGTGGAACCGCCCTGGTCGTAGATCATCCAGAACACGGCGGCCGCGACGAAGAACCAGATGTAGCCGGTCATCTTCGACTGCTCGACGTCGCTCAGTTCCTTGTCCCGCTTGATGCGGATGAGCACACCCGCCGGGATGATCAGGCCGATCACGGTGAGCGGGATCATCGCCCAGTTGAGCGTGAAGTGGCCGGTGAAGCCGACGACGCCGTAGAAGACGGTCGCGACGATCAGCCACAGCAGGCCCTTGCGCAGCCAGGAGGCGCGCTCCTCGGCGGCCAGCGGCTTGGGCACGACGTTGCTCTGCGGGCTCAGGTGGCGGGTGCCGAGGAGGAAGGCGATCAGGCCGATGCCCATGCCGACCGCGGCGAGGCCGAAGCCGAGGTGCCAGCTGACCTGCTGGCCGACGGTGCCGATGATCAGCGGCGCGAAGAAGGCACCCATGTTGATGCCCATGTAGAAGATCGTGAAGCCGCCGTCACGGCGCGGGTCGTCCGGGCCGTCGTAGAGGTGGCCGACCATCGTGGAGATGTTGGCCTTCAGCAGGCCGGAGCCGAGCGCGACCAGGGCCAGGCCGGCGAAGAACGGCGCCTGGCCGCCGGGCAGGGCCAGCACCAGGTGACCCGCCATGATCGTCACCGCGGCGATCGCCACCGTCTTGCGCGGACCCCAGACCCGGTCGCCGAGCCAGCCGCCGGGCATGGCGAGCAGGTACACCATCGACAGGTAGACGGAGTAGATCGCCGTAGTCGTGGCGAGGTCCATGCCCAGACCGCCGCCCATGCTGCCCTTCTTGGCGTCGGGGCCGCCGGAGAGCAGGTACACGACGAGCAGGGCCCGCATGCCGTAGAAGCTGAAGCGCTCCCACATCTCGGTCATGAAGAGAGTGGCCAGTCCGCGGGGGTGGCCGAAGAAGGTCTTCTCGGAACCGGGGGTGCCCGGTCGGGCCGAGTCCTTCGTCAGGCTGGACGCCATGGTCGTTCCTTGCTGCTCGGGACGCGTACCGCAGCAGCGGTGGCGCGCCCGGTGGGGTTGCCGGCACCGGTGCGTACGGCCGTCCGCCCGACGCCTTCGGGGGTCCGCTCCGGATCACGAAGCGGTGGGCGGTCGCCACCGGGATCCACGCCCTCACGCGCATCGCCGCACGCGAAGGCCCGGCCACAGGTCGTTCACTGTCGGGGGCCGGCGGAAACCGGCCCGCACACAAAAGAGACCTTCAGGGCAAACGGCCTCTGAAGGTCGCCGCGGTGCTACAGGCGTTGAATCACCATACGGCAGGACACCGCCGGATATGGAAGCGTTTGAGACGCGGATCACAGGTGCCGGGGGAACCGCGCACCCGGTTTCCAAGGTCCTTACCAGGATCGCACCCCACAGGCGCAGGCACGTACCCATACCCCAGGAGGGTGAGAGGCGGGTATGCGCGCGGTAAGAGCCGGGGCTCGCGGTCACACGCCGGCTCGGGGCCGTGCAGGTCTACCATCACCTCATGACCCGAGTACTGCTCGCCGAGGACGACGCGTCCATCTCGGAGCCGCTGGCCCGTGCTCTGCGCCGGGAGGGCTACGAGGTCGAGGTGCGCGAGGACGGACCCAGCGCGCTCGACGCCGGACTGCAGGGCGGCGTCGACCTGGTCGTGCTCGACCTGGGTCTGCCCGGCATGGACGGTCTGGAGGTGGCCCGCCGCCTGCGCGGCGAGGGGCACAGCATCCCCATCCTCATCCTGACCGCCCGTGCGGACGAGGTGGACACCGTCGTCGGGCTCGACGCCGGCGCCGACGACTACGTCACCAAGCCGTTCCGGCTCGCCGAGCTGCTGGCGCGCGTGCGGGCCCTGCTGCGGCGCGGCGCCGCCGAACCGCAGCAGCCGCCCGCCACCCACGGCGTGCGCATCGACGTCGAGTCGCACCGCGCCTGGATGGGCGAGGAGGAGCTGCAGCTCACCGCCAAGGAGTTCGACCTGCTGCGGGTGCTGGTGCGCGACGCGGGCCGGGTCGTCACCCGCGACCAGCTGATGCGCGAGGTCTGGGACACCACCTGGTGGTCCTCGACCAAGACCCTCGACATGCACATCTCCTGGCTGCGCAAGAAGCTCGGCGACGACGCGGCCAACCCCCGTTACATCGCCACCGTGCGCGGTGTCGGCTTCCGCTTCGAGAAGAGCTGAGCCGCGGGCCGTCACGGGGATCGGGTAAGAGAACATGCGCCGCCGACTGATCCAGTCCACGCTCGCCGTGGTGCTCGTGGTGATCGCCGTCTTCGGCGTCTCCCTCGTCATCGTCGAGACGCGGACGATCAGCAACAGTGCCCGCGAGCGGGTCGAGTCCGAGGCGGTGCGGCTGGCCAGCATCGTCGACAGCCGGCTCTTCGGCGAGCAGCAGGTCGACGCCGAGGTGCTGCGCGGCCAGGTCGCGCAGGACCGCTACTACGCCGTCATCCGCATCCCCGGCGAGGCACCGATCGAGATCGGCACCCAGCCGGCCGGGGACGTCATCAGCGCCACCGCCCCCGGCGAGGAGGGCGAGACCGTCACCGTCCAGGAGCCGCGCTCCTCGGTGACCCGCGAGGTCGGCCGCACCCTGCTGATCATCGCCCTGGTCGCCCTGCTGGCGGTGGTGGCCGCCGTCCTGCTGGCCGTGCGCCAGGCGAACCGGCTCGCCTCCCCGCTGACCGACCTCGCCGAGACGGCCGAGCGGCTCGGCTCGGGCGACCCGCGCCCGCGGCACAAGCGCTACGGGGTGCCCGAGCTGGACCGGGTCGCGGACGTGCTGGACGGCTCGGCCGAACGCATCGCCCGCATGCTGACCGCCGAGCGGCGGCTCGCCGCCGACGCCTCCCACCAGCTGCGCACCCCGCTGACGGCGCTGTCCATGCGACTGGAGGAGATCACCCTCACCGACGACCCGGACACGGTGAAGGAGGAGGCGACGATCGCGCTGACGCAGGTCGAGCGGCTCACGGACGTCGTGGAACGGCTGCTGACCAACTCGCGCGATCCGCGCACCGGCTCCGCCGTCACCTTCGACCTCGACGAGGTCATCCAGCAGCAGCTCGCCGAATGGCGGCCGGCGTACCGCAGCGCGGGCCGGGCCATCGTCAGCTCCGGCAAACGGCACCTGGAGGCGGTCGGCACGCCCGGCGCGGTCGCGCAGGTCCTCGCCGCGCTGATCGAGAACTCGCTGATGCACGGCGGCGGCACGGTCGCCCTGCGCACCCGCGTCACCGGCAACCAGGCCGTCATCGAGGTCACCGACGAGGGCCCCGGCATCCCCGCCGACCTCGGTGCCCGGATCTTCGAGCGGGCGATCAGCGGCCGCAACTCCACGGGCATCGGCCTGGCGGTCGCCCGCGACCTCGCCGAGGCCGACGGCGGCCGTCTGGAGATGCTGCAGACCAAGCCCCCGGTCTTCGGCCTGTTCCTGTCCCGCACGCCGGTGCGGAAGTCCCCCGGCGGCGACGAGCCGACGGTCCGCTAGAGCCGCCGGGAGCGCGCGGGACGTGCCCGGGGCAGGCCCTACGGCACGCGCTGGCCGGTCCGGGCCGGACGGGCCGGTTCCGGCCGCGTGTCCGTCCCCGGCTCCTGGGCGGCGGGCAGGGCCCGGAAGACCCAGGAGCGGTAGGACCAGAAGCGGAACAGGGTCGCCACCCCGATCCCGACGAACTTGAACACGTTGTTCTGCAGTGGGGTGTCCCAGCCGAAGCCGTACGTGGCCGTGTAGAGCACGCCGTTCTCGATGACGAGACCGACCGCGCTGAACAGCAGGAACAGGGTCAGCTCACGGGTGCGGCCGGACTTGTCGCGGTCGCGGTAGGTGAAGTACCGGAAGCCGACGTAGTTGAAGGCGATCGACACGACGGTCGCGATGACGCTCGCCCGCACCACCGGGAGGTCCGTGACGTGCCGCACCAGGTTGAACACGAGGAGGTTGACCAGCACCCCCGCACCGCCCACCGCGCCGAACTTGGCGACTTCGCGGACGAGCCGCCGAAGCCCGGAGGCACCATCTGCCATGGTCGTACAGGCCCCCGTCCGTGGTCGGCGTCAACCCAGCCATGCTAACCACCCGCTCGCGCGATCTTCCTGTGGACGCCGGAGGACGGCCGCGGAGGGTCCGGGTCCGGCCCGGGGAGGGACGGGAAACCGGCCACCCCGGCGCGGCCATTACCCTGGGAGCGTGACGTTCCCGGTAGTCGGCATGGTCGGCGGTGGCCAGCTCGCTCGTATGACACACGAGGCGGGCATCCCGCTCGGCATCAGGTTCAAGCTTCTCAGTGACACCCCGCAGGACTCCGCTGCGCAGGTCGTGAGCGAGGTCGTCGTCGGCGACTATCGCGACCTCGACACGCTGCGCGAGTTCGCGCGCGGGTGCGATGTGATCACCTTCGATCACGAACACGTACCCACCGAGCACCTCAAGGCGCTGGAGGCGGACGGCATCCCCGTGCGCCCGGGCCCGGACGCGCTCGTGCACGCCCAGGACAAGGGGGTGATGCGCGCGAGGCTCGACGCGATCGGCGTGCCCTGCCCCCGGCACCGGATCGTGTCCGACCCGCAGGACGTGGCCGCGTTCGCGGCCGAGGGCGACGGCTTCCCCGTCGTGCTGAAGACGGTCCGCGGCGGCTACGACGGCAAGGGCGTGTGGGTCGTCGAGTCCGTCGAGGAGGCCGCCGACCCCTTCCGGGCCGGTGTCCCCGTGCTCGCCGAGGAGAAGGTCGACTACGTCCGGGAGCTGGCCGCCAACGTCGTCCGCTCGCCGCACGGCCAGGCGGTGGCCTACCCGGTGGTGGAGTCGCAGCAGGTGAACGGCGTCTGCGACACGGTCATCGCCCCGGCGCCCGGCCTCGACGAGGCCCTGGCCCTTCAGGCCTCCGAGATGGCGCTGAACATCGCCGAGGCACTCGGGGTCGTCGGCCATCTCGCGGTCGAGCTGTTCCAGACCCGCGACGGCCGCATCCTCGTCAACGAACTGGCGATGCGCCCGCACAACTCCGGCCACTGGTCGATGGACGGCGCCGTCACCAGCCAGTTCGCCAACCACGTCCGCGCGGTCCTGGACCTGCCTCTGGGCGACCCGCGCCCGCGCGCGAAGTGGACCGTGATGGTCAACGTCCTCGGCGGCGACTTCCCGGACATGTACTCCGCGTACCTGCACTGCATGGCCCGCGACCCGCAGCTCAAGATCCACATGTACGGCAAGGACGTGAAGCCCGGCCGCAAGGTCGGTCACGTCAACACCTACGGCGACGACCTGGACGACGTGCTGGAGCGCGCCCGTCACGCAGCCGGCTACCTGAGAGGCACCATCACCGAATGAGCCCCGTTGTTGGCATCGTCATGGGGTCGGACTCCGACTGGCCCGTCATGGAGGCCGCCGCCAAGGCCCTCGACGAGTTCGAGATCGCCTACGAGGTCGACGTCGTCTCCGCGCACCGCATGCCGCGCGAGATGGTCGCCTACGGCGAGCAGGCCGACACCCGCGGGCTCAAGGTGATCATCGCCGGGGCGGGCGGCGCCGCCCACCTGCCCGGCATGCTCGCCTCGGTCACCCCGCTGCCCGTGATCGGCGTGCCCGTGCCGCTGAAGTACCTGGACGGCATGGACAGCCTGCTGTCGATCGTGCAGATGCCGGCCGGTGTCCCGGTCGCCACGGTGTCCGTCGCCGGCGCCCGCAACGCCGGTCTCCTCGCGGCCCGCATCCTCGCCGCGCACGACGAGGACCTGCGCGCACGGATGCGCGAGTTCCAGCAGGAGCTCAACGACCAGGCCACCGAGAAGGGCAAGCGCCTGCGCTCCAAGGTCGAGGGCGCGGGCGGCGGTTTCGGGTTCGGGAAGTGACGGCGGTGCCGTCCCTCGGCGAGGCCCGGGCGCTGCTGGCCGAGTTCCCCGTCGTCGACGGGCACAACGACCTGCCCTGGGCGCTGCGCGAGCAGGTGCGCTACGACCTCGACGCGCGGGACGTGTCCGCCGACCAGAGCGCCCACCTGCACACCGACATCCCCCGGCTGCGCGCCGGCGGGGTCGGTGCGCAGTACTGGTCGGTGTACGTGCGCACGGACTCGCCCGACCCGGTCGCCGCCACGCTGGAGCAGATCGACTGCGTGCGGCGGCTGCTGGACCGCCACCCGGACGACCTGCGTCCGGCGCTCACCGCCGCCGACATGGAGGCCGCGCGCGGGGAGGGCCGCATCGCCTCCCTCATGGGCGCGGAGGGCGGCCACTCGATCGCCAACTCCCTGGGCACCCTGCGCGGCCTGTACGCGCTCGGCGTGAGGTACCTGACGCTCACCCACAACGACAACGTGGACTGGGCGGACTCGGCGACGGACGTGCCGAGGGCCGGCGGGCTCACCGCGTTCGGCCGCGAGGTCGTACGGGAGATGAACCGTCTCGGCATGCTCGTCGACCTCTCCCACGTGGCCGCGACGACCATGCGGGACGCACTCGACGCGAGCTCCGCCCCGGTGATCTTCTCCCACTCCTCGGCCCGGGCCGTCTGCGACCACCCGCGCAACGTCCCGGACGACGTCCTGGAGCGGCTGCCCGCCAACGGCGGGGTCGCGATGGTGACGTTCGTGCCGAAGTTCGTGCTCCAGGCCGCCGTCGACTGGACGGCCGCGGCGGACGAGAACCTGCGCGCCCACGGCTTCCACCACCTCGACACCACCGCCGAGGCCATGAGGGTCCACCGGGACTTCGAGGAACGCCACCCGCGGCCGGTCGCCACGGTGTCGACGGTCGCAGACCACCTGGACCACATGCGCGAGGCCGCCGGCGTCGACCACATCGGCATCGGCGGCGACTACGACGGCACGGCCTTCACCCCGGCCGGCCTGGACGACGTCTCCGGCTATCCGAACCTGATCGCCGAACTCCTCGACCGCGGCTGGTCCAAGGCGGACCTGACCAAGCTGACCTGGAAGAACGCGGTACGGGTGCTGGAGGCGGCGGAGGACGTGGCCCGCGGGCTGCGGGCGACGCGCCCGCCGTCCCACGCCACCCTGGAGTCGCTGGACGGGCCCGCCGGCTGAGCGTCCCGGGCCGGGCGGCCGGCCGTCCCGCCCGGGTCCGTCGCGGAGCCGCGCGCACCGCGTGCCGGGCGGCTCCGCGAGCCGTACCCCGAACGCCCCGCCCACCAGGAACAACCCCCTGCCGCGTGCGACGGTGACCGTACCTCACGAACGACCGTACGGGAGCCGCCATGGCAGACCTCCAGGACGACCTGCGCCCCACCGCCGCGGCCGGCGAGTTCGACGACCTGGCCGACCCGTACCCCGAAGAGGCCGTCGTCACGGCGGAGTCCTACGAGCCCGTCTCCGACCCGGACGACGCGCCCCTGACCCGGGCTCACGCCGTCCTCGCCGCGCACCCCGTCGCCGACGGCTACAACGGCCTGCCCTGGGCGCTGAAGCGGCTGTCCTGGTACGACCTGGAGGAGGGCGAGAGCACGGTCGGCACGGACGTGCCCCGGCTGCGCGAGGGCCGGGTCGGCGCGCTGTTCTGGTCGCTGCACCTGCCGGAGGGACTGGACGGCGACCGGGCCGTCGGCGCCACCCTCGACCAGCTGGACCTGGCGAAGAGCGTCGCCGGGACCTGCGACGAGGGGCTGCGGCTGACCGCCACGGCCGGGCAGGTCGTGGACGCCCGCAACTGCGGCCGGGTCGCCGTGCTGCTGGGGCCCGCCGGTGCCCCGGCCGTCGGCGACTCGCTCGGCATCCTGCGCCAGTTGCACCTGCTCGGGGTGCGCGCGCTGACCCTGACCGGGGTGTCCTGGGCGAGCGAAGCCGGGCTGACCCGGTTCGGGGAGGCGGTCGTGCGCGAGATGAACCGGCTCGGGGTGATCGCGGACCTGTCCGGCGCGTCCGCCCCCACCATCCGCCGGGTGCTGTCCCTGTCCCGCGCGCCCGTGCTGTGCAGCCGCTCGGCCGCCCGGGCCATCCGCCCCCACCCGGCCAACCTCCCCGACGACCTGCTGGCGGAGCTCGGCGCGGCGAAGGGGCTGTGCCTGGTGCCGCTGACCGCCGAGCAGACGGGGCCGACCGTGCGCGACGTGGCCGACCACCTCGACCACGTACGCGCGGTGGCCGGCGCCCAGAGCGTCGGGCTGTCCGGCACCTACGACTCCGGGGCCGCCCACCCTCAGGAGCTGGGCGACACCTCCTGCTACCCCAAGCTGGTCGCGGAACTGCTGCGGCGCGGCTGGGACGAGCACGACGTGTCCTTGCTGACCTGGGGCAACGTGCAGCGTGTGTTGCGCGGGGCGGACTTCACGGCCCGGGCCGCGCAGCAGCGGCGCCGGCCGTCGACCGCGACGATCGCGGAACTGGACGGCTGACGGGCCCGTCCTTCCCGGACGGGCCCGCGGGGGTCAGCCGTGCTCGATGCGGCAGAGGCAGAACGGATGCCCCGCCGGGTCGGCGTAGACCCGGAAGTCCTTCTTCTCGTCGTCCTCCTTGTCCAGCACCCGTGCGCCCAGCGCCAGCACCCGCTCCTCGGCCGCGTCCATCTCCTCCCACGTCGACCCGGCGTCGAAGTCGAGGTGGAACTGCTGGGCGTTGCGGTCGGCACGGGGCCACTCGGGTGGCGTGTGGTCCGAGGAGCGCTGGAAGGCGAGCCGGGGCCCGTCGGGCACGCGCAGCACCACCCAGTCCGGGTCGCCGTCCTCCGGCGTCCCGCCGGCGACCTGGGCGTAGAAGCGGGCCAGCTCGCGGGGGTCGGGGCAGTCGACGACCACCGAACGGAAACGTGCCACAGCGGACATGGAACCCTCCCTTTGTCAGCAGGCGCAGAGGCAGAACGGGTGCCCGGCCGGGTCGGCGTAAACCCGGAAGGTGCGCTCCCGGTCGTCGGCGTCGAGGGCTTTCGCGCCCAGCGCCAGGACGCCCTTCTCGGCCGTGTCCAGGTCCTCCACCACCAGGTCCAGGTGGAACTGCTGCGAGTGCTCCGGAGAGGGCCACCGGGGCGGCACGTACCCGGGGGCGGTCTGGAAGGCCAGGGCCGGCCCGCCCGGCACCTTCAGGTCGGCCCACTCGCCCTCCCCGTCGGTCTCCACCGTCGGTGTGCCGCCCAGCACCTCGGCGTAGAAACCGGCCAGTGCGCGCGGGTCGGGACAGTCCAGGACGACGACACCCAGTTTGGCGAGAGCCATGACTTCCTCCTCGAAGTCGCGTCACCCGTCGTGTTACCAACAGAGGGCGGGTAACCAGTAACCGTTACTGCATGCTCCCGCATTGGCGGTAACCTCGCAAGGGAAAACGCGAGAGGTACGGTCCAGCCATGACGGAGAGATCGCCCGCGCCCGGCGGCCTGGCCCTGATCGAGGCGCTGGTCAACACGCTGGACATCGAGTCGGGCGCCGACGCCCTGGACACGGCCGAGGGCCGGGCGCGCTTCGGGATCGCCCCGAAGGAGACGGACCGGGCCCGTGAGCTGCGCGAGTCGCTGCGCGCGACGCTCCTCGCCCACGCCGGGCATCCGCCCCACCGCGCGGTGACGCCGCTCGGGGAGCTGCTGGCCGCGGCCCCGCTCGTCGTCACGGTCGACACCGCGGACGGTTCCGCCGCCCTGGCCCCCGCCGGCACCCGCTCGCTGCACGCGCGCGTGGCGGCCGCCGTCGCCGAGTCCCTGGTCACCGGAGCCTGGACCCGGCTGAAGGCCTGCGAGGCCGCCGACTGCCACTGGGCCTACTACGACCGCAGCCCGGCCGGCCGGGGCCGCTGGTGCTCCATGCAGGTGTGCGGGGCCAGAGCGAAGATGCGCAGGTACCGCGCCAAGGAGGGGTAGGGGTGTGACGGGTGGAGGTGCGGCCTGCGGGGACGGGCCGCACACCAGGACCCCCGCGCGGCCGGGCAGGGCGCCGAGAGCCCGCCGACCGCCCCGCGGTCCGCTTCGGTGGTGCAGAATGCAGCAAGACGCCGGTTCGGCCGACTGAGCCTCGGCCGAACCGGCGTCACCCGTCTCGCGCTCCGCGCGCTCAGGCCCTCGGGCGGCCCATCGCCCGGTACGTCCAGCCGGCCTTGCGCCAGCGCTCCGGGTCGAGCGCGTTGCGGCCGTCCAGGATGACGCGGGCCGCGGCGACCTCGCCGAGGGCCTCCTCGTCCAGCTCGCGGAACTCCCGCCACTCCGTCAGGTGCAGCACGATGTCCGCACCGCGCACCGCGTCCAGCGCCGAGCCGGCGTAGCCGAGGGTCGGGAAGACACGGCGGGCGTTGTCCATGCCCTTGGGGTCGTAGACCGTGACCTGGCCGCCCTGGAGGTGGATCTGCCCGGCGACGTTCAGCGCGGGGGAGTCCCGTACGTCGTCGGAGTCGGGCTTGAAGGTCGCGCCCAGTACCGCCACGCGCTTGCCCAGGAACGGGCCGCCGCCCAGCGCCTGCCGGGCCAGCTCCACCATCTGGCCGCGCTGGCGCATGTTGATGGAGTCGATCTCCCGCAGGAACGTCAGCGCCTGGTCCGCGCCCAGCTCACCGGCGCGCGCCATGAACGCCCGGATGTCCTTCGGCAGGCAGCCGCCGCCGAAGCCGATCCCGGCCCGCAGGAACTTCCGCCCGATCCGGTCGTCGTAACCGATCGCCTCGGCGAGCTTGGCCACGTCGCCGCCGGCCGCCTCGCACACCTCCGCCATGGCGTTGATGAAGGAGATCTTCGTCGCGAGGAAGGAGTTGGCGGACGTCTTCACCAGCTCGGCGGTGGGGAAGTCGGTCACCACGAACGGGGAGCCCTCGCCGATCGGCGTCGCGTAGACCTCGCGCAGCAGCTTCTCGGCCCGCTCGCTGCGCACGCCCACCACGATCCGGTCGGGATGGAGCGTGTCGTCGACGGCGAAGCCCTCCCGCAGGAACTCCGGGTTCCAGGCCAGCTCGGCGTCCTCCCCGGCGGGCGCGTGCGCGGCCAGGTAGGAGGCGAGGCGGTCGGCGGAGCCCACCGGCACCGTCGACTTGCCGACCACCAGGGCCGGGCCGCGCAGGTGCGGGGCGAGCGAGGCGATCGCGGAGTCCACGTAGGACATGTCGCAGGCGTACTCGCCGTGCCGCTGGGGGGTGTTCACGCAGACGAAGTGCACATCGCCGAAGGCGCCGACCTCGGCCCAGTCCTGGGTGAAGCGCAGCCGTCCGCTGGAGCCCTCGATCCCTGCGACGTGCCGGCGCAGCAGGTCGTCCAGGCCCGGCTCGTACATCGGGGCCTCGGCGCGCTCCAGCTTCTCGATCTTCTCGCGCACCACGTCGAGGGCCAGTACCTCGAAGCCCAGCTCGGCCATGGCCGCCGCGTGGGTCGCACCGAGATAACCGGTGCCGATCACGGTGATCTTCAGGGCCATGGGTGCTCCAGACGTCTGCGGCATGTCGTGCGCGCCCGAGCATATCCGGGGCCCGGCGGCGCGCCCCACGGGGCGACTTTCCGGCTGTCGCCTAGCTCACGTATCACTCCCGTGGGCTACGTCATAAACTTTTGATTACTTAACGGTAGTTAGCGCCACCATCGCAGCGTTTTGGAGCGTGAGAGACCTTGGCCGGATCGGCTGACTTCGACCTGTACCGCCCGTCCGAGGAGCACGACATGCTCCGTGACGCCGTCCGCTCGCTGGCCGAGGCGAAGATCGCGCCGTACGCCGCCGCGGTGGACGAGGAGGCCCGCTTCCCGCGTGAGGCGCTCCAGGCGCTGGTGGCCAACGACCTGCACGCCGTGCACGTGCCCGAGGAGTACGGCGGCGCGGGCGCCGACGCCCTGGCGACCGTCATCGTCATCGAGGAGGTCGCCCGCGTCTGCGCCTCCTCCTCGCTCATCCCGGCCGTGAACAAGCTCGGCTCCCTGCCCGTGATCCTCTCCGGCTCCGAGGAGCTGAAGAAGAAGTACATGGCCCCGCTCGCCAAGGGCGAGGGCATGTTCTCCTACTGCCTGTCCGAGCCGGACGCCGGCTCCGACGCCGCGGGCATGAAGACCAAGGCCGTCCGCGACGGCGACTTCTGGGTGCTCAACGGCGTCAAGCGCTGGATCACCAACGCCGGGGAGTCCGAGTTCTACACGGTGATGGCCGTCACCGACCCGGCCAAGCGCTCCAAGGGCATCTCCGCCTTCGTCGTCGAGAAGTCCGACGAGGGCGTCTCCTTCGGCGCCCCGGAGAAGAAGCTCGGCATCAAGGGCTCGCCCACCCGCGAGGTCTACCTGGACAACGTCCGCATCCCCGCCGACCGCATGATCGGCGAGGAGGGCACCGGCTTCGCCACGGCGATGAAGACCCTCGACCACACCCGCATCACCATCGCCGCCCAGGCCCTCGGCATCGCCCAGGGCGCCCTCGACTACGCCAAGGGCTACGTCAAGGAGCGCAAGCAGTTCGGCAAGCCCGTCGCCGACTTCCAGGGCATCCAGTTCATGCTCGCCGACATGGCCATGAAGATCTCGGCCGCCCGCGCCCTGACCTACCAGGCCGCCGCCGCCTCCCAGCGCGTCGACGCCGACCTGACCTACCTGGGCGCCGCCGCCAAGTGCTTCGCCTCGGACGTGGCGATGGAGGTCACCACCGACGCCGTCCAGCTCCTCGGCGGCTACGGCTACACCCGCGACTACCCGGTCGAGCGCATGATGCGCGACGCCAAGATCACGCAGATCTACGAGGGCACCAACCAGGTCCAGCGCATCGTCATGGCCCGCAACCTGCCGTGACCCCGTCCCGCGCGACGCCCTCGGCCCCCGGCTCGCGCCGGGGGCCGCGGTGTCTCACAGGAAGCGGCGGATGGGGGTGACCGAGGCCTCGGCCAGACGCATCGGCAGCGGGCGCCGCCGCCAGCGCGCCGGGTCGATGGGCTCGCTCAGCTTCCGGTCGGCCTCGAAGTCGGCGTCGAGCGCCGCGGTGAAGTCCTCGTCGAGGACGGCCAGCAGGACCTCCTCGTCGTGCTCCATGGAGCGGCGGTTGAAGTTGGTGGAGCCGATCAGGGAGCAGACCCCGTCCACCGTGAGGATCTTCGTGTGGAGCATGGTCGGCTGGTACTCCCGCACCTGCACGCCCGCGTCCACCAGCGTCTGGTAGTGCTGCCGCCCGGCCAGCAGGCACGCCCGCTGGTCGGTGTGCGGCCCGGGCAGCAGGATCTCCACCTCCACGCCCCGGCGGGACGCGGCGGCCAGCAGGTCGATGAAGTACGTGTCGGGGGCGAAGTAGGCGGTGGACAGCCGCAGCCGCTCCTGCGCCGAGGTGATCACCACCCGCAGGACGGTCTGCATGTCCTGCCAGCCGAAGCTCGCCGACCCCCGCACGACCTGGACCGTGGCCCGCCCCGGTTGCTCCTGCTCGGTGAAGCGGTCGTGGTGGTCGTACAGGTCGTCGTGGCACTCGGCCCAGTTCTGCGCGAAGGCCGCGGCGATGCCGTCCACGGCCGGTCCGCGCACCTGCACGTGGGTGTCGCGCCACTCGTCCGGGTTCCGCGCGTCGCCGCACCACTCGCGGGCTATGCCGACACCGCCGGTGAAGGCGGTGCGCTCGTCGGTGACCAGCACCTTGCGGTGGCAGCGGTGGTTCTGCCGCATCGGCGACAACCGCGTGGGCTTGCGGAACCAGGCCACGTGCACGCCGGCCTCGTCCATGGCGTCCAGCAGGTCCCGCTCGATCTGCTTGGCCCCGAAACCGTCCAGCAGCAGCCGTACCCGGACGCCGGCCCGGGCCCGCTCGGCCAGCGCGGCGGCGAACTCGTGGGCGATGTCGCCGCGCCAGTACACGAACGTCATCATGTCGACGGTGTGCCGCGCCGCGCGGATGGCCGCCAGCATCGCCGGGAAGATCTCGTCGCCGTTGCGCAGCGGGATCAGCTCGTTGCCCTCGGTCGCGGCGATGCCGATGAGCCGCTCCAGCCGTCTGCGCAGCCGCTGCTTGCGCTCCTCCGGGTCCTCCGGCCTTGCCGACGGCCGTTCCTCGGTCTGCTGTGTCATGTGTGGTCTCCCCTGCCACGAACTGCTCGGCGCCCCGCCTGCGCGACGCCGCTCCCCGCGGACGCGCCACCCACCCTCTTTGCCGCTGACGGGGATTTCACGCCGCCGTGTTCGAGTCGTGGCTCACCGCCGCGGGAGCCGGGACGGGCCGGCACCGCCTCGCGGACGGACGCGTCAGCCCTGTGGTGCTCATGGGACGACAGGCGTAGGACGGAAGGGCGGGCGCCGATCCGCGGCTCCCGCTCCCTCCGGGAGGTAGTCATGACCCAGCAGCCCGCCACCGCCACCCCGCTGAGCCGGGAGATGCAGGACTGCGTGCAGGCCTGCATGACCTGCCACGGCGTCTGCGAGGAGACCATGAGCTCCTGCCTGCACAGGGGCGGCCCGGCCCAGATGCCGATCATGCGCGCGGTCATCGACTGTGCCGAGATGACCCGCATGTGCGCCGACATGATGATGCGCCGCTCGCCGTTGTCCGCCGAGATGTGCGCGATGTGCGCCCGGGCCTGTGACATGTGCGCCGAGGCGTGTATGTCCATGCCGGACGACGCCCAGATGATGCGGTGCGCGGAGGCGTGTCGCCACTGCGCCGACCTGTGCCGGTCGATGTCCACCGCGGCGATGTGAGCACCGCCCGCACGGCGAAGGGGGCACCCGCCCGGATGCCCCCTCCTCGCCGGCCTGCGCTGTGCCGTGCTCAGTTGCCCGAGACGGTGACCGTCTCGTCGTTCTTCAGCTGGTTCACCAGCGTCTTCACCTTCGCGGTGTCCCACTGCAGGTTGCCGTTGGCGGCGTTGCCCGCGATCGGCATGTTCATGGACTTGCCGTCGCCGCCGCTGACGCCCTTCATCGCCCAGAACATCGACGCCAGGTCGTACAGGCCCATGTCCTTGTCGACGACCAGCGAGTCGAGGCCCGCGCCCATGGTCGGGTACAGCTTGAACGGGTTCAGGACCGTACCGGGGGTGGCGACCTGGTTGGCCAGGGCCGAGAGGAACTTCTGCTGGTTCTTCGTCCGGTCCAGGTCGGAGCCGGCGAGGGCGTAGCGGGTGCGGACGAAGGCGAGGGCCTGCTCGCCGTTCAGCGTCTGCCTGCCCTTCTTGAGGTCCGCGCCCGACTTGGTGTCCTTGATGTCCTGCGGGATGTCCATCTCGACCCCGCCGACCGCGTCGACGATGTTCGCGAAGCCGGCGAAGCCGATCTCCACGTAGTGGTCGATGTGCAGGCCCGTGTTGGCCTCCACCGTGCGCACCAGCAGCTCCGGGCCGTCCTCGGAGTAGGCCGCGTTCAGCTTCGTCTGGCGGCCCGTGGCCGGGTAGAACTTGCCGGAGTCGGAGCCCTTGAACGAGGGGATCGTCACGTTCGAGTCGCGCGGCAGCGAGATCAGCGTCGGGGCGCCGCCACCGGTGTGCAGGATCATCATCGAGTCCGTGCGCTTGCCCTCGGCGGACCCGGTGTGCAGCTTCTTCTTCTCCTCGGCCGACATGCCCTTGCGGCTGTCGGAGCCGACGATCAGGTAGTTGGTGCCCTCGCCCGCCTCCGGCCGCTCGATGACCTTCGACAGGTCGACCTCGCGGTTCAGCTTGGAGTCGGCCCAGAAGTAGGTGCCGACGCCCGTCACCACCAGCACCGTCGCGACCGTGATGGCCGTGAGCTTGATGCGGCGGCGCCAGTCGGGCGCGGGGCGCGGCTCGTACCTGCCGTCCCCGGGACCGCCGGGGCCGCTGCCGCCGGGAGTGCCGTAGACCTGGCCGGTGTTGTAGCCGCTGTCGTAGCCGTCGCCGGGTCCGTACCCGGCGCCGTCGACGTACGACGGCTGCGGCGGCACCCCGCCGTAGCCGGACTGCCCGGGCGGTGCCGCCGGACCGCGGCGGACCTGCCGCATGACACGGGCGCTCTCGGGCCGTGCGCTGGAGCTGCCCCGTCCGTACCGGCTGCCGCGGTTGTCGCCGGAGAACCCCTCGGGCCAATCATTCATGCCGACAGTGTGCAGGTCCCGGTGGTGGGCCATACAAGAGTCGTCGGAAAATCAGAGCGTGGCTGTGGCGAAGCTGACACAAATCCCCCGCAGGCCGCCTCGGCATAAGGTGGGGGTCATGACAGACCAGGCCCCAGCTGCGGATTCCGGCGCTTCGGAGATCCCGGGCAAGCCGACTTCGGCGTCCCGCACCACCCTCAGCCACATCATGACCCACAACGACACGAACCTCCTGGGGACGGTGCACGGCGGCGTCATCATGAAGCTGGTCGACGACGCCGCCGGGGCGGTGGCCGGACGGCACTCCGGCGGGCCGGCGGTCACGGCCTCCATGGACGAGATGGTGTTCCTGGAGCCGGTCCGCGTCGGTGACCTGGTGCACGTCAAGGCGCAGGTCAACTGGACCGGCCGGACCTCCATGGAGGTCGGCGTCCGGGTGCTGGCCGAACGCTGGAACGAGTCCACCCCGCCCACCCAGGTCGGCTCGGCCTACCTGGTCTTCGCCGCCGTCGACGCCGACGGCAAGCCCCGCCGGGTCCCGCCGGTCCTCCCGGAGACGGAGCGCGACAAGCGCCGCTACCAGGAGGCCCAGATCCGCCGCACCCACCGCCTGGCCCGCCGCCGCGCGATCATGGAACTCCGTGAGAAGCGCGCCGCGGAGGGCTTCGAGGACTGACCCGCCCGCTCCCGGAGGAGGGCGGGCCGCCCCCTCCCGGCAGATGCCGCGGGTCCCACGGCACGGACCGCGGTCCTACGAGCACGCCACCTCGTCGCCGCGCACCACGCCGAACTCGCCCTGCCCCGGGTCCTCCGCCCGCACCTTGCGCACCCGCTCGAAGTCCGCGCCCGCGATCACCTTCAGCGTCGGCCCCAGGCCCTTGACCGGGCGCAGTTCACTGCCCGGCAGGGCGGCGGCGAGGGACTTCGCGGAGCGGTCCCAGCGCGGGTCGTGGGCGACGACCGTGCGCCTGACGTCGCGCGAGGCCGAGTTCACCGGGGCCTTGGTGGTGCGGAAGCCCGTCGACGCCAGGGCCGCGTCCACGCGGCGCCCGAGACCGGCGGTCCGGGTGCCGTTCTCCACCTGGACGCGGATCTGCTGCGGGGCGACCGGGACGATCAGCGCCGCGCCGCGCTGCCGGTGCACCGACAGCGGCTGGTCCCGGCGCAGGGCGTCGAAGAGCCGCTCGGCCTTCACCGGGTCCCACTTCAGCGTGGAGCCGACGCCCTTGACGGCGTAGCCCATGCGCCCGATCGGGACGGTGGTGAACTCGGACGAGGAGGGGGAGAAGTTCCGCATCGCCCGGCCCAGGTCCAGCATCTCGTCCGTGCCGAACCCCTTGTCCGCGCGCACCGAGCCCAGCACCGCCCGGGTCACGTCCCGGAACTTCATCGGGTTGAGCAGGATCCCGGACGAGGTGACCCGCTCCACGAGCGCCGCCAGGAAACGCTGCTGCCGCTTCATCCGGCCCAGGTCGGACGCCCCGTCGACATGGCGGGCACGCACGTACTGCAGGGCCTGCCCGCCGGCGAGCGTGTGCCGGCCGGCCGGCAGGTTCAGGCCGGTGTAGCTGTCCTTGAGCGGATCCGCGGTGCAGATCCGCACACCGCCCACCACGTCGACCGTCTTCATGAAGCTGGTGAAGTCGACCTCCAGGTAGTGGTCGATCTTCACCTTGGTCATGCTCTCCACCGTGCGCACGGTCAGCTGCGGCCCGCCCTCGGCGTACGCCGCGTTCAGCTTCACCGGGTGCCCGCGGTGCCGCTTGCCCGACGTGCGGTCGACGTGCGCCGGCGTGACGGCGTAGGAGTCGCGCGGCAGGCTCACCACGCTCGCGCGCTCCCGGTCCTGCGAGATGTGCACGATCATCATCGTGTCCGTGCAGTGGCAGGGGGCGCCGCCCAGCCGGTACTTGCGCCGCTCCTCCTTGCTGATCCTGTCGCGGCCGTCGGTGCCGACCAGCAGGACGTTCATGCCGTGGCCCGCCTGAGGGCGGTTCTTCATGTCCTTGAACGGGTCGACCCGGGCGATGTCCGCGTCCAGACTGGTCATCACCGCGTGCCCGATCCCGGCCGAGGCGAGGACCACCACGGACAGCGTGGTGACGATCCGCAGGCCCCAGCGGGGGCGGCGCACGCGCCCGGTCGGCGTGGGCCGGCGCGGGGCGGCCCGCTCGGAGGGGGGCTGGGGGCGGCGTTGCGGGGCGGCGGTGGACCGAGGGGACCGCGGCGGCGTGGGCATGGGGCACCTCCGGACGACGGCCGAGCGTGGGATCCGTGAAACCGTAGGCCGATACGATCTGCGGCCCGCGGTACCGCCCCGGTGGCGCGCACCGGTGTCCCCCGTTCGCGGTAACGTGAGGCCCCTATGAACGCCAATCCCGACGTGCGGCTCCCCGCCGTTTCCGTGATCATGCCCGTCCTCAACGAGGAGCGGCATCTGCGGGGAGCAGTCCAAGCGATCCTCGCGCAGGAGTACGCCGGCGAGATGGAGGTCGTGATCGCCCTCGGTCCGTCCACGGACCGCACGGACGAGATCGCCGCCGAGCTCGTGGCCGAAGACCCGCGCGTGCACACCGTCCCCAACCCCACGGGCCGTACGCCCGCCGCGCTGAACGCCGCGATCGACGCCTCGAAGCACCCGATCGTCGTCCGCGTCGACGGCCACGGCATGCTCTCGCCGAACTACATCGCCACCGCCGTACGGCTCCTGGAGGAGACCGGCGCGCAGAACGTGGGCGGCATCATGCACGCCGAGGGCGAGAACGACTGGGAGCACGCGGTCGCCGCCGCGATGACCTCGAAGATCGGGGTCGGCAACGCCGCCTTCCACACGGGCGGCCAGGCGGGCCCCGCCGAGACGGTGTACCTGGGGGTGTTCCGGCGCGAGGCGCTGGAGCAGCAGGGCGGCTACAACGTGGAGTTCATCCGCGCCCAGGACTGGGAACTGAACTTCCGCATCCGTGAGGCCGGCGGGCTGATCTGGTTCTCGCCCGAGCTGAAGGTGTCGTACCGGCCGCGGCCCAGCATGAAGGCGCTCGCCAAGCAGTACAAGGACTACGGCCGGTGGCGGCACGTCGTCGCGCGCTACCACGAGGGCTCCATCAACCTGCGCTACCTGGCCCCGCCGACCGCCGTGTGCGCGATCGCGGCCGGGACCGTGGTGGGCGCCCTGCTGACGCCGTGGGGCTTCGTCGTGCCCGGCGGCTACCTCGCGGCGATCGTGCTCGGTTCGGTGCCGGCGGGCAAGGGGCTGCCGCTGAAGGCGCGGTTGCAGATCCCGGTGGCGCTGGCCACGATGCACATGTCGTGGGGCTGGGGCTTCCTGACGAGTCCCCGGTCGCTGGCGAAGAAGGTCATCGCCTCCCGTCGTCCGGCGGTCCGCGCGGACGCGGCCACCGGCTGACGCCGCTTGGGTGCACGGGTGTTGCGCGACGGGCCCCTTCCCACCGCGGAAGGGGCCCGTGGCCGTCACCAGGTGAAGCCGGTGCCGACCTTCATGCAGGCCTTGTCGTCGGCCCCGTTGAGCGCCTGCGCCGACTCGGGCGTCCTGTCGCTGCGTTCGGGCGCCTCGTAGTCGTCGCCCGTGCGCCAGTCCGCGCCGACGACGAGGGTGACGCCGCTGACGTCGGTGGACCGTTTCACCGAACCCAGCGGGATCCCGAGGGCCCTGGCCACGCGCTGGGCGTCGCCCTCCAGGTCGGCGCTCGGGTAGCGGACGACGGTGGTCTTCTCGCTCCACGAGCCGTCGGTGTCGGCGACGGCCTGGGTGAAGCCCCGCTCCTTCAGCAGCCCGGCGACCGCGCTGGTCCGGCCGCCCGCCGGGGCCAGGGTGTCGGTCCGGGTGCCGTTGCGGACCTGCACGGCGATCTCGGCGTCGGCGGCGGCCGGGTCGTCGGAGGTCTTGTCCACCGCCGTCTTCGGCTTGTCCCTGCCGTCCAGCGCGATGTCCTCGCGCACCAGCCGGAACAGTTGCTCGGCGTCCTCGGTGGGCTCGACCCGGGCGCCGACGTACCGGTTGGGCATCGTGGTCATGGTGATGCGCTCCGGCTCGACCATCCGCAGCTGGTCGCTGAGGTCGTAGAGCTTCTTGACCGTGTCCAGGCCCGGGTCGACGGTCAGCGCCCGGGTGGCCTCCTCGGCGAGTCTGCGCAGCTTGTTGGGGCTGCTGAGGGTGGCGTTCTCGCGCAATTGGCGGACCATCGCGTTCATGTACATGTGCTGGGCCTTGGCGCGGGCGAGGTCGCTGCCGTCCTCGAAGCCGTAGCGGGTGCGCAGCCACTGCAGGGCCTGTTCGCCCTGGATGTACGTGGTGCCCTTCTTCAGCTTCAGGCCCGAGCCCTTGCCGTCGGAGGTGCGGGAGTGGATGTTGGCGTCCACGCAGACGGGGACACCGCCGATCGCGTCGGCCATCGACACGACCCCGGCGAAGTCGACCATGATGAAGTGGTCGATGTGGATGCCGGTCAGCTCCTGCCAGGTGGCGACGGTGCAGCCGGGACCGCCGTGGCCGAGGCTCTGGTTGGTCATGGTCCGGCCCCGGGTGGCCGGGTAGACCTTCCCGTCGTCCGGGTCGGTGCACTTGGGGATCTTGACCAGGGTGTCGCGCGGCATGCTGATGACCGACATGTTGCTGCGGTCGGCCGACACGTGCAGCAGCATCTGGACGTCCGCGAGCGGGGTGGAGCCGAACGTCTCGCGGGCACCGCCGAGTTTCTGGTTCTCCTCGGTGTCGCGGGCGTCGGACCCGATGAGCAGGATGTTCAGCGGCGTCTGCCCGGCGGCGTTGGGGGTGGGGGCGGCGACCTTGCCGTCGCCGAGGTTCAGGGCGTCCTTCTTGATGTTGCCGTTGAGGTGCCGGTAGTAGAGGTAACCCGCCCCGGCGGTCCCGAGTATGAGCACGGCCAGTACGGCGGAGGCCCACTTCAGCGCCCGCCGCCGCCGCGGGGGGCGGCCCCCGCGACCCGGCTTCCCCGCCTTCCCGTCGCGGCCGTCACCGCAGCCGCCGCCGGGGGAGGCGGCACCGGCGAGAGACGCACCGCGGGAGACGGCGCCGTCCGGGGCGGTGTCACCGTCCGGCGGGCCGGGGTCGTCCGAGGGGTTGCCCTCGTGCGGCGCTGCGTCCCGCTCCGACGTGACGGACTCGCCGTGGTGGGACGCCGGTCCGTCGCCGGGGGGATCCTCGTCCGGCACCGTCTTCTCCGCTCCCGGTTCACGGACGCCCTGTCGCGCTCCGTCCTCCCGCACACCGCTCTGCGTCACTTCCCCGGTCCTTCCCGCCCCCCGGCGCATGCAGCAGGCCCGTCCTGCCCCCTGTTAGACGCACGACGGGCCCGTCAGTTGCCCTCAGCGGGTCAACTCGCGCACACGACCTTGTCGGCCGTGGACCTCTCCACGTCCGGCGCCTCGGCCGGGGCGCTCAGCTTCACTCCGGCGCCCTTGAAGTCCTCGCCGAGGGTGAGCGTCATGGCGGGCAGGCCCTGGGAGTTGGTGACGCTCTCGCCGGGTTTCATCGCGGACCCGGACAGGCCCATGACGGCGGCGAGGCGCCGGGCCTGGCCGGCCTGGTCGGGGCCGTACTCCAGAGTCGTCTTCTTCAGGGCCTCGGGGGCGTTGCCGGCGTTCTCCGACTTGGTGACGCCCTCCTCGACCTGGAGGTACTGGAGCATCTTCTGCGCGCTGCCGGCGACGGCACCGCCGTTGAGGATCCGCACCCGGACCTCGGAGGCCGGGGCCTTGGTGCCCTTCAGCCGGGCTGCCGCGGCGTCCTTCTCCTTCTTCTGCCGCCGCTTGACCTCGGTGAAGGAGACGTCGTTCCTGATCATCTCGAACACCTGGGGCGCCTTCGACTCGTCGAGGACGACCGTCGCCTTCACCGTCTCCGCCGGGTTGTCCTTCACGGGGACGGTGGTGAAGGTGATGTTCTTCGTCGGCACCTTCTTCAGCTCCAGCGCCACGTCCTTGAGCGCGCCGACCGAGCCGATCGCCTTGTCCACCGTCAGCGCCTCGGTCGCGGCCTCGGCCAGCTTCAGCAGCTTGGACGGGCTCGTGAGGGTGTCCCCGGAGGCCATCTTGCGCATCAGCGAACCGAGGAACTGCTGCTGCACCTTGATCCGGTCGAGGTCACCGCTGTTGCCGAAGCTCTTGCGCGTGCGGACGAAGGCCAGGGCCTGCTCGCCCTCGACCGTCGACTCGCCGGCGGGCAGCACGAGTTTGGAGTCCTTGTCGTCGACCGGCTTCTCCACGCACACGTCGACGCCGTCGACCGCCGTCGTCAGCGTCTTCACGGCGTTGAAGTCGGCCATCATGAAGTGGTCCACGGAGATGCCGGTGTTCTCCTCCACCGTGCGCATCGTGCAGCCCGGGTCCCGGCCGCCCTCCCCGAGGCTGCGGTTGAAGCGGACGCCCCGCACCCCGGGGACGACCTTCTCCGAGCCGTCCTCCAGCTTCGTCGGGCAGTCCGGGATGTCCACGATCAGGTCGCGGGGGATGCTGAGCGCGGTGGCGTTGGTGCGGTCCTTGGCGACGTGCAGCAGGATCGTGGTGTCGGCGTGCCCCGCGCTGCCCTTGTCGCCGTACCCCTCGTTGCCGGCGCCGGTGCGCTTGTCCGTGCCGACGACGAGGATGGTGAAGGCCTCGTCCTTGCTGAAGTCCGAGGCACCGGCGCTGCCGACGTCGGTGGTGGTGACGTTGCCTTCCAGGTGCCGGAGGTAGAGGTAGCCGGCGGCGGCCACGCCGACCAGCACGAAGGCCATCGTGCCGCCGGTCCACAGCAGCATCTTCCGGGTCCGCCGGGGCCGTTGCCGCACCGGCCGGCGACCCCCGCGCCGTCCGGCCGCGGGCTCGGCGGGCTGGGTGCGCCGCTTGCGTTGCGGCGGCACGTCCGTGCGGGTGGCGCCGCCCGTCCGGGAACCCGCCGTCCGGGAGCCCCCCGTGCCGGAGCCCGTCGTGCCGGAACCCGCCGGGCGTGAGGCGCCGGGGCGGGGAGCCGCCGTGCGGGCGGCGGTCGCGGATCCGGGTGCCCGGCCGCCGGGCGACTGCGGGGCGGAAGGTGTCAGTCGCAGCTCGTACTCACCGGTGTTCGGGTTGAGCACCCACTGGTCCGCGGGGTCCATCCGTTCCCCCCGCCCACGGCGTTGCGCGTCCACGGTCGCTGTTTCCTCCGTCGGGGCACGCGGCGCCCCTCCCCCCGGGAGGCGCACGGGTACTCGGTCATCACAGAAGCACTGGATCGCTCACACTATCCGCCCAGTTGAACGTCGATGTGCGCCGAACGACAAATTCGACATCCGCACATCGGGCAATACCCCTCAAGTCCGGGAACGGCCGTTCGGCGGACCCGTGTGCGTGTATGGCTCCGGGTCCTACCAGCGGTAGGGCTGGTAGACGTCCATGCACGTGCCGGCGTCCGAGCCGTTGAGGGCGTCCGCGTCACCGGGCAGGTGCCCGGCCCCGGCCTTCGGCGGCTTCGGATACGCCGTGCCCGTACGCCAGTCGGCGCCCACGTCGACCGTGACACCGGAGACGTCCGTCGACCGGCGTACCGAACTCACCGGAATCCCGAGTGACTTGGCCACGCGCCGGGCGTCGCCCTCCAGGCCGGCGCCGGGGTACCGCACCACGGTCCGCTCCTCGGCGAGCGCGCCGGAGGTGTCCGCCGAGGCCTTGGTGAAGCCCTTCCCGGTGAGGGTGCGCGCAACGGCAGCCGCCCGTCCGCCGACCGGCCCGAGGGTGGCGGAACGCGTGGCGTTGCGCACCAGCACCTCGATCTCGCCGTCCGGCGCGGCCGGGTCCCGGGAGGCCTTCGCCCCGGGCTTCTTCGCCGCCCGCCGGGCGCCCTCGCCGTCGAACGGGACGTCGTCGCGGAGCATCTCCCACACCCGGTCGGCGTCGGCACCCGCCGGAACCAGGTGGTTGGCGTCCTGCGGGTCCGCGGCCGTCGGCAGCGTGGTCATGGTGATGCGGCCGGTGGGCACGGTCCTGAGCTGCGTCCCGAGGTCGTACAGCTTCTTGACCGTGCCGATCTCCTCGGAGACGTGCAGCGACCTGGTGGCCGCCTCCGCGAGGGCCGTGAGCCGGCCGGTGTCGGTGAACACGTTCTGCGCCTTGAGCGTGCGGATCATCGAGTTCATGTACATGTGCTGCGCCCGGGCCCGCAGCGGGTCGCTGCCCCAGGCGTGGCGGGTGCGCAGCCACTGCAGCGCCTGCTCGCCCCGGACCTTGGGGTGACCGGCCTTCAGCTTGAGCCCCGAGCCGCCGGGCACGCCGGGCAGCGGGCGGTCCCACACGTTCTGGCGCACGCACACCTCGACCCCGCCGATGGCGTCGGCCATCCGCACCACGCCCGCGAAGTCGATCGTCATCCAGTGGTCGATGTAGACGCCGGTGAGGTTCTCCCACGTGGTCAGCGTGCAACCCGCCCCGCCGCGGGCCAGGGAGGCGTTGATGATGGTGTTGACCGGCGGGTACGTCCGGCCGGTCGCCGGGTCGGTGCACTCGGGTATGTCGACCCGGGTGTCGCGCGGGATGCTCACCACGGACGCGCTTTCGCGGTCCGCTGACAGGTGGATCAGCATCTGCACGTCACCCAGCGGGGGATTGCCGCGGCTGTCCCGGCTGCCGCCCAGCCGCACGTTCGCGTCGGAGTTCCGGCTGTCGGAGCCGATCAGCAGGATGTTCAGCGGTGTCTGCCCGGCCGCGTTCGGCTCGGCCCTGCGCGCCTTGGAGTCGCCGCTGCTGCGCTCGCCCTTGAGGATGTTGCCGTTCAGGTGCTCGTAGTAGAGGTAGCCGGCCCCGGCCGTGACGAGGACGAGCGCGGACAGCCCGAGCGCCGACCAGCGCAGCGCTCGGCGCCCGCGGCCTCGCGGCGGCCGGCCGCCCGTACCGCCGCGGCCGTCCGCTCCGCCGTCCCGGCTGTCCGGGCCGTCCACCGGCCGGCGCGGCCCGGGACCCGGCTTGGTCCCCTCCGCGAACACACTGCTGCCCTGCGCCATCTCTCCCCGCTTCCCCGCCCCGCGCGTCGCACGCCCGGCCGGACGGCCTGCCGTACGCCCTGGAGGACGTACGACAGGCCCGTCACGTCACTTGGCGCACTCGACTTTGTCGGCCGTGGACCTGTCGACGCCCTCCGGCGCCTTGTCGGGGGTCGTGAGCGGCACCCCCGCGCCCTCGAAGTCCTTGCCGAGGGTGAGGGTGATGGCGGGCAGGCCCTGGGAGTTGGTGACGCTCTCGCCGGGTTTCATCGCGGACCCGGACAGGCCCATGATGGCGGCGAGGCGCCGGGCCTGGCCGGCCTGGTCGGGGCCGTACTCCAGGGTCGTCTTCTTCAGGGCCTCGGGGGCGTTGCCGGCGTTCTCCGACTTGGTGACGCCCTCCTCGTTCTGCAGCCAGCTGAGTGTCTCCTGGGCGCTGCCGGCGACGGCACCGCCGTTGAGGATCCGCACCCGGACCTCAGAGGCCGGGGCCTTGGTGCCCTTCAGCCGGGCGGCGACCGCGGCCGCCTCCTTCTTTTTCTTCTGCTTGACGGCGGTGAAGGACACGTCGTTCCGGATCATCTTGAAGACCTGGGCCGCCTTGGAGTCGTCGAGGACGACCGTGGCCTTCACCTTCTCCGCCGGATTGTCGACGACGGGCACGGTGGTGAAGGTCAGGTTCTTGACGTTGAGCTTGCCCAGCTCCAGGCCGAGGTCCTTCAGTTTGCCGATGCTGTCCAGCTGCGAGTCGACGGTGAGCGCCTTGGTGCCGGCCTCGGCCAGGTCGAGCATCTTCTGCGGGCTGGTCAGAGTGTCGTTGGACTTCAGCTTGCGCATCAGCGCGCTCAGGAACTGCTGTTGCAGCCCGATCCGGCTCAGGTCGCCGCCGAAGCCCACGGCGTGGCGCGTGCGCACGAAGGCCAGTGCCTGCTCGCCCTCGATGGTGTGCGTGCCCTTCGACAGCTTCAGGTGGGAGTCCGGGTCGTCGATGTCCTTGCCCAGGCAGACCTCGACCCCGCCGACCGCGCTGGTCAGCGTCTTGACCGCGTTGAAGTCGGCCACCATGAAGTTGTCCGGCTTGACTCCGGTCAGCTCGGTCACGGTCCGCATGGTGCAGCTGGGGGTGCGGCCGTCCTGGCCGAGGCTGGTGTTGAAGCGGACCCGCTGGGTGCCGGGGATGACCTTCTGCGAACCGTCGTCCTGCGTGGTCGGGCAGTCCGGCACGTCCACGATCAGGTCGCGCGGAATGCTCAGCGCGGTCGCGTTGGAGCGGTCCTTGGAGACGTGCAGCAGGATCGTGGTGTCGGCGTGCCCGACGCTGCCCGCGTCGCCGTAGCTCTCGTTGCCCTTGCCGGTGCGCTTGTCCGTGCCGATCAGCAGGATGTTGATGGCCTTGTCCTTCTCGAAGCCACCGGTGCTCGCTCCGTCGTCGGAGACGGAGGCGATGTTGTCGTTGAGGTGCTGGATGTAGAGGTACGCGGCGCCCGCCCCGGCGACCAGCACGAAGGCCATCGTGCCGCCGGTCCACAGCAGGATCTTCTTGCCTTTGGAGGACTTCTTGACCGGCCGCCTGCCGCGGCGTCCCGGCGGCGGCTCCTCCGGCGCCGCGCGGCGTCTGCGCGGCGGCGGCACGGCCCGGCTCGCGCCCTCACGCCCCGCGCCCTCGCGGCGCGGTGTCTCACGGCTCCGGTTCTCACGCCCCGCGCCCTCGCGGCGCGGTGTCTCACGACTCCGGTTCTCCCGGCCCGCGCCGCCCCGGCCCGCGCCCTCGCGTCCCTCGCCCTCCCGGCCCGCGCCGTCGCGGCGCTGGCGTCCGGCGGCCTCCCTGCGGCCGCGGGCCGGCGGGGCCGCGTCGGAGGACCGCGGCCTGCGGGGCCCGGGCACCGCCGACTGCGGTGCGGAAGGGCCCAGTCGCAGTTCGTATTCGCCGGTGTTCGGGTTGAGCACCCACTGGTCGGCGGGATCGATGTCGTCCGCCCGCCCACGGCCTTGCGCGTCCACGGTTGCCTGATTCCTCCGTCGGGGCACGCGGCGCCTTCCCCCTTCAGGCGCTCGGGTCTCGGTCACGGTGCGCGGCCCGAGGACCGTTCCCCGGAAGCCGGGCGCACCGGATCGCTCACACTAACCGCCCACTTCAGCGTCGAACGACGGCGGTGACAAATTCCACGTCCCTACACCTGGGCAATTCGCCCATTTCCCAGATGAAGAGTTCGTTGCCGCGGACCGCCTTGGGGCCCGCTTTACTCACAGGAGTGTTCGGCCGCCGTGTTCCCCCGGAACGTCGGAGGCGGAGAAACGGTGACGGACGGCTTCACCGAGTGTTCCCGGTACGTCTCCCCGTTCGACCCGCCGCGCCCGTCGCGTGGCCGGCCGGGAGCGGAACCCGGCGGTACGTTTCCCGCCACGACCACCGGTCTGTCGGTGCGCAGCCGCTCGAACAACTCCTCCGCCTCGGGCTCCACGAGTTGGTCGCGATTGGCGTCGAACGCGTACGACTCCCGGGGTACGGTCAGGAATTGCACGTGTTCGACGGGGATGTCGCGCAGACCGCGCACGAGTTCGTACAAACCGCGCAGGCTCGCCAGGTCCGGGTCCGTCGTGAGAGAGGACGTGGCGGCGTCCAGCACGGGATACAGCTTCGCCGGATTCAGCAGGACGCCATTGCTGCGCACCTTGGTGACGAGTGCCCCGAGGAAGTGCTGCTGGCGTTCCATCCGCTCGGTGTCGCTGCCGTCGCCGAGTGACTTGCGGGCACGGACGTAACCGAGGGCCTGCTCGCCGTTCAGGGTGACCCGCCCTGCGGGCAGCCGCAGCTTCGCGGCCCGGTCGTCGATGGGCTCCCGCAGGCACACCTCGACGCCGTCGACCGCGTCGACCATCTCCTTGAAACCGTGGAAGTCGACGACGACGTGGTGGTCCACCCGGATGCGGGTGAGCTTCTCCACCGTGCGGATCGTGCACGCCGAACCGCCCACCTCGAACGCCTGGTTGAACACGGTGAACCGGGGCGCGCTGCGGGACCCGTCCGGGCGGCGGCAGCCCGGCAGGTGGACCATCAGGTCGCGCGGGAGGGACACCGCGGTCGCCCGGCCCCGGCCCGCGGACAGGTGCAGCAGGATCGCGGTGTCGGACCGCTCGGTGCCCGAGTCCCGCCCGTAGCGGGCGTTGTCGTCGCCCTCGCGCGAGTCCGAACCGATGAGCAGGATGTTGCGGGCGCCCTTGACCAGCGCGGTGGGCCGCTCCTTGTCGTACCGCGCCAGTTCGGCGGCCGCGGCCTCGTCCGGGGTGATGTTCCCGCTGAGTTTCGCGTAGACGGCCCAGCTCGCGCCCGCGGCCGCGAGCACGACACCGGTGAAGGCGAACGCGGCGATCCGCACCCGTCGCCGTCGCCGTCGCCGTCGCACCAGGCCCCCGCCGGCCGAGGCCCCGGCGACCGGCCTCGGCACCGGCCCCTGTCCTCCTGTGTCGGCCACGACAGGGACCACCCCTCCTGACGTAGGAACGTGCGCACCGTTCCTACGACGATGGCCCGGACGGGCCCCGGGCGCGGGGTGGGGATGGACCGAACGGGCGAACGGGACCGGCTGCGGCCGCAGGCCGCATCGGCCCTCCACGGCCGCAACCGCACTCGGCCGGACGCCCGGCTGGGTTGTGGGGGCAGGCCCCGGTACTCGGTGCGGTGGCCCGTCGCACCCTGGGCGGCAGTGCGACGCGCCGGGTCGGGCCGCCCGACTCGATCGCGGGGGCAGGCTCCGACGCGCGCGGTCCGGCTCCCCGCCGCGGCTCCGGGCGGCTGTGCGACGCGCCGGGCCGCCCGACTCGACCGCGGTGGCAGGCTCCGACGTGCCCGGGAGCCGACCCCTCGCGGCCCCGCGCAACGCTCCGGAGCCGCCCGGTCGGGCCGCCCGACTCGATCGCGGTGGCAGGCTCCGACGTGCCCGGGAGCCGGCCCGCCGCGGCCCCGCGCAACGCTCCGGAGCCGCCCGGTCGGGTCGCCCGGCTCGATCGCGGGGGCAGGCTCCGACGCACGTGGTCCGGCGGCCCGGTTCAGCTCCGGGCGGCTGTGCGACGCGCCGGGTCAGGTCGCCCGACTCGATCGCAAGGGCAGGCCCCGACGCGCGCGGTCCGGCTCCCCGCCGCGGCTCCGGGCTGCAGTGCGACGCGCCGGGTCGGGCCGCCCGGGAGCCGGTGGCAGGCTCCGACGTGCCCGGGAGCCGGACCGCCGCGGCCCCGCGCAACGCTCCGGACCCACCCGGTCAGGCCGCCCGACTCGACCGCGGGGGCAGGCTCCGACGCACGTGGTCCGGCGGACCGGTTCAGCCCCGGGCGACCGTCGTGACGCGTTCGCTCTCGATCCGCTTGTCCAGGACCCCGGCACCGGCCCGGTCCAGGTTCCGGCACAGCACCACCGAGCCCCCGGTCGCCAACGGCCCGTACAGCCCCGCGTTCAGGCCCTCCCACGTGTCGAAGCCGAGCCCCGACAGGATGCGCGACCCGGGCCCGGTCAGTCCGAGGCCCGTCGCCTCCGCCCGGGCCCGCTCGACGACCTCGGCCCCGCTGAACTCCCGGCCGGCCACGATCAGCGCGGGCCCGTCCGGATCCACCGGCGCGTACGGCACGAACCGGTCGCCCTGCCCCGGCACCTCCACCGCGTAGTCGGCGAAGCCCTCCGGCGCCTGCGGGAACCGTCCGCCCAGCGGCCGCAGAGCCATCGCGATCCGCGCCCCGGAGCAGCCCCGGGCCGTCTCCAGTCCTTCGGGTCCGCTCACCACGACGTCGGCCGCCCGCACGTCCCCGGCCATGTCCGCGACGACACCGACCGACGCACAGGCCAGCAGCCACACCGCCGTCTGCCAGTGCGCCGGCAGCAGCAGGGCCACCCGGTCCCCGGGCTCGACCGACAGCTCGTCCTGGAGCAGGTTCGAGGTCTTGGCCACCCAATTGGCGAAGGTGGCCACGGACAGCTCGACCCGTTCGCCGGTCGCGTCGTCGTAGAAGGTGACCAGGGGGCGTCCCGGGTCCGCGGCGAGCGCGGAAGCCAGCAGGTCGGCAGGGGTGCGATCGGTGGCGTTCACCCGCGCAAGCGTACGCAACCCCCGGCTCCGCGCCCAAGGGACGGCCCACCGCCCCGCCCCGAATGCGCCACCGGTTCGGCGGAATCCGGGCCGACAGTCCGTCACATCCCGGATGGACAGATTTGTATGACTATGTCCAAGATCAGGGGCATGCGTGGATTCCTTGCTTCCTCGATCGGTGTCACCTGTGCGGCCGCTCTGGCCCTCCCTCTCACCCCGCCCGCCGCCGCGGCGACCGCGAGTCCGGTGCCGACCGCGGAGGCCGCCACGGCGGCGAGACCCGCGGTCGACGCGGGCACCCCCGGCGCGCCGGCCCCGCGCGTCGCCCCGTCCACCGCCCCCGGCAGCACCCAGTCGATCCCCCTGGAGCCACCCGCCCGCGACCGCGCCACCCCCTCCGCCCCCGCCACCGAGCAGGTCGTGCCCCGCCGTTCCGTACGCCACTTCTCCCTCCTCGGCGTCGTCTGGGACGACCCCGAGGCCGAACTGCACGGCCGTGTCCAGGTCCGCACCCGCGCCGCGGGCACCGGCACCTGGTCGGGCTGGCAGGACCTGGAGACGCACAACACCGAGCACGCGGCCGACCGGGACACCGCCGAGGGCGCCTCGGGCCGGGTGCGCGGCGCCACGGCACCGCTGTGGGTGGGCGACTCCGACGGTGTGGAACTCCGGGTCCGCTCCGAGGCCGCGCAGCAGGACGCCCGGCAGGGCGCGGACGCCCGCGAAGTGCCGGCCGCGCCCCCGCTGCCCGCCGGACTCCGTCTCGAACTCGTCGACCCGGGCGACGACGCCACGCCCGCCGACGGTCCCCGCACGGCGGGCGCCGCCGCCGAGAGTGCGGAAGCCGCCGAGGCGTCCGCCGCCAACGCCGGCCTCGCCGCGCCCGGTGCCACCGAGATCGCCGCCCTCAGCCGCGCCGAGACCGAGCAGGAGCTCTTCGCGCTCGCCGCCGAGGGGGTGGCCGGTGCGCCCCGGGCCAAGCCGTACATCGGCCCCCGCCCCGCCATCGTGACGCGACGCGGCTGGGGCGCGGACGAGGGGCTGCGGGAGTCGGGCTTCAAGTACACGAAGAAGGTCAAGGCCGCCTTCGTGCACCACACGGCCAGCGGCAACGGCTACAGCTGCTCGCAGGTCCCCTCACTCATCCGCAGTATCTACCGCTACCACGTCAAGAGCATGGGCTGGCGGGACATCGGCTACAACTTCGTCGTCGACAAGTGCGGAAAGATCTACGAGGGCCGGGCCGGAGGCGTGGCCAAGCCGGTCCTCGGCGCGCACACCCTTGGTTTCAACAGCAACAGCATGGGGATCGCCGTCCTCGGGACGTACGGCTCGAAGAAGCCGGCGAAGGCCGCGGTCAAGGCCGTCGCCCGGCTCAGTGCCTGGAAGCTGGGGCTGCACGGGATGAACCCGAAGAAGAAGACCACGCTGAAGTCGGCTGGCAGCAACCTCTACGGCAAAGGTAAGAAGGTACGACTGAACGTGATCTCGGGACACCGGGACGGCTTCAAGACGGAGTGCCCCGGCGGGAAGCTCTACGCGAAGCTCGGCTCGGCCCGCTCCAAGGCGGCCCAGTACCAGGGCCGCTGAGCGCACGTTCACCGCCGCCGGGGGGCATGCGGGGCAGGGGGGCGGAACGCCGCACGGCCAGCGAAGGCGCCACGGAACGGTCTGCATACACTGACCGGCCGAAAGACAGTTCGGCCGGTCCCGGCAGGAAGCAGAGACGACACGTGACAGAAGCGATCCTCCTGGTCGGCGGCAAGGGCACCCGGTTGCGCCCGCTCACGGTGCACACGCCCAAGCCCATGGTCCCGGCGGCCGGGGTGCCCTTCCTCACGCACCAGCTGGCCCGGGCGAGAGCGGCGGGCGTCGAGCACATCGTCCTCGCCACGTCGTACCTGGCCGAGGTCTTCGAGCCCTACTTCGGCGACGGGGCCGCGCTCGGGCTGCACATCGAGTACGTGACGGAGGAGGAGCCGCTCGGCACCGGCGGAGCCATCCGCAACGTCGCCTCCCGGCTGCACTCCGGGCCCGACGACCCGGTCCTGATCTTCAACGGCGACATCCTCACGGGCCTGGACATCCGGGCCCTGGTCGACACCCACGCGACGTCGGGCGCCGACGTCTCCCTGCACCTCACCAAGGTCACCGACCCGCGCGCCTACGGCCTGGTCCCCACGGACGGCACGGGCAGGGTCCTGGCCTTCCTGGAGAAGCCGCAGACGCCCGAGGAGATCGTCACCGACCAGATCAACGCGGGTGCGTACGTCTTCCGCCGCTCGGTCATCGACACGATCCCGCAGGGCCGGCCGGTGTCGGTGGAGCGCGAGACCTTCCCCGGCCTGCTGGCCGCCGGGGCCCACCTGCAGGGCATGGTCGACTCCACCTACTGGCTCGACCTGGGCACCCCGGCCGCCTTCGTGCGCGGTTCGGCGGACCTGGTGCTGGGCCGGGCCCCGTCGCCCGCCGTCCCGGGCCGCTGCGGCGACCGCCTGGTGCTGCCGACGGCCCGGGTCGCCTCCGACGCCAAGCTGTCCGGCGGCACGGTGGTGGGCGAGGGCGCGTTCGTCGCGGAGGGCGCGAGGGTCTTCGGCAGCACGATCCTGCCGGGTGCGGTGATCGAGCCGGGGGCCGTGATCACCGACTCGCTGATCGGCACCCGGGCCCGTGTGGGCGAGCGCTCGGTCCTCACCGGCACGGTCATCGGCGACGGCGCGGTCATCGGCGCCGACAACGAACTGCTCGAAGGCGCCCGCATATGGTGCGACGCCCGCATCCCCGCGGGCGCGGTCCGCTTCTCGTCGGACCAGTAGGACGCACGACGGACGGGGCGGCCGGGGCGGACGGGCCGTCCCGTCCGCGCGGTTCACAGCCGCCCGATGTCCCACCGGGGCATCTTCGGCGCCCTGCGCGCGGGGACCCGTCCGCTCAGCAGGATCAGCCGGGCCGCCCGGTGCCGCTGCCCCGCGTAGGGCTCGAGCAGCTCCAGCATCGCCGCGTCGTCCGCGTCCCGGTCCCCGGCCAGCGCCCAGCCCACGATGCCGGGCAGGTGCAGGTCCCCGACCGTCACCTCGTCCGCCGCCCCGTGACTGCGCTGCACCGTCTCCGCGGAGGTCCACGGCCCGATCCCCGGCACCAGCTCCAGCCGCGCCCGGGCGGCGGCGGGCTCCAGCCCGGCGGCCTGCTCCAGCCGCGCGGCGACCCGCACGGCACGCAGGATCGTCGACGCCCGCTTGTTGTCGACCCCGGCGCGGTGCCACTCCCACGACGGAATCAGCGCCCAGGTGCGCGGCGCCGGCATCACGTACATCCGCTCGGGCGCCGGGCCCGGCGCGGGCTCGCCGTGGCGGCGCACCAGCAGCCGCCACGCCCGGTAGGCCTCGTCCGTCGTGACCTTCTGCTCCAGGATCGACGGGATCAGCGACTCCAGCACCAGCCCGCTGCGCGTCAGCCGCAGCCCGGGCCGCCGGTGCTGTGCCGTCGCCAGCAGCCGGTGCCGCGGCACGAACGCCGACGGTTCGTCCGCCGCCCCGAGCATCTCCGGCATCCGGTCCAGCAGCCACTCGGCCCCGGGCCCCCAGGCCTGCCCGCGCACCCCGCCACCCTGGGCGCACACACGCAGCGTGCCCGGGCCGGCCGGGGTGAGGCTGGCCCGCCACACCGAGCCGTCCGGCGTCGCGCGGAAGGTCGGGTCCCCGGGCCCGCGCCGCAGCGGCCCGAGCACCAGCCCCAGGTCGAGCGGCCCGTCGGGCACCCAGTCCCGTACCCGCCCCGGCCCCGCCGCCTGCCGCGGCACGCCCGCGCCCACGGTGACATGGCCACCACGCACGGACGTGCGGGTGGGCCGGGGAGCGAATCGTCCTGCCATGAGTGAGGTCCCTGGTCGCGAGTGCCGGTGCCGGGAGGCCCTACGAGGGTAGGCCCCGCCCGGCCCTGATCACCGCACCTCGATGAACGCCTCCGCGTCCCGACCGGGCCGCTCGCGCGGTTCCCCGGCCGGATGCCCGACCGCCACCGCCCCCATCGGGTCCCAGTGGTCCGGCAGGTCCAGCACCTCGCGCACCACGTCCCGGCAGAACATCGTGGAGGACACCCACGCCGAGCCCAGCCGCTCCCCGGCGAGCGCGACCAGGAAGTTCTGCACGCCGGCACCGGTGGCGACGACGAACATCTCGCGCTCGGCCCCGTCCCGGCGGGCGTCGCCGTAGTGGTGCGAACCGTCCATGACGAGGCAGGGGACGACCAGGCAGGGCGCGTTGCGCAGGACGTCGCCGCGCCGCACCCGCTTGGCGATGGACTCCTCCGTCTTCCCGTCCCGGCGCAGGTCGGCGATCCAGGCGTCCCGCATCGCGTCCAGCAGCCGGGTCCGCGACCCGGGCGACTCCAGCAGCACGAACCGCCACGGCGTGGTGTGGTGCGGGGCCGGCGCCGTGACGGCCGCGGCCACGGCCCGCCGTACGGCACCGGGGTCGACGGGCTCGTCCGTGAACGCCCGCACCGTGCGCCGCTGGGTCACGGCCAGCCGGACCGCCTCGGAGGTGCCCAGGCGGAACATGTCGTCCCGGGCGCCGCGGACCATGGCCCGCGCCCCCTCCCCGTCGCCGTCCGCCACCACGTGGGCCAGCCCGCGCACCACGGCGACGGGCAGACCCGCCGACTTGCCCTTGACGAGGTCGCCGGCGGCGGCGAGTTCGTCGGCCGTGGCGACGACGGTGGCGCTGAGCGGATTGCCGTGGGCGTCCGTGCCGCCGCGCAGGTCGTCCAGGACGCGCACGCCCGCCGCGCCGATCGCGACGTCGGTGAGCCCGGCGCGCCAGGGCCGCCCGGACGTGTCGGTGACGACGACGCCGACCTCCACCCCCAGCGCGTCCCGCAGCCCGTCGCGGATCGCCCGGGCGGAGGCGTCCGGGTCCTCCGGCAGCAACAGCACGGTCCCCGCAGGGGTGTTGGAGGCGTCGACCCCGGCGGCGGCCATGACCAGGCCCTGCCGGTTCTCCACGATGCGCAGGGCACCGCGCCGGGCGACCACCCGGACGGTCTCGGCGTCGATCGCGGCCTCCCGGTCGTCCGCCCGGACGATCCGGCCCTCGGCCTTAGACACGATCTTCGAGGTGACGAGCACCACGTCCCCGTCGGCCAGCCCGGGCTCGGCGGCCGCGATCAGCTTGGCCAGGTCGTCCCCGGGCGTCACCTCGGGCAGCCCGGCCGGGGCCCAGACGCGGTACCCGCCGGCGCCCCGCTCCGCACGGCTCACGCGCCGCGCACCTCCTCCGCCAGGTCCAGTGCCTCCCGGGCCATCCGGGCGGTGGCGTCGACGTCGGTCATCATCAGCGGCACGGCCCGGCAACGGATCCCGGCCGCCTCGACCGACTCCACCGCGCCCGCGTCCACCGTGTCGACGAGCCAGCCGTCCAGCAGGCCCGAGCCGTAGTGCCCGGCGACCGCCGTCGCCGTCGACTCGACGCCGACGGCGGCGAGCACCTTGTCGGCCATGCCCCGCACCGGCGCGTCCCCGACGATGGGGGACAGGCCGACCACCGGCACCCCCGCGTCCGCGACGGCCTCGCGGATGCCGGGCACGGCGAGGATCGTGCCGATCGAGACGACCGGGTTGGACGGCGGGAAGAGGATCACGTCCGCCCCGGCGATGGCCTCCAGCACGCCCGGCGCCGGCTTGGCCTGCTCGGCACCGACCGGCACGACGGCCTCGGCGGGCACCGAGGCGCGCAGCCGTACCCAGTACTCCTGGAAGTGGACCGCCTTGCGCTCGCCGTCGATCTCGACGGCCACGTGCGTCTCGACGCGGTCGTCCGACATGGGGATCAGCCGCACGCCCGGCTGCCACCGGTCGCACAGCGCCTCGGTCACCGCGCTCAGCGGGTAACCGGCGCCCAGCATCTGCGTCCGCACGATGTGCGTGGCGAAGTCCCGGTCGCCCAGGCCGAACCAGTCGGGCCCGACGCCGTACGCGCCGAGTTCCTCCTTGAGGTGGAAGGTCTCGTCGGCGCGCCCCCAGCCCTGCTCCTCGTTGATGCCCCCGCCGAGCGTGTACATCACCGTGTCCAGGTCCGGGCAGACCTTCAGCCCGAAGAGGTGGATGTCGTCGCCGGTGTTGCCGATGACCGTGATGTCCGCGTCCGGCACGGCCCGCTTCAGACCACGCAGGAACCGGGCACCGCCGATGCCGCCTGCCAGAACCACAATGCGCATGGGGCAAGTCTCGCAGGCGGCGGCGGCGACGGTCCGCCGGCCGTGACCACCGGGACGCCCCGGGCCCCGGGCGGCCGCGGAACCGTCAGGCGCTCACGCCGCCCGGTACGCTCCGGGCCTCGCAGTGCGGCGCGGTGTGCATCGGCATCTGCGTCAGCCCCGGGTGGTACACGTGCAGGCTCACGGCCGCCTCCAGCGCGTCGTTGACCACCTCGTGCACGTACCCGGGCGCGAACACGCGCTGGGCGCCCGCCCGCAAGGCGCGTGTGCCCCGTTCCGTGCGCTCGGTCAGCGCCCCCTGCAGCACGGTCAGCACGCCGGAGGAGCGGCCGTGGTCGTGCAGCCCGCTGCCCTGTCCGGGCACCCAGGACAGCAGCCACACCTCGTAGCCGGGGCCGGTGCGCAGGCGGTGGTACCAGCGGCTGGTCGCGTCGTAGCGGACGAGGTGCTCCCACTGGGAGCGGTCGGCGGCGACGGAGCGGGCCAGTCCGGCGAACTCGGCGACGGTGGCCGGGTGCTCACGCGGGGCCTGCAGGAGGTGCCGGACTTCGAGGATGTCGCCGGCGATCTGGAGGTCGCTGTCGCTGTTCATGGGGTGCGGTGGTTCCTCGGCTGGAGTGGAGGTCGGTGGGGGGTCGCGCCGTCTGTGCCCGGATCGCGGGCGGCGGCAGGAGTGCCCTGGTGGGAGCGGAGGGAACAGCGGCCGGATCGTGGGTGACCCGGCGGCAGCCGGAGCGCGTTGGGCTCAACAGCTGCGACAGCAACAGCCACAGCGAACGCGGGCAGCACCGTGGGACCCGGCGGTGCGGGTCGAGGTGGATGCCAAGTTCGCGAGCATGCCCACTAGGACACCGGTTCACACCTCCACTGTCAACTCGGCACCCGGTATGTGGGATGAGGTTCACCTCATCCGGGCGATCTCTCAGATGAAAGGTTTGTCCATGCCCCAGCCGGGACACATGGCGTCCATCCGGGCGCACAAACCCCGTTGCGTACTCGTGATCCGAATGTGATCCCGTTCGCTTCGAGGCGTGCGTCGGAACGAGGTCGAACCTCTGGGCGTCCTTCTCCGTAGAGATCTGCGAGGGGCCCGGCGGACGGCGGGAGCCCTCCGGGGCCCTGTCGGTGTGTCAGGTTTTATGGTGATTTGAACACTTTCCGCAGGGGCTTGGTTCCGCAGAGTGAATAAGGGGCCCAATAGCAGATCTCGGCTTGACTCGCCCGGAGCAGCACACTTGTAATTTCACTCGTGTCGTTCAGCCGGAATCGGTAACGGCTAGATCACGGGGACGCGAAAGACAGACGAGGGGCGCACATGACCGAGACGGTGCAGCAACTGCTGGTCGACGACGCGGACGAGGAACTCGGCTGGCAGGAGCGCGCACTGTGCGCCCAGACCGACCCCGAGTCCTTCTTCCCCGAGAAGGGCGGCTCGACCCGGGAGGCCAAGAAGGTCTGCCTCGCCTGCGAGGTCCGCTCCGAGTGCCTCGAGTACGCCCTCGCCAACGACGAGCGCTTCGGCATCTGGGGCGGCCTGTCCGAGCGGGAGCGCCGCCGGCTGAAGAAGGCGGCCGTCTGACCCGCCCCCGTTCCCGAACGGCCCGTTGCCCGTGGGTTGTCCACAGGCGGCGGGCCGCCCTGCCCGCCCGTCTCCCGACCACCACCCCTCAACGAGGCGCTGCGCGCCGCCCCCGCAGGACTGCCGATAGTGTGGTCGCTCGTCCGAGACGCCCCGCTGCCCCCACCGGTCGCGGGCGTCCACCGCAGTCCAGCGAACCGGGGCCCGTACCTCGATGTCCGTGCACAGCCACCCGGCAGCTCCTCACGACACCGCTGCCTCAGCCGCGTCCGACCCGGCCCACACACCCGAGTTCCCGCGCCATGTGGTCACCGCGGTCCTCGTCTCCCACGACGGTGCCCGCTGGCTGCCCGACGCGCTCGCCGGGCTGCTCGGCCAGGAGCGCCCCGTGCAGTACGCGATGGGCGCCGACACCGGCAGCGCGGACGCGTCCGCCCAGCTGGTCACCGACGCCCTCGGCGCCGACCGGGTGCTGCACCTGGCCCGCCGCACCGGCTTCGGCCAGGCCGTCGAGGAGTGCGACCGCACCGCACCCGTCCTCACCCCGGACGAACTGCCGTACCTGAAGCGGCCCAGCGGCTGGGACCCGGTCACGCGCTCCTGGCGCGACGACGCCTACGACCTGCCCGAGTTGCCGCACGGCGAGCCGGTGCAGTGGCTGTGGCTGCTGCACGACGACTGCGCCCCCGAGCCCGACGCCCTCGCCCAGCTCCTGCGGGTCGTGGACACCGAGTACGAGCTGGGCCGCGAGGACGTCGCCGTCGTCGGCCCCAAGCTGCGCGGCTGGTACGACCGGCGGCAGCTGCTGGAGGTCGGCGTCTCCATCGCCAACTCCGGCCGCCGCTGGACCGGCCTGGACCGCCGCGAGCAGGACCAGGGCCAGCACGACCACGTCCGGTCCGTGCTGGCGGTGTCCACCGCCGGCATGCTGGTCCGCCGCGACGTGTTCGAGCAGCTCGGCGGATTCGACCGCCACCTGCCCCTCATGCGCGACGACGTCGACCTGTGCTGGCGCGCCCACAGCGCCGGCTACCGCGTCCTGATCGCCCCGGAGGCGGTCGTCCGGCACGCCGAGGCGGCCTCCCGCGAGCGCCGCACCGTCGACTGCGTCGGCCGTACGGCGGCCTCCCCGCACAAGGTGGACAAGGCCGGCGCCGTCTACACCCTCCTGGTCAACTCGCGTACCGCCGCGCTCCCCTGGGTGCTGCTGCGCATCGTGCTGGGCACCCTGCTGCGGACCGTCGCCTACGTCGTCGGCAAGGTCCCCGGACAGGCCGTCGACGAGATCCGCGGTCTGCTGGGCACCCTGCTGCGGCCCGAGCGGATCCTCGCCGGACGCCGCGGCAGAGGCGCCCCCCAGGTCGACAAGGACGAGCTGCGGCCGCTGTTCCCGCCGCCCGGGGCGACCGTGCGGGCCACCGTCGAGCAGGTCGCCGGTGACCTCGTCGGCCGCTCCGACCCGGAGGCCGTCGCGGGTGCCGGACGGCACGGCGCGGCCGTCGAGTCCGGCCCCGGCGGGGACGACGCCGACTTCCTGGAGGTCGAGCAGTTCGCCCGGCTCAAGCGCATCGCGCGCAAGCCCGGACCGGTGCTGTTCCTGGTGCTGCTGCTCGTCTCCCTGGTCGCCTGCCGCCAGCTCCTGGGCGGCGGCGCCCTCGCGGGCGGCGCGCTGCTGCCCGCCCCGGCCGACTCCTCCGACCTGTGGGCGCGCTACCTCGACACCTGGCACCCGGTCGGCGCCGGAGGCACCTCGTCCGCGCCGCCGTACCTCGCGCTGGTCGCGCTGCTGGCCTCCCTGCTGTTCGGCTCCACCGGCCTCGCCGTCACGCTCCTGCTCGTGTGCTCGGTGCCCCTGGCCGGTGTCACCGCCTACTTCGCCTCCCGCCCGCTGGTCCCGTCCCGGCTGCTGCGCGCCTGGGCGGCCGTCGTCTACGCCTTCCTGCCCGCAGCCACGGGCGCCCTGGCCGGCGGCCGCATCGGCACCGCCGTCCTCGCCGTCCTGCTGCCGCTCGCGGCCCGCGCCGGCGTCGCGGCCGGCGGCCTGGCGAACGGCGGCGATCGGCGCGGCAGTTGGCGGGCCACCTGGGCCTACGCGTTGCTGCTGACGATCGCCACGGCGTTCACACCGGTGGTGTGGCCCGTCGCACTGCTCCTCGGCCTCGGGCTGCTGGTGCTGCGCCGGTCGGACATCACCGCCTACGGTCTGCGCTTCCTCGCCCAGCTCGGCACCCCCCTGCTGGTCCTCGCGCCCTGGTCGCTGACCCTGCTGCCGTTCGGCTTCTTCCGGGAGGCCGGGCTGGACTTCGGGGCGTCGGCCGCCTCCGCCACGGACCTGCTCGGCGCGAGCCCGGGCGGCCCCGGCACGGTCAGCGGCCTCATGCTCCTCGGCGTCGTGCTCGCCGCGCTGGCCGCCCTGCTGCGCGCGGAACGCCGGTTGGGCATCCGCACGGCCTGGGCGGCCGCCCTGACCGGCTTCGTCGTCGCCGTCCTGGCCAACGGCTCGGCCTGGGCCGGTCCCGCGACCCTGATCTACGGCATCGCCCTGCTGGCGGCCGCGACACTCGGCGCCGACGGGGCGCGCTCACGCGTGGCCGAGCAGAGCTTCGGCTGGCGCCAGCCGGTCGCCGTCCTGATCGCCTTCGCCTGTGCCGCCGGGCCGCTGCTCATCGCCGCGGGCTGGATGATCCGCGGTGCTGACGGGCCCCTGGAGCGGCGCGACCCCGTCCAGGTCCCGGCCTTCGTCGCCGACGAGAGCGGCGCGAGCGGCGACCAGGCCCGCACCCTCGTCCTCGACAGCGACTCCACCGCCCACGTCCGCTACACGCTGGTGCGCGGCTCCGGCGCCCGTCTGGGCGACGGTGAGATCGCCGCCGCACAGGGGGACAACGGCAGGCTCGACAAGGTCGTCGCCAACCTCGTCGCCGGTTCCGGCGCCGACCAGGCCGGCCAGCTGGGCGACTTCGCCATCGGCTACGTACTGGTCCACCAGGGCGCGCCCCGCGAGGTCACCCGCGTCCTGGACGCCACACCGGGCCTGGCCCGGCTCAGCCGGCAGGAGGACGGCGCGCTGTGGCACGTCAAGGGAGAGGTCGCCCGGGCCACCATCGTCGCCCCCGCCGGGTCCGGCACCCCGCAGCCCGTCGCCGCCGGGCCGGTCGACATCCACACGACGATCCCGGCGGGAGCCGGCGGACGCCTGCTGCGCCTGGCCGACACCGCCTCCGACGGCTGGACCGCCACGCTCGACGGCAAGCCGCTGAAGCCCACGACGGTCGACGGCTGGGCGCAGGGCTTCGAACTCCCCGCGGCCGGCGGCAGGCTGGACGTCACCCACGACGACCCGATCGGCCACACGGCCTGGCTGTGGGCCCAGGGACTGCTGGCCCTCGTCCTGGTGGTGCTCGCCCTGCCCGGCCGGCGCCGCGACATCGACGACGACCTGCCCGAGGAGCCGGTCGTCCCGGCCGAGGCCGCCGCCGGGGAGGGCCGCCGCGCCCGCCGGCTGCGCGCCCAGGCGGAAGCCGAGGCCGAAGAGGCGCCCGCGCCCGAGGAGTTCCCGCCCCCGCAGCCCCCCGCCACCGTGCCCCCGCAGCAGGACGGCCAGTGGGACACGGCGGCCTACGCGGGCCACGGCTACGGCGGCTACGACAACGGCCAGTACCAGAACGTCCCCTACCCGGCGGACTCCTACGGGCAGCAGTACCAGCCAGACCCGTACCAGGCCGGCCAGTACGACCCGTACGCCTACGACGGCTCCTCCCAGATGGGCCACGACCAGGCCCCGTACGGCCACACCCCGTACGACCGGACCGGCTACGACCCCGCCTACACCCAGGACTACGGCACGCCGTACGACCCGGCGCAACAGCAGCACCACCCCCACGGCACGGGCAGTGAGCGTCCCGACGGGAGCCAGCAGTGAACCGCACGACCCTGTCCCTGATCGCCGGTACGACCGCGCTCGCCGCCGTCACCGGCTTCGCCGCCCTGTCCGCCCCGGACGCCACCGGCACGGAGACGACCGCGAAGCCGGCCGCCCGACTGCCCGTGGAGCGCACGAGCCTGCTGTGCCCCGCGCCGAGCACGTCCGACATCGCCGAGACCACCTACACCTCCTTCACCCCCGTCACGAAGGGCGCCGGAAGCGGCGGCAAGGCCGAACTCCGGGCGGCCGCCGAGAAGTCGGCCGACGACCCGGCCTCGGGCGACGGCAAGGACAAGGGCGGCGAGGACGGCAAGGACGGCGAGAAGGCCGGCGGCTCGTCGGGCGAGGGCGAGGCGGACAAGCCCGCGCTGACCCCCGAGGAGCCCGGCAAGCCCGCCACCGGCGACACCTCCGGCTCGGACGCGCCCGCCCTGGTCGGCACCGCCGACGGCGGTTTCGCTCCCGGCTGGACCCTCCAGGAGACGACGGAGGTCGCGGCCGGCACCGGCCGGGGACTGCAGGGCGTCACCTGCACCGCGCCGGACACGGACTTCTGGTTCCCGGGCGCCGCCACGGCCCCCGAGCGCACCGACTACGTGCACCTGACCAATCCGGACGACTCGGCGGCCGTGGTCGACATCGAGCTCTACGGCAAGGACGGCCTGCTGAAGTCGGAGGTGGGGGAGGGCATCACCGTCCCGGCGCACTCCAGCGAGCCGATCCTGCTGTCCACCCTCGCGGAGGCGGGCCAGACCGATCTCACCGTGCACGTCAACGTCCGCAGCGGCCGCGTCGGCGCCGCCGTGCAGGCCCTGGACGACGAGATCGGCGGCGACTGGCTGGCCGCGTCCGCCGACCCGTCCGGCGGCCTCGTCCTGCCCGGCATCCCCGAGGACGCCACCGAGGTGCGCCTGGTCGCCTTCGCCCCCGGTGACGCCGACGCGGACCTGAAGGTGCGCCTCGCCTCCCCGTCCGGGCTGATCACCCCGGCCGGGCACGAGACGGTGCACGTCAAGGGCGGCATGACCACCGCCGTCGACCTGGGCGACGTCACCCGCGGCGAGGCGGGCTCCCTGGTGCTGGAGCCCACGCAGCAGTCGGTGCCCGTCGTGGCGGCCCTGCGCGTCGTGCGCGGCAAGGGGGACCGGAAGGAGACGGCGTTCATCCCTGCCACCCGCCCCGTGGGCACGCGCGCGACGTCCGCGCACAATGACGCCAAGGGCAGCACCCTGTCCCTGACCGCCCCCGGCCGCGCCGCCACCGTCGAGGTCACCGCCTCCGCGGGCAGCGAGGGCGGCACCCCGGTGTCCAAGACGTACACGATCAAGGCGGGCACCACCCAGGACATCGAGCCCCCGCTCCCCGGCGGTCTGAAGGGCACCTACGCGCTCACCGTCGAGCCGGTCTCCGGCGGCCCGGTCTACGGCGCCCGCACCCTCTCGGTCACGCGGGACGGCGTCCCGGCCTTCACCGTGCAGACCCTCCCCGACGACCGGGGCACGGTCGCGGTACCGGAGGCGGAGCAGGACCTGTCGGTGCTGCAGGACTAGGGCCGGCGGAGCCGGTCGGCCGGGTCGGGGCCGGCCGGGTCAGCCCTGGTCCTCGCCGTAGCGCGGGTCCACCGTCTCCGGTGTGAGTCCGAGCAGCTCGGCCACCTGCTCGACGACGACCTCGTGGACCAGCGCCGCCCGCTCGTCGCGCCCCTTGGTGCGGATCTCCACCGGCCGCCGGTAGATCACCACCCGCGCGGGGCGCCCCTCGCGCGCGGCGACCGTCCCGCCGAGCGGAACCGCCTCGTCGTGCCAGGCCTGACCGGGCCCGTCGAGCCGGGGCACCTCCAGGACCAGGAAATCGATGTCGGCGAGCTGCGGCCACCGCCGCTCCAGGCGCTCCACGGAGTCCTGCACCAGATCCGCGAACGCCTCCGCACGACTCGCGGCGAGCGGCACCTGCGGGGGTGCGATCGGACCGCGCATGCCCCGGCCGTGCCGATCACGGCGGCGGGGCCCGGGGGCGGCGGTGCGGGGGGCTACGGGCTTGTCCATCACTGGTGAAGGGTAGTCCCCGCGGGGCCCGCGTGCCCGGCACCGCACGGCCACCCGGACGGGTTCCGGCCGTCCTGTACGGCATGTCGTTACATGACCGTTCCAGCCAAGGTTGGCTCCGTGTTCGCCCCTCGGACGGACCGGCCCCTTCGCGTCAATTGACCGCTTTATGGCGATTATTGACCGCTCGTGGACTGTCGGACACCGGGTGCGGGAGCGGCCGGGGAGGTCGGTAAGGTGCACCCGAAGGGGTGTGTGGGGCGTTTCACGCCACGACACGGTGGAGTGACCTGGTGGAGAGTCGTCGCGGCCCGCTCAAGAGTGCGGTACCGTCCAACGTCGTGAGCCCTGTACGTCGCTGTTCGCGCACCGCCTGCGGCCGTCCCGCCGTCGCGACGCTGACGTACGTCTACGCCGACTCGACCGCGGTCCTCGGCCCGCTCGCCACCTACGCCGAACCCCACTGCTACGACCTGTGCGCCGAGCACTCCGAGCGCCTCACCGCCCCGCGCGGCTGGGAAGTCGTCCGGCTCCTCGACGGCTCGGCCCCCGCCCGTCCGAGCGGTGACGACCTCGAAGCGCTTGCCAACGCCGTGCGCGAGGCGGCCCGCCCCCAGGAGCGCGCGGCCGGAGCCGGCGGCGGCGGCCGCGGAGCCGACCCGATGGAGGTCGCCCGGCGCGGTCACCTGCGGGTCCTGCGCTCGCCCGACAACTGACCGCGCCGCCCCGGTTCCTCCCCACGCCCACCCGGCGTGAGGGCGACCTGCGGCGCGAAGTGCCGCCATGGAGCCTGGGCCTGCCGCAGGTGACGGGCCTGACCGTGGTGAGCCGGAGCACCCCGCTCCTGGGCTGGACGCCGCCCTGACCTGAGGTTACGGCTGTGCTTCCACTCGCCTACCGCCCGGCGGGCCGTCGCGGGGTGCGGGTAGGTTGGACCGCCCGGTAGGACTTCAGGAAGAGGCGGGGCGTGGCTGCTGATCTGTCGCAGGTCGTCAAGGCGTACGACGTACGCGGGGTCGTCCCCGACCAGTGGGACGAGTCCCTGGCCGAACTGTTCGGAGCGGCGTTCGTCCAGGTCACCGGGGCGAGCGCCATCGCGACCGGGCACGACATGCGGCCCTCCTCGCCCGGCCTGTCCCGGGCCTTCGCACGCGGGGCCGCCGCACAGGGCGCCGACGTGACGGAGATCGGCCTGTGCTCGACCGACCAGCTGTACTACGCCTCGGGCGCGCTGGACCTGCCCGGCGCCATGTTCACGGCCTCGCACAACCCGGCGCAGTACAACGGCATCAAGATGTGCCGCGCGGGCGCCGCCCCCGTCGGGCAGGACACCGGCCTGGCCGAGATCCGCGCCCTGGTCGAGCGCTGGAGCGGGTCGGGAGCACCGCGGGCCGCCGCACGGGAGGGCACGATCAGCTCCCGCGACACGCTGTCCGACTACGCGGCCCACCTGCGCTCCCTCGTCGACCTCACCCCGATCCGCCCCCTGAGGGTCGTCGTCGACGCCGGCAACGGCATGGGCGGGCACACGGTCCCCGAGGTCCTCGCCGGCCTGCCCCTGACGCTGGTGCCGATGTACTTCGAGCTCGACGGCACCTTCCCCCACCACGAGGCCAACCCCCTCGACCCCGCCAACCTCGTCGACCTGCAGAAGCGGGTCCGCGAGGAGGGCGCCGACCTGGGACTCGCCTTCGACGGCGACGCCGACCGCTGCTTCGTCGTCGACGAGCGCGGAGAGCCCGTCTCCCCGTCGGCCATCACCGCCCTGGTCGCCTCCCGCGAGCTGGCCCGCAACGGCGGCGAGGGCGTCGTCATCCACAACCTGATCACGTCCCGGTCCGTCCCCGAGGTCGTCGCCGAGCACGGCGGCACCCCGGTCCGCACCCGCGTGGGCCACTCCTTCATCAAGGCCGAGATGGCCCGCACCGGCGCCATCTTCGGCGGCGAACACTCCGCCCACTACTACTTCCGCGACTTCTGGAACGCCGACACCGGCATGCTCGCCGCCCTGCACGTCCTCGCGGCCCTCGGCGGCCAGGACGCCCCGCTGTCGTCCCTGGTGGCCGGGTACGACCGCTACACCGGATCCGGCGAGATCAACTCCACCGTCGCCGACCAGCGGGCCAGCCTCGCCGCCGTCCGCTCGGCGTACGCGGCCCGCGAGGGCGTCACCCTCGACGACCTCGACGGCCTGACGGTCTCGGCCACCGACTGGTGGTTCAACGTCCGCCCCTCCAACACCGAGCCACTGCTCCGGCTGAACGCCGAGGCGAAGGACCCGCGGACGATGACCCGGGTGCGGGACGAGGTGCTGGGGATCATCAGGGGCTGAGGCCCCGCCCCCCGCGGCGGTAATCTGACCAGGCACGACCCAAGCGCCCGCACCGCGAAGGAACCTTCCATGCCCCTCGAATCCGGCCTCCTCGAGATCCTCGCCTGCCCGGCCTGCCACGCCCCGCTCAAGGAGCAGGACAGCGAGCTGGTCTGCACCGACGACGGCTGCGGCCTGGCCTACCCCGTCCGCGACGGCATCCCCGTCCTCCTCGTCGACGAGGCCCGCCGCCCCGCCTGACGGCGACGACGGGACGCGCCCTCGCGGTCCGCGGGGCACATGACGTCCCGGCACAGCGGGCATCGACGTAGGACGAGACCCCAACGGACCGGCCATCGGAGGCTTCCGCCCCATGCTCGACGAATCGCTGCTCGACAACCCCGACGGCCTCGCCGAGGCGGACCGCCGCGGACTGCTCCGCGGCGCGGCGGAAGCCGGCGCGCGGGTGCGCACGGCGGCCCGCCACGCCGCCGAGGCGGGCATCAACGACCTCAAGCCCGACGGCCGCCCCCGCGCGGTCCTGATCGCCGGACCGGGCGCCGCCGCCACGCACGCCGCCGACCTCCTCGGCACGCTCGCCGGCGCCGGCAGCCCCGTCACGCGCCTGGCCCCCACCGGCGTCGCCCCCGCCGCGGGCGCCCTGCGCTGGGAACTGCCCGGCTGGGCCGGATCGGTCGACCTGCTGCTGATCACCACCCCGGACGGCACCGAACCGGGCCTGTCCCTGCTCGCCGAGCAGGCCTACCGCCGCGGCTGCACCGTCGTCGCCGTGGCACCCGGCCGCTCCCCGCTCGCCGACGCAGTCAACGGCTCGCACGGCCTGTTCGTCCCCATGGCGACCGCGCCCTACGACCAGGACGAGCCGTTCGCCGCGTCCGCCCCCGGCGTGCTGTGGGCGCTGCTGACCCCGCTCCTGGCGCTGCTGGACCGCACCGGCGTGCTCGAAGCCCCGCCGGAGGCCCTCGCCGAGGTCGCCGACCGCCTCGACCGCGTCGCCGAACGCTGCGGCCCCGCCATCGCCACCTACAGCAACCCCGCCAAGACCCTGGCCGCCGAACTCGCCGACGCGCTGCCCCTGGTGTGGACCGAGGGCGTCTCGGCCGGTCCCGCCGGCCGCCGCTTCGCCGCGGCCCTGGCCGAACTGTCCGGCGCTCCCGCCATGGTCGCCGAACTCCCCGAGGCCCTCGCCGCCCACAGCGCGCTGCTCGCCGGCCCGCTGGCCGCCAGCGCCGACCCCGACGACTTCTTCCGCGACCGCGTCGAGGAACCGCCCGCCCTGCACGCACGCGTGGTACTCCTGCGCGACCGCCCCATCGGCGGCCTCACCGCGGCCCACGGAGCCCGTGACCTCGCCCTCAGCCACGACACGCCGATCAGCGAACTCGAACCCGAACCGGGCGGCGAACTCGAGACCCTCGCGGAACTGATCGCCATGACGGATTTCGCCGCGGTTTACCTGGCGCTCGCCTCGAGGGCCTGATCTTGCCGGGGACGCCCTGACGCCGGGGCACCCCGACGCGCCCCGCACGCCCGCACACGCAGAGAGAACCCCATGGACCGCCTCGACAACACCATCCGCCCCTACGCCTGGGGTTCCCCGACGGCCATCCCGCAGCTGCTCGGCACCGAACCGACCGGCGAACCGCAGGCGGAGATGTGGATGGGCGCCCACCCGGGCGCACCCTCGCGCACCGGACGGGGCACCCTCGCCGAGGTCATCGACGCCGACCCGGAGAAGGAACTCGGCCCCGCCGCCGTCGGCCGGTTCGGGCCCCGTCTGCCGTTCCTGCTGAAGCTCCTCGCCGCCGGCGCCCCGCTCTCCCTCCAGGTCCACCCCGACCTGACCCAGGCCCGGGAGGGCTACGCCGACGAGGAGCGCCGAGGCATCCCCGCCGACGCCCCGCACCGCAACTACAGGGACGCCAACCACAAGCCCGAACTCATCTGCGCGCTCACCGAGTTCGACGGACTGTGCGGCTTCCGCGCCCCCCTGGAGGCCGCCGCCCTCCTCGACGACCTCGGCGTCGACTCCCTCAAGCCCTACGTCGACCTGCTGCACGCCCACCCCGAGGACGCCGCCCTGCGCGAGGTCCTCACGGCGATCCTCACCGCCGACCCCGAGGAGATGACCCGTACCGTCGAGGAGGCCGCGGCGGCCTGCACCCGCCTCGGCGGCGCCTACGCCCCCTACGCCGACATCGCCCACCACTACCCGGGCGATCCCGGCGTCATCGCCGCCATGCTGCTCAACCACGTCCGGCTCCAGCCCGGCGAGGCCCTCTACCTCGGCGCCGGCGTCCCGCACGCCTACCTCAACGGCCTCGGCGTCGAGATCATGGCCAACTCGGACAACGTCCTGCGCTGCGGCCTGACGCCCAAGCACGTCGACGTGCCCGAACTCCTGCGCATCGTCCGCTTCCACGCCGCCGACCCGGGCGTGCTGCGCCCCGAGGCCGCCCCGGACGGCGAGGAGGTCTACGAGACGCCCATCGACGAGTTCCGCCTCTCCCGCTACGTCCTCGCCGAAGCGGGCGGCCCCCGCGACCTCACGCGGGCGACCCCGCAGATCCTGCTCTGCACCGCCGGCGCCGTCCGCGCGGGCGAGCACGAACTGACCCCGGGCCGTTCCGTCTTCGTCCCGGCCGGCGAAAAGGCCGAAGTGTCCGGATCCGGCACGCTCTTCCGGGCCACCGTCGTCGTCTGACCGTTTGGAAGCCCCCCGTGCTGGTGACCTGAACCACCGCGGCCCGGCGGGCTGCAACAATGGCCCACCGTCAAGCACGGGCAAAGCCACGGGCGCCGCACCAGGCGGCGTCCCGGCCCAGGAACGGCGTACGAAGGGACAACGCGAAGCAATGAGCGCGTCAGGCGGCACCAAGGCGATCGTGGCGGCACTGGCCGCCAACCTCGCGATCGCGGTAGCGAAGTTCGTGGCGTTCCTCTTCAGCGGCTCGTCGTCGATGCTCGCCGAGTCCGTGCACTCGCTCGCCGACTCCGGCAACCAGGCACTGCTCCTGGTCGGCGGCAAGAAGGCCAAGCGCGAGGCCACCCCGCAACACCCCTTCGGCTACGGCCGCGAGCGCTACATCTACGCCTTCCTCGTCTCCATCGTCCTCTTCTCGGTGGGCGGCATGTTCGCCCTCTACGAGGGCTACGAGAAGATCAAGCACCCGCACGAGCTGACCCACTGGTACTGGCCGGTCGGTGTCCTCGTCTTCGCGATCATCGCCGAGACCTTCTCCTTCCGCACGGCCATCAAGGAGTCCAACCTCCTGCGCGGCAAGCGCTCCTGGAAGGAGTTCGTCCGCCACGCCAAGGCCCCCGAGCTCCCGGTCGTCCTCCTCGAGGACCTCGGCGCCCTCGTCGGCCTCATCCTCGCCCTCGGCGGCGTCGGCCTGGCCCTGCTCACCGGCGACGCCGTCTGGGACGGCATCGGCACCCTCTGCATCGGCGTCCTGCTCATCCTGATCGCCCTGGTGCTCGCCGCCGAGACCAAGTCGCTGCTGCTCGGCGAGTCCGCCGGCGTCGAGGAGACGCGGAAGATCGAGGCCGCCGTCGTCGACGGCGACACCGTCACCCGCATCATCCACATGCGCACGCTGCACCTCGGCCCCGAGGAGCTCCTCGTCGCCGCGAAGATCGCCGTCCGGCACGACGACACGGCCACCGAGATCGCCCGCGCCATCGACGCCGCCGAGGCCCGCATCCGCGAGGCCGTCCCGATCGCGCGGGTGATCTACCTGGAACCGGACGTCTACAGCGAGACCGAGGCGGCCAAGGGCCCCGACCCCGAGGCCACCCCCGGCGGCCCGGCCCCCCACGCCACCGACCACTGACGACGCCTCCTGCGCCCACGGGGCCCACCGGACACCCGGTGGGCCCCTCGGCATTCCCGGGCCGGGCCGGGTATCTGAGCGACAGCCGACGGCCCGGCACTCCGGCGGAGGCGGGGCAGCGGTCAGGCGCCGGTCCGGGTGGCACGGACGGAGCCGGGGAGCGGCCGCCCGGTGGGCCCGGCGGCTCGGCCGAGGGCCGGGCGGCGGACACCCGCGGGCCCGGCGCGCGAAGGGGGCCCGGGCAGCGGACACCTTCCGGTTCCGGTGGTCCTCCTCGCCGGTGGGCCGAGGCCCCGGCCGCGGTCACCCGCCGCGCCCGGCGACCCGGAGGAGGCCCCTGCCGCGGCCACGCGCCGTTCCCCGATGCCCCGGACGAAGGCCGGGGCCGCCCCGGTCCGGCGGTCCGGTCGGGTGCGGGGAGCGGACGCCCTGCGCGGGTCCCGCGTTCCTCCTCCGCGCCCCCAGGCCGGGGCCCGGCCACCCCACGGGTACGCACTGGTGGTCCTCCTCGGCAGTCCGCCAAGGCCCCGGCCCCGGCCGTGGTCACCTGCCCGGCCTCGTCCCGGGTCGACCGGGACCCCGCCGTGTTCCGAGGCACACATGATCGGCTGGATGTGTTCGCGGGCGGACTGGGGATCGCAGGCGCCACCGGTGTAGCTTGGGACGGAGCCAGACGTCGCTGCTGATGGCGGTCGGGCGGTCCCACCGCGGACCGGCCGAGGGAGAGAGGGCCTCCGACGGACTGCGCTGCGCGCACGCGGGCATGCCTGTGTCCTCTTTCGGGCACCCCTGTGTCCGCCGCCGCGCAGACCAGCCCTACCCACCTCGAACCGATCCCGAGGAGCAGCTCGCAATGACGACTGTCGAGAACCGACAGGACTTCAAGGTCGCCGACCTCTCCCTGGCCGACTTCGGCCGCAAGGAGATCACCCTCGCCGAGCACGAGATGCCCGGCCTGATGGCGATCCGCAAGGAGTACGCCGAGGCGCAGCCCCTGGCCGGCGCCCGCGTCACCGGCTCCCTGCACATGACGGTGCAGACCGCCGTGCTCATCGAGACCCTGGTCGCCCTCGGCGCGCAGGTCCGCTGGGCCTCCTGCAACATCTTCTCCACCCAGGACCACGCCGCCGCGGCCATCGCCGTCGGCCCGAACGGCACCGTGGACAACCCCCGGGGCGTCCCCGTCTTCGCCTGGAAGGGCGAGACGCTGGAGGAGTACTGGTGGTGCACCGAGCAGGCCCTGACGTGGCCGGACAGCCCCACCGGCGGCCCCAACATGATCCTGGACGACGGTGGTGACGCCACCCTCCTCGTCCACAAGGGCGTCGAGTACGAGAAGGACGGCAAGGTCCCCTCGCCCGACACCGCCGAGTCCGACGAGCACCGCGTCATCCTGGAGCTGCTGACCCGCACCCTGGGCGAGAACCCCCAGAAGTGGACCCAGCTGGCCTCCGAGATCCGCGGTGTCACCGAGGAGACCACGACCGGCGTCCACCGCCTGTACGAGATGCAGCGCGACGGCACCCTCCTGTTCCCGGCGATCAACGTCAACGACGCCGTCACCAAGTCGAAGTTCGACAACAAGTACGGCTGCCGCCACTCGCTGATCGACGGCATCAACCGCGCCACCGACGTCCTCATCGGCGGCAAGACCGCGGTCGTCTGCGGCTACGGCGACGTCGGCAAGGGCTGCGCGGAGTCCCTGCGCGGACAGGGCGCCCGCGTGATCGTCACCGAGATCGACCCGATCTGCGCGCTGCAGGCGGCGATGGACGGCTACCAGGTGACGACGCTGGACGAGGTCGTCGACAAGGCCGACATCTTCATCACCACGACCGGCAACAAGGACATCATCATGGCCTCGGACATGGCCAAGATGAAGCACCAGGCCATCGTCGGCAACATCGGCCACTTCGACAACGAGATCGACATGGCCGGCCTCGCCAGGATCCCCGGCATCGTCAAGGACGAGGTCAAGCCCCAGGTGCACACCTGGACCTTCCCCGACGGCAAGGTGATCATCGTCCTGTCCGAGGGCCGCCTGCTCAACCTGGGCAACGCCACCGGCCACCCCTCGTTCGTGATGTCCAACTCCTTCGCGGACCAGACCCTGGCCCAGATCGAGCTGTTCACCAAGCCCGACGAGTACCCGACCGGTGTCTACGTGCTGCCCAAGCACCTCGACGAGAAGGTCGCCCGCCTCCACCTCGACGCACTCGGCGTGAAGCTCACCGAGCTGCGCCCCGAGCAGGCCGAGTACATCGGCGTGAAGGTCGAGGGCCCGTACAAGCCGGACCACTACCGCTACTGACCGGCCGCTGAACCGCTCCCGGCCGGCTCCCGGTCCGCTCGCGACCGGGAGCCCGGTTCACCCGCGACCGGGAAGCGGCAGCACTGTCGGCCAGAGGCGACACCCCGAGGCAGGCCCCCCGCACCCCCGTGCCGGGGGGCCTGCCCCGTTCGACCGGCCGACGACCGGCCCAGCCCGTCAGGACCCAGGACCCCCATGCCCCGCGGCCGCTATTCGCTCCACGATCCGCACGATCGCACCCCCCTCGCGGAAGAACACTTCCAATGCGCCCCCGGCCCCTCCGGCTGGCGCTACGTCTCCCGGCTGACCGCCCCCTCGGGCGATCACCACGGCTCCGTCGACCTCACCCTCGACGAACTCGGCCGCCCCCTGCGCCTCGAACTGCACGCCGCCGCCTGGCAGGTCCGCGGCGCCGCCCTCGACGGCGTCACCTGGGTCCGCACCGACCCCACCGGGACCGAGGCCACCGAAGGCAATGTGCGCGCCCACGCCTTCACCGGCACCTCCCCGGCGTTCCTCGTCGCCACCGCCCGGCTCCTGCGCCTCACCCCCTCCACGGCAGCCACCCGCGTACGCCTCGTCGCGTTCACGGATCCGGTCCTCGCCCCCCGCACCGTCGACCAGTCGTGGACCTTGCTGAGAAGCGAAGCACACCCCACTGACAACGGCCCCCTGATCGTGGACGAATACCAGGTCACAGCCCTGGACACGGGGGAACAGCACGCCGTGCACATCGCCGGCGACGTCGTCCTGGCGGCCCCCGGCATCGAACTCGAGGATCTGGAGTCACCCCCGTCGGTGTTTCCCTGACCGACAGGCATCCCGACTCGCTGGCCCGACCCGACTCGCCAGGACGCCCCGGCCCGCTAGGCCGGCGGCACGAACCCCGTACCGGGCCGCTTCTCCGCCGGGCCCTCCGACGCCCCGCCCGACCGCGGGCGGGCCGGCTCGGCAACCGGCTGCACCGGTCCGGCGGGCGGCGCGGGGTCGGGGTGGGCCGGGCCCTGTGGAACCGGGGGTGTGTGAGCGGGGGCCTCCGAGCCGGGTACGACCGGCGACGCGAACGCACCGGACACCGCGGCGGGCCCTACCGGTGGCGTGGGGGTACCGGCGACCGCGCCGGGCCGGACCGGTGACGTGGTCACAGCCGGCTCCCGGCCCGGCCCGCCCGGCACCGCGGCGCCCGCAGCCGGACCGCTGCCGGCCGCCCGCCGGGTCTCGCGCACCTGCCGCTCCTGCACGACCGCCGCCAGATAGGCCGCCGCCGGCACCCCGTGCGGCACCGGCGCCCCCGTACGGTCCGCGAGATCCGCCGCCAGCCGCTGCGCCATCGACCAGCCCACCTGCGGATCCAGCTGGTGCATGCGCGTCAGGTACTGACGGATCGCGAGCCACAACCCGTCCGGCACCGCCGACAGGTCGAGCTCCGCGAACCGGCCCGCGAGCCACGGCGGAGGAGGCGGCACGAACCCACTCCTGGTCACCGGAAGCCGCTCCCGCACGACCAGGGTCCCGGCGAACACGTCACCCAGCCGCCGCCCACGCGCCGACACGAACGAGGCGGTACAGGCGACGACCCCGAAGGTCATCAGAATCTCGATCACCCCGATCAGGCCCCGCACCAGCGCATGACGGAACCGGATCGGACCGCCGTCGTCCCGCACCACCCGCAGCCCGCACGCCATCTTCCCGAGCGACCGCCCGTGGCTGAGGGTCTCCACCGCGATCGGCACACCGACCAGCACCAGGACGAACGACGCGATCGACAGGGCCGTCTGCGCCGCCTCGTCCAGCGAGGCCGTCGACGCGACGAGCGCGATGGTCACGGCGACGTAGACCGCGACGGCCGCCACGAGATCGAGCAGCACGGCCAGCGCCCTGCTGGGCAGCCTCGCGGGCCGCAGCTCCAACGCCACGGCCTCGCCCGTCACCAGCTCACTCACGCCCGCCGTCCTTCCCCTGCCCTGCCCCCCGACAGCCCCAGTCTGCCAAGCTGAGCATCGCACCGTAGTACGACAAGCTTGATCCACGACGAGCCGCCGACGAACAGCCGAGGAGCAGGCACACCGATGGACCTCGACGTCTTCGTCTCCGCCCACCGCGCGGAGTGGGACCGCCTCGAAGCCCTGCTCCGCCGCCGGCGCCGCCTCAGCGGCGCCGAGGCCGACGAACTCGTCACCCTCTACCAGCGCGCAGCCACCCACCTGTCCCTCATCCAGTCCAGCGCCCCCGACCCGCAGCTGACCGGCCGGCTCAGCCAGCTGGTGGCACGCGCGCGCAGTGCCGTGACGGGAACCCGCCGTGCTTCCTGGCGCGACGTCACCCGCTTCCTGTCCCACGGTTTCCCGGCCGCCGTCTACAGGTCACGGCACTGGTGGGTGCCCACGGCCCTGCTGTCCACGGCCGTCGCGGCGCTCCTCGGCTGGTGGATCGGCACTCACCCGGACGTCCAGGCCTCGATCGCGGCCCCCAGCGAACTCCGCGAACTCACCCGCCCCGGCGGCCAGTACGAGACGTACTACTCGAGCCATCCGGCGGCCAGCTTCGCCGCCCAGGTCTGGACGAACAACGCCTGGGCGGCCGCCCTCTGCCTCATCCTGGGCGTCTTCCTGGGACTGCCCGTCCTGTGGATCCTGTTCCAGAACATGCTCAACCTGGGCATCGGCGTCGGCCTGATGTCCTCGGCCGGCCGCCTGGACACCTTCCTGGGCCTGGTGCTCCCGCACGGCCTGCTCGAACTCACCGCGGTCTTCGTGGCCGCCGGCACCGGGCTGCGCCTGGGGTGGACCCTCATCGACCCCGGCCCACGGACCCGGCGCACGGCTCTGGCCGAGGAGGGCCGCGCCGCCATAGGCATGGCCATCGGCCTCGCCCTGGTGCTCTTCATCTCCGGCGCCATCGAAGGCTTCGTCACCCCGTCCGGTCTCCCGACCTGGGCACGCATCACCATCGGGATCGCCGCGGAAGTGGCCTTCCTCGCCTACGTCTACGTTCTCGGCGGCCGTGCGGCTCGCGCAGGGGAGACCGGTGACGTCGACACGTCGGAGCGCAGCGCGACGCTCCCCACAGCCGCTTGATCGCCCCGTCCACCGGCGGATGTGCGAGTACGTCCGTTCAACTGCTACTCTCCTCTTCGCCCCACAGGAGCCGTTGACACGGTGACTGCGGGGAGGTAGATTCGAACAGTTGCCTGGACGCGGGGCTCAGCTTCCGACCGGCACAGTGAGCGTCTGTCTGCTTCTTGAATCACTGAGTTCAATGAAGCTTCTCCCGATAAATCGGAAATGAGCGGCCGGTCAGCCCGGCCAAAAACTTCTGATAAAGTCGGAACCGCCGGAAAGGAAACTGCGGAAGCGGAAACCTGGAAAGCACCGAGGAAATCGGATCGGAAAGATCTGA
>NZ_JAUQWJ010000014.1:0-182058 GCF_036857595.1 Streptomyces sp. AHA2
GCCCGCAACGGCTTCAGCACCACCGTCACCACACCCTCACCCGGCACGAACCCGTCCGCACCCGCATCGAACGGCCGCAGGGCGTTGGTCGGGGAGAACGAGCGCAGGCGGGAGCCGAGTTGGAAGTACTGGGGCGACATGCCCAGGTGCACGCCGGCGACGACGGCCTGCTCGCACTCGCCGGCGCGGATGCTGCGCACCGCCGTGTGCAGCGCCACCAGCGACGACGAACACAGCGTGTCGATCGTCATGCTCGGCCCGTGCAGATCCAGGAAGAAGCTCACCCGGTTCGCCAGGATCGCGTTGTGGTTGCCCAGGCCGGCGGGCGTCTGGACGACGTCCCCGACGACGGTGTCGCGGTAGTGCTGGTAGCTGGCGCCGACGAACACGCCCGTGGCCGGCTGGGACCTGCCGGCCAGGCCCGCGTCCTCCAGGGCCCGCCATGCGGACTGGACGAGGTGGCGCTGCTGCGGGTCGATCCACTCGGCCTCGGCGGGCGAGAGGCGGAAGAACCCGGGGTCGAAGTCGGTGAGGCCTTCGACGAAGCCCGCGCGCCGCAGGTAGACGGTGCCCGGGGTGCCGTCCGTGCCGTAGTAGGCGTCGATGTCCCAGCGGGAGGCCGGAACCTCGGTCAGGCAGTCCTCGCCCTCCACGAGGACCCGCCACAGCTCGTCGGTGCTCCCGGCGTTGGGGAACACCCCGTCGATGCCGATGACGGCGATGTCGTGCGTGTCGGCGTCCGTCCCCACGGAGGCGGAGGGGGCGTCCGGTGCGATGGCCTGTGCGGGTGCCTCGTCCGCCACACGGACCGGAGCGGTCGGCGGGGCCGCAGCGGTCGCAGCGGTCACGGCCGCAGGGGCCGAGACGGTCGCAGCGGCCGCCCGGGCCGGTTCCTCGCCCGCCCCGCCCGGCTCGCCCGCGCCGGGTCCGCCCGGCAGGCCGGCGGCGTCGGCGGGCGGCGCGGTGACGCCGTACTCGTTCCGCAGCTCCGCGGCGAGACGGTCGACCGTGCCGACCTCCAGGACCAGGGTCACCGGGATGTCGACGTCGAGCCGGTCCCGGATGTCCTGGGCCAGTGAGACGGCGAGCATCGAGTCGAGGCCCTGCTCCTGGAGCGGGCGGTCGGTCTCCAGTTCGGCGATGTCCAGCTCCAGGGCGGCGGCCACCCAGCCGGCCAGGACCGCTTCGAGCGTGCGTCCCGGCGGGCCACCGGGGAGGTGGCCGTTGGATGCGGGCACGGGGGCCGGAGCACGTTCCGGCCCCCGTGCCGGAGCCGGCGTCGTGGCTGGAGCCGCAGTCGTCGCCGGAGCCGGCCGGTGGCCGTGGTCCCCGGCACCGGCCGCGCCCTGCCCGGACGGTGCCGGGGAGAGCCGCTTCCAGGTGATGCCCCGTGCCTCCAGCACGGGTTCGTCGCCGTCCAGCACCACCAGACTGGCGGTCAGCAGTCCGGAGTCCGGGCCGGAGTCCCGGTCGCGCCGGGCGTAGACGCGCGCGGTGGAGGGAAGACGGCCGAGGACGGTGAGCCGCTCGACGGTGAAGGGGACGTACAGTCCCTGCGCGCCGCACGCGGCCAGCGCGACCTGGAAGGCGCCGTCCAGCAGCCGGGTGTCCACCACCCCGGCGGCGCTGTCGCCGCGCAGCACGCCCTGAGCCTTCCCGGGGGCGACCGAGAGGGACGCCACGGTGCGGAAACCGGCGCCGTAGTCCAGCCCGGCGCGGGCGAACGCCGCGTACATCGCGTCGAGTCCGACCTCGGTGAAGTCGTGCGCGGCCGGCGGGACGGCGAGCACGGGCTGCTCGGGCGCGGTCAGCGTGGCGGTGCACACCAGGGCGCCGGAGCCGTCCCGGAAGGCGAGGGCGTCCCCGTCGCGCGCGGCGGTGAGGGTCGCGGGTGCCTCCACGGCCGCCCGGAAGGTGAGGTCGCGCAGGCCGAAGCGGTCCCGGCCGAGGAACTCGGCGACCTTGTCCGGGTACCCGGCGCCCGGCAGGGTGGGCCTGCCGAGGACGAGGTGCTCCGCCGCCTCCGGGTGTTCCGTCCACGTGCTGCGCGGACGGGCCGGAGCCGACACGGGCGGCTGCTGCGGCGCGGGTTCGAGCCACAGGTACTTCTCGGCGTGCGGTGCGGTCGGGAAGCGCACCCCGGCCCGGCGGCGCGGCACGGCGGCGAGGTCCGCGCCGGCGACGAACGCCTGTGCGGCCGCGGCCAGTTGGCCGCGGTCCGCCGGTTCGCCGCCGGGCAGGTCGTACGGGTGTGCCGCCAGGGCCGCGACCCCGACGTGGAGCGAGCGGACGTCCTCGACACCGGCCAGGAACAACTGGAGCTTGTCCTGCAGTTGCTCGACGCTGTCCACCACGCACGCCAACCGGTGTGACCCGGCCCGCCGCAGCCGGCTCGCCTCGGCGAGGGCTGCCAGGGGCGGGCAGTAGGCGGAGCGGAGCATGAGCACGAGCCGGCGGGCGAGGGTGCGCAGCGCGTCGTCGGAACCGGCCGAGAGGACCAGCAGATGCGGACCGGGGTCCGTGCCGCCCTGCTCCGCGGCGGGGCCGGCCTCGACCACGACGTGGGCGTTGGCGCCTCCGAAGCCGAAGCTGCTGACGCCCGCGACGCGTGGGCCGTCACCCCACGGAAGGAGACGGTCGGCCACGAACAGCGGCGAGCCGCCGAAGTCGAACGACCGGTTGGGCGTCTCGTAGTTCAGCGACGGGGGGATGTGGGCCGCCTGGAGCGCGAGCACCGTCTTGATCAGGCCGGCGATGCCCGCCGCGGGTTCCAGGTGGCCGATGTTGGTCTTCACGGAGCCCACCGCGACCGGCCCCCGGCCGGCGGGTTCGCCCAGGACCGCGTGGAGGGCCTCCAGCTCGATGAGGTCGCCGAGCTGGGTGCCGGTGCCGTGGGCCTCGACGTAGCCGATGTCGGCGGCGGAGCGCCCGGAGCGGGCCAGAGCCCTGCGCAGTACGGCTTCCTGGGCCGGCCTGCTGGGCGCGGTGAGGAAGCCGGCGCTGCCGCCGGTGTGGTTGACGGCGGTGCCGCGGACCACCGCGAGGACGGGGTCCCCGTCGCGTTCGGCGTCGGAGAGCCGCTTGAGGATGAGGGCTCCGGCGCCCTCACCGCGCACGTAGCCGTCGGCGGCGTCGTCGAAGGCCCGGCAGGCGCCCTGCGGGGAGAGCATGCCGTTGCGGGCGAAGGAGCGGGTCTTGGCCGGGGTGAGCACCAGGTTGGCGGCCGCCACCACCGCGGCGTCGACCTCGCCCGCCCGCAGGTGCATGGCGGCTTGGTGGAGGGCGACGAGGGACGACGAGCAGGCCGTGTCGACGGTGAAGCTCGGGCCGGACCAGTCGAAGACGTGCGACAGGCGGTTGGCGACCATGGAGGGGGCCGTGCCGGTCGCCACGTGCGGGTCGGAGTGGCCGATGCTGCGGGCCACGATCTCCGGGAAGTCACTGGCGATGGCGCCCACGAAGACGCCGGTGGAGGCGCCGAGGGAGGTGTGGTCCCGGCCGCAGCTCTCCATCGCCTCGGCGGTGACGCTCAGCAGGATCCGCTGGAGCGGATCCATACGGCGCGCCTCACGGTCGGTGAGCCCGAAGCGGGCGGCGTCGAAGTACTCGACGCCGTCGACCCAGCCCATCCGTACGTCGTCGGCGTCCGCCTCGGACCACAGGTGGGCCCAGCCGCGCTTGCCCTCGGGGGCGTCCCCGATGCTGGACACGCCGCCGACGAGGTTGTGCCACAGCTCGTCCGGGGTGCTCGCGCCGGGGAACCGGCACGCCATGCCGATCACCGCGAGGGCGTCGTCGTCACCGGCCGGCCGCGCGGGAGCGGTGGCGGTGGGCGTGGTGGTGACGGGAACGGCGGTGACGGGAGCGGTCGCGGCCGGCGTGGCCGGCGCGGTGCGGACGGACCCGGCCGCGGTCTCGGTCTCGGTCTCGGTCTCGGTCAGTGGTACGACGCCCTCGGCGCCCAGGAGCCGGGCCAGTTTCACCGGGGTTCCCGTGGCGAAGACGGCGGGGGCGGTGACGGGTGCGCCCAGCTCGTCGCCGAGGCTCGCGGCGGCGACGGTGACGTTCACCGAATCGCCGCCCAGGTCGAAGAAGTTGGCGTGGACGTCGAAGTCGGGGTGGCCCAGCGTGGCCGCGAAGACCCGCGCGATGGACTGCGCGAGCGCTTCCTCCGTCATACCGGCCGCGCCGGCTCCGGCGGTCCGGCCGGGCGCGGCGCTCTCGCCGATCCCGTCGGTCCCGGACGCCTGCTCGGCGACCGAGCGCAGGATGGTGTCGCGCGTGGGCAGCGGGAGCCGGGCGCGGGCCACCTTGCCGTTGTCCGTGAGCGGCAGGGCGTCGAGGGCGACGTAGGCGTCCGGCAGCATGTAGGCGGGCAGGGCCGCGCCGACCAGGGCGTCGAGCCGGGACCTGTCCGGCACGGCGTCGCCCACCAGGTACGCGGTCAGCCTCGGCTCGCCGCGGCCCTCGAACCGCGCCGCGACGACGACGGCGGCCGTGACGCCGTCGACCGTCTCCAGCACCCGCTCGATCTCGGCGGGCTCGATGCGGTGGCCCCGCACCTTGACCTGGGCGTCGGTGCGGCCGAGCCACTCGACGGCACCGTCGGCGTGCAGGCGGACCTCGTCGCCGGTGCGGTAGAGCCGTGTCCCGGTGACGGGGTGGTCGACGAAGACCTGCCGCGTCAGGTCGGGCCGTCCGGCGTAACCGCGGGCCAGCCCGGTGCCGGAGAGGTACAGCTCGCCGGTGCTCCCGGCCGGGCACGGGTTCAGTTCCTCGTCCAGGACGTGGAGCCGCATGTGCGGGAGGGGCTCGCCGAGCGGGAGGAAGGTGCCGACCGACGTCACCGGGTGGGCGGCGGCCCAGATCGTCGCCTCGGTGGGGCCGTACAGGTTCCACAGGGCGCGGGCGGGCGCGTGGAGCCGCTCGGCGGTGGCGGGCGACAGCGCCTCGCCGCCGGAGAGGACGGTCAGCCCGGGATGCGGGGCCCAGCCGGTTCCCAGCAGCAGGCGCCACAGGCTCGGCGTGGCCTGGGCCACGGAGACCTCGCCCGCGAGCTCGGCCAGCCGGTACGGGTCGGCCGCGGTCTCGCGCGAGGCGAGGACCACCGTCGCCCCGACGGTGAGCGGCAGGAGCAGCTCCAGGAGGGAGATGTCGAAGGCGACGGTGGTGTGGGCGAGGACGGTGTCGTCCGCGGTGACGCCCAGGCGGGCGCCGACGCCGGTGAGGAAGTCGGCGAGCGCCCGGTGGCCGACCTCGACGCCCTTGGGGTCGCCGGTCGAGCCGCTGGTGAAGAGCGTGTAGGCCAGATCGGCGCCGGTGACGTGCGGGGGTACGGCCTGGGCCGCTCCGTCCGCCTCGGGCACCCGCCGCGCGTGACCCAGGGACGTGCCCAGGTCGTGGGTGCGGGCGTCGGTGAGGACGAGTTCGCAGCGGGAGACCTCCACGTACCGCCGCAGCCGGTCCACCGGGTAGCCCGGGTCCAGGGGCAGGAAGGACGCGCCGGCCCGCAGGATGCCGAGCAACGCGGGGAGCAGCGCGGTGTCGCGCTCCAGCAGGACGCCGACCACCGAGCCGTGCTCGACGCCCTCGTCGTGCAGACGGGCCGCGACGGCGTCCGCCCAGCCGTCGAGACCGGCGTAGTCGAGCGTGCGGGTCCCGGCGCGGACGGCGACGGCCCCGGGCCGCTCGGCCGCGGCCGCGGCGAAGAGGTCAAGGACGGTCCCGGCGCCGGGTGTCTCCTCGTCGGGCTCCCGGGCCGCATCCGGCTCCGGCCGCACGCCGGGGGCGGAGGACGCGGCCGAGGCGGCCAGCCCGTCGGTGGCGGCCAGCCCGTCGGTGGCGGCCAGCCCGTCGGTGGCGGCCAGCCCGTCGGTGGCGGCCAGCGCGGCGGTGGCGCCGGGCGGGGACGACGCGGTCGGCGGTTCGTCGCCCTGGAGCAGCGCCGCCATGGCGAGGTCCTCGACGCGTTCGACGAACCGCAGCGCCTCGGCTTCGCCCATGGCGGTCTCCCGCACGAAGACCGTGGGCGGGCCGTCCGTCAGGCACAGCAGCGCCATCTCGGTGTGGGGGTCGGCGGACGCCTCCTCGCCGGGAGCGCGCTCCAGCACCATGACGCGGGTGAAGCTCGGCTCGTCCGTGCCGAGCGGCCGCCCGGCCAGACCGAGACGGATTTCGAGGTCGCCGGCGTAGCCGTGCCGGGCGGCGGCCTCGTCGAGCCGGTCCCGCAGGGCGCGGGCGGTGCCGCCGTCGTAGCGCACGGGGAAGCGGGCGGCCGTCAGCCCGTGCGTCCGCTCCGCGAGGACGTGGGCGGCGGCCGGGGACCAGGCGAAGTCGAACGTCTCCTCGCCGGCGCGCTCGGCGACGGCCGCGAGGAACGCCCGGCAGACGGCGACGTTCTCGTCGCGCGAGGCGGGCAGGTACGCCAGTTCGTAGTGTCCGTAGTGGGCGGTGGCCGCGGAGAAGTCGTCGGCGGCCAGCGGGGCGGGCCGCACGTCCTCCAGGCGGGCGCGCCACCACGGCTCGTGGGGGCGCAGGAGCTTGTGGGCGTCGGTGATGTCGGCCAGCCGCTCCGGCGAGACGGCCGGGAGCGGGGAGCCGGGGGCGACGCCGAGTCGCTGGGCGGCGGCCTGGCCGCTGAGCGTGCTTCCGTCGACGGCCCTGAAGTCGCTGAGCACGAGGTCTGCGTCCGGCGCGGCCAGGGTGACGGCGGTGGTGGTCACGGACAGCACCGTGGTCTCGGTGCGGGGTTCGTCGCGCGGGATCAGCCGGGCCTGCCGGGTGTAGACGGCGCCGCGTTCGGTGACGAGGGCGGGCACGCCGAGCGGGTTGGGGAAGGAGCCGTAGTCGAGGGCCCGGACGAGCCGGGCGGCCTCGGCGGCGGAGGTGCCCGCGTGGATGACGCCCCCGGCGGCCATGCGCGCGGACCGGCGGTAGAAGCGGCGTTCGCGGCCGCTGGTGTCGAGGACGTCGGGGACGGTGCGCCGGACGACGTGCGGGACGAGGTCGGCGAACAGTTCGATGCCCACCTCGGCGGCCTCGTACGTGAGGGAGAGGGCGGTGGCGTGGTCGCGGACCGGGAACCAGCGCTCCAGGAGCACGCCGCCGGCGTCGACGGCCTCGGTCATCAGGTGCCAGGTGGCCGCGTGCCGTGCGGCGCCCTCGTACAGGGCCCAGGCCGGGACGTGGCTGCCGGAGTAGCGGGGCAGCGGGCCGTCGTGGAAGTTGATGGCGGCGACCCTCGGCAGACCGAGGACGTCCCCGGGCAGGATCCGGAAGTTGACCATGCTGAACAGGTAGTCGAACGGCCGGTCCGACAGCAGCGCCATGAGGTCGCCGGCCGGGTCGAGGACCGGAATGTCGTGGGTGCCGGCCCAGGTGACCACGGCGGGGTCGTCGCTGAGGATGCCCTCGATCGTCACGCCGGCCTCGAGGAGCCGGGCGGCGCCTTGGGTGAGGACGCGGGTGCCGCCGATGAGGTAGCAGTTGGCCTCCATGCTCACTGCGCCGCCTTTCGGGGTTCGGCGGCCCGGCCGCCGTCCTCGGCGCCGGCGTCCGTGGTCTCGCGCGCGACCCAGGCGTCGATCTGGGCGACGACCTCTTCGTCGTAGGAGAGCTGGCCGGGGGTCCACAGCGGGTTGGACAGGCCGCGGTGCGTCCGCTCGCACATCTCCCAGTCCTCGTAGTTGGCCTTGTCCCACAGGGCGAAGACGTCCTCGTGGGAGAAGTCGCTCTTGGCGGTCTCCGAGGGGTGGAAGAGCCAGAAGTGGCGGACGAAGCAGGTGCCGGGGCTCTCGGGCCAGACCCACTGCATCATCACGTAGTCGGCCGTGAACCCGAAGAGCAGGTTGGGCAGGATGGTGATCCAGTTGATCTTCTGGAGGTCGCCCTCGGGGACGTTCGGCATCGGCGCCCGGGCGCTGCGCCCCGTCATGGAGACGGAGTTGTAGCCGGTGCGGATGGACTGCCAGGCGCCGACGATGTCGCCCTTCAGGTCATAGGTGCCCGCGTCGTCGAAGTCGGTGATGCGGTGCAGGTCCTTGTGGGCGGTGGGGAAGTGCAGGCTCTCGTTGACGTTGTGCGCGACGAGCTTCCAGTTCGAGGCGACCGGGTAGTCCTTGGCCTCGGCGCACACCAGTTCGGCGAGGTCGTAGGCCTTGGCGAACTCGCCGAACTCGCCCAGCGACTCGTCGAGGTCGGGGGCGTCGTCGGACAGCGCCACGAAGACCACACCGTGGCGGATCTCGGTCCGCACGGGCAGCAGGCCGTTCTTCTCCTTGTCGAAGAAGTGGTCCATGTACGTGCCGTTGAGGCTCTTGAGCTTGCCGTTCCGGTCGTAGACCCAGCAGTGGTAGAGGCAGACCAGGCTCTGGCGCTTGCCGGTGGCCTCCTCGACGAGCTTGTAGCCGCGGTGCCGGCAGTAGTTGTGGTACCCCTGGATCCCGTTGTCCCCGTGGATGAGCAGGATGGAGCCGGAGCCGATGTTGAGGGTGCTGTAGGCGCCCTTCTCCTTCAACCGGGAGACGTGGTCGACGGGGAGCCAGCGCCGGCCGTAGATCCGCGACATCTCCCGGCGGAACTGCTCCTCGCCCGTGTAGAACTCGTGCGACCTGCCGATGCCGCCGGTCTCGAAGTAGGGCCTGTCCTCATCCTGGTCACTGATGAGGTCGAACATGCTGGACGCACGCGTCATCTGCGGGACTCCCTCGAACGAAGCGCATGGAATGCCGTGCCGGCGTCGCCGCGGGGCCGGGGCCTGCGGGCAGGCCGCACCGGTCCCCGGGCGCGTCGGACGGTGGGACGACTGGGGTGCTGCGGGGGGAGGGTGTGCGGATCCGGGCGCGCCCGGCGCGTCGGTGTGCGGTAACGGACCGGCCGGCGAGGCCCCTCGCGCAGGGGGGACACCGGTGTCCGGGACAGTCGTCCCGTCACAGGGGGCGCGGGGGTGGCGGCGTGGGAGGAGGCCGGCGCAGACGTGGGGCGCGGGACGCCGGCGCGAGCGTCGGTAACGGCACGCTCGGCGCGCGGCGGAGAGCTACTGACCCGGCGGCGTGAGGACTGTCGGAGGAGGAGCGGCGGGGCGTGATCAGCCGGCGGGGTCGTAGATCCGCTCGTCCTGCGGCACCCCGGCGTCGTCGTATAGGCGCTCCAGGGCGTCCGGCGCGTAGATCTCGTAGTCCGGGACGATGCCGCCGATCAGACCGAGCATCTTGTCGGTCCACTCCTGCGACTTGCTCATCGCGCTCATCGTCGCCTTGAAGAACGGCGGCAGTTCGGTGAGTTCGCCCAGCGTCGTCGTGAAGTCGTAGACGCCGGCGCTCTCCTCGTCGCGGAGCTTGTTGTACTCGGCCAGCGCCTCCTCCATCGGGCGCTCGCCGGCGAGGCCCTGGTGGATGCGCTCGGCGAGCAGCTCGCCGTGGAGGAAGGAGTCCGTGATGCCCCAGCCGGTGTAGGGGTCCTTGTGGTAGCCGGCGTCGCCGACCAGCGCCCAGCCGGGGCCGTACGCGCGGCGGTAGTAGTTGTCCGGGTAGCGCATGGGACGGAAGTCCTCCACGCGACGGCCCTGGTCGCGGAACTGCTCGCCCATCTCCGGGGAGACGTCGTCGATCACGGCCTGGAAGTTGGACTCGACGTCCTGGCGGAACTCCTTGAGGTGGCGCTTGGTGCCGATGATGGCGACCATCGTCAGGTCGTCGTTGGTCGGCCAGGTGCCGAACCACTTCTCGTTGAAGCCGTTCTTGTGGTGCAGGCCCCACGACTCGAGACCGCTGAAGTACGAGTAGTAGACGAAGCCGGCGGCGGGACGGACGTTGTACAGCTCCGCCCCCACCTTCTTGGCGACGGTGGAGTGGAACCCGTCGGCGCCGACGACGACCGTCGCGCGGAACTCGCGTTCGGGGCCGTCGCCCTCGCGTCCCCGGATACCGGTGACACGGCCCTCGGAGACGACCACGTCGGTCACGGTGAAACCTTCGACGACCTCGGCGCCGGCCCGGCGGGCGGCGTTGACGAGTATCTCGTCCAGCACCGTGCGGCGCGGGCAGTAGACGGCGTCGACGCCGTCGACGGGCTCCGCGAAGCCGTTGAGCTCGATGCCCCGGTACGCGTAGTGCATCTTGCGGAGCGCGGGTGTCTTGGCCGCGATGATCTCGTCGAGCAGGCCCCACTCCTTGAGCCGCAGCAGGCCCGCCTGGTGGATGTAGTGGGTCGACACCGCGTCGCTCGGGAAGGAGGCCCGGTCCACGACGAGAACGCGGTGACCCTGACGGGCCAGATGCATGGCCAGAGGCGCTCCCGCACAGCGGCCGCCCACAACAACGACGTCGTACATATGGTTCCCCCGCATTGGTCAGCCCCACGTCCTGACACACCGTCAGGCTGGTGGAATGAGCGTGATACGGAGGCTAGGCAAGGGGCAGATCAAGGTCAAGGGTTGGTCATGTGACGGCAATGCCGAGGGTTACCTATTTCGCCAACTGAATGAGAAATTCCACGCTGTGATGATGCCGTATGCCCGAATTTGACCACGTTCTACCGGCCAAAAATGTAACGCAGAACACAACCCAAGCAACGGTAAAGAACAAGCCATTCCGTTTATTGGAATGCAGACGCTGAATGGAATACTCCGATCCCGTACGACCGGCGTTGGAATTACCGAAGAGGAGCCGACGCCACCGGTTAACCCTTTCGCGGCATCCTCGTTTCCGGCGGCTGCGATCCCCGCGGGGTGGCCGGGCGACCGCCGAAGCGGCGCGTGACGACCTGTCGGAAGCCCGCGCCGCTCGTGCGTCGGAACCCGCGCCGGGAGCCGGGACGGCGGATCAGCGGCCCTTGGCGGCCGGCTCCAGGATCGCCACGCACTCCACGTGGTGCGTCGTCGAAAAGATGTCGGCCAGGCCAGATCTTGAAGAACGGCAGGTCAGACCCATCTCCTCGGCTCACCAGCCCGCTTGCTGACATCCAGAGCGTCAGACGAGCGTCACAAAGGACCGTTACCCCCTCTGACGCGATGCACTCGCGCGTAGCCCCCTAGTGGGGAGCGATCAGCGGCGCTCCACGCGACGGTCGTCGGCCTTCCCTCTTGTCGAGCAGTGGGACGCAGTGACGGCTGGGCACCGTGTGCCTGATGACCGGGGAGAGCGGGGTGGACTCGGAAGCAGCGCGGTGTACCAGCTCAGTCGCGGTGCCCGTTCGGGGTGCATGACGGGGGCATTCCCTGGATCAGGTCGCCCAACGCTTTCCCCGGCTCGTCCGACTCCGTGGCCGAAAAGGGAACCGTCCTCGCCACCCTGGCGGAGACTGGCGGGCGACGATCAACAGGGCGACGAGGAGAGGAGAGCGCGCCGATGGAGGAGTTCACGTACAAGCCCGCCGCCGATCGGCTCTTCGGGATGGTCCACATCGCGCTCAACCACGAGGGCGGGACGGTGACGGTGAGCGGTGACGGGCTGCCGCGCACCGAGATCCGGCGGAGCGCCGGTACCCCGCCGGAAAGCCATGTGCCGATCGGTACGCGCGAACAGGGGCGGCTTACCCTGAGCGTGGACGGCGCGGACGAGGCCCTGCGCCCTGCGAAGGGCTTCCTGACCCGGCGTTCCTACCGGGTGGAGGTCGAATCCTCGGCGCGGGGACACGGGTATCTGCTGGTGCCGGACTCTCTGGGCACCAGCCGTCTGCTGCGCGACGGCCGTCTCCTTGGCGTCTTCACGTCGACCGGGGACGGGTCGGTCAGCGCCGAGTGGGAGGAGCCGAACAGCGGCGAGCACGCGGAGCCCCACGACGCCGCCGTGGGGTACGCGCTCGCCGCCGCCTTCGGGACGGGGGCCGAGCCGATGTGGAAGCTGACGCTGAACGCCCTGCTGGAGATGTGGCCGTGAGCAGGTCTGCCCTCATTTCTCAGCCTGCGGCAGCGGGTGGGAGCAGGTCGAGCGGGCGACGAAAGCGATGCCGTCGTAGTCCTTCGCCGGTACGAGCGGCGCGGTGTGGAAACGGTAGGAGAACCGCGGCACGTTGGCGCCGAAGCTGCGCTGTGCCTGCGGCGCGTGCAGCCAGGGTGCGGTGCAGCGCAGGTCGATGTAGTAGTCGCCCTTCAGGGCGTCGGCGAGCCGTGCCTCGATGGACCGGGTTCCGGTGCCGATGCGGTGCCGTACAGGAGGGGCCTGCAGGTGGTCGCCCCTGCGGGCGAGGAAGGAGCCCTTGCCGAAGAGCAGGGCCAGGGCGTAGTAGCGGTCACCGTAACGCTCACGGAGCCTGCTGCCGAGCGCGGTGACCCGGTCCCCGTACGTGCCCTTCGCGAGGTGACCGTTGTGCGCCCAGACCATGACCCGGGCCGCCGGATCGGCGTCCACGAGGCGGGCGACGGCATCGGCCATGGCGCGGTCGCGCACGGCGAAGGCACTCTCCTCCCCGCCGGATTGGTCGAGCGAGCGGGTCACGAGATCGGCGGCGCGGACAAGGATCCGCGCGTGCTCCACCAGCTCATCGTCGGCGTCGGCGTGGCCGGCGAGGTGGCGGGCGACGTCCTCGGCGCGCTGCCGGAGCTTCTGTTCGGGGTCGGGGCGCGAGCCGGGGCGGGCGTGGATCAGGACCTCCAGGGCGCGGGCGTCCTCCTCGCGTCCGGGCGCGTGCGCGCGCAGGAAGGACGTCACGGCCTCGACCGAGTCGGCGGCGCGCTGCGGGTCGATGCCGACGAGGCGGACCCGGCGCTCCTCGGCCAGGTCCCGGTTGTGTGCGTGGAGCCACTCGACGAGGTCGACCATCTCCCGCGTGCGCCAGGTCCAGAAGCCGAGCCGGGCGACGAGCCGCGCCGGGAATCCGACGCCGTGCCGGACGTAGGCGTCCAGGGCGCGGGCGGCGGACTCGCTGGCTTCCATGGCGAGGGTGGTGAACCCTTCCTCGCGGACCAGGAACTCCATGATCCGGTGCTTGAGCCGGAAGAACTCGGCTGTGCCGTGGGTGGATTCGCCGAGGCCGACGATCCGGGCGCCGCGCAGCGTGTCCCCCAGCGGCTTCAGGTCGTCGGTGAGCGCACCTGGGGTCAGCGTGTCCAGGGGGCGGGCGTGCTCGGTCAGCCAGCGGGCGATCTCGTCGGGCACCGGGGTGCCCCTCCTCCCTGCGTGCGGCGTGGCGTGGCCCCTGCGGCCCGCCCGTGTCGCCGCACGCGATCGTGTGTCAGCTCTCGGCCTCGCGGCACGCCGTCAGGATCTCCCTGAGGTCTCGTACGGCGTCCTCTCGGCCATGGTCGGAATACACGCCCGCGACGTTGACGACAATTTCGTCCACGCCCGCGCGTCCGTATTCGGCCAGTCCGGCGGCGATCTCGCGGGGGGTGCCGTGCAGGAAGACGCCGGCGTCGACGAGGGCGCGGGCGCCGAGGTTCGGGCGGCTGTGGTGCACGCGCAGCCCGGCGCGGCGGAGCATGTCGGTGTAGTGGGGTCCGGCGAGGTGGGCGCGTGCGGCCGTGTAGGCGAGACGGTACGGGTTGCGGTGCGGGCGATCGACGGCGGCGTGCACAACGGTGACGACCCGCGGCACGGGGCGGCCCGCCTCGGCGGCGCCCTTGGCCATGGCGGGCAGCAGGGTGTCCTGGACGTAGCCGTGCGGGGTCATCCAGCTGATCGCGGCGTCCGCGACCTGCCCGGCGGCGCGTGCGAGCGCGGGACGCAGCACGCCGAGTCCGGTCTCGACGCCGGGGTGCACCAGTGGGGGGAGCCGGACGGCGCCGTCGTCGTCCTCGGGGCCGAGCAGTCGTCGCACCTCCCGGAGGTAGGCGAGGCAGGCGTCGCGCGGGCTGTCGTACGGCTTGCCGTGCAGTCCCGCGACGAAGTCCGGGGTCGCGGGGCCGAGCCCGAGAACGGTGGGGTGCCCGGTGAGCAGCGCGAGGGAGCGGGACTGGATCGCGGCCTCCATGGGGTGCCGCAGCGGCATCAGGACGACGCTGGTGCCGACCGGGACGCGGTATCCCCGCCCGGCCAGATATGCGAAGACCTGCTGGGTGTCCGCGCTCAGCGACTGGCCCTGCCAGAGGCGGGCGGCCCCGCCGTCGCGGACGAGTGCGGCGAAGGGGACGAGGGACTCGGGGTCCGTCGGCATGAGGGGGTACAGGACGGATACGCGCATCGTTCGGCCTCAGGAGGACGCGGCTTCGGTCAGGTAGCCCGAAGCCTGGATTCGGAAGAGACGGGCGTAGACGCCGTCGGCTCGCAGCAGGTCCTGGTGGACGCCGTCCTCGATGACCCTCCCGTTCTCCAGGACGACGATCCGGTCGGCCATCCGGACCGTGGAGAAGCGGTGGGCGATGACGAGGGAGGTGGCGCCGCGGGCGACGTCCCGGAGCCGGGAGAAGATCTCGGCTTCGGCCTCGGCGTCGATCGCCGCGGTCGGCTCGTCGAGGACGACGACGGGGGCGCGCCTCATGAAGGCGCGGCTGAGGGCGATCTTCTGCCACTGTCCGCCGGAGAGCTGGTGCCCGTCCTCGAAGTGGCGGCCGAGGACGGTGTCGTGGCCCTGCGGGAGCTCGTCCACGATCGCCGAAGCGCCGCCCGCGCGGGCCGCCTCCGCGATGCGTGTGGTGTCCTCGCGGGCCTCGACACGGCCGAAGCCGATGTTGTCGCGGACGGGCAGCTCGTAGCGGATGAAGTCCTGGAAGATGACGCCCATGTGGCGTTGCAGATCGTCGAGGTCGTACTCCTCGATGGGCACGTCGTCGACGAGGATCTGCCCGCTCGTCGGTTCGTAGAGGCGGGTGAGGAGCTTGACGAGGGTGGTCTTGCCGGCGCCGTTCTGCCCGACGAGGGCGACGCACTCGCCTGCCGGCAGGGTGAAGCTGACGCCGTCGAGGACGACACGGCCGGTGCCGGGGTAGACGAAGCGCACGTCCCGGAACTCGATGCCCTTGCGGAGCGTGTCCGGGAAGGGCCGGCTGCCGCCCTTGAGCCGGCGTTCGGGCAGGGCGAAGAAGGCGAAGAGGTTGCCGAGGAAGAGGCTGTCCTTGTAGAGGGCGGCGATGCCGAGCAGCATGCCGTGCGCGGAGACCTGGATCGAGCCGACCGCCTGGAGGTAGCCGGCGAGCTGGCCGACCTGGCCCGCTTCGGTGGTGGTGTGGATGGCCCAGAGCACGGCGCCGGACGAGGCGGCGACGCTGACCAGGCCGAGGACGCCGCCGAGGACGGACTGCCGGCGGGCGAGGCGCCGGTCCACGTCGAAGAAGGTCCGCACGAGCCGGGTGTACCGCTCCAGGAGGTGCGGCCCGAGCTGGAAGAGGCGCACCTCCTTGTAGGTGTGGTCGGTGGTCGTGAGGTGCTGGTAGTAGTACAGGCGGCGGCGGTCGGGGGCCCGTTCGTACTCGATCTCGTACGCCTTGTGGCTGAAGAACATGTACGAGATCACGGACGGGACGGGCGAGAGCAGGATCACCAGGGCGATCCAGGGGCTCCAGGTGAAGAGCACGATGCTGACCGTCGCCAGCGTGACCAGCTCCCGGCCGACCTCCAGGAGCTGGGTGAAGACCTGGTAGACGCGGCCGCCGCTGCTCTCCTGGAAGGCGCGCTGCATCGTGTCGTAGATCTCGGCGTCCTCGTACTGCTGCAGGTCGAGCCGGGTTCCCTTGTGCATCACCCACTCGCCCACGCGGGCGGTGAGCTCCAGGCGCAGCAGGGTGTCGAGGTACTGGAGAAAGGTGCCGAGGACGTGATTGACCAGGCCCACGCCCAGCAGCGCACCGCCCGCGAGAAGAGCCGTGCGTCCGGCGTCCGGGTCGCCGGTGACGGCGTCGGCCACGCCTTGCACGGTGGCGGCGACGAGCCCGATCTGGGCGGCCGGGATCAGGGCGAGCAGGACGGAGACGACCGTGAAGGCCGTCACGCGCAGCGGACTGAGCCGCCAGAAAAGTCCGCTGACGCGCAGCCAGATCATCCGCGCACCTCCCCCGCCGCCGCCGTGTGCGCCGTGCTCGTCGTCGGGACGCCGGCGGCGGCCTCGCGGCCGCGGAGCGCGCGTCGGACGTGGGCCCACAGGGCGTGGCTGCGGGCCTCCCGGTCGAGGTCGATGGGCAGCAGCCGGTTGATCTGCATGTGGGCCAGGCTGGCGAGGACCTGCTCCTCGGAGCCGACGAGGACGCCCTGCCGGGCGGCCGCTCGCACCGCCTCCGCGGTCTCCGCCACCGCGGGCGCCTGTGCCCCGAAGGTCTCCTGGAGCAGAGACCGGTGGGCCCGGCCCTCCGGGTGCGGGTCGCGGTCCCAGGGGCTGAGGAGTTCGCAGAGGTAGTCGCGGTGGGCACGGAACAGGGCGCGGCTGTCGCGGACATGGGTCTCGTCCGGGCCGGTGCCGTGGTCCGCGTACGGGGAGAGGTCGACGCCCCACTGGACGTGGAGGGTGTCGAGAGCGGCGACGGCGAGGAACTCGGGCCTGATGTCGAGCCGCCGGGACAGCAGCAGGGCGGTCGCCTCGCTGTTGGCGCGGAAGAGCCGTTCGGCCGTGTCGAAGACGTCCGGGCCGCCGTAACGGGCGATCTCCGGTGCGTATGCGGCGAGTTCGATGTCGCGGGCGAGTCCGAGGTCGACGAGGCTCCGGCCCCACGCGGTGATCTGGGTGAGGGTACGGGCCGGGTCGGTGCCGCGCACCCGCAGCCGCAGGTGTGGGAAGGGGTCGGCGTACCGGATGTAGAACCAGCGGTCCAGGAGCTCCTGGGCGGCCAGTTCTCCGACCAGGTCCAGGAGCGGGCCGGCGATGATCTCGTCCTGCCGTTCGGGCGCCGCGTAGACCTTGAGGAAGGTCCAGGGGCCGCCGGGGGCATGACGCTCCACCGGTACCTCCCGGCGGTGGCGCGGCACGGGCGCTCGCGTGGCGCGCACGGCGTCGCGGGCGACGACGGGCACGACGACCTCGGCGGCGTAGCGCTCGCCCGCCTCGTCCTGGAGCCACATGCCGTCGAAGGACGGCAGCATCTCGTGCAGCACGACGTTCGTCCGCTTGGCCGACTCCGCCCGGAGCTCCTCGCGGCAGGCGGGCTGGTCGAGGTCGAGGAGCAGCCGCTGGTCGGCCTCGACGAGGTAGACGTGCCGGGGCACCCGCCACCGGACCCGCCAGCCGTCGAGGTCGTCGACGGCGCCGGCGGCGAGCCGCCACTGGGCGGGCCGCAGGACGACCTTGCCGCGGCTGACACGCGGCAGGAACGGAGCCGCCTCCGCCGGTCCCCAGTGGAAGCCGGTCGGCAGGATGTGGCCGTCCAGGGACGCCTCGATCAGGAAGCGGGCGACGTTCGGGGCGAGGGTCGGGCTGAGCATGTGGTGCTGGGCCACGACGATCTCCCGGTCGAGCCGGCGCGACCACAGGTGGAAGCGGTCCCCGGAGACGCCGACCAGGATGTCGTCCAGCGGCACGACCCGGTCCGGGTCCACCGACGGGGCCGTGTTGACGGGGATCTCGTAGGGCCGGACGGCCGGGCGAAGCGTCACGTTGGCGGCGCGGCCGTACGGCGGCAGGAAGGCGAGCTCGGCGTAGGCGACGTCGGGGAAGAGGGCCTCCTCGCGCCGCGCGTATCCCCGGAGCCGTTCCACGGCGTCCTCGCCGAGCAGGTGGCCGAAGCGGCCGAAGGTGCGTCCTCCGTAGGTGAGGCTGTCGTGACGCAGGACCGCCCGCCACTCCCCCCGGTCCAGGGCCTGCCGGTCGGCGGAGTGGATCTGGAGGTACGCCTCCATCGCGGGCGGCGGGTCGGGCATGGGGCCGGGCGGTGCGAGCCGGTCGAGCCAGGCGTCGGTCAGCTCGACCTCGTCGGCCCGGTCCCACCACGCCTGCTGGGCGAACTCGACGAGCGCGCCGTCCAGACGGGCGGTGTCGTCGGGCGGCGCGGTGGGCAGCTCGATGGAGCGCGGCGGATTGGTGTACGTCGGCGGCGCGTCCAAGCCGGTGTCGGGGCTGAGCAGGCTGAGGACCGGGACGCGGGTCCCGGCGCCGTACCGCTCGATGAACTCCTCGCGGTAGCGCGTCAGATGGTCGCGCCTGCCCTGGGCGGCGCTGAGCCGCATCAGGACGCCGACGGCGTCGGCCGCGGCCTGTCCGACCGAGGCGTCGAGGACCGGCTCGCGCAGGTCGAGGAGGGTGTCGGCCTGGTAGCTCCGCCCGCTGTGACCGGGCACGAGTTCGTCCTGCGCCGCCGCGAGCGCGCGCAGCGAGGCGGTGTCGTGGACCCGGTCGGCGAGGTCGGCGACGGCACGGAGCCGTTCGGCGGTGGTCGCGGCGGCGGGGACGTCGGTCAGCTTCTTCAGGACGTGGTGCTCGGGGCGCCCCGCGGTCTGCGGCGGCCGCAGGTCGCCGATGAGGAAGCCGAGGTCCCAGAGCTGCCGGACCAGGCCCTCGACGGTCTCGGCGGGCACGTCGGGGAAGGCGGCGGCGAGTTCGGCGGTGAGCCGCTCGTACGGGACCGGCACGGCGGCCGTCCGCATGACGAGGTCGACGGCGGGGGTGGCTCGGACGCGGACGGTCCGCTCGTCGTGGCGGCCGTACTTGTCGGCCTGCGGCAGGACGACGCGGTCGCCCGCGCGGGCGGCCGTCGGGTTGAGGACGAGGTGGAGCCGGCGCAGAAGGTCCGCGTCCTCCTCCAGCTTCTCGATGAGCGCCAGCAGCCAGCCCATGTCGGCCCGGACGTGCAGCCGGTGGTCCTCGGGTCGGCCGAGCCGGGCGGTGGTGGCGGCGCCGAACTCGCCCATCGCGACGCCGGAGAAGGCTCCGAAGGGGGTGGGCCGGGTCGCCATGCGGGTCAGGTAGCGCAACAGCCCGGAGCGGAGGCGGCGGACGCGCTTCTCGGGCAGTTCGTCGAGGCGGTCAAGGCTGCCGGCCAGGTCCTCGCTGGCGACGAGCAAGGCGCGGGCGACGTCGGGGCGGCGGGCCCGTTCGACGAGGGCACCCGGGGTGCGGGCCGGGTCCTCGGTGAGGTCGAGGAAGGTGCGGGCGGGCAGGACCGGGGCGCGCAGCAGGAAGAAGCCAGCGGGCTCGTAGGACGGCATGGGCATCACCGGGCGAGGAAGACGCGGAACCAAAGGGGCCGCTGCTCGCCGAGGGCGGCGAGCAGGGTGAGGGCCACGCCGGTGGCACCGGTGAGGAGCCCCGGGTCGTCGACGGGCACGTCGGGGTCCTCCAGGTCGGCGAAGCCGAGCGGACGTGCCGCGTCGTGGTCGTCGAGCAGCTCCCCGACGAGGGCCGGCAGCCGGTCGCGGGCGGCGGTGCTGTGCGGCGCGAACTCCAGAGTGAGCATGACGAGTCCGGCGAGCCCGTGGCAGAGCGTGGGCGAGAGCGGCCGCAGGTGTCCGGCACGGGCGAGCGCGCCATCGAAGGCGGCGACGGCGGCGGTGCGGAGTTCCTCGTCGGCGGTTGCCTCGGCGACGGTCAGCAGGGCGCCCGCGACGCCGACCGTGCCGTAGCACCAGGCGATCCGGTCGTGTCCGCGGCCGGTGGCGGCCTCGTGGCCGTGCTCGTCGACGGGGACGCCGTCGCCCCAAACGGGGCCGTGCTCGTCGGTGCCGGCCCGGTCCCGGATCCAACGGGTGAGGTGGGCGACGGCCTCGCGCTGGCCGGGCCTGCGGTGGCCCGCCTCCCAGGCGGCAGCGAGAGCTGCGGCCACGCCCGGAGCGCCGTGTGAGAGGCCGAGGTTGAGATATCCGTGCGGGTACCTGACGTGGTAGTCGCCGACGGGCGGGTAGTGCGCCGGGGTGATGAGCCAGCGGTGCGGGGTGCCGTCGGTCTCGGCGGGTCCGGCGAGCCAGACGAGGTGGTCCACGAGCACGGCGACGGCCTCCGCGACCCGGGGCGAGGGATCGGGGACGGCGCCGAGGTGGGCGAGGGTGCCGGCGGCTCCGGTGACCAGGTCGTAGTCGAGGTCGCTGACGGAGCGCTCGATCCGGTGCGGGGGCGCGGCGAGGATCTGCTCGGCGAGCTGCTCGTTGAGCCGGTCGAGGCTGGGCCCGAAGCGGGGCTCGTCCCGGGCGACGTCGGTGAGGGCGAGGGCGAGACCGCTGGTGCCGGCGAACAGGCCGTGGTGCTCCAGGGGTTCGATCTGGGTGGACAGGACCGCCTCGCGTATGTGGGTGTACGCGGTCTCCGGTTCACCGAGCCCGGCGCGGGCGGCGTACAGGTGGAGGAGGGCCGAACCGGCCAGGCCGTGGGTGAGACTGGGCGGGTACCAGGCGCCGGAGGTGTCGCTCTGTTCGGCTGCGCGGAGCGCGAGGTCGTCGAGCTGGGCGGGGGTCGCGGTCGCGGCCACGACCCGGCTGACGGCCGTCCGCGCGCGGCGCACGAGTGCGGGGTCTGCCGTGCCGGCCCAGGTGTCGGTACCGTGGTGGGCGAGGTGCATGTCAGTCCAGTCCTGTCTGTTCGGCGTGCTGCTCGCGCTGCGTCGACGGGTGCTGCCGTGTCTCCACCACGGCAGCACCCGTCAGACGTTCAGCCCGTGCCTACTTGGGGGCCACGCAGAGGATCGTGCACATCGAGGTGCAGGCACACGTCTTGGTGACGCTGCAGCCAACCCGGGTGCAGACGGTGCGGGTGGCGATCGACGAGATCGACGGCGGGGGCGCCTGCTCACCGGCGGGGCCGGCGGCGGGGGCGGAGATACGGGCGTCCAGGTCGAATGCGTCCGACATGACTCTTCCTTTCGGAGTTCCTTTCCCGGCGGCCGAATCCGCCGGGGACGCCGGCGATTTCCCGGCGCTGGAGAAATCCTGTCGAATCGCGTTCGTCTCTTCCATTGGCCGTGGCGACAATATTCACACCGGCCGGGGAATTCCTTCCGTGGCGAATGCGTAAGAAGCCAGGCACACGGCGAGGCGGGACGAGAGTTCCAGTTTCTCCATGACGGCGGCGACATGTGCGCGCACGGTTCTCTCGGTGACGTGCAGGCGCTGCGCCATCGACTCGTTCGAGAGCCCCTCGGCGAGCAGCAGAAAGGTCTCCTGCTCCCGCGGGGTGAGCCGGCCGACGCGTCCCAGCGCCGGTTTCCAGTGCGGCCCGCCCGGCGCGCGGGCGGGTGCGGCGTGCGGTGTCTCGGTCTCGCTCACGGTGCTGCGACGCTCCTGTCTGCGGCGGCCCTGTCCAGCGGCCGCGTGAGGTGGTCGGTGGTCAGCCTGCGGTAGAACGGGTCCTCGGTGAGCAGCTGTTCGTGGGTGCCGACGGCGCTGACGCGGCCGTCGTCTAGGACGACGATCCGGTCGGCGGCGCGCACGGTCGACATGCGGTGCGCAACGACGAGCAGCGCACGTTCCCGGGAGATGCCGCGGAGCATGTCGGTGAGGTCGCGTTCGTTGATCGGGTCGAGTTGTGAGGTGGGTTCGTCGAGCAGGACGAGTTCGGGCCTGGGAAGCAGCGCGCGGGCGATGGCGACGCGCTGGCGTTCGCCGCCGGAAAGGTTGAATCCGCGGTCTCCGACGGCGGTTTCCAGGCCGTCCGGAAGGCATTCGACGAGTTCGGCCAGATTCACCATCCGCAGCGTTTCGAGAATTGCCTCCTCGTCGGCTTCCGGGCTCGCGTAGGTGAGATTGTCGCGCAGTGTTCCGTAGAGCAGGGGCGCGTGCTGCTCGACCAGTCCGATACGGGCGCGATGGGCGCGGGGGGCGACTCTGCGGAGCTCCTCGCCGTCGAAGAGGAGCTGTCCGTGGTCGGGCTCGTAGAACTTCTCGACGAGCGAGACGAGCGTGGTCTTCCCCGCGCCGGACCGTCCGACGAGAGCGATGAGCCCGGTCCGGGGCACGGAGAAGGAGACGTCGCGCAGCACGGGCCGGTCACCGTAGGAGAACGCGACGCTGCGCACGTCGAGCAGGGGCGAGGAGACCGGGCCGGAGGGGACGGCGGCCGGGGCCGGCGCGCTCGGGACGGCCCCCTCGGAGCCTTCGACGGGCAGCCGGAGGACGTCCTCGATGCGGCGGAGCGACCCGAGGCCGCGCTGGATGAGGCTGAGCGCGTTGAAGAGGCCCGCGAGCGGCATGACGAGGTAGGTGGCGAAGAGCAGGAACGCGACCAGTTCGCTGACGGACATGGAGCCGCCGGAGACCCGGACGGCTCCGATCAGCAGCACGAGCAGGAAGGACCCGTTGACCGCGATCTCCATGGCGGGCCCGACGACGGAACCGAGCCGGGCCGAGCGCACGCCCGCGGTGTAGGCCGCGTCCACGTCCGCACCGATGCGCTCTGCCTCCCGGGGCTCGGCGCGGGCGGCCCGTACGGTCCGGATGCCGCCGAGGGCGCGTTCGAGGTCGGCGGTCATCGCGCCGACACCGGCCAGGGCCTGTTCCGTACTGGTACGGATGCCTGCCATCACCCCGGCGACGAGGATGGCGGCGACCAGCAGCGTGGCGGCGACGACGAGGAACATCACCGGGTCGATCCAGAGCATCAGTCCGGCCGCGCCGACGCCGGTCACGGAGACGGTGACCAGTTGCACGAAGCTGCCCGCCACCATGTCGCGGAGCACGGTGGTGTCGGTGCCGACGCGCGACAGCAGGTCGCCGACCCGTCGGCCGTCGAGCTCGCGTACCCGGACGAAGAGCAGCCGCTCGACGAGCCGTCGACGCAGGCGCCGCACGACGCTCTCGCCCGTCACGTCCAGCAGGTACTGGCCGCACGCCTCCAGCGCCGCCTGGGCGAGGAAGAGGGCGGCGAGCGCGACGACGAGCAGCGAGAAGGTCCGGTCGGCGGCGACCCGGTCGATCAGACGCATCGTCAGAAGGGGCTGGAGCAGGCCGAGTACGGTGCCGACGACGGTCAGCGCGAGCGCGGCGCCGACGGTCCTGCCGCTGCCGCGCAGCAGCCGCAGCAGATCACCGGTGCCGGGGCGGGGGCCCTCGGGCGGCTCGGCGTCCTCTCCTCCTTCGCCGCCCCGGGCGGTCCCGGCGGCCCCGGCGGTCGGCTCGGTCACGGGCTCGGCCCGGGGAGCGGTGGTGGGCCCGGGCGAGTCCCCGGTCGCGAGCGGGTCGGTCATGGGCCTGCTGACGGGCGGTTCCGTCATGGGCGGCTCCTCTCCTCGGTCCGGGAGCCCACGCTGATCAGCACCCGGAAGTAGCTCTCGGGCAGTTCCTCGCCCACCAGCAGACCCTCCGCCTCCACCCAGGCGTGGGCGCCGAAGGGCGGCGCGGCGCGGACGCCGACGCACCAGGTGGGCCACTCCCCCCGAGCCCGGCACAGCAGCGCCGTGGCCACCGACCGGGGCAGGCAGCCCTCACGTCCCGCGCACACCGCGCTGACCGTAGTGACCGCCTGGCGCGCCCGGTACGTACGGTCGTGTCCGGCCGGGCGCGCGCCACGCGCCACCAGGCGAAGGAACCGTCCGAGCCGGGCGGGGGACAGCAGGAGCAGGGGGCGGGCCGCCGCCACGGCGAGGCGGGCGGCGGCGCGCTGCGCGAACGTGGTCCCGGTGTGTGTCTCCGGCACGGGGTGGAAGCTCATGGCCGTACCAGGCGGGCGTCGCGCAGCGCGGTCAGGAGCGCGGTGACGTCGGCCATCGCACGGTCGCCGTCCACGTCGAACGCGGCGCAGAGCGTGGCGGCGATCTCCCCGGCCGGTCTGCCGGCGAGCAGGCCCGTCAGGACCAGACTGCCGGTCGGATTGAGCTCCCAGTACTCGCCGGTGCCGCCGTCGAGCAGGACCTTGCCGTAGTCCGTGTCGACCAAGGACACGTCCTCGCGCAGTTGCATCGCGTTTCCCCTTCAGATGGTGCGGAGCCAGATCTCGCAGGCGAGCGTGGCGTCGAGGCCACCGTGCCGCAGTTCGGGAGACGAGGGCCGCAGGGTGATGTCCACGAGCCGCTCGGCGTCGACCAGCCCGGACGTGGCGAGGTGCGAGTCCCGCCACAGGTCGGCGAGCCGGCCCCGGTTCTCGCGCAGGCCGTTGGCCGCGTCGGCCGACGCCTCGCCCTTGGTCGTGCGGCGCAGCAGGGCGTCGGGGACCCGGCCGCGCATCGCGGTCTTAAGCAGTGGTTTGAAGTCCCAGGGCGTGGCGCGCTCCTCGGACCGGACGGACCAGCACGCCTCGACCACCGCGTCGTCGAGGAAGGGGCTGGCCAGCGGCAGCCCGCTGTGTTCGGCGACCTGGTGCAGGATCCGCGTGGCGCGCGTGCCGTGGTGCAGGGTGTGGAGTTCGTTGTGGAGAGCCCGGGTCGCGCCGCGCGGTTCGGCGGTGCGGGCGGCCTCCCGCAGACTCCGGCGTACGGAGGCGGCCGCGTCGGGCGTGGCCCAGCCGGGGAGGCGGGGCGGGATGTCCCAGCCGAAAACGTCCGGGCTGTGCGGGGCGGGACGCGGCGCGGTGATCTCGTCGGCGGCGTCGGCGAGCCACTGGCCGTACGGGCGGCGGTCGGTGAGCACCGACAGCGTCTCCCGCATCGACCAGCGGTTCTGGGCCCGGTAGCCGCGGATACTGCGCAGCGCCGTGAGGGGGCGGCTGGTCAGCAGGTCGCGGTGGTGGGCCGGGTGCCCCCACAGGACGTGGTCGCCGCCCATACCGGTCAGGTGCAGGCGCGAACCGCCGGCCAGGAGGGCGTCGTGGCCGACGAGTTGGCGCGGCTGGTCGAGGATGGTGGGCTGGGGTTCGTCGACAGGGCCGCGCACGTCGAGCAGGCCGCTGTAGAAGAGCGGGATCTCGTCGATGTCGAGCAGGACGTGGTCTAGGCCGTCGATCTCCGCGGCGGCGAGCCGTGCCCACCGCACGTCGTCGTCGCCCGGGTCCCGGCTCGGCATGGTGAGCGCGGGCAGCGGCCCGACGCTCACCGGAGCGGCGAGCGCGCAGACGGTGGTGGAGTCCAGCCCGCCGGACAGGTCGGCGCTGACGGTGCCGGCCGCCTCCACCCGCGTCCGTACCGCCTGGTCGAGCGCGCGGCGGAGCGCCTCGGCGCCTTCGGCGAGCGGGACGTGCGTGCGCGGCGGTTCCCACCAGCGGGCGGTGCGGGTGGGGGTGCGGCCGAACCGGAGGAGTTCGCCGGGGACGACCGCGTGGACCCCGCGCCAGAGCGGGACATCGCCCAGCGGGTGCGGGACGAAGTCCAGCAGGCGCAACGCGAGGACGTCCTCGTCGACGGGCGCGTCGACGATCCGGGCCAGGACGTCGGCGCGGTTGGCGGCGACGGTGAGCCCGTTGGTGGTGGCGTGGAAGAGGCGGCGCAGCCCGGCGGCCGTGCCACGGGCGTGGATCTCGCCGTGGGCCTCGACGACGACGTGGAAGTCCCCGGGCAGGCGGGCGGTCAGCCGGTCGAGCGCCTCGATCTCGCGCACTCCGGCCAGGTGCGCCTCGAGTTCGGCGGCGCCGACCGGGGTGTGCCCGAGGAGCGCAACGAAGAGTCCGTGGCTGTTGCGGGCGTGGACGGAACCGGCCCAGTCGCCCACGATGAACGGGTTTCCGGACGGGTGTGTGAGAGTCCGTGCGGCGCGCGGTTCCAGGCGGGAGGCCACGGCGAGGGCGGCCTCACAGTCCGGAAACAGCGCGAACCAACCCTCGCCGTGGCCTGTCATCGGCCTACCAGCCCAGAGGCAGACGGACCTTGGGCTCGTGCGGCCCGCGCTTCAGGAAGCCGGTGTCCTTGCGGAAGTCGCCGGCCTTGGAAAGCGCCGGAACCTCGTAGACCTTCTTGGCCATGGTTCTGATCCCTTCTCTCGCTGGGTTTCTGGCGAGCCGGCCCCGTCCCGGGATGCGGTGACCGCTCACGAGGATCCTCGGCCGCGGGCGTCCGGCCGCTCAAGGTGCGGCCGGTGCCCAACACGCTCCGTGGTGCTGCCCGTCGGGACGGCCCCGCGCCTCCGGTGCGGTCGCCACCTGGGAGGAGAAGCCTTCCGCTCAGCCGGATCCGGTGGGCCGCAGGCGGTGGATCAGCATGGTCTTCTTGGGTTGTTGCTCACTCTCCGCATGAGCTTCCTTGGCACCAGCCCGGCTCGTGGCGGCCCCGGAGGCTGGCCGGCCGTGCCGCGCGGTACGCCCGTGGCGGGCGGCCACCCTGGGCATCCGCTCGATGGCGGAGATGATCGCGGCGCGCGGGATGCCCGAGACGTCGGCGATGTTGACGACCCGCTGCAACTGGTCGGAGATGTCGTCGAGGTCCATCGGCTGCGTGCCGTGGAGCACGACCGCGCCGCGCCCCCTGCCGAAGTCGATGAGTCCTTCGCTGCGCAGCAGCCGCAGCGCCCGCAGGATGGTGTTCTTGTTGGCTCCGTACTCCCGGCCGAGCTGGTCCGCCGGGGGGAGGTGCTCCCCCTGGGCGTACCGTCCGGCGGCGATGTCCATCCTGAGTCGCGCCCGGATCCGGGCGTAGAGCGGCTCTGCCCCGGTGCTGGCCTGGGCGCGGATGTGGGCCGTTCCCGGCACTGATGACATGTCGTGGATCCCCCTTCTGGCTCAAGTTGTGCTCAAGCTCGCGCGCCGTGCCGTCGGCTCGCCGGCGCAGGGGATCGGTCTGGCGTCGAGGCAGCGCGACGGCGGCTCCCGGGTGGTCGGGTCGGGAGCCGAAGGCTGCCACCGCCTTCCCCCTGGTCCGGCATCGACTCATGTCGATTCTTCGGTGATCTGGATCTTTCACGTCGGTCGACGGCCGGTGCAGCGGTACCGTAGCCCGGCGCTTGACGGTCTTCAACCAGCTCGGCCAGAGTGGGCGTTGCGCAGATTCACCTCAGTGGAGAACGCAGCGATACACGTACCGGATCCCGCCCGGATCCCGCACCGGAGTGCGTGCGGGAGCCCTGCATCAGGCCCGAAGGGGATGGACGCCGTGCCGGAGAACGCCGATCACAGCTTCGCCGACAAGCTGAACCGACTCTTCGAGACCGTCCGGCCCGACACCACCCACGAGTACAGCAACGAGCAGGTGGCGTCGGCCATCCGGGAGACCGGCGTCTCCATCTCCCAGTCGTACATCTGGCAGTTGCGCAAGGGCCGCAAGACCAACCCGACGCTCCGTCATCTACAGGCACTGGCTGACTTCTTCGGCGTGCCGACGGCCTACTTCGTGGACGACGTGGCGGGCGCGCGGATCGAGGAGCAGCTCTCGGCACTCGCCTCCGAGCAGGCACGGCTGCGCGAGGCCGCCCAGGGCAGTGACGTGAAGCTGATGGCCATGCGCGCGGGCCAGTTGTCGCAGGAACACCGCAAGCAGGTGATGGACCTGCTGGACATCGTCTACCGCCTGGAGCAAGCCGAACGCGGTGGTACGCCTGGGGATGATGGCCGAAATCGTCCTGGATCATGACGGTGTGACTCCGTTGGATGGCAGACCAGGACGCGGGATATCCACCAGCGGAGTAGGTCTTGAACGAACGACGGTTACGCAAGCGGTGTCGCTCCGTCCTGCGAGAGCTGGGCATCACACCCCCCCTGCACGTACCCGAGCTGTGCCGACTCCTCGGCGAGCACCGCGGACGGCCGATCCGGCTGGTCCCGTACTCCCTGCCCGTCCCCGGCCCCTACGGTCTGTGGATCGCCGGAGCCCACGCGGACTACATCTTCTTCCAGAAGGAGACCAGCCAGGCGCACCAGGACCACATCGTCCTGCACGAGGTCGGCCACATCCTCGCGGACCACGCGGGCGACCAGGCGGATGACGCCGTGTGGCAGGAGCTGCTGCCCGATCTGTCCGTCGAGGCGATCAACCGGGCGCTGAGGCGCACTTCGTACGTCGAGGAGCGGGAGCGCGAGGCCGAGCTCGTCGCCACCATCATCCTCGAATGGGCCTCGGTCCTCGACCGGGTCACGCCCCGCGCCCCCGGTGACGCCTCGGTGCGCCGGGTGCACACGGCGCTGGCCGACCGGCAGGGATGGCTCTGACCGTGCTCTCCGTGGTGCTCGCCGTCGTCCTGTACGGTTCCCTGCTCTGGACGGGAAGGCAAGGGCTGCGCGACCCGTCCGACCGTATGCTCCGCGCGGTGTTCCTCTGCCTGCTGTGCGCGGGCCTCTCTTTCCCCTTCGGTGTCCCGGCCGGCGCCCGGCTCATGGACGGCCTGACCGGGGACGGTGCCGCGAAGCTGGCGCAGAACCTCTGCCTGCTGGGCACGGTCCACTTCCTCGGCTGCTTCTTCATCCACGCGGCCTCGAACCCGGCGACCGCGACCGCTCGGGTGCGGCGACAGACGGTGCCACTCGTCGCGACCGCGGCCGTGATCACGCTCGCGATGGCGCTGACCCCCGGGGTCGAGCGGAGCCACACGTACGCCACCGCCGACATGCGGGAGCCGGGCGTCGCTGTCTTCTACCTCATGGCCGGCGCCTATCTGACGTACGCCCTGACCATTGCGCTGGTGTGGACGGTGCGGTACGCCCGGCTGGCGGGCCGGCCACTGGTGGCCGGGCTGCGGATGCTGACGGCCGCGCTGGCCGGCATGGTGCTCGCCTCCGTGGTCCGTGAGGCCGCGACACTCGTGCGCCTCCTCGGCGGGGAGGTACCGCACCCCGTGATCGTCGGGGCGAAGCTCGCCCTCGACCTCGCGATCCCGCTGTTCGTGACGGGGGTGGTCTGGCCCGGTCTCGTGACACGGTGGGCGAGCATCCGGGTGTGGTGGCACCACGGCCGCGTGTACCGCGAACTCGCCCCACTGTGGACGGAGTTGCACGCCGCGTTCCCGGAGGACGCGCTCGAACGCACCCGGTCCGACCGCTGGTGGGACGGGCTGACCCCGCGCAGCGTGCACCGCCGCTACTACCGACGCGTCATCGAGTGCCGGGACGGCCTGGTCCGGATCAGTCCCCATCTGGCGCTGATGGCGGACACCAAGGTGCCTCTGGAGCCCGAGGTCGCGGCGATCCATCTGCGCACGGCTCTCCGGGCGTACGCGGCGGGCGAGGAGGCACCGTCGCAGGCGGTGCCGGTGGCGCTGCCCGACGGGGACGGCGGACTGGAAGACGATGTACGGCAATTGACACGGATGTCCGAGGCCCTGGCGGCTTCGCGCGCGTGAGGAACGGAGCACCGATGGAGACGGAAACGCTGATCTCGGCCGGGCTCGTGGTAGTCGGGCCCCACGAGCGACGGCTGTCCGACGGAGCGGTCCTGGTCCGCGGCGGCGTGATCACGGACGTCGGGCCGCGCGCGGAGGTGGAGGCCCGCGCCCCCGCCGGCCTCGCACGCCACGACCATCCGGACGGCACGCTCCTGCCCGGCCTCATCGACGCGCACGTCCACCTCGCGCTGGACGCGGGCCCCGACCCGGTCACCGCGTTGCGGGAAGCCGACGACGCCACGGTGGCCAAGGGAATGGCCGACCGGGCGCACGCCCTGCTGGACTCCGGAGTCACCACCGTGCGGGACCTGGGCGACCGCAACGGTCTGGCGGTACGGCTGCGCGACACCATCGCGGCCGGCCGGCTGCCCGGCCCCCGGATCCTGGCCGCGGGCACACCCGTCACGGGCCCCGGCGGCCACTGCTGGTTCCTGGGCGGCGAGGTCTCGGGAGCGGATGCCATCCGCGACCTGGTACGCCGAAACGCGGAACTGAGCGTCGACGTCATCAAGGTGATGGCGACGGGCGGGGGCATCACCAAGGAGGGACCGCCGATCTGGTCCGCGCAGTTCACGGCGGAGGAACTGCGCGTCGTGGTGGCCGAGGCGGCCCGCGCCGGTCTCTCGGTGGCGGCCCACGCCCACGGCACCGAGGGCATCCGGGCCGCGGTCGAGGCGGGAGTGACCACGATCGAGCACTGCACCTGGATCGACCAGGACGGCTTCCGGCTGATCGACGACGTGGTCGACGAGATCGTGGCCAAGGGCATCCACGTCTGCCCGGCCGCCAGCCCGGACTGGCGAGGCTTCGCCCAGCGCTTCGGCGCCGAACGCGCCGAGACGATGTTCAGCGGGCTGCGCAGCATGCGGGAGCGGGGGGTCAGCCTGATCACGGGCACGGACGCCGGGGTGAGCCGCGCGGTCTTCGACGACTTCGTCTCCAGTCTGGAGTTCTTCGCCCACCTGGGCTGCACACCACCGGAGATCGTGGACCTGGCCACCCGGCGCACGGCCGAGGCCCTCGGCCTCACCGACACCGGAACCCTCACCCCGGGACACCGCGCGGACCTGCTGGTCGTCCGGGGCGACCCCCTGCGGGACCTCCAGGCTCTACGCGACGTACGCCTGGTGATGGCTGCAGGCAGGGTGCACCGGTGACGCCTGACCGCAGGTCAGCGTTGGTTTGGGCGGTGTTCACCGACACCCGCCCGCCTCGGCGTATCAGCTCGATGAACGCCTTCGGCGAGCCGTAGGTGCCCCAGGAGAGCGGCAGACCCCCGCCAGGTGCTGCCGACGCGTCTCCCGCTCGGTCGGCGGCCAGTTGCGCCACTTGGTACCTCGACACCGACAATCCCAGAGCCCGGCAGGCAACGCGATGCGGTATGCCCTCCTCGGTCTTGCAGCCGCTGATCACCTCGACCACCATGACTGGCTCGCCATATCCACTTCACCCGCAAGGCCAGGAATCACGTGCATACATCACGCACCATCTCGAGCTCGCAAATGCGCTTGTCACTCTCCCTGGCCTCGGCCCGCAGCCGCTCTAGCTCCGCCCGCTCTCCCGCAACCGACCACCAGTCGGCTCGGCCATCGCCGGCTCCGACGACGGCGACCCGTCGCGCCGGAACCGCGAGACCCATCTATGCAGCGTCCCGGGATGAACACTCAAAGTCCTCGGACACCTCCGGAATCGGCTCCCCGGTCTCCGTCACGATCCGTACCTCCCCTTCATGGAACCCGACGCCGCCGATGTGCTTCCAGGATGCCCTGAACCCCCAACTATTCCTACGTCACTGTCGCCGCAGTGGAACGAGAGGTGCAGGGCGAAAGTCGCCCCCGGGCTGAGGGCAGACACACAAGCCGAATGGCCTTGACCGCCCTCCTACACACCTGACGCTCCGTCAGATCGAGCGGCAGACGAGCGTCGAGGCTGCCTCGGGTCGGCTCTGTGAAAACCGGAGGAGCAGCACTCGCCTCCCAAGTCACTGGTTGAAAGTGCAGGTCAAAGGCACTCGCCCGGCAAACGACGCACTCCACGTCGTGCGCTCCGGGAAACAGGTCGAGCACACCCGCCTCCTCCTGACCAATCCGAGAAAACCGCAGGTCAGAGGCCCTTTTGGGCAGGCTCCAGAATTGCCACGCACTCCACGTGGTGCGTCATCGGGAACAGGTCGAACGCCCGCAGCGTGCGCACCCGGTAGCCGCCGTCCCGGAAGTACGCCAGGTCCCGCGCCAGCGCGGCCGGGTCGCAGGCCACGTATGCGATCCTTCGGGCGCCCAGTGACGACAGGTGCTGGACCGTCTTGCGGCCGGCGCCCGCCCGGGGCGGGTCGAGGACGATCAGGTCGACCTCCGAGATGCCCGTGCGCGGCAGGACCGACTCGACCTTGCCCTGCTCGATGCGCACCCGCTCGAAGTCGGCCAGGTTGTGCCGCGCGTCCTCGACCGCCCGCTTGCCGGACTCGATGCCCAGCACCGCGCCCTGGTCGCCGACCCGGTCGGCGAGCGCGCCGGCGAAGAGGCCGACGCCGCAGTAGAGGTCGAGCGCCATGTCGCCCTTGCGCGGCAGCAGACCCTGCATGACCGCCGTCACGAGGGTGTCGGCCGCCTTCGGGTGCACCTGCCAGAAGCCGCCGTTGCCCACGCGGTGGGTCCGGCCGTCCGCCCGCTCCCGGACGAAGGGCCGGCCGTGCACCCGGTGGACACCGCCCGAGCGCTCGTCGACGCGCAGGACGGAGACCGGACGGTCGAGTTCGACCAGGGGCAGCCGCGCGCCCGGCTTCGGCGTGAGGATCACCTGGCGGTCCTGGGAGCCCGTCGCGGCGATCGCCTCGACGGAGTCCATGCCCGTCCAGACCCGCTTCTCGACGCCCAGCTCGCTGACGCCCTCCGCGGCGATCATGCAGTGGTCGATGGGCTCGACCTCGTGGGAGCGGTGCCGGCGCAGCCCCGCCCGGCCGTCGGCGGTGACGGCGTACTGGACGCGGGTGCGCCACGCCGGGACCTGGCCGGCCGGCACCTTGTCGCCCTCGGCGGGCAGCACCGTGCCGTCCCAGCCGGCCTCCTCGGGGGTGAGCCCGGCCAGGTGCTGCAGCTGTTCGGCGACGACGTCGGCCTTCAGGCGGCGCTGCGCCCCGGGCTTGGCGTGCTGCCAGTCGCAGCCGCCGCAGCGGCCGGGGCCCGCGAAGGGGCAGGGCTCGTCGATGCGGTCCTTGGAGGCGTCGAGCACGCGCACGGCGTCGGCCCGCAGGAACCTCGCGCCCTCCTCGCCCTCGGTCACCCGCGCGACGACCCGCTCACCGGGCAGGGCGTGCCGCACGAACAGCACCTGGCCCTCGGACGTACGGGCGATGCAGTGGCCGCCGTGGGCGACGGGGCCGACCTCGACCTCGTACTCCTCCCCCACCAGCGACTTCCTCGGTTCTGCCTGCATGGCGGGGTGACTCCATAACGCGTGAGGGGGAAGGGCCGCACGGAAACGGCCGGACAACAGCCCACCAGTCTACGTGGCTGCCGCCCGGCCGATTCACACGAGCCGTGGTCTCACGACGTGGACTCGGTGTTCTCCTTCGACCGCACCTGCGCCGGGCCGCGGCGCACCGAGCCGGGCGCGTTCCAGTTCTGCTGCCTGCGGGCGCGCCGCTTGGCCGCCTCGGAGGACTGCAGCTGGTACGGCACCGAGGTGACCATGATCCCCGGCGTGAAGAGCAGCCGGCCCTTCAGCCGCAGGGCGCTCTGGTTGTGCAGCAGGTGCTCGTACCAGTGGCCGACGACGTACTCGGGGATGATCACGGACACCGCGTCGCGCGGGGACTCCTTGCGCAGGCTCTTGACGTACTCGATGACCGGCCGCGTGATCTCGCGGTAGGGCGAGTCCAGGACCTTCAGGGGTACGTCGATGCCGCGCCGGTTCCACTCCTCCTGCAGGGCCTTGGTCTCGGCCGGGTCGACGTTGACGCTCAGGGCCTCCAGGGTGTCCGAGCGCATCAGCTTGGCGTAGGCCAGGGCACGCAGCGTCGGGCGGTGGATCTTGGAGATCAGCACGACCGAGTGCACGCGGGAGGGCCGGACGCTGTCGTCGCTCGGGCCCTCGGGGGCGGCGATCTCGGCGGCGACCCGGTCGTAGTGCTTACGGATGGCCGTCATCGTCGCGTAGAAGATCACCATGCCGAGCAGGGCGACCCAGGCGCCGTGGGTGAACTTGGTGAGCAGGACGACGACCAGCACCAGACCGGTGAAGAAGGCGCCGAAGGTGTTGATCGCACGCGAGCGGATCATGTGGCGGCGCTTGGCCGGGTCCTTCTCGGTGGCCAGGTGCCGGTTCCAGTGCCGGACCATGCCGGTCTGGCTGAGCGTGAAGGACACGAAGACGCCGACGATGTACAGCTGGATCAGGCGGGTGGAGTCGGCGCCGTAGACGCCGACCAGCAGGGCGGCGGCGCCGGCGAGGAGGACGATGCCGTTGGAGAAGGCCAGACGGTCGCCGCGGGTGTGCAGCTGGCGCGGCAGGTAGCGGTCCTGGGCGAGGATCGAGCCGAGCAGCGGGAAGCCGTTGTAGGCGGTGTTGGCGGCCAGGAACAGCACCAGCGCGGTGGCGGCGGCCAGGATGACGAACAGGATGCTGTCCGCGCCGAAGACCGCCTCGGCGACCTGTGCGATCACCGGGTGCTGCACGTAGTCGGGGCCGAGCGGGACGCCGTTGAGGACGAGGTCCTTGGCCGGGTTCTCGGCCATGCGCACGTCGGTCGCGGCGGCCAGCGCGATGATGCCGCAGAACATGGTGACGGCCAGCAGGCCCATCATGGCGAGGGTGGTCGCCGCGTTCTTCGACTTGGGCTTGCGGAAGGCGGGGACGCCGTTGGAGATCGCCTCGACGCCGGTGAGGGCGGCGCAGCCGGAGGAGAACGCGCGCAGCAGCAGGAAGACCAGGGCGAAGCCGGCCAGTCCCTGGTGCTCGGGCTTGATGACGTAGTCCGCGGTCGGCGCCCGCATGGTGTCGTCCAGGACGAGCCCGCGGAAGGCGCCCCACGCGAGCATAAGGAAGACGCCGGCGACGAAGACGTACGTGGGGATCGCGAACAGCGAGCCGGATTCCTTGACGCCGCGCAGGTTCATCAGCGTCAGCAGCACGATCACGCCGATCGCGCAGGCGACCTTGTGCTCGACGACGAACGGGATCGCCGAGCCGAGGTTCTCGATGCCGGAGGAGATCGAGACGGCGACGGTGAGGACGTAGTCGACGAGCAGGGCGCTGGCGACGGTCAGTCCCGCCTTGGGCCCGAGGTTGGTGTTGGCCACCTCGTAGTCGCCGCCGCCGCTGGGGTAGGCGTGCACGTTCTGTCGGTAGGAGGCCACCACGGTGAACATCAGCACGACGACCGCGACGGCGATCCAGGGGCTGAAGTGGTACGCCGTCACGCCCGCGATCGACAGGACCAGCAGGACCTCGCCGGGCGCGTACGCCACGGAGGACAGCGGGTCGGAGGCGAAGACGGGGAGGGCGATGCGCTTCGGCAGGAGCGTTTCCCCGAGCCGGTCACTGCGCAGGGCGCGCCCGATCAGGAGCCGTTTGGGCACGTCGGTCAGTTTGGACACAACAGAGGATCGTAAGCGTTCGATTGCCGGGGTGCCCACCCGCCACCCCCCAACGACGTCCCCTCTGCTCTCCGAGTGAATTCAGTGACCGGTGCGGCTGGGGACTGCGCAGGTCACGTGCTTGGCGTGCCTAGATGTCTAGGCCCTGTCCACGATCGGCCGCCCCGCCTCCCGGAGGTCCCATGCACACGACCGCAGAGCTGATCGGCGCAGCGGCCGCACTGGTCGTCCTCGGAATCCTCACGGTGGCGAGCGTGAGGAGCATCAGCCGGCGCAAGGACGCGTCGCGGGAGGCCCGCGGCGGAGGCCTGCCGTAGCCCGCGCTCCCACCGACCGGAGCGGCCCGTCCCCGTTCCGGCCTGCGGGCGGCGCCGTCTCGCCCACCCGGCCCGTCACCGCCCCCCTGGAGCCGGCCCGTCACCGTCCCCCTGGAGCCGGCCCGTCACCGTCCCCCTTGAGCCGGCCCGTCACCGTCCCCCTTGAGCCGACCGCCACCGTCTCCCGTGAGCCGACCCGCCACCGTCCCCCTTGAGCCGGCCCGCCGCCGGTCCCGCTCCGCGCCCGGACCCGCCCCCGTTCCGCTTCGGCACGCCCGTCCGGCCGCCGATCCCTTTCCGCGCCCGGCCGGCCGCCGTTCCGCATCCGCACGCCCCGGGCAGCCACCGTCCCCCCTCCGCACGCCCCACCAGCCGCCGATCCCCCGCCGCACGCCCCGGCCGGTCGCCGATCCCCTTCCCCGTGCGCGACCGACCCCCACCCCCGACCCCGATCCCCGGGCCGGCCGCCGTCACGGTCCGGGCCCGACCCGCCGCCGCTCCCACCTGCCGCTTTCCGTCTGCCCGGCCCGCCGCCGCCGTTCCTCCTCCGCCACCGCGGCCCGCAGCTCCGCGAGGCCGATGCTGTCCGTGCGGGTCGACGGGACCGTGCAGGCGTAGGCGCCGGCCACGGTGCCGTGCAGGGCGCAGCGGTGGGGCGGTTCGCCCTGCAGCCAGGCGTGGAGGAACGCCGCCGCGAAGGCGTCGCCCGCGCCGTTGGAGTCGACGACCGGGGCGGGGGGCCGGGCGGCGGGTACGTGGGTCAGCTCCCCGTCGGCCAGGAGGTACGCCCCGTCGGCCCCGGCGGTGGCGACGACGACGCGGGCCCGTCCCCGCCCGGCGATCCCGCGCATCGTGCGCTCCGGGTCGTCCAGGGCCGCGGCGGACAGGAAGACCAGGTCGGCCTGGCGGGCGAAGGTCTCGTGGTAGGGATCGGCGCCGTCCCAGTCGTGCAGGTCGGTGGAGATCGTGACGCCCGCCTCCCGCAGGACGGGCAGCGCGTGGGCGCACGGCTGGGTGATGACGACGTGGGCGTGCCGGCTGGACGCGGCCAGTTCGCGTACGAGGGTCTCGGGCAGCCGGTCGGCGTCGGCGGACCGCGTGGCGTCGTACAGGGACATCCGCCGGCCGTCGGGGCCGACGAGGTTGACGGCGCGCTTGGTGCCGAGCGGCTGGGGGACGGCCGTGAGCGGGACGGCCCGGTCGCGGTGCAGCGCGCGGACCAGGTCGCCCTCCGGGTCGTCGCCGAGCAGGTCGAGGTGGTGCGTGCGCAGGCCCAGCGCGCTCGCCGCGAGGGCGACGAAGTCCCCGCTCTGCCCCGCCCGGGTCACGATGCCGGGGCGGATCATGTGGCTGTCCGCGAACGGCACGGGCAGTCCGGGCACGTGCACGATGGTGTCCACGCCGGCCCCGCCCAGCACCAGTACGTCGATCTCGTGGTTCACGACGGCCCTCTCCCTGCCTCCCGGGGACGGCCGGAGTCCTCGCGGCCCCGTCGGCAACCCCCCGCGCTTTGCCGATACGTTGGAGTCGGACAGTCGAACACGGCACCGGCCCCGGAGGGCATCATGGCGTGATCGCACCGGCATGATGTTGCCTGGCGGCCCGCACGCAGGCCGCGACGTGATGCCTGGCGAGCCGAAAGAGAGACATGAGCACGACATTCATGAAGGTCAGAGGGCCTGCAGGAAGCACGGTGTGACGCGATGCATATTGTCATCATGGGTTGCGGAAGGGTGGGTTCCGCTCTGGCCCAGAACCTCGAGCAACAGGGGCACACGGTCGCCGTGGTCGACCAGGACCCCACCGCCTTCCGCCGGCTGGGCTCGGGATTCGGCGGCCGCCGCGTCACGGGCGTCGGCTTCGACCAGGACACCCTGCGCGAGGCGGGCATCGAGGAGGCCGGCGCCTTCGCCGCCGTCTCCAGCGGTGACAACTCCAACATCATCGCCGCCCGCGTGGCCCGTGAGATGTTCGGCATCGAGAACGTCGCCGCCCGCATCTACGACCCCCGCCGCGCCGAGGTCTACCAGCGCCTCGGCATCCCCACCGTCGCGACCGTCCGCTGGACGGCCGACCAGATGCTGCGCCGGCTGCTGCCCTCCGGCGCCGAGCCGCTGTGGCGCGACCCCACCGGCGGTGTCCAGCTCGCCGAGGTGCACACCTCCACCGCCTGGGTCGGTCACAAGATCAGCCGGATCCAGGAGGAGACCGGCGTGCGCGTGGCCTTCCTGACCCGGCTCGGCGAGGCGGTCCTGCCCACTTCGCAGACCGTGCTGCAGGAGGGAGACCTGGTGCACGTGATGATGCGCACCGACGAGGTCGACAAGGTCGAGGCGGCGTTCGCCAAGGGTCCCGAACAGGAGGGCGGTCACTGATGAGGGTCGCCATTGCCGGAGCCGGCGCGGTCGGCCGCTCGATCGCGGGCGAACTGCTGGAGAACGGCCACGAGATCCTGCTCATCGACAAGGCGCCGACCGCCATCTCGGTCGAGCGCGTCCCGCAGGCCGAGTGGCTGCTCGCCGACGCCTGCGAGATCACCTCCCTGGACGAGGCCGCGCTGCAGCGCTGCAACGTCGTCATCGCCGCGACCGGCGACGACAAGGTCAACCTGGTCGTGTCCCTGCTGGCCAAGACCGAGTACGGCGTCCCGCGCGTCGTCGCCCGGGTGAACAACCCCAAGAACGAGTGGCTGTTCAACGAGTCGTGGGGCGTGGACGTCGCCGTGTCCACCCCGCGTCTGATGTCGGCCCTGGTCGAGGAGGCGGTGAGCGTGGGCGACCTGGTCCGTCTGCTCCGCTTCAGCCACGGCGACGCCAACCTCGTCGAGCTGACCCTGCCGGAGGAGTCGGCCCTGGCCGGCACGCAGGTGGGTGACGTCCAGTGGCCCGAGGACACGTCCCTGGTGACGATCATCCGCGGCACCCGGGTGCTGACCCCCACCAGGGAGGACTCCCTGGAGGCGGGCGACGAGCTGCTCTTCGTGGCCGCCCAGGCCCGCGAGGAGCAGCTGGAGGACCTGCTGTCGGTACGCCGGGACGGCGCGGCGGGCTGACACCCGCCCCGCGGACGACGAAGGAGGGGCGCCCCCGGCCGGGGGCGCCCCTCCTCGTCGGATGACGGGCACTCACTGCTCGGCGGAGCGGGCGGCGGCCTGCCGCTCCCGCTCCTCGGCAGCCTTCTCCTCGGCCTCCATCTCGGCGAACACGTCGATCGGCGCGGGCGCCTTGGCCAGGAACACCCAGGTCAGCCACACGGCGAGCAGGAACGGCGGGATCTTCAGGGCGACCAGGACCCAGCCGAGCTGGGTGGTGTCGGCCCACCAGTACAGCGGGAAGAGGATCGCGCACTTGGCGAGCAGGATCGCACCCCAGGCGTAACTCGCCTTCGCGTAGGCCTTCTTGCGGCCGGGGTTGCGGGTCCGCCAGGACAGGTTCTCCTTGAAGACCGGCCCCAGGATCAGCCCGATCAGCGGCACCCCGCACAGGGTCGTGACGATGTAGGCGAGGCCCAGGCCCAGCGTGTAGAGCATGCCGGGCAGGTAGAAGTCCTTGGCGTTGCCGGTCATCATCGCGAAGACGACACCGAAGGCCACGCCGAAGACACCGCTGAAGGCGTGCTTGACGGTGTCCTTCATGACCAGCCGGACGGCGACCAGCACCAGCGACACCGCGAGCGCCGCGATCGCCGACAGGTGCAGGTCCTTGTTGATCGTGTAGATGGTGACGAACAGCAGGCCGGGCAGCACCGTCTCGACCATGCCCCGCACGCCGCCGAACGCCTCGAACAGGGCGGCCTCGGTCACCGCCCGGGCGTCGTCCGCAGAATTCTCTTCGGTCGGCTTGTCGAGCGACGTCACCGGCTACTCCCGTCCGAGGGGTCTCAGTTCGTACTTGGGGTTGAACAGCACCCGGCGGCCCCGGCTCATCGAGATCCGGCCCGACGCGATCAGCTTGCGCCCCGGCTCTATCCCCACGATGGAACGCCTGCCGAGCCACACCACGTCCAGTGCGGCCGTGCCGTCGAACAGCTCGGCCTCCAGCGTCGGGACTCCGGCCCGCGGCCGCAGGGTGACCGTGCGCAAGGTACCAGTAACCGTCACTATCTCGCGGTCCTGGCAGTCTCCGATCCGGATGCAGCCGGTGGTCTCGGTGTCCTCCCGCAGTTCCTCGGACTCCAGGTCCTCCTGCGACGAGGAGAGCCGGTCGAGCATGCGCCGGAACCGGCCCGCCGGCTTCTCGGAACGAGAAACAGCACTCATATCTGAAGCGTACCGGGGCCTGCCGCCAACTCCGTACCCGTGTGGTGAGGGCCTCGTCTCCCGACCCGGTGCCCCGTCCGGCCGGGGCCCGTACGCTCACTTCTCGAACCGGTACCCCATCCCCGGCTCGGTGATGAAGTGCTTCGGGTGGGAGGGGTCGGCCTCCAGTTTGCGCCGCAGTTGCGCCATGTACACGCGCAGATAGTTGGTCTCCGTCCCGTACGACGGCCCCCACACCTCCTGCAGCAACTGCTTCTGCCCGACCAGGCGGCCGCCGTTGCGCACGAGCACCTCCAGCAGGTGCCACTCCGTGGGCGTCAGCCGTACGTCCCTGCCCGCCCGGTGGACCTTCTTCGCGGCCAGGTCGACGGTGAACTCGCCGGTGTCCACGAGCACGTCGTCCTCGCCGCCGTGGGCCGGCTCGGCCCGGCGCACGGCGGCCCGCAGCCGGGCCAGCAGCTCGTCCATCCCGAACGGCTTGGTGACGTAGTCGTCGGCGCCCGCGTCCAGCGCCTCGACCTTCTCGTCGGAGGAGTGCCGGGCGGACAGCACCAGGATCGGCACCCGGGTCCAGCCGCGCAGCCCCCGGATCACGTCCACGCCGTCCATGTCCGGCAGCCCGAGGTCGAGGACGACCACGTCGGGGTGGCGTGCGGCGGCGAGCCGGAGGGCGGTGGCACCGTCGTGGGCCGCGTCGACCTCGTACGTGCGTGCCTTGAGGTTGATCACGAGGGCGCGCACGATCTGCGGCTCGTCGTCGACCACCAGGACGCGGGTCATGAGACCTGCCTTTCGGAGTCTGCTGCGGACAGGAGCGAGGGGCGGGAGTGCGCCGCGCGGAGGGTGAGGACCATGGTCAGTCCGCCTCCGGGGGTGTCCTCGGCGGCGAGGGTGCCGCCCATGGCCTCGGCGAAGCCGCGCGCCACCGCCAGGCCGAGTCCCACCCCGGCCCCGCGCGGGGCGTCGCCGTAGCGCTGGAACGGCTCGAATATCCGGTCCTTGGCCGCGTCGGGCACACCCGGCCCCCGGTCGACCACCCGCACCTCCACCCGGTCGGCGAGCGCGCTGGCGGCGACCAGCACGGGCACATCGGGTGGGGCGTACTTGACGGCGTTCTCGACGAGGTTGGCCACCGCCCGCTCCAGCAGGCCGGGGTCGACGGCGACCATGGGCAGCGTCTCCGGGACGTCGAGCTCGGCGCTGCCCTCGGGCACGCCGCCGAGCGCCACCGGTACGACCTCGTCCAGGTCGACCTCGCGGATGAGCGGGGTGACGGTGCCGGTCTGGAGGCGGGACATGTCGAGCAGGTTGCCGACGAGGTGGTCGAGGCGGTCGGCGCCCTCCTCGATGCCCTCCAGCAGTTCCGCGCGGTCCTGCTCGGACCAGGCCACGTCCTCGGAGCGCAGCGAGGTCACCGCGGCCTTGATCCCGGCGAGCGGCGTGCGCAGATCGTGGCTGACGGCGGCGAGCAGAGCCGTGCGGATGCGGTTGCCCTCGGCGAGCGTGCGGGCCCGGCCGGCCTCCTCCTGGAGTCGGCTGCGGTCCAGGACGACGGCGGCCTGGGCGGCGAAGGCGGCCAGCACCCTGCGGTCCTCGGCGGGCAGGACACGACCGGTGAGGGCCAGGGCCATGTGATCCCCGACCGGCATGTCCACATCGGCCTGGTCGGGCCGCTCGACGGGGCGCCCGCGGCCGACGCGTCCGGCACAGGTCCAGGGCTCGACGTCGCCGGCCCGCTCCAGCAGGGCCGCGGACTCCATGCCGAAGGTCTCCCGGACCCGCTCCAGCAGCTCCTCCAGGCCGGTCTCGCCGCGCAGCACGTTCCCCGCGAGGAACGAAAGGATCTCGGACTCCGCCCGCAGCCTGGCCGCCTGGTGGGTGCGGCGGGCGGCGAGGTCGACCACGGACGCGACCGCCGCCCCGACCGCCACGAAGATCACGATGGCGACGATGTTCTTCGGGTCGGCGATGGTCCACCGGTGCAGGGGCGGCGTGTAGAAGTAGTTGAGCAGCAGGGAGCCCACGGCCGCCGAGGCGAGCGCCGGGAGCAGACCGCCGAGCAGGGCGGCCGCCACGGTCAGTGCGAGGAACAGCAGCATGTCGTTGGCCAGGCCGAGGTCGACGGTGCTGAGCAGGGCCGTCAGGACCGGCGGCCCGGCCACGCCGGCGAGCCAGCCCCACAGGCGCCGGGACCGCCCGAGGCGCGCGCCCCGGGCGACCGGGAGGCCGCGGCCCTTGGCGACCTCGCCGTGGGTGACGATGTGCACGTCCAGGTCCGGCCCGGACTCGCGGGCCACGGTCGCGCCGACGCCGGGCCCGAAGACGTACTGCCAGGTCTTGCGGCGGGAGGAGCCGAGCACGATCTGGGTGGCGTTCACCCCACGGGCGAAGGCGAGCAGCGCGGCGGGTATGTCGTCCCCGACGACGTGGTGGAACGTTCCGCCCAGATCCTCGACCAGGGTCCGCTGCAGCGCCAGTTCCTTCGGCGAGGCCGAGGTCAGCCCGTCGCTGCGGGCTATGTAGACGGCGAGCACCTCGCCGCCGGCGCCCTTCTCGGCCAGCCGTGCGGCCCGGCGGATCAGGGTCCGGCCCTCGGGGCCGCCGGTCAGGCCGACCACGATCCGCTCGCGCGAGCCCCAGATCCGCGACACGCCCTGCTCGCTGCGGTACCGCGTCAGATAGGCGTCGACCCGGTCGGCCACCCACAGCAGCGCCAGTTCGCGCAGCGCGGTGAGGTTGCCGGGACGGAAGTAGTTGGACAGGGCGGCGTCGACCTTGTCGGGCCGGTAGATGTTGCCGTGCGCCATCCGGCGCCGGAGCGCCTCGGGCTCCATGTCGACCAGCTCGATCTGGTCGGCCCGGCGGACCACCTCGTCCGGCACGGTCTCCTGCTGCCGCACCCCGGTGATCGACTCGACGACGTCGCCGAGGGACTCCAGGTGCTGGATGTTGACGGTCGAGACGACGTCGATCCCGGCCGCCAGCAGTTCCTCCACGTCCTGCCAGCGCTTGGTGTGGCGGGAGCCGGGGACGTTGGTGTGGGCGAGTTCGTCCACCAGGGCGACGCGCGGGCGGCGGGCGAGGACGGCGTCGAGGTCCATCTCGGTGAAGACCCCGCCCCGGTACTCCAGCTCCCGGCGCGGCACCTGCTCCAGCCCGCGGAGCATGACCTCGGTGCGGGGGCGGTCGTGGTGCTCGACGAAGGCGACCACGCAGTCGGTGCCCCGCTCGACCCGGCGGTGCGCCTCGGACAGCATCGCGTACGTCTTGCCGACGCCCGGTGCCGCACCGAGGTAGATACGGAGCTTGCCGCGTGCCATGGCCTCATTGTCTTCCGGTCTGCTGCTTTCGCAGCGTCGACCCTACGACCGTCGGGGGCGGCGCGGCGGTGCCGGACGCGTCACCGGGGCCGTCCTTGACGGAACCCTGACGCGCCCGGCCGTCCGGCCGCCCAGCGGCTCACGCGGGGTTGTCGCCGTGGGTGAGGGTCTCCCACGCCACGAAGAGGTTGTTGGAGCCGGCGGGGCGGCCTCGCAGGGTCAGCGTCTCGGTGTTGGTCATGGCGTGCCCGAGGCGGTTGGCGAGGGCGTTGTGGCCGACCTCGGGTACCGGGCCGAGTCCCAGCTCGAGGGAGCCGCCGCACAGCCAGCTCGGGACGGCGCTGCCGAGTTCGTACTTGGCGTGGAAGCCGAGCCCGTGCCGCAGCCGCTCCCCCACGTCCGTGCCGTAGAGGTCCTGGCCCTGGATCCGGCTGGTCTCGGCGACATGGGAGATCGCCGAGAGGCCGTAGCCGGTGTGCGTGAAGTCGCGGCAGGTCTCCTGGCTGAGCCCGTTGACGAAGGTGGACTGTCCCTGCCAGTACTTGACGACCTTGTCGCGGGTGTCGAGGTTCTGGCTGGGGACGGTCCTGGGCAGTGCGCCGTCGGACTCCAGGTAGACGTAGGCGGCCGTCCGGGTGCGGAACTTCGCCATGGCCTTGTCGTACGAAGCCTTGTCCTCCAGGAAGACGGAGATGCCGATGGCGGCTTCCATCATCGACAGCTCCCAGTTCCCGTTGGAGTGGGAACCGTTGATGATCTCGGGCAGGTAGACGGTGCGGAGCATGGTGGCGAAGCGCCCGGAGTCGGCCCAGGTGCCGGTGTACGTGTACTTGATGATCTCGGCCGCCCGGGGCCAGGTGGAGCCGGCCCAGCCGGTCTGCAGGGGCGCGTTGCTGTTGGTGTGGTCGCGGAGCACGGCGGACCAGGCGTCCATCAGCTCGATCGCCTTGCGGGCGTGCCGTTCGTCGCGGGTGATGTACCAGGCCAGGGCCTGGGTGTAGGCGGCGATCGCGTCCTCGCGCTCGTCGGTGCAGCCGTAGTTGGGGTTGGAGTAGGAGCCGCACTCCACGACCGCCCGGGGCTTGGGGGCGCGGTTCAGGTCGGCGTACTTGCTCGCCATCATCCGGTCGAAGGCGCCCTTCCAGGGCTGGGCGCCGGCGCCGACCTGGGAGCGGGCGAAGTCCAGCTGGCCCTTGGAGACGGTGACGCCGGGGTGGACGAAGGCGGCGGGAGCGGTGGGAGCGGCACCGGCGGGCCAGGCGAGGACCCCGGCGACGAGGGCGGCCGAGGCGGCGAGGAGAGCGGTTCTGCGCATGCGTGGGGGGCCTTCCGTTCTCGTATGTGAACGTGAAGCGCCTTTATGAACGGGCGCGTTGGTCGGAGACGGTAGGTACGGACCATTGCGCCGTCAAGGTTCCGCGCACGGGAAAGGGCCGCACCCCCTACGGGATGCGGCCCTGCTGTCGCGTGGCCTCAGCGGACCTCGGTGATCTCCGGTCCGCGCTGGAGCTGTCCCATTCCGCCGGCGAAACGGGAGCCCTCCTCCTGCTGCACGCCCTCGGGAACCATCTGGGCGTCGTTCGGCAGCTTCAGGACGATGGGGTCGCGGGGCGCCATCGGGCCCTCGCCCCGGACGACGACGGTGTCCCGGAAGATCTGCTCCAGGAGCCCGGCGGCCTGCGGCTGCACCGCGCCCTGGCCCGAGATCACCCCGCGCAGGAACCAGCGGGGGCCGTCCACGCCGACGAACCGCACGACCTGGAAGCCGCCGGTGCCGTCCGGCAGCTGCACCGGCACCTGGGCACGCAGCTCCCAGCCCAGCGGACCCTCGACCTCGTCGACGATGCCGCCCTGCTGGGTGATGCCGGTGCCGATCTCCTCGCGCACCTCGCCCCAGATGCCCTCGCGCTTGGGCGCGGCGAAGGCCTGCAGCTGGATGGCGCTGTCACGCAGGACGACCGTCGCGGCGACGATCGCGTCCCCGGCGACCTCGACCCTGAGCTCCATGCCGTCGACGCCCGGCACGAACAGACCGCCCAGGTCGACGCGGCCCTCGGCCGGGTCGCGGACCTCCGAACTGTCCCAGGGCCCGTCGGGGCGGGGCGCCGGCTCGAGCCTCAGACGCTCGCCCTCGGCGTCCGCCTCGGTGTCGACACCGTCGACGACCTGCTCGGCCTCGCCGGCCGCGTCCTCGGCGGCATCCCTCTTCTTGCGACGTCCGAACACGTCACTGTCCTTCCCGGTCGGATACGACCGAAGCGTATCGATTCCCACCCGTCCGACCGCCCATGGCGGCCTGACCGCTTGTGCCGCTCGTCCCGTCCACCGCGGCATGGCCTCCGGTGGACCCGAAGCCCCCCTCGGCGCGCACGGAGCCGGGAAGCTCCGCCACCTCGCGGAAGCGGACCTTCTCGACCTGCTGGACGACCAGTTGGGCGATCCGGTCGAAGCGCTCGAACCGCACGGCCTCGCGCGGGTCGAGATTCACCACGATCACCTTGATCTCCCCACGGTACCCGGCATCAACCGTCCCCGGGGCATTCACCAGGGCGACGCCGCAGCGAGCGGCCAGACCGGATCGCGGGTGCACGAAGGCCGCGTACCCCTCCGGCAGCGCCACAGACACCCCCGTGGGCAGCACGGCCCGCTCCCCCGGGGCCAGCTCGCACGACTCGGTCGTCCGCAGATCGGCCCCCGCGTCCCCGGGATGCGCATACGACGGGAGCGGTACGTCCGGATCGACGCGCCGGATCAGCAGTTCCACCGGCTCACGGCTCACCGGCGCGGGGTCCACGGACTCACGGCTCACGGGTTCACCTCGAAGGCACGGGCGCGCCGGACCTGGTCCGGGTCGCTCATGGCGGCCCTGATCTCCTCGGGGCGGCCGTGGTCGACGAAGTGGCCGACCTCGACCTCCACGAAGAGCGCGTCGGCCCGCACGGCCACGGGCCCGTCGGGACCGCCCACGCGTCCGGTCGCGGTCGAGTAGATCTTCCGTCCGGCGACCGCCGTGACCTCGGCCTGGAGGTGCAGCGTGGTGCCGACCGGCACCGGCCGCACGAAATCGGTCTCCAGCCGTCCGGTCACGGCGATCGTGCGCAGCAGCCAGTTCAGTGAGCCGAGGGTCTCGTCGAGGGCGCTGGTGAGCACGCCGCCGTGCGCGAGGCCGGGAGCGCCCTGGTGTGCGGGCTGCACGGTGAACTCGGCGGTGAGGGACACGCCTTCGCCGGCCCGGGCCTCCAGGTGCAGCCCGTGGGGCTGTTCGCCGCCGCAGCCGAAGCACTGACCGTAGTGCGCGCCCAGGAGCTCACCGGGCGCCGGCGCGTCCGGGTGCCGCACCGGTGACACGGCGTCGGCCGGGGGCTGAAGAGCTGGGGAAGTACGACTCACAGCCGCAGACCTTACCCGCGCGTCGGCCCGCTGCGGACACCGTGCCAAGCTTGGCTCCATGCAGCTCTCCGCCGCCCCGTACGAAGAACGCCTGACCGCCCCGCGGACCTGGTGGCTGATCTCGCTCCTCGTGGGGGTCTCCCTGGCCCTGGTCCTGCTCCCGTTCGGCACGCTGCCGATGCTCGGCGGGCTGGCCGGGGGCACCGCGGTCGCGGCCGTCGCCGCCAGCTCGTACGGATCGGTCCGCATCCGCGTCGTCGGGGACTCCCTGATCGCGGGCGAGGCGAAGATCCCGGTGACGGCCCTGGGCGAGGCCGAGGTGCTGGACGCCCAGGAGGCCCGCGCCTGGCGCACGCACAAGGCCGACCCGCGCGCCTTCATGCTGTTGCGCGCCTACATCCCGACGGCGCTGCGCGTGCGGGTCACGGACCCGGAGGACCCCACGCCGTACCTGTACCTGTCCACGCGCGAGCCGGAACGCCTGGCCGCGGCCCTCACGGCCGCGAAGACGAAGTAGCACACCCGCGCGGACGGTCACCGGGCCGGAGGACGGACCGGCGCCCGGCGCAGCGGCGGGCCGGTTCCCGGACGCGACGCAGGTCAGGACCCCGGCCGCCGGGGCGGCGGGTCAGCGTCCGCCGGCGGGCCGGCCGCCCGGTCCGTCGCCTTTCCCGTGACCCTCGTCGTGCCGCCGCGAACGGCGGTTCAGCGGGTCGTGCTCGATCTCGCCCATCTCCAGGGCGTCGGCCGGGCGCTCGAGGGCGGGAAGGGCCTCCAGGGCCTCCCAGGGCACCTGCATCCTGCGCAGGTCGGCCCGGATCCGGCCGGCGAGCTTCCTGGTCTCGCTGCGGTTCATCGCGGCGCCCACAGCGGCACCCACCAGGAAGGGCATCAGGTTCGGCATGTTGCGGACCATCCGCTTCATGATCCGCTGCCGCAGCTCACGCTTCATACGGCTGTTCAGCGCCGTGCTGACGGTCGACGGCTTCGTGGCGTCGATCCCCCGCTCGCCCGACCACGAGTGGAGGTAGGCGGTGCTGCGCTGCTTGAGGGTGCCGGCCGGCCGCACGCCGTACACCTCGTGCAGTTCCGCGATCAGCTTCAGCTCGATCGCCGCGACGCCGGTGACCTCCGCCGCCAGTTCCGTCGGCATCGCCGGCGGCACGGGCAGCATGGCCGCCGCGCCGATGCCGGCGCCGACCGTCGCCGTCGCCTTCGAGGCCCCCGCCACGAGCTTGTCGGCGATCTCCTCCGGTCCGAGACCGGGGAACTGCCTGCGCAGGGTCGCCAGGTCCCGCACGGGAACCCGGGGGGCCATCTCGATGATCCGGTCGGCGAGGTAGGACAGCCCCGCCCGGGCCCGGTCGCCGCCCCTGCGGGCGCCTTCCCTGGCCCGCTGCCGGATCGTCCCCGCCCGCCGCCGGGCGACGGGTGCGGGGACGTCCACGGACGCCGGGAGGTCACCCCGGTCCGCTGCAGGTTCGAGCGAGGCCGCCCCCGTGCCGGTGGCGCCTCGCTCCTCGTCACGCGCGTCGTACCGCGGGCCGCTCTCGATCGGCCCTTCGTCCGCCCTCCGCTTGGAGAAGCGGCGCTTCCAGGGAGGGGTCGAGCCAGTCACGGCCGACCCGCCCTCAGTCGCAGTCGCGGCAGATCGGCTGGCCGTTCTTCTCCCGGGCCAGCTGGCTGCGGTGGTGGACCAGGAAGCAGCTCATGCAGGTGAACTCGTCCTGCTGCTTCGGGAGGACCCGGACGGCCAGTTCCTCGTTCGAAAGATCGGCGCCGGGAAGCTCGAGGCCCTCTGCGGCCTCGAACTCGTCGACGTCCACGGCGGAGGCCGACTTGTCGTTCCTCCGAGCCTTCAGCTCTTCGAGGCTGTCCGAGTCGACGTCGTCGTCGGTCTTGCGTGGAGTGTCGTAATCGGTGGCCATGGTCGCTCTCCCCCTCTGGGTGTCTGCGGTGTCTCCAGCGCACGTAACGCGTGAGAGGCCGGACTTGTGCCCGACCTGAGGCGGAGATTTTGCCTCACATCAAGGTCTGTTACTCAATCGACACCCAACCGGACTCCTCACGAGTGATCGGCTTGGATGGCGATGGGGACCGTACACGGTCCGAATGCCGCACTACAAAGGCGTCTCACCCTGTACTTCCCGTGATCACGACCCCCGAAAACCGGGATTTTCCCGGCTTTCCGGCCGGGCGCGTGATCACGGAGAGTAGATGGCCGGAAAGCCGCCCCTGTGATCGATCACACACGGGACACGCCCGGCAACGGTGTGGAAATTCCGCTCAAAGCGAACAACTCCGCGTGTCGTCGAGTTGATCGGCGCCATGATCTCAGACGGGCAGCGTGACTCGCATCACGAGCCCACCTCCCTCGCGAGGCTGGGCGTAGATGTGCCCGCCGTGGGCCCGGGCCACCGACCGGACGATCGACAGGCCCAGCCCGACGCCCTTGTCGCTGCCCGTGCGCTCGGTGCGCAGCCGCCGGAACGGCTCGAAGAGGTTGTCGATCTCGTAGGCCGGCACGACCGGTCCCGTGTTGGAGACGACCAGGACCGCCTGGCCGTGCTGGACGTCCGTGGTGACCTCCACCCAGCCGTCCTCGGGCACGTTGTAGCGCACGGCGTTCTGCACCAGGTTCAGCGCGATGCGCTCCAGCAGCACGCCGTTGCCCTGGACGACCGCGGGCTTTCGCTCCCCCCGGATCTGCACACCCTTGCTCTCGGCCTCCGCGCGCACCTGGTCGATGGCCTGTCCCGCGACCTCGGCGAGGTCCACCGGGCCGCGCTCGACGATCTGGTTGTCGCTGCGGGCGAGCAGCAGCAGGCCCTCCACGAGCTGCTCGCTGCGCTCGTTCGTGGCCAGCAGTGTCTTGCCGAGCTGCTGCAGCTCCGCGGGGGCACCGGGATCGGACAGGTGCACCTCCAGGAGCGTGCGGTTGATCGCCAGGGGCGTCCTCAGCTCGTGCGAGGCGTTGCCGACGAAGCGCTGCTGGGCGGTGAACGCCCGCTGGAGCCGCTCCAGCATGTCGTCGAAGGTGTCCGCCAGCTCCTTCAGCTCGTCGTCCGGGCCGTCCAGCTCGATCCGGCGCGACAGGTCCGAGCCGGCGACCGCGCGGGCGGTGCGGGTGATGCGCCCGAGCGGCGACAGCACCCGCCCGGCCATGGCGTAGCCGAACGCGAAGGCGATGACCGCCAGGCCGAGCAGGGCCAGGAGGGAGCGGCTGAGGAGGTTGTCGAGCGCGGCCTGGCGCTGGTCGTCGATGCACCTGCTGATCGCGGCGTTGAACTCGGACAGCGTCGGGCTGGCGGAGTTCACGGCGGGGCAGTTCTCACTGGCCACCTTGATCTCCGTGCCACCGACGATCTTGAAGAGGGGCTCGTTGCCGGTGTTGAGCGCCTGCGCGGCCAGCAGGTAGATGATCGACAGCAGCAGGATGCCGGCGATCAGGAACATGCCGCCGTACAGCAGCGTGAGCCGTATGCGGATGGTCGGGCGCAGCCAGGGGAAGGGAGGTACCGGTCTTCTGGGGTCCCAGGTGGGCTTGGGGGGCGCCTGCGGGGGTGCTGGGGTCGTCGCCACGGGGACTCAGATCCGGTAGCCGGAGCCGGGGACGGTGACGATCACGGGAGGCTCGCCGAGCTTGCGGCGCAGGGTCATGACCGTCACGCGCACGACGTTGGTGAACGGGTCCGTGTTCTCGTCCCAGGCCTTCTCCAGGAGCTGCTCGGCGGAGACGACGGCGCCCTCGCTGCGCATCAGCACCTCCAGGACGGCGAACTCCTTGGGCGCGAGCTGCACCTCCCTGCCGTCGCGGAAGACCTCGCGGCGGTTGGGGTCGAGCTTGATCCCGGCCCGCTCCAGGACGGGCGGCAGGGGCACGCTGGTGCGCCGGCCCAGGGCCCGCACGCGCGCGATGAGCTCACTGAAGGCGAAGGGCTTGGGCAGGTAGTCGTCCGCCCCGATCTCCAGGCCCTCCACCCGGTCGCTGACGTCGCCGGAGGCGGTGAGCATCAGCACGCGGGTGGGCATGCCCAGCTCCACGATCTTGCGGCAGACGTCGTCGCCGTGCACGAGCGGGAGGTCCCGGTCGAGGACGACCACGTCGTAGTCGTTCACGCCGATGCGCTCCAGGGCGGCCGCACCGTCGTAGACGACGTCGACGGCCATGGCCTCCCGGCGCAGTCCGGTGGCCACCGCATCGGCGAGCAGCTGCTCGTCCTCGACGACGAGTACGCGCACGTCCCTTGTCCTTCCTGATGTCCGCCCGCCGGACGCTGGGCGCGGGCGGGCAGGGGTGTTCGGGGTCTCGGTGTTGCCCTCCATCCTGCCCTTTTCGGTCATAAGTCGGCGGTAAGGCGGGTGGGGCTGCGGGGGCCGGGAGGGGAATACGAAGTTTTCTCCGGCGGTTAGGTTTCCACGGAAGAGAGCTTGGGGAGGACGGCTTTACATCCCACGATCACGCTCTGCTGGCACCGCACCACCATGCGGTGCGGTGCAATCCGCTTTTCCGCAGGGCGGGCGTGGGTGTCCGGCACCGTCGCCGCCCGGCCCGCGGCGCTGGGCATCCGCACGCGGCGTGATCGTCCCTTCCGAACGGCACACCCCCGTGCCATCGACCCACGACCCAGGACGAGGGGGCGCAGCATGGACGCATTCACCGCAGGACTTCTGCAGCGCATAAGGGCGACCGAGTCCGATCTGTCCCGGGCTCGAGACGAGGGCGACGAGTTCCTCGTCGACGTGGAACAGGGCGAGCTCGACGACCTGCGCCGCCTCGCCGCCGAGCACGGTGTGGAGGTCGGCGCGATCAGCGTCTGATCGGAGCGAACCGAGCGGGCCCCGGCGAATCCAGCGCCGGGGCCCGCTTCGCCGTTCACGGCCGAGTTCACCCGCTGTCCGCCCTGCCGCCGCCCGCCGTCGGGCCTCGACGAGCCCCGGCCCGCGAGGGGCGGGCCGGGGGCGACGTCAGTCGTGCCAGGCGCCGAAGTCCTCCAGCAGACGCTGGAGGGGTTCGAAGACCCCGGGGCTCCCGGCGACCGCGAGCTCTCCCGACGGGCGCTGTCCGGGGCGGCCGCCGGTCAGTGCGCCCGCCTCCCGGGCGATGAGGTCCCCGGCCGCGAGGTCCCAGGGGTGCAGCCCGCGCTCGTAGTACCCGTCCAGGCGGCCGGCCGCCACGTCGCACAGGTCGACGGCGGCCGAGCCGCCCCGGCGGATGTCGCGCAGCATCGGGATCAGCCGCCGGGCGACGTCGGCCTGGTGGGCGCGGACCTCGGCGACGTAGTTGAAGCCGGTGGAGACCAGTGCCTGGTCCAGGGGCGGTGCGGGGCGGCAGGCCAGCCGGCGCTCGCCGTCCCAGGCGCCGGTGGCCCACGCCCCGCCGCCGCGCACCGCGTGGAACGTCTCACCGCGCATCGGGGCCGCGACGACCCCGACGACGGTCTCGCCGTCCTGTTCGGCGGCGACGGAGACGGCCCAGGTGGGCAGCCCGTACAGGTAGTTGACCGTGCCGTCGAGCGGGTCGATCACCCAGCGGACGCCGCTCGTGCCCTCGGTGGAGGCGCCCTCCTCGCCGAGGACGCCGTCCTCGGGGCGCCGCTCGGCGATCAGACCGGTGATCAGCTTCTCCGCCGCGATGTCCATCTCCGTCACGACGTCGATGGGGCTGGACTTGGTCGCGGCGACGGCGAGGTCGGCGGGCCGGCCGTCCCGCAGCAGGGCGCCGGCACGGGCCGCGGCCTCCTGGGCGAGGGCGAGCAGGTCCGAGTGCAGGGGGTCGGTCACGGGGCTCCTCACGCGTAGGGGCTGTCGGCGCCCGCCGCGGCGGGCTTCGGGGCGCGGGCCGGGCAGCAGCCGACCGGGCAGAGCTGGTGGCTCGCCCCGAGGGAGCCCAGGGCGCACGGCGTGACCTCCTGCCCGCGCTCGAGGGCGGCGCGCTCCACGACGAGGTCGCGGACGGCGGCGGCGAAGCGGGGGTCGGCGCCGACGGTGGCGGAGCGGCGCACGGGCAGCCCCAGCTCCTCCGCCTTGGCCTTGGCCTCCGTGTCGAGGTCGTAGAGGACCTCCATGTGGTCGGAGACGAAGCCGATGGGGGCGATCACCACCGCCGGGACGCCGGCCGCGTGCCGTTCGTCGAGGTGGTCGCAGATGTCCGGCTCCAGCCACGGGATGTGCGGGGCGCCCGAGCGGGACTGGTACACGAGCTGCCAGGGGTGGTCGACGCCGGTGCGCTCGCGGACCGCCTCGGCGATCAGTTTGGCCACGTCCAGGTGCTGCCGTACGTACGCGCCGCCGTCACCGTGGGCCTCGACGGGTCCCGAGGTGTCGGCGGAGGCCGTGGGGATCGAATGCGTGGAGAAGGCGATGTGGGCCCCGTCCCGCACCTCCTCGGGCAGCTCCTCCAGGGAGCGGAGCACCCCGTCGATCATGGGCTCCAGGAAGCCGGGGTGGTTGAAGTAGTGCCGCAGTTTGTCGATCCTCGGCAGCTGAAGCCCCTCGCTCTCCAGGGCCGCGAGCGCGTCGGCGAGGTTCTCGCGGTACTGGCGGCAGCCCGAGTAGGAGGCGTAGGCGCTGGTGGCCAGGACCAGGATGCGGCGGCGGCCGTCGCGGACCATCTCGCGCAGGGTGTCCGTCAGGTACGGGGCCCAGTTGCGGTTGCCCCAGTAGACGGGCAGCTCGAGGCCGTGCTCGGCGAAGTCCTTGCGCAGGGCGTCCAGCAGGGCGCGGTTCTGGTCGTTGATGGGGCTGACCCCGCCGAACAGGAAGTAGTGCTGCCCGACCTCCTTGAGACGCTCGGTGGGGATGCCCCGGCCGCGCGTCACGTTCTCCAGGAACGGGACCACGTCGTCCGGGCCTTCCGGGCCGCCGAAGGAGAGCAGGAGGAGGGCGTCGTAGGGGCTGGCATCGCGCGCGTCTGGCATGGGTCCGATCCTGCCACCCGGCACCGACAGCCGGGAAACGGCGGGCGGGTCCGGGCGCCGGGCCGGTGGGGAGCCGTCCGGACCGGTGCGTGCGCGAGCCGCGGGACGTAAGCTGTGTCGACTGCGTTGGCAGCTTACCGAGCCCTCCGGAGACCCCGTTGCCCAGCCCTTATCGCGCCCTGTTCGCCGCGCCCGGCACCAAGGGCTTCTCCGCCGCGGGTCTCCTCGGCCGGATGCCGCTGTCGATGATGGGCATCGGCGTGGTCACGATGATCTCCCAGATCACCGGGCGGTACGGCCTGGCGGGCGCCCTGTCGGCGACCATCGCGCTGTCGGCCGCGGTGGCCGGGCCGCAGGTGTCCCGGCTGGTCGACCAGTACGGGCAGCGGCGGGTGCTGCGGCCGGCGACGCTGATCTCCCTCGCCGCGGCGGCCGTCCTGCTGTTCGCCGCGCACTACCGCTGGCCGGACTGGGTCCTGTACGCGGCGTGCGTCGGCATCGGCTGCGTGCCGAGCGTCGGCGCGATGGTCCGGGCCCGCTGGGCGGCGCTGTACCGGGGGACGCCGCAGCTGCACACCGCGTACTCCTTCGAGTCCGTGGTCGACGAGGTGTGCTTCATCTTCGGGCCGATCATCTCCATCGGCCTGTCCACGGCGTGGTTCCCGGAGGCCGGGCCGCTGCTGGCCGCCTGCTTCCTGGCCGCCGGCGTGTTCTGGCTGACCGCGCAGCGCTCCACCGAGCCCGCCCCGCACCCGCGCGAGCGCAAGGGCGGGGGCAGCGCGATGCGCGCGCCGGGGCTGCAGGTGCTGGTGGTGACGTTCGTCGCGACCGGCGCGATCTTCGGAGCGGTCGACGTGGTGACCGTGGCCTTCGCCGAGGAGGAGGGGCACAAGGCGGCGGCGAGCATCGTCCTCGCGGTGTACGCCGCGGGTTCCTGCGTGGCGGGCATGGTCTTCGGGCTGCTGCACTTCGCCGGGGCGCCGGAACGCCGGTGGTTGCTGGGCGTGTGCGCCATGGCCGTGAGTATGATCCCCCTCCTACTGGTCGGAAACTTGCCGTCTCTGGCCGTGGCGCTGTTCGTTGCGGGTCTGTCCATCGCTCCGACGATGATCACGACGATGTCCCTCATCGAAGAGCACGTACCACGCGCGCAGCTCACCGAGGGCATGACCTGGGTGAGCACCGGGCTCGCGGTGGGAGTCGCGCTCGGCTCCTCCGCGGCCGGCTGGGTGATCGACGCGGCCGGGGCGCGTGCGGGGTACGGGGTTCCGGCGGTGTCCGGGGCCGTCGCGGTCGCGGTGGGTTTCCTCGGGTTCCGCCGGCTCAAACGACCGGCACCGGGTCGGGGAGGCTCCGTTGAGCAGCACAGCGAACGGAAAGAACGGCACGTGGCGTAACTGGGGCGGCAACGTCTCGGCGCGCCCCGCCCGGGAGGTCGCCCCGGCCTCCGTCGACGAGCTGGCCGCCGCCGTGCGGCGGGCCGCCGAGGACGGTCTGCGGGTGAAGGCCGTCGGCACGGGGCACTCCTTCACGTCCATAGCCGCGACCGACGGCCTGTTGATCCGCCCTCACCTGTTGACCGGGATACGCAGGATCGACCGCGAGAACATGACGGTCACGGTGGAGGCCGGCACCCCGCTCAAGAGGCTCAACGTGGCCCTCGCCCGTGAGGGCCTGTCGCTGACGAACATGGGCGACATCATGGAGCAGACGGTCTCCGGCGCCACCAGCACCGGCACGCACGGGACCGGCCGCGACTCCGCATCGATCGCCGCCCAGATCAAGGGCCTGGAACTGGTCACGGCCGACGGCTCGGTCCTCACCTGTTCCGAGAAGGAGAACCCGGACGTCTTCGCCGCCGCGCGCATCGGTCTCGGGGCCCTGGGCGTCGTCACCGCGCTCACCCTCGCCGTCGAGCCGGTCTTCCTGCTCACGGCCCGCGAGGAACCCATGCCCTTCGACCGGGTGCTCGCGGACTTCGAGGAGCTGTGGGCCGAGAACGAGCACTTCGAGTTCTACTGGTTCCCGCACACCGGCAGCACCAACACCAAGCGCAACAACCGCAGCGCCGGTCCGGAGAGGCCCGTGCCGCAGGTGAGGGGCTGGATCGAGGACGAGCTCCTCTCCAACGGCGTCTTCCAGGTGGCCAACTGGGTCGGCCGGGCGGTGCCCGCCACGATCCCCGCCATCGCGCAGGTCTCCAGCAAGGCCCTGTCCGCCCGCACCTACACCGACATCCCGTACAAGGTCTTCACCTCCCCGCGCCGGGTGCGCTTCGTGGAGATGGAGTACGCCGTCCCGCGGGCGGCCGTGACCGACGCGCTGCGCGAGTTGAGGACGATGGTCGACCGCTCGGGGCTGAGGGTCAGCTTCCCCGTCGAGGTGCGGACCGCCCCCGCCGACGACATCACCCTGTCCACCGCCTCCGGCCGCGACACCGCCTACATCGCCGTCCACATGTTCCGAGGGACGCCCTACCAGCGGTACTTCACCGCGGCCGAGCGCATCTTCACCGCCCACGAGGGCCGTCCGCACTGGGGCAAGATCCACACCCGGGACGCGGAGTACCTCTCCGGGGTGTATCCGCGCTTCGGCGGGTTCACGGCGCTGCGGGATCGCCTGGATCCTGACCGCCGGTTCCAGAACGACTACCTGCGGAGGGTGCTGGGGGCGTAGGCGACGCGTCGGGGGTGGTGCGCGCGGAGTCCTCGCTCCCGCTCGGCGTCGGCGCCGGACTCGGCGTCGCGGCTCCGTCGCCCCCGTCGGAGGAGGGCGAGGGGTCCCCGCTCCGGGAAGCACCGGCCGACGGATCAGCCGTCGTGCCGCCGTCACCCTCCGAATGCCCGTCGGAACGTCCGGAGGGTTCCGGCCCGTCCCGCTTCCCCGATTCACCGGATTCGCCCGGCTCGCCGGAATCCCCGTCATCCCGTGCGGAGTTGTGACCGCCGGTGAAGGCGTCACCGACGGTGGTGCTGCGCCCGCCGCCGAGGTTGTGGCCGGACAGCAGCTCGTAGGAGGTGATTCCGGCCATCGTGACGCCGAAGACGACGGCCGCGGCGAGCACCGCCCGTTTCCAGCCCCCGGCGTGGGCGCGGGCGCGGTAGACCGTGCCCTCGGTGAACTCGCCCAGGGGCGGCGGGTTCTGCGCCTCGGGGACCGCCTCCACCCGGGGCGCCGCGGCCGTCGCACCGCGGATCTGCTCACCCGTGCGCGTGAAGAAGTGCTGGAAGAGGGAGCCACCGCAGGTGGCGACGACGCTCACCACGCCGGCCCCGAGGATCGTCCCGTACACACCGAAGTACGAGGCCAGCTTGGCGGCCAGGACGGCCGCCACGGCGCCGCCCGCCACCTGGGGCACATTCAGGTCGATCCGTTTCGGCTTCCCCGCCGCGGGTTCGTCCGCCACATCGACACCATCGGGCCTTCCACGCATCCCCGGACCTTGCCTCCCGTTCCCGTACACGGTCGTTCAACTGCACAAGAAGGGGGACGAGCGGCCGAAACGCCCAGTTCCGGTTCCGGCGACGACGTGAACTTCCCCACGTTCAAGATCGCGGGACGGGGGCACCAGAAGGCCAAGTCTCAGTCCTTGCCAGAAGTTGGACGGCGTGCCAATCCACGCACGTGGCCCAAATGGAGTACTGTGGCGAGCCCTGGGCCCGGTCTCCCGTCAGGGTGCCCGGAGCCGTCAAGGACCGCCGGGAGGGGGCTAGTTGCACAGGGTGACGGAGTTCGTCACTTAGCGTTGCGAATAGGTAACCGTGCCATAACGGCGATCCAGGGCCCGCGCCCGACACGCCGGGCAACTCGGCAAGGTTGTGGCAGGCTGCACCCGGGCAGGCCACACTCGACTAGCGGAAGCAGCGACGCACGTGACGTCGGCAGGCACCACCCGGGAGGTCCCCATGCCCGAACTGCGTGTCGTGGCCGTCTCGAATGACGGCACACGGCTGGTGCTGAAGGCTGCGGACAGCACGGAGTACACGCTTCCCATCGACGAACGGCTCCGCGCCGCCGTGCGTGGCGACCGTCCCCGCCTCGGCCAGATCGAGATCGAGGTGGAGAGCCACCTCCGCCCCCGCGACATCCAGGCGCGTATACGTGCCGGCGCGACAGCGGAAGAGGTCGCGCAGCTGGCAGGCATCCCCGTCGACCGGGTGCGCCGCTTCGAGGGTCCCGTGCTCGCCGAGCGTGCCTTCATGGCCGAGCGGGCCCGCAAGACCCCCGTCCGCCGCCCCGGTGAGACCTCCGGTCCCCCGCTGGGCGAGGCCGTGCAGGAGCGGCTGCTGCTGCGCGGCGCCGACAAGGACACCGTGCAGTGGGACTCGTGGCGCCGCGACGACGGCACCTGGGAGGTCCTGCTGGTCTACCGCGTCGCGGGCGAACCGCACTCGGCGAGCTGGACGTACGACCCGCCCCGGCGGCTCGTGCAGGCCGTCGACGACGAGGCCCGCTCGCTGATCGGGGAGTCCGACGACCTCGCCGCGCCCGAGCCGAGCTTCCCTTTCGTGCCGCGGATCGCCCGACTGCCGCGCGACAGGCCGCTGGACCGTTCCGGCGACCGCGAGCGGTTGAGCCTGCCCGCGCCGGTGACCGAGCCCGACGAGGAGGCCACCGCCCTCACCGCCTCGGCCGAACGGGACTCGCTGACCAGCCTGCTGGAGGCGGTGCCGAGCTTCCGCGGCGACCTCGTGGTGCCCGAGCGCCCGGCGCCCGAGGACGAGGACGAGCCCGTCGTGGAAGCCGAGGTGGAGGAGCCGCCGGCCCCCGCCGCCTCGGCCGGTTCCGCCTACGCCGACGTCCTCATGCCGCGTTCCGTCGGCAGCCACCGCGACCGGCTCATCGGCGCCACCGACCGCCAGGCGGAGGCCGACGGCGTCCGCCCGGGCCGCCGGGCGGCCGTCCCCAGCTGGGACGAGATCGTGTTCGGCACCCGGCGCAAGAAGCAGGAGTAGCCGGCCGGCCGCAGGAACACGGCCGCAGGAACGGACGAGGGCCGCGCCCGTGCGGGCGCGGCCCTCGCTCATGCCGTTTTACTGGGGATCCGGCCCGGTCGCGACCGGCCGAGCCGGGTCCGAGGACCACTCCGACCACGACCCGGCGTACAGGTCCGCCGGGATGCCCGCGACCGCCAGGGCCAGGATCTCGTGCGCCGCGGAGACACCTGAGCCGCAGTAGACGCCGACCCGGGAACCGCCGGTCACGCCCAGGCCCTTGAAGCGCTCGCGCAGTTCCCCGGCGGGCAGGAGACGGCCGTCCGCGCCCACGTTGTCCGTGGTGGGCGCCGACACCGCGCCGGGGATGTGCCCGGCCACCGGGTCGATCGGCTCCACCTCGCCCCGGTACCGCTCCGCCGCCCGCGCGTCCAGCAGCACCCCGGACCGCGCCAGGGCGGCGGCGGCGTCGGCGTCGAGGAGCCCGCTCCGCCCCGGCACGGGCGCGAAGTCGCCCTCCACCGGGTCCGGTACGGACGTCTCCAGCGGGCCCGGCCAGGCCGGCAACCCGCCGTCGAGGACTCGCACGTCCGGGTGACCCGTCCAGCGCAGCAGCCACCAGGCCCGGGCCGCCGCCCAGCCCTGGCCGCCGTCGTAGACGACCACCGGCGTCGTGGACGACACGCCCGCCCGGCGCATCGCGGCACCGAAGACCCCCAACTCGGGCAACGGGTGACGGCCGCCTTCGCCCGGTGCGGAGGCCAGCTCCCGGTCCAGGTCGACGTAGACGGCGCCCGGCAGGTGCCCGGCCTCGTAGGCCGCCCGGCCGTCGAAGGGCGGTTCGCCGGCCGCCCTCGCCGCGGTGAGCTGCCACCGGACGTCGAGCAAGACCACAGGACGCGAACCCGCCAGCTCGGTCGCGAGGTCGGATGCGGAGATGATGGCGTTCATGGCCCCATCCTCGCGCACGGGGGTGGCCGACCCGCCCGTGTCCGGCTACTCTGCTCGGCCGGACCCGGACGATCACACCGCGTGCGGGAACAAGCACATGCTGTACAGCTGAACGCATGTGCCGACGAGCGCGCCGCGAGGGACAGGGACCCGCACTTCGGGCATTCTCCCGGGCAGGGCCGCCCCACAGGGCATGCCCCACGCAGGCTGCGCAGAGCACGGCCATCGCGAGGCCGAGAAGAGAGTGACGATGACCGACGAACGGGGGCCCGCCCGCCGGAACGGCGCAGCGCCCGATCGGCACACGCCCGGCACACCCTGCTGGGTGAGCCTGATGGTGCACGGCCTTGACGCGACGGAGCAGTTCTACGGGGCGCTGTTCGGCTGGGAGTTCCGGCCCGGACCCCAGCAACTCGGCCCGTACGTGCGCGCCCTGCTCGACGGGCGCGAGGTGGCGGGCATCGGGCGGCTGCCTCCGGACCGTCACCTTCCCGTCACGTGGACTCCCTACTTCGCCTCGGACGACGTCGATCTGACGGCCGAGACCGTGCGCAGCCGCGCCGGCACGATCGGGGTGGGCCCGCTGGACGCCGCCGACGCCGGGCGGCTGGCCATCGGTTCCGATCCGTCGGGCGCCGTGTTCGGGATCTGGCAGGCTGCCGCGCACCGGGGCACGGCCGTCTCCGGTGTCGCGGGCACACCCGCCTGGAACGAGCTGCTGACCTTCGAGTCCGCGACCGTCGCCAAGTTCTACCGGACGGTGTTCGGCCACGAGGAGGAGCCGGTGGTGTCCGCCGACTTCGACTACGTGACGCTGCAGCTCGGCGGCCGGCCCGTCGCCGGCATCCACGGCCTGGGCCGGGCCCTGCCCCGCGACCGGGGGCCGCACTGGGTGACGTACTTCCAGGTCGCCGACGTGGACGACGCCGTGGACCACGTCGTGCACCTGGGCGGGCAGATCCTCAAGCCGGTGCACGACACGGCGCAGGGGCGGGTGGCGGCGGTGGCGGATCCGGAAGGGGCGCGCTTCGCGCTGCTGCAGCCACCGGGCTGACGGCTCCGATGCGACCGGCGGTGCGGTGCGGCCGGGCCGTGGTGCGGCCGAACCGTGGTGCGCCGCCGCCCGGCGCCCACTGCGCCACGAGCCCCGGTACGCCGACCGGTTCCCGTCCGGCCGAAGTCCCGTCAGGCGGACGACACCGGCAGCACGTCCGGGGACAGGGCCGCCGCCCGGGCCGACGCCGCGGTCATGCGGCGGCGGTGGTGGCGGCGGCACAGCACCTCGTAGCCCACCTCGTCGGCGGAGTGGGTGACGTCGCCGACGACGACCTGAGCGCCCTCGACGACCATGACACCGCCTATCGTGCGGGCGTTGTGCGTGGCCCGGGCGCCGCACCAGCACAGGGCCTCCACCTGGAGCACCTCGACCCGGTCGGCCAGTTCCACCAGCCGCTGCGAGCCGGGGAACAGCTTGGAACGGAAGTCGGTCGTGATGCCGAAGGCGTAGACGTCCAGACTCAGGTCGTCGACCACGCGCGCGAGTTGGTCGATCTGCTCGGGCGAGAGGAACTGCGCCTCGTCGGCGATGACGTAGTCGGCGCGGCCGCCCTGGGAGAGGTGGTCGACGAGGTAGGCGTACAGGTCCTGGCCGTCCTCGACCTCCACCGCGTCCGTGACCAGGCCCAGGCGGGAGGAGAGCTTGCCCTCGCCGGCCCGGTCGTCCCGGGAGAAGATCATGCCCTGCAGGCCGCGGGCGGAGCGGTTGTGCTCGATCTGGAGAGCCAGTGTCGACTTCCCGCAGTCCATCGTTCCGGAGAAGAACACCAGCTCGGGCATGTGGGCTTGAGCACCTTTCGGCGGATGGGGCCGGCCGGACGGGTCCGGCCGCGGGACGTCAGGAGCGTACTTCGAGCAGGGGGACCAGCTGCTCGGCGGGGGTCATCGAACCGTGGTTGCCGACCATCGCCGACTCCTTGGGCTCCCGCTCGGAGGCGATGAGCAGCACGTCGTCGCGGGCGGCGGCGATCACGTCTCCGAGCCGGCGGTACACCCGTTCGTCGATCTGCGGGCCGAACCAGCCCGCCGCGACGGCCTCGTCGCGCGAGGCGACCCAGAACTGCTCGCCGAGCACCTCGCGCCAGCAGGTCAGGACGTCGTTCGCGGCGCCGGGCACCGCGTACACGTGCCGGGCACGGCCCTCGCCGCCGAGCAGGGCGACGCCCGCACTCAGCTCCCAGTCCTCGTCGAAGTCGATGCGGTGCTGCTCGCCGAAGGGCACGTCGATCATGCCGTGGTCGGCGGTGACGTACAGCGCGCTGCGCGGGGGCAGTTGCTCGGCCAGGCGCTGGACCAGGCGGTCGGCGTACATGAGCTGGCCGCGCCAGGCGTCGGAGTCCACGCCGAAGCGGTGACCGGCGCCGTCGACCTCGGCGAAGTACGTGTAGACCAGGGAGCGGTCGCCCGCGGCCAGTTGCTCGGCCGCCAGGTCCACGCGGTCCTCGCCGGAGAGCCGCCCGAGGAACCTGCCGCCGCTGAGCGCGACCTTCGTCAGCGGAGTGTTCTCGAAGGTCGGGGACGACACCTGGGCCGCGTGCACACCCGCCTGGTGGGCCAGCTGGAAGACCGTCGGGTACGGCTGCCAGGGGGCGGGCGGGGTCCAGGGCTGCCAGCGCAACTGGTTCATCAGCTCGCCGGTGTCCGGGTTGCGCACGGTGTAGCCGGGCAGGCCGTGCGCGCCGGGCGGCAGTCCGGTGCCGACGGAGGCCAGGGAGGTCGCCGTCGTCGCCGGGTAGCCGGCGGTCAGGGGACGTCCGGTGCCGCCGCGCGAGGTGGCGAGCAGCGACGTCATGAAGGGCGCGTCCCCGGGGTGCGCCTTCAGTTGCTCCCAGCCGAGGCCGTCGATCAGGAACACGCAGTTCCGGTCGGCGGGGGTCAGCTCGGGGATCGCGGCGGTCATGCCCGGCACGTCCAGGCCGGCGGCCAGGGTGGGCAGGAGGTCGGCGAGTGATCCGCTGCCGTACTCGGGGACGGGGGCGGAGGCGACGGTGAGCGGTTCGGGATGGGGGTCCCAGGCCGTCTTGGAATGGGTCATCAGCGGGCGGTGTCCGCGGTCGCCTCGGAGAGGGCCTGCGCGAAGGCGAGAGCCTCGCGCACGGTCTCCGGACCGTCCCCGGCCTCGCTCACGCGCAGGCTGAGGTCGTCCGCCGTGGAGTTGCCGGTGTAGCCGTGGTCGGCCTCGCAGTTGGGGTCGCCGCAGGCGGCCGGCTCCAGGTCGATCCGGGAGACGGCGCCCCAGCCGATGGTGAGGACGACCTCACGCGGCAGGGTCCCCGGCTTGTACGACTCCGGGTTGGCGACCACGCGGCTGACCACGATCGACGAGATGCGGCCGATCTTCACGGACTCCGTCGACGTCGTCGCGTACGGCGTCGGGGAGGTGCTGTCGGCGGCCTGCTCGTCGGTGTGGCTGACGATGAAGCGGTTGTCGGTGAGGACGAGCACCGTGACGTGCCGGCGCACCTCGTTCTGGTCGAACGTCGTCTCCTGGTGGACCAGGTACGACCGGATGGGCTCGCCGCCCACGGCGGCCTCCACCGCCTCGGCCACGAGGGCCGGGTAGTAGCCGCTGCGCTCGATCGCCGCCCGCAGCCCCTGGGTCGTCGTACTGGTCTTGGCCATGACGCCCATCCTACGGGGGACCACCGACTGCGAGGCACCGCTCGCTTCCCCGTCAGTACGCGGGCAGCGTCCTCGGGCCCAGATCGTCCCGGGCGGGCGGCGGTGCGAGACGGAGGGAGGCGCCCAGGACGCTCAGGCCGTGGGAGGCGACGACGACCGGTTCCAGGGTGACCGCGACGACCTCGGGGTGGTCGTCCACCAGCCGGGACACGCGCAGCAGCAGTTCCTCCAGGGCGCGGGTGTCGGCCGGGGCGGAGCCGCGCCAGCCGAACAGCAGGGGGGCGGTGCGGATCGACCGCACCAGCGAGTGCGCCTCGCGGTCGGTGACCGGGATCAGCCGGTGGGCGGTGTCCCCGAGCAACTGCGAGGCGGCCCCGGCCAGCCCGAAGGAGAGCACCGCGCCGGCCGCGGGGTCGATCACGGCCCGTACGACGACGTCCACGCCGCGCGGCGCCATGCGCTGCACGACCGGGCGCAGTTCCTGGGCCGCGCCGAACATCTCGGTCATCTCCGCGTAGGAGCGGCGCAGTTGCTCCTCGTCCGTGAGGTCGAGGCGTACGCCGCCCAGGTCGGCCCGGTGCCTGAGGTGCGGGGCGGTGGCCTTCAGCGCCACCGGGTACCCGAGCGCGCGGGCCGCCTCGGCGGCGGCGTCGGGGGTCGGGGCGGGCAGGGAGCGGTGCACCTCGATGCCGTAGTGCCCGAGCAGGTCGCACGTCTCGTCCGGGCCGAGGGCGGGACCCTCCCCGCGCGCGAGCAGTCCGTCGATCAGCGCGGCGGCGCCCTTCACGTCGACGTCGTCGTACTCGGGCACCTTGCCGGGGTCGGCCGCGTCGCGTCGCCACTGGGCGTAGGTGACGGCCTGGGCCAGGGCGCGGACGGCCCGCTCCGCGGCCGGGTAGGCGGGGATGAGGTGCGCGTCCTCGGGTGCCTGGGGGGCGGCCGGCGGCTGGTCCGTGCCCGCCGGGTGCGGGTGGGGGGCTGCCGAGTGCGCGTCCGCGGCTGCACGGGGCGGGTCCCCGGGTGCCGGCCGCTGGTCCGGGGCCGCCGGTTGGGTCGCGGTCTGCGGGGCGTCGCCCGCTCTGACCTGCGGAGCCGTGCTGGCCGCCGCCGACAGGGCCTCGGCCAGGCCGCCGAGTTCCACGTGCACGACCAGGACCGGCTTGGACGGGGCCGCGGCCGTGGCCGAGCGCAGTGCCTGGGCGAGGGCCGCGTCGGCGACGGAGCCCTCCCCCACCGCCGGGATCGCGGTGACGACGACCGCGTCGCAGCGGTCGTCGGCCAGCGCCCGGGACAGGGCCGCGTGGAAGTCCGCCGCGGACGCGGCCGTGGTCAGGTCCTGCGGCGGGTGCGGCCGCAGTCCCTCGGCGAGGCACGCGTCGTAGGTGAGCAGGCCGAGCGACTCCGAGTTGCCGAGGATCGCCACCCGGGGCCCGGCGGGCAGGGGCTGGCGGGCCAGCAGCAGACCCGCGTCCACCAGGTCGGTGATGGTGTCGACCCGTATCACCCCGGCCTGACGCAGCAGGGCCGAGACGGTCGCGTGGGGCAGGCGCGTCGCCCGCACGGCGTGGCCCTGGGGGGCTGCGCCGTGCCGGGCGCCCTGGACGACGACCAGCGGCTTCGCGGCGGCCGTGCGCCGGGCGAGGCGGGTGAACTTGCGGGGGTTGCCGATGGACTCCAGGTACATGAGGACGACGTCGGTGTCGGGGTCCTCGTACCAGTACTGCAGGACGTCGTTGCCGGAGACGTCGGCGCGGTTGCCGGAGGAGACGAACGTGGACACGCCCGTGACGCCCGTGACTCCGCCGCCGCGCCGGTGCAGCCGGGACAGCAGGGCGACGCCGATGGCGCCGGACTGGGCGAACAGCCCGATGCGGCCCGGACGCGGCACCTCCGGGGCGAGGGAGGCGTTGAGCCGCACCCGGGGCGAGGTGTTGATGATGCCGAAGGCGTTGGGCCCGATGATGCGCATGCCGTACGTACGGGCCTGCCGGACGAGCGCGCGCTGGCGCTCACGCCCCTCGAGGCCGCTCTCGGCGTAGCCGGCGGACACCACGACGAGCCCCTGCACGCCGTGCTCACCGCACTCGGCGACCACCTCGGGGACGTGCTCGGCGGGCACGGCGACGACCGCGAGGTCGACCGGGCCGTCGATGTCGCGCACCGAACGGTGCGCCGGTATCCCGTCGAGTTCCTTCTGCTCTTCGGGCAGGGCCTTGTTCACGGCGTACAGGCGGCCCGTGAAGCCGGCGTCGCGGATGTTGCCCAGGACGCTGCGGCCCACGCCGCCCGGGGTGCGCCCCGCGCCGATGACGGCGACCGAGCCGGGTGCGAGCAGCCGCTGCACGGAACGGGCCTCGGCGCGGTGCTCGCGCGCGTACTGCACGGCCAGGGAGCGGTCGGTGGGTTCGAGGCCGAACTCCAGGCGGACCACGCCGTCCTCGAAACTGCGCTTCTGGGTGTACCCGGCGTCCGTGAACACCTTGATCATCTTGGTATTGGCGGGCAGCACCTCGGCGGCGAAGCGGCGGATGCCGCGCTCCCGGGCGACGGCTGCGATGTGCTCCAGCAGGGCGGAGGCGACCCCGCGGCCCTGGTGGGCGTCCTGGACGAGGAAGGCCACCTCGGCCTCGTCGGCGGGTGCGGAAGCGGGCGTTCCGTCGGCGCCGATCCGGTCGTAGCGTACGGTGGCGATGAACTCGCCGCCGACCGTGGCCGCGAGTCCCACCCGGTCCACGAAGTCGTGGTGCGTGAAGCGGTGGACGTCCTTGGCGGACAGGCGAGGGTACGGCGCGAAGAAGCGGTAGTACTTCGACTCGTCGGAGACCTGCTCGTAGAAGCTGACGAGGCGATCGGCGTCATCGACGGTGATGGGCCGGATGCGCGCGGTGCCACCGTCGCGCAGCACCACGTCGGCCTCCCAGTGGGCGGGGTACTCGTGCCGGTCCGACGAGGTCTGCATGGGCCCCAGAGTACGGCTCGCGTCCGACAGCGGCGCGGGGCAGTCTGTGGGGGGCACCGGTCGGATCGAGGCCGCGATCCGACCTCCGCCCCGGGGCGGTGGCGGGACAGAACCGCACCCGGTGGGCTTCACGTGTGGGAAACTGGTCTAGACAACCCTGAACACCGAAGGGCAGCAACACATGGCTGAGCGCCGCGTCAACGTCGGCTGGGCCGAGGGCCTCCACGCCCGCCCCGCCTCCATCTTCGTCCGAGCCGCCACGGCCACAGGCGTCCCGGTGACGATCGCCAAGGCCGACGGCAACCCCGTCAACGCGGCCTCCATGCTGGCCGTCCTGGGCCTGGGCGCCCAGGGCGGCGAGGAGATCGTCCTCGCCTCCGACGCCGAGGGGGCGGACGCCGCCCTGGACCGGCTGGCCAAGCTGGTCTCCGAGGGCCTCGAGGAACTGCCCGAGACCGTCTGAGGTGAGAACCGTCTGAGGTGAGAGCGCCTTTCGGGCGCGCACAAGGGGCCCGTCCGGATTCGACCGGGCGGGCCCTTCGCATTGCCGGAACACGCAACCGGGGCGCCTGACGGATATACGCGCAGAGGAACGCGGCATTTACGGGGACGCGACAGCGGACAAGAATACTTCCGGACCTCCGGCAATTCCCTGCTCTTTGTATACGGCCCCCGTGTTAATTGCGCCGACTCGCCGTGTTGACGGAATGTTGCGACTTCCTCACCTCGGCGGCGCGTTCCCCGGTGGAGCCGGTCCGCAGCCGGTGCGCGCCGGTCGCACGCTCGACGTGCGCGGCCGTGGCCGCCCGCGCGCGCTCGCCGTCGCCGCGCGCCACGGCGTCCACGATCGCGCCGTGCTCGTTCCAGCACTCGACGGGGCCGGCCGGCGCCTCGACCGTGTACATCCAGGCGATTTTGTGCCGGAGCTGGGTGAGCACCGAGGTCAGGGCGGGGCTGCCGCACGCCTGGGCCAGCGTCTCGTGGAACCAGCCGTCCAGCGAGCGCAGGTCCTCGCCGCCGCCCCGGCGCGCCCGCTCCTGGCCCAGCCGGACCAGGCCACGCAGAACTTTGAGGTGGGCCTCGGTGCGGCGCTGGGCGGCCCGGGCGGCGCCGAGCGGCTCCAGCAGCACGCGCATCTGCAGCAGGTCGGCGGCCTCCTGCTCACCGGGTTCGGCGACCCACGCGCCCGCGTGCCGCCGCGTCACCACGAAGCCTTCGGACTCCAGGGTGCGCAGGGCCTCCCGCACGGGGACGCGGGAGACGCCGTAGCGGCGCGCCAGCAGTTCCTCGGTGAGCCGGGTCCCCCGTGCGTGGACGCCGGCGACGATGTCGTCCCGGATGGCCGTGCACACCGAGTGCGCGGGAATGCGCATGACCGACCTCCGTCTGATTCCCCGAATACGCCGACGCGTGCTCCGCGGCTGCATTGCTCGTGACTCTATTGCAATGTGCCCCGCTTTCCGGCGGCGGACGGAAATCCGGGAGAACTTTTTGGACGACCGGCCGTCCGGGACGTGAAAAGCCCCGGCCGGAGCCGGGGCTTTTCACGATCGCCGGGTGCCGTCAGAGGTTGACGCCGTGCGAGCGGAGGTAGGCGACGGGGTCCATGTCGGAGCCGTACTCGGGGCTCGTGCGGGCCTCGAAGTGCAGATGCGGTCCGGTGACGTTGCCGGTCGCGCCGGACAGGCCGATCTGCTGGCCGGGGGTGACCTGCTGGCCCACCGAGACGCCGATGGACGACAGGTGCCCGTACTGGGTGTACGTGCCGTCGTTCATCTTGATCACGACCTGGTTGCCGTAGGCGCCGCCCCAGCCGGCCTCGACGACCGTGCCCGCGCCGACGGAGTGGACGGAGGTGCCGGTCGCGGCATGGAAGTCGACACCGGTGTGGCTGCCGGAGGACCACAGGCTGCTGCCGGCCTGGTAGCCGGTGGACACGTACGAGCCGGAGATCGGGGAGACGAAGGTGTTCAGGCGCTTGCGCTCGGCCTCGCGGGCGGCGCGCTCCTCGGCCTCGCGGGCCTTCTCGGCCGCTTCCTTGGCCTTCTCGGCCGCCTCGGCGGCCCGCTCGCGGGCGGCCTCCTCGGCCTTCTTCTTCGCGGCGGCCTCCTCGGCCGCCTGCTTCTGGGCGACGGCCTGGGCGTCGATCTGCTCGGCGACGGTGTCGCCCAGGGTGACCACGGGGGTGAGACCGGTCTGCTCGGGGGCGGGCTCGGCGGCGAAGGCGGCCGGGGCGGCCACGGTGCCGATGACGCCGGTCGTGGCGAGGGCCGCGACGCCCGCCGCACGGGCCGTGCCGCGCTGGATGCGGCTGGGACGACGGTGCTTGCCGGTGGCGCGGGTGAACGCCATGAAGTGGCTGGTCCTTTCCTTCCTTCTCGCCTACCGGGTTAGCTGACGGGTTCGGAGCAGGAAGGTCTCCTACGGACCCCCTCGCGGCTCGCGCGGGCGTCCGATTCACCCCAGGGACTGCGGTTGGGTCCCCGGCTCCCCTGGCTCGCGCCGTACGGGGACTCGGCGATGACTGTTCGGTGCCGCGGGTGCGGCGCACTGCCTGACGAACAGCCCGGACGACGCTAAGCGGCGTCACTTTCAATTCCCAAACGGATCCCGGCTTTTGTAGTGCATCCCACAGGCCAGACAGGCAACCTCCGTATCAATTCGGGCATAAGGGAGCCCTGGTGCCTTGGAAGACGACCAGGGCTCCCGCGCGGGTGCCGCTACTCGGCGGTGACGACCGAGACCTCGCCGATGCCGAGGGCCTCGACGGGCGCCTTGATCTGCGCCGCGTCCCCGACGAGGACGGTCACCAGCCGGTCCACCGGGAAGGCGCTGACGACCGCGGCGGTGGCCTCCACGGTGCCGGTCGCGGCGAGCCGGCGGTACAGCGCGGCCTGGTAGTCGTCGGGCAGGTGCTGCTCGACCTGGTCGGCCAGTGTGGAGGCGACGGCCGCAGCCGTCTCGTACTTCAGCGGCGCGACGCCGACCAGGTTCTGCACGGCGACGTCCCGCTCCGCGTCGGTCAGCCCCTCGGCGGCCAGGGTGCGCAGCACCGTCCACAGGTCCTGCAGGGCCGGGCCGGTGTTGGGCGTGTCCACCGAGCCGCTGATGGCGAGCATCGAGGCACCGGTGCCGTCCGGGGCGGACCGCAGCACCTGGGCGAACGCCCGCACCCCGTAGGTGTAGCCCTTCTCCTCGCGCAGCACCCGGTCCAGACGGGACGTCAGGGTGCCGCCGAGGCAGTACGTGCCGAGCACCTGGGCGGGCCACACGCGGTCGTGCCGGTCCGGGCCGGTGCGGCCGATGAGCAGCTGCGTCTGGACGGCGCCCGGGCGGTCGACGATGACGACCCGGCCCGTGTCGTCGGCGGTGACCGGCGGCACCGGACGCGGCTCGGCCCGCGAGCCGGTCCAGGCGCCCAGCGTGTCACCGAGCAGGGCGTCGAGGTCGATGCCGGTCAGGTCGCCGACGACGACGGCGGTGGCCGTGGCGGGGCGGACGTGCTTCTCGTAGAAGCCGCGCACGGCGGCGGAGTCGATCGCGGCGACGGTCTCCTCGGTGCCCTGGCGGGGCCGGGACATGCGCGAGTCCGCCGGGAACAGCTGCCGGGACAGCTCCTTGGCGGCCCGGCGCGAGGGGTTGGCCAGCTCGTGCGGGATCTCGTCGAGGCGGTTGCGGACCAGCCGTTCGATCTCGCTGTCCGCGAACGCGGGTGCCCTCAGTGCGTCGGCCAGCAGGCCGAGGCCCTTCTCGAGCCGGGAGGCCGGGACCTCCAGGCTGATGCGGACCCCGGGGTGGTCGGCGTGCGCGTCGAGGGTGGCGCCGGCGCGCTCCAGCTCGGCGGCGAACTCCTCGGCGGAGTGCTTGTCGGTGCCCTCGGAGAAGGCCCGCGCCATGATCGTGGCGACGCCGTCGAGGCCGGCCGGCTCGGCGTCCAGGGGCGCGTCCAGCAGCACCTCCACGGCGACGACCTGCTGGCCGGGACGGTGGCAGCGCAGGACCGTCAACCCGTTGCCGAGCGTGCCGCGCTCCGGAGCCGGGAAGGCCCACGGCTTGGCCTCGCCCGCCTGCGGCCGGGGGTGGAAGTCCATCGTGGCGAGCTCGGTCACTTGGCCGCCTCCTCGTTGTCGTCGCCGGCCGCGGCTGCGGCGCCGGCGGCATCGTCGGTCTCGTCGGCGACGGGCTCGTAGACGAGCACCGCGCGGTTGTCGGGGCGCAGGCGGGCCTTGGCGACCTCCTGGACCTCCTCCGCCGTGACCTCCAGCACCCGCTGGACGGCGGTCAGGGCGAGCTGCGGGTCGCCGAACAGCACGGCGTACCGGCACAGTTCGTCGGCGCGGCCCGCGACCGTGCCGAGGCGGTCCAGCCACTCGCGCTCCAACTGGGCCTGGGCGCGCTCCATCTCCTCGGCCGTGGGGCCCTCCTCGGCGAACCGGGCGAGCTCCTCGTCGATGGCGGCCTCGATGACCGGCACCTCCACGTCACCGGAGGTCTTCACGTCCAGCCAGCCCAGGGAGGGCGCCCCTGCCAGCCGCAGCAGGCCGAACCCGGCCGCGACGGCCGTACGGTCGCGCCGCACCAGGCGGTTGTACAGGCGGGAGGACTCACCGCCGCCGAGGACGGTGAGGGCCAGGTCGGCCGCGTCGCACGCGCGTGTGCCGTCGTGGGGCAGCCGGTAGGCGGCCATCAGGGCGCGCGCCGGGACCTCCTCCTCGACGACCTCGCGCAGCTGCTCGCCGATGGTCTCCGGCAGGGAGCCGTCGCGCGGGGCGGGCTTGCCGTCGTGGCCGGGGATGGAGCCGAAGTACTTCTCGACCCAGGCCAGCGTCTGCTCGGGGTCGATGTCGCCGACCACGGAGAGCACGGCGTTGTTCGGCGCGTAGTAGGTGCGGAAGAACGCGCGCGCGTCCTCCAGGGTCGCCGCGTCCAGGTCGGCCATCGAGCCGATCGGGGTGTGGTGGTAAGGGTGGCCCTCCGGATACGCGAGGGCGGTGAGCTTCTCGAAGGCGGTGCCGTACGGGACGTTGTCGTAGCGCTGGCGGCGCTCGTTCTTGACGACGTCGCGCTGGTTCTCCATCGACTCCTCGTCGAGGGCGGCCAGCAGGGAGCCCATGCGGTCGGCCTCCAGCCAGAGGGCGAGCTCCAGCTGGTGGGCGGGCATGGTCTCGAAGTAGTTGGTCCGCTCGAAGCTGGTGGTGCCGTTCAGCGAGCCGCCCGCTCCCTGGACGAGCTCGAAGTGGCCGTTGCCCTTGACCTGGGCGGATCCCTGGAACATCAAGTGCTCGAATAGGTGAGCCAGCCCCGTACGCCCCTTGACTTCGTGGCGCGAGCCGACGTCGTACCAGAGGCACACCGCCGCGACCGGGGTCAGGTGGTCCTCGGAGAGCACCACGCGCAAGCCGTTGGCCAGGCGGTGCTCGGTCGCTGTCAGGCCCCCGGAGCCTGCCTGGGCTGTGGCCGTGTGACCCATGGGCATGTACGTCCCTTCGATCGCGGAGCGGTCTTCACAACCGCGGATTCGTGCCGGTCCTGCCACTGTATGCAAGCGCGCGAAGCCCCGGTGAAGTTCCCGGCGCCGGCCTCGGTCCGCGGGCGCGGGCACCGCTTGCCCCGGGTGCTGGTCCCGCTTGTCAGTGCGGCGGTCCACAATGGTCCGCGTCAGATCTGGATCGCAGCAGCAAGGAGCCGGCAGCGATGGCCCGCCGCAGCACGAAGACCCCGCCGCCCGACGACGCGTACGAGGAGCGGATCCTCGACATCGACGTCGTCGACGAGATGCAGGGCTCCTTCCTCGAGTACGCGTACTCGGTCATCTACTCCCGCGCCCTGCCGGACGCCCGCGACGGCCTCAAGCCGGTGCACCGGCGCATCGTGTACCAGATGAACGAGATGGGCCTGCGCCCCGAGCGCGGGTACGTCAAGTGCGCCCGTGTCGTCGGCGAGGTGATGGGCAAGCTCCACCCGCACGGCGACGCGTCGATCTACGACGCCCTGGTGCGCATGGCCCAGCCGTTCTCCATGCGCGTCCCCCTGGTCGACGGCCACGGCAACTTCGGCTCGCTGGGCAACGACGACCCGCCGGCCGCCATGCGGTACACCGAGTGCCGCATGGCCGAGGCGACGAGCCTGATGACGGAGTCGATCGACGAGGACACGGTCGACTTCAACCCCAACTACGACGGCCAGGAGCAGGAACCGGCCGCGCTGCCCGCCGCCTTCCCGAACCTGCTGGTCAACGGCGCCTCGGGCATCGCGGTCGGCATGGCGACCAATATGCCGCCGCACAACCTGCGCGAGGTCATCGCCGCGGCCCGCCACCTGATCAGGCACCCGAACGCGGACCTCGACGCACTGATGAAGCACGTCCCGGGTCCGGACCTGCCCACCGGCGGCCGCATCGTCGGCCTGTCCGGCATCCGCGACGCCTACGAGAGCGGCCGGGGCACGTTCAAGATCCGTGCCACCGTGTCGGTGGAGCAGGTGACGGCCCGCCGCAAGGGTTTGATCGTCACCGAGCTGCCCTTCGCGGTCGGCCCGGAGAAGGTCATCGCCAAGATCAAGGACCTGGTCGGCTCGAAGAAGCTCCAGGGCATCGCCGACGTCAAGGACCTGACCGACCGCGAGCACGGCCTGCGCCTGGTCATCGAGATCAAGAACGGCTTCGTGCCGGAGGCGGTCCTGGAGCAGTTGTACAAGCTGACGCCGATGGAGGAGTCCTTCGGCATCAACAACGTGGCCCTGGTCGACGGCCAGCCGCTCACGCTGGGCCTGAAGGAGCTGCTGGAGGTCTACCTCGACCACCGCTTCAACGTGGTGCGGCGGCGCTCGGAGTTCCGCCGCGCCAAGAAGCGCGACCGCCTGCACCTGGTCGAGGGCCTGCTGACGGCCCTGCTGGACATCGACGAGGTCATCCGCCTGATCCGCTCCAGCGAGAACTCCGCGCAGGCCAAGCAGCGCCTGATGGAGCAGTTCTCGCTGAGCGAGGTGCAGACGCAGTACATCCTCGACACGCCGCTGCGCCGGCTGACCAAGTACGACCGCATCGAGCTGGAGACGGAGAAGGACCGGCTCAACGCGGAGATCGAGGAGCTGACCCGGATCCTCGACTCCGACGCGGAGCTGCGCAAGCTGGTCTCCTCCGAACTGGCCGCCGTCGCCAAGAAGTTCGGCACCGACCGGCGCACGGTCCTGCTGGAGTCGGGCGGTGCCCCGGTCGCGGCCGTGCCGCTGCAGGTCGCCGACGACCCGTGCCGGGTGCTGCTGTCCTCGACGGGTCTGCTGGCCCGTACGGCCGACGCCGAGCCGTTCGCGGAGGACGCCGGCGCCAAGCGCGTCAAGCACGACGTGATCGTCTCCGCGGTGCCGGCGACGGCCCGCGGCGAGATCGGCGTGGTGACCTCCTCGGGCCGGCTGCTGCGGCTGAACGTGGTCGACCTGCCCCAGCTCCCGGAGTCCCTCCCGACGCCGAACCTGGCGGGCGGGGCCCCGCTGGCGGAGTTCGTGTCCCTGGAGGGCGACGAGACGGTGGTCTGCCTGACCACGCTCGACGAGTCGTCCCCGGGCCTGGCGCTCGGCACGCAGCAGGGTGTCGTCAAGCGGGTGGTGCCGGACTATCCGTCCAGCAAGGAGGAGCTGGAGGTGATCACCCTCAAGGAGGGTGACCGGATCGTCGGTGCCGTGGAGCTGCGCACCGGGGACGAGGACCTGGTGTTCATCACCGACGACGCCCAGCTGCTGCGCTTCCAGGCGTCCCAGGTCCGCCCGCAGGGGCGTCCGGCCGGGGGTGTGGCGGGTGTCAAGCTCGCCGAGGGCGCGAAGGTCATCTCCTTCACGGCGGTGGACCCGGCCGCGGACGCGGTCGTCTTCACGGTCGCGGGCTCGCGGGGCACGCTGGACGACTCGGTGCAGACGACGGCCAAGCTGACGCCGTTCGACCAGTACCCGCGCAAGGGCCGGGCGACCGGCGGTGTCCGCTGCCAGCGGTTCCTGAAGGGCGAGGACTGCCTGTCCCTGGCCTGGGCGGGTCCCGCTCCGGCGCGTGCCGCGCAGAAGAACGGCACTCCGGCCGCCCTGCCGGACATCGACCCCCGCCGTGACGGATCGGGCGTGTCCCTGGCGAAGACGGTGGCCGTGGTGGCCGGGCCGGTCTAGGCCGGGCCGGCGGGATCCTCCTCGGGGTCGCGTACGTACCGCAGGACGCCCCACATGCCGTGCTGGTCGGCCTGTGGGGCGTCGTCCTCGCACGCCGCCAGTTCCTTGCCGACAGCGGTGGTGTCGATGCCGGAGCCGATGAGGACGAGCTGGGTGAGGCGCTCCTCACCGGCGGGCCAGGGCTCCGGGTAGAAGCGCAGGAACCGCCCCACGGCGTGGACGGCGTACCGGTTGCGCACGTCGTACGGCCCGAAGTCGACGTAGCCCTTGATCCGGTACAGCCCTCGGGGGCGGCTGTCGAGGAACGCCATCAGCCGGCGGGGGTCGAGGGGCACGGACGAGACGAACGAGACGCTGTCGTAGGCGGCGTGCAGGTGCCCGGCGTGCTGATCGTGCTCACCCCCGCCGTGGTCGTGCAGGTCGTCGAAGGACAGCTGTCCGATGCGCTCCTCGCTCGGCCGGCAGTCGAAGAGGAACCCGGGGTCGATGCGGCCGTAGGTGGCCGGGACGACGGCGGCGCCGTCGGCGAGGGACCGGACCAGCCCGAGGACGCGTTCGCCGTCCACCGCCCGGTCGAGCTTGTTGACCACGACGAGGTCGGCCAGCGCGAGGTGCCGGTCGATCCCGGGGTGCCGGGAGCGGGTCGCGTCGAACTCGGCGGCGTCCACCACCTCGACCAGTCCGCCGTAGACGATTCCGGGGTGCTCGCTGGCCAGCAGCATCCGCACCAGCTCCTGCGGTTCGGCGAGGCCACTGGCCTCGATGACGATGACGTCGATGCCGAGGGAGGGCCTGGCGAGCCGCTCCAGGTAGTCGTCGAGTTCGCTCGCGTCGACGGCGCAGCACAGGCACCCGTTGCCCAGGGAGACCGTCGAGTCGCCGAGCGCCCCGGCCACGGCCATCGCGTCGATCTCGACGGCCCCGAAGTCGTTGACGATCGCACCGATGCGGCTGCCACCGCTGCGGTGCAGGAGGTGGTTGAGCAGTGTGGTCTTGCCCGAGCCGAGGAATCCGGCCAGGACCACGACCGGGATCTGCTGCGGTTGCGGGCTCGGCTGGCTCACCGTGCGACCTCTTTCACGCCGACGCGCGCACCGGCTCGCGTTGGCGGCACACGCAGGAGGATGGGATGCCGCCCCAGGATACGAGCGAGGGTTGCAGCCGTGGGAGGTCCCCGGACAGTCACGAGGCCCGCCTGTTCCGCGTCGTCGAGCAGGCCGTCCGCGACATACAGGGCCGAGGTACCCCCAGCCCGTCGTGAGGCCGGCGGCCCTCAAGCGGGTACCGGTTGCGGCGCCTCCGGCCCCACGTACCGCGCCACCGGGCGGATGATCTTCGTGTCCTCCGCCTGCTCCAGGATGTTCGCGCTCCAGCCCACCACCCGCGCGGCTGCGAACGTCGGGGTGAACATCTCGCGGGGCAGGCCGCAGAGCTCCATCACCACACCCGCGTAGAACTCGACGTTGGTGTGCAGGTGGCGGCCGGGCTTCAGCTCCGCGAGGATCGCCTCGACGTGCCGCTCGACCTCCACCGCGAAGTCGACCCGCGGACCTCCGAACGACCGGGCGACCTCCCGCAGCATCCGCGACCGCGGGTCCTCCGTGCGGTAGACCGCGTGCCCGAACCCCATGATCCGGTCTCCGGCGAGCACCCGCTCGCGCACCCAGGAGTCGATGCGGTCCGGGGTGCCGATCGCGTCCAGGGTGTCCAGAGCGCGACTGGGTGCACCACCGTGCAGCGGCCCCGACAGTGCCGCGACCGCTCCGGCGAGACAGGCCGCCACGTCCGCCCCGGTCGAAGCGATGACCCGGGCCGTGAAGGTGGACGCGTTGAATCCGTGGTCAATGGTGGAGATGAGGTACTGCTCGATCGCCCGGGCGTGCCGCTCGTCCGGCGTTGATCCGGTCAACATGTAGAGGTAGTTCGCCGCGTAGGACAGGTCCCGGCGGGGCTCGATCGGTTCCATCCCGTGCGCCAGCCGGTGCAGCGCCGTGAGCAGAGTGGGGACGGCGGCCGTCGCTTCCAGCGTGTTGCGCCGACGCTCCTCCTCGCCTGTGTCGTACACGGGGCGGAAGCCCTTCGCCGAGCCCAGCAGCGACAGTGCCGTCCGCATCCCGGCGAGCGGGCCGGAGCGCCCGCCCGCCGCAGCGATGAGGGGCAGCGCCGCCCGCACCTCGCCGGGCAGGGGCCGCAGCGCCGCCGTCTCTGCCGTGAAGGATGCGCGCTGAGCCGCGTCCGGAAGTCCGCCGTGGACGAGGAGGTACCAGACGTCCTCGAACCCGCGGCTCCGGGCGAGGTCGACCGCCGAGTACTGCCGGTAGTGGTAGAAGCCCTCGCGCCCGCGGACGTCGCCGATGCGGGTGTCGGTGACGACCACGCCGGCGAGCCCTCGCGGGGCGTCGAGAAGAACGCTTGTGGACCTGTTGACGGACATCGCTGCCTCCTTGTACTTGATTCGACTGTCTATGCTTGACTGAATCCTGTCAATATTGATTGAATCAACACTTCAGTCAATGGCTGCGCGGACGGATACGGTGACCCCCATGCGCGATCAAGAAACCGCCTCACCGCACCCGGAACGGAGGCTGACCACCAAGGAGGCCGCCGAGCTGCTCGGGGTGAAACCGGAGACGCTGTACGCGTACGTGAGCCGCGGGCAGCTCAGCAGCCGACGGGCACCCGGCGGCCGGGGCAGCACCTTCGACGCCGGGGAGGTCGAGGCGCTCGCCCGGCGCAACCGGCGGGAGAGCGCGGCCGCTTCGGGCTCCGGCGGCGAACTGGGCGTGCGCACCCGCATCACCCTGATCGAGGGCGACCGGTACTACTTCCGCGGTGTCGACGCGGTCGAGCTGGCGGCCCGGCACACCTACGAAGAGGTCGCCGAGTGGCTGTGGACCGGCCGGATGCGCCGGGGCGCCACGTTCGACGCGCCCGAGGCCGCCGTCACGACCGCGCGCCGCGCGGTCGAGGCCCTGCCCGAACACGCCTCCCCCGCCGACCGGTTGCGCGTCGCGACCATCGCCGCCGCCACCGCCGACCCGCTGCGCTTCGACCTGTCCGAGGACGCCGTGCTCGGCACCGCGCGCACCCTCATCCCCACCCTCGTCTCCGCTCTCCCCCAGGCATGGCCCGAACGACGTGACGACGGCCCCCTGGCCCACCGGCTGTGGACCCGGCTGTCGCACCACGAGGAGCCGGACGAGGCGTCCCTGCGGGCCCTCGACACCGCACTCGCCCTGCTCGTCGACCACGACCTGGCCGCCTCCACGCTCGCGGTGCGCGTCGCCGCATCGGCCCGGGCGCACGCCTACGCGGCCGTCTCCGCCGGGCTCGGCGTGATCGAGGGCCCGCTGCACGGCGCGGCCAGCGGTCTGGCGCACCGGCTGCTGCACGACGTGCTCGACCGGGGTGACGCGGCACCGGTGATCGCGGACGAACTGCGTGCCGGGCGCCGCATCCCCGGGCTCGGTCACCGGCTCTACCGGGGCGAGGACCCACGCGCGCGTGCGCTGTTCGCCCTGCTCGAGCACGTCCCGCGCGCGGAACCCGCCCTGCTCGCCGCCCGGGACATCGTCCGGACGACCGCCCGGCACACCCCGCTGCACGCCAACGTGGACCTGGCGCTGGCCGTGCTCACCACCTCGTGCGGCATGTCCGCCGGCGCGGGCGAGACGATCTTCGCCGTGGCCCGGACGGCGGGCTGGATCGCCCATGCGCTGGAGGAGTACGGCGAGCGTCCCCTGCGCATGCGTCCGAGCGGTCTCTACGCGGGCCCGAAGCCGCCCCGGCCGCTGCCGGAGTAAAGGTCCGCGCCCGGGTGACACGTCAGGGGTGAACCACTGCCGGAGTAGCAGGAGACGGGGCCGAAATGAGCTCACGCGCAACTCAGGTTAGGCTCACCTCTGTGAGTACGTGCTCAAGCGTCTCCCGGGACTCCGACGAGCCCGTTTCGGGAACCGCGGCCACCGCGAGGACCTGGCTGTTGCTGGAACAGCCCGGTCCGTGGGGTGTCAAGGCGCTCACTTCGAGCCACCTGGACCCCGTGGTGGGACGTGCCCTGGAGGCCGCCGCCAAGGACACGGGCGTACGGATCGTCCTCATCCGCCGCCCGGGGCGGCACGCGGACCGCCGGATGCCCGCCACGCGCCGGGTGTTCGCGGCCCACACCGTTCCGGGGAAGGTGTGGCTGCACAGCGCCACGACCTCCGATCCCGCCCGGCTGCTCGACCTCGACTTCGCCGCGCTCGGCCGGGGCGAGCACGCCGGCTTCGACGTCGTACTCGGCGGCCGGGCCCACGACGGGGACCCCCTCGCCCTCGTCTGCACCAACGGCAAGCGCGACCGCTGCTGCGCCCTCCTCGGCCGGCCCCTGGCCGCCGAACTGGCCGCCTCCGGGGTCCAGGGCGTCTGGGAGGTCACCCATCTGGGTGGTCACCGCTTCTCCCCGACGGCGCTGGTCCTGCCGTACGGCTACGCCTACGGCCGGGCGGAGGCCCACGCCCTCAAGGAAGTCCTGCACCGTGCCCGCGAGGGGCGGATCGTCGTGGCGGGCTGCCGGGGCGGTTCGGCCTGGGAGCGGCCCGGCCAGGCGGCCGAGCTGGCCGTGCGCCACGCAACCGGCGAGGACGCGGCGGAGGTGCTGAGCGTGGTGCGGACGACCGGCGCCGCGCCGCGCTGGGAGGTCACGGTCGCCCACGTCGACGGACGCCGCTGGCGGGTCGACGTGTCGCAGAGCGCCGCACTGCCGCCGCGGCCGGAGAGCTGCGGGGCGGCTGTCCTCGGGTCCCCCGCGCGGATGGACGTGGTGGCGGTGCGCGAGGAGAGGCTGACGACGGCCCTGGCGAGCTGACCGGCGGGCGGGCGGACGACGGCGGCGCAGGCCAACCGGCCGTGCGTCGGGAGTGGGGGGACGGCGGCTCGGCCGGACGGGTCCGCTGCGACCCCCCCTGCCACGTGGACGCCGTCCTCAGGCGGGCAGGTGTTGATCAAGAGATCCATGCCACACCCGTTACGGCGGGTGGACGGGCGCACGTACCGTCTTGGGTATGAGCCCCACTCCACCCGCTCGCCGCCTGCGCCTCGGCCTGCCCCGGCGGGTCTTCTCGCAGGTGCTGCTGATGCAGGTGGCGATCGCCGCGGGGGTCGCGGTCCTGGCCACCGGGCTGTTTCTCGCGCCCCTCGGCGACCAGCTCGACGACCAGGCGATGCGCCGCGCACTGGCGATCGCGCAGACGACCGCGCAGCAGCCGGGTCTCGCGCAGCAGGTGCGGAACACGCCGCCCGTCGTGAACGGCCCGGTGCAGAGGGAGGCGGAGCGGATCCGCAGGGCCACCGGGGCCGAGTACGTCGTGGTGATGGACTGGCGGGGCGTGCGCTGGTCCCACACCGACCCGGAGCAGATCGGCGGCATCGTCTCCACCGACCCGGGCCAGGCCCTGGCCGGCCGGGAGGTCATGGAGATCGACGACGGCACCCTGGGCCGCTCCGCCCGCGGCAAGGTGCCCCTGCGCGACCGTGACGGCACCGTCGTCGGCGCCGTCTCCGTGGGGATCGCCTACGACAGTGTCCGGGCCCGGCTGATCCACGCCATCCCGGGACTGCTCGCCTACGCCGGCGGTGCCCTGGCCGTGGGCGCGCTGGCCGCCTGGCTCATCTCCCGGCGGGTGCACCGGCAGACCAGGGACCTGGCCTTCTCGGACATCGCGGCGCTGCTGTCGGAGCGCGAGGCGATGCTGCACGGCATCCGGGAGGGTGTCGTCGCCCTGGACCGCACCGGCCGCATCCGGCTGGTCAACGACGAGGCGCAGCGCCTGCTCGGCGTCGGTCACACCGTGGTCGGCCGCACCCCGGACGAGGCGCTCGGCACGGGCCGTACCGCCGACGTGCTGGCCGGCCGGGTCACGGGCACCGACCTGCTCACCGTACGCGGCCAGCGGGTGCTGGTCGCCAACCGCATGCCCACGGACGACGGCGGCGCCGTGGCCACCCTGCGCGACCGCACCGAGCTGGAACAGCTGGGCCGTGAGCTCGACTCCACGCGCGGCCTGATCGACGCCCTGCGCGCCCAGGACCACGAACACGCCAACCGGATGCACACGCTGCTGGGGCTGCTCGAGCTGGAGATGTACGACGACGCCGTCGAGTTCGTCGGCGAGGTCGTCGGGGACCACCGGGCGACCGCCGAGCAGGTGACCGGGCGGATCGAGGATCCCCTGCTCGCCGCCCTGCTGGTGGGCAAGGCGACCGTCGCGGCCGAGCGGGGCGTCGCCCTGGGGGTGTCCGACCGGACGCGGCTGCCCGACCGGCTGGTCGACCCGCAGGGCCTGGTCACCGTCGTCGGGAACCTGGTGGACAACGCCCTGGACGCCGTGGCGGGCAAGCCGCACGCGCGCGTGGAGGTCGAACTGCGGGCCGAAGGCCGTACGGCGATCCTGCGCGTGCGGGACACGGGCCCGGGAATCCCGCCCGAGCACCGTGAGTTGATCTTCACCGAGGGATGGTCCACGAAGAAACCCCCGGCACACCGGGAACGGGGCATCGGACTCTCCTTGGTGCGCAGACTGGCCGAGCGGCAGGGCGGCAGCGCCACGGTCGGCGAAGCGCACGGCGGGGGCGCGGAGTTCACCGTCGTCCTGCCCGACGCGCTGGCCGAGACCGGCCCCGCACCGGCCCTGACCGGGCCGCCGTCCCGGCTGACCCCGCAGGAGGAGTCGTGATGATCGAGGTCCTGGTCGTGGACGACGACACCAGGGTCGCCCGGGTGAACGCCGCCTACGTCGAGAAGGTGCCCGGCTTCCACGTCGCCGCGGAGGCGCACAACGCCGCGGACGCGCTGCACCGGCTCGAGACCCTGCCCGGGCTGGACCTGGTGCTCCTGGACCACTACCTGCCCGACGAGACGGGACTGGCCGTGGTCCGGGAGATGCGCCGGCGCGGCCTGCACACCGACGTGATCATGGTGACGGCGGCGCGGGACGTGTCGACCGTCCAGGCGGCCATGCGGCACGGCGCGTTGCAGTACCTGGTCAAGCCGTTCGCCTTCGCCGGACTGCGCGCCAAGCTGGAGGCGTACGCCGAGCTGCGCCGCACGCTCGACGGCGGCGGGGAGGCGGAGCAGGCCGAGGTCGACCGCATCTTCGGGGCGCTGTCGGCAGGTTCGGAGCCTTCCCTGCCCAAGGGGCACTCCCCCACCACCGCGGAACTCGTCCGCCAGTGCCTGCTGAGCGCCGACGGCCCCCTGTCCGCCCAGGAGATCGCCGAACGGACCGGAGTGAGCCGGCAGACCGCCCAGCGTTATCTGAAGCTCCTGGAACGCACCGGGAGGGCCCGGCTGACCCTGAAGTACGGCGACGCGGGCCGTCCGGAACACCGTTACGTGTGGGCGACCCGCGGCTGACGGCTCCGCCTCGCCGTACCGGCCCGGGGCTCCGGTGGAACCCGCCCGGTATCCGGCTCGGAATCGGCCGTGCGGTCCGCTGTCATGCCGCCCCCGCGCCCGTCAGCGACCGCACCTCGGTCTCCGCCTGCTTGGCCTCGTCCGGCGCCTCCGCCGAGGTGACGGTGCCGAGCCAGCCCGCGAGGAAGCCCAGCGGTATCGAGACCAGGCCCGGGTTCTGCAACGGGAAGTACCGGAAGTCGGCGTCCGGGAACACCGCGTCCGGGCTGCCCGAGACCACCGGGGACAGCACCACGAGCACCACGGCGGGAACCAGTCCGCCGTAGACCGCCCACACCGCGCCCCGGGTGGTGAAGCGGCGCCAGAACAGGGAGTAGAGCAGCACGGGGAGGTTGGCCGACGCGGCGACGGCGAAGGCCAGGCCCACCAGGAACGCCACGTTCAGGTCCCTGGCGAGCAGGCCGAGGGCGATCGCCACCGCCCCGACCCCGACGGCCGCGATCCGGGCCACCGCCACCTCACTGCGTGGCCTGCCGCCGCCGCGCCGCAGGGACGCGTACAGGTCGTGGGCCACGGACGCGGAGGAGGCGAGCGTGATGCCCGCGACCACGGCCAGGATCGTGGCGAAGGCGACCGCGGCGACGATCGCGAACAGCACCGTGCCGCCCGTGGACCCGGCACCACCGCCCAGGTCGAGCGCCAGCAGGGGGACCGCGGTGTTCCCCGCGGCGTTGGAGCCGCGCACCACGTCCGGTCCCAGGACGGCCGCCGCACCGAATCCGAGCACGATCGTCATCAGGTAGAAGCCGCCGATGAGGCCAATGGCCCACACGACGGAACGGCGCGCGGCCCGTGCCGTGGGCACGGTGTAGAAGCGGGACAGGATGTGCGGCAGCCCCGCGGTCCCCAGCACCAGGGCCAGCCCCAGACTGATGAAGTCGAGCCGGGCCGTCCAGTCCCCGCCGTACTTCAGTCCGGGCGCCAGGAACGCCTGTCCGTGTCCGCTGCGCTCCGCCGCCGTGAGCAGCAACCGGTCCAGGTCGCCGTGGAACCGCAGCAGGACGAGCACGGTCAGCGCGGCGCTGCCGCCGAGCAGGAGGACCGTCTTGACGATCTGGATCCACGTCGTGGCCCGCATGCCGCCCAGCGACACGTAGATCACCATGAGCACGCCGACCCCGATGACGGTCCAGGACCTGGCCGCCTCACTCGTGCCTCCGAGGAGCAGCGCCACCAGGCTGCCCGCGCCGACCATCTGCGCCACCAGGTACAGCACGGAGACGGTCACCGACGACGTCCCCGCCGCGATCCGTACCGGCCGCTCCCTCATCCGTGCCGCCACCACGTCCGCGAGGGTGAACCGCCCGCAGTTGCGGACGAGTTCGGCCACCAGGAACAGGACCACCAGCCAGGCCACCAGGAAGCCGACCACGTACAGCAGTCCGTCGTAGCCGAACAGGGCGATGAGTCCGGCGACCCCGAGGAAGCTCGCGGCCGACATGTAGTCGCCCGCGATGGCAAAACCATTCTCCATGGGTGAGAAGAGCCGCCCGCCCGCGTAGAACTCCTCGGCCGAACCACGCCGGTTGCGACTCACCCACGTGGTGATCCCCAGGGTGACCGCGACGAACACGCTGAACAGCAGCAGCGCCAGGGTCTGGTGCTCGCCGGTCACGAGGCACCTCCGTTCGCCTCGCGCGTCAGTTCCTGTGTGTCCCAGCGCAGTTCGAGCGCGGCCCGGTCCCTGCGCAGTCGAGCGTGCCGTGCGTAGGCCCAGGTCAGCAGGAAGGTGGTGAGGAACTGCCCGAGCCCCGCGGCCATGCCGACGTTCACCGCCCCGGCCACGGGCCGCGCCATGAGCTGCGGCGCCGTCGTGGCGGCCACGACGTATCCCACGTACCAGGTGAAGAACGCCGCGAAGGCCGGCACCACGAACCTCCGGTACCGCCGTCGCACCTCCTGGAAGGCGGCGCTGCGCTGCACCTCCAGGTAGATGTCAGCGGCGGCGACGCCGGTCTCCCCCTCCCGCACCGGCGGGACGGCCCCCTGCGCCGGGACATCGGCCGACTCTCCCCAGCCGCTGGCGAGGGCGTCGTACCAGGGATCGTCGTACCTCGGCTGCCCGGCCGGCCCGGCCGGCCCCGGGTCACGACCGCCGAGTTGCTCGACCGGACTCTCCTGACCGGCCCCGGATCCGCGGGAACGGTCCTTGCTTGACTGCATGTCCAAGGATGGACAGAACGGGAAGATCCCCGACTCTTCTTCCCCGCGCGCTTCACCCCATCAGGTGATTCACCCGGCCGGTGGCCCCACCGGCCCCTCCCCGCAGGCGTAACGCACCGCCTGCGCACGGCCCTTGATGCCCGTCATCGGGTACGGCACCGGTGGGCACGGCCGCTGCCGTCCCCACCGGTGTGTGTCCTGCGCCCGCCGGGTGCCCGCCCCGGCGGGGTGCGTCCTATGCGTCGATCCGCGACCGGTCCAGTGTCGCCGCCGAGTTGGAGATGAACTCCTTGCGCGGCGCCACGTCGTTGCCCATCAGCAGGTCGAAGACCTGCTCCGCGGCTTCCAGGTCGGACAGGTTGATCCGGCGCAGGGTGCGGTGACGCGGATCCATGGTCGTCTCGGCCAGCTGGTCGGCGTCCATCTCGCCGAGACCCTTGTAGCGCTGGATCGAGTCCTTGTAGCGGACGCCCTTGGTCTGGAACTCCATGAGCTTGTCGCGCAGTTCCCGGTCCGAGTACGTGTAGACGTACTTGTCCTGGCCCTTCTTGGGCTGGACGATCTCGATGCGGTGCAGTGGCGGCACCGCGGCGAAGACCCGGCCCGCCTCGACCATCGGCCGCATGTAGCGGTGGAAGAGGGTCAGCAGCAGCGTGCGGATGTGGGACCCGTCGACATCGGCGTCGGTCATCATGATGATCTTGCCGTAGCGGGCGGCGTCGATGTCGAAGGTGCGGCCCGAGCCGGCTCCTATGACCTGGATGATCGCTCCGCACTCGGCGTTCTTGAGCATGTCCGTCACGGACGACTTCTGGACGTTGAGGATCTTGCCCCGGATCGGCAGCAGCGCCTGGAACTCGGAGTTCCGCGCGAGCTTGGCCGTGCCGAGCGCGGAGTCCCCCTCGACGATGAACAACTCGCTGCGGTCCACGTCGTCACTGCGGCAGTCGGCCAGCTTGGCCGGCAGGGACGAGGACTCCAGGGCCGTCTTGCGGCGCTGTGCGTCCTTGTGCTGCCGGGCCGCGATGCGCGTACGGGCCGCGGCGACGGCCTTCTCCATCACGACGCGGGCCTGCTGGGCCGCGTCCCGCTTGGTGGACGTCAGGAAGGCCTTGAGTTCCTTGCTGATCACGTTGCTCACGATGCGGCGGGCCGCCGAGGTCCCCAGAACCTCCTTGGTCTGCCCCTCGAACTGGGGCTCCGCGAGGCGCACGGTGACCACCGCGGTGAGGCCCTCCAGGGCGTCGTCCTTGACGATGTCGTCCTCGGCGACGCGCAGCAGCTTCTTCGCCCGCAGCACCTCGTTCATCGTCGCGGCGACGGCCTGCTCGAAGCCCGCGACGTGGGTGCCGCCCTTGGGGGTGGCGATGATGTTCACGAACGACTTCAGCGTCGTGTCGTATCCGGTGCCCCACCGCAGCGCGACGTCGACGTCGAGTTCCCGGGTGACCTGGGTGGGGGTCATCTGCCCGTGCTCGTCCAGGACGGGGACGGTCTCCCTGAAGGTGCCCTGGCCGGAGAAGCGCAGGACGTCGCAGATCGGCTTGTCGGTGGCCAGGTACTCGCAGAACTCGCTGATGCCGCCGTCGAAGCGGAAGGACTCCTCACCCTTGCTGCCGCCCTCGCCGAGGCCGTACTCGTCGCGCACGACGATGGTCAGGCCGGGCACCAGGAAGGCGGTCTGGCGGGCGCGCTGGTGCAGGTTCTCCAGGGAGAGCTTGGCGTCCTTGAGGAAGATCTGGCGGTCGGCCCAGTAGCGCACGCGGGTGCCGGTCCGGGACTTGGGGATCTTCCTGGCCTTGCGCAGTCCGCTCTTCGCCTCGAACTTGGCGTCCGGGCCGTTGCCGGAGAAGGCCCCGGGCACCCCGCGCCGGAAGCTGATCGCGTGGGTGTGCCCCCCGCGGTCCACCTCGACGTCCAGGCGGGCGGACAGGGCGTTCACCACGGAGGCGCCGACGCCGTGCAGACCGCCGGAGGCGGCGTAGGAGCCACCGCCGAACTTGCCGCCGGCGTGCAGCTTGGTCATGACGACCTCGACGCCGGACAGGCCGGTCTTGGGCTCGACGTCGACCGGGATGCCCCGGCCGTTGTCCCGGACCTCGACCGAGCCGTCGTCGTGGAGGATCACCTCGATGTGGTCGCAGTAGCCGCCGAGGGCCTCGTCGACGGAGTTGTCGATAATCTCCCAGAGGCAGTGCATCAGGCCACGGCTGTCGGTCGAGCCGATGTACATTCCGGGGCGCTTGCGGACGGCCTCGAGCCCCTCGAGGACGAGCAGGTGCCGCGCGGTGTAGTTGGAACCGTCCCGGTCTGCTCCTGCCAGCAGAGCTGTGGACGGCACGGACGTATCGGCGGTCACGCGGTTCGCTCCTCGCTGAATTTCAGATGGGGCCCTCGTGGGTAAGGGCGCGGCGTCTGTCACCGGTGAGAGGGTACCGAGGCCTGGTAGAGCCCTTGTAACGCCACCCTCGTCGGAAACTCAGACTAGTCCACACTCGCATGCTTGTTCGATCCCTCGATGGAGTGAAGCACACATCACGTTCCCTTCGAGGCATGAACCATTTAGGCTCCGGGCACGTCCTCATGAACAACCGGCAACCCAGCCGGGAGGACCGACCACCGATACACGCGAAGCCCCGTACGACACATAGACACGCAATACGGCACATTCGCCGCCAACCGGCAGCAGACAGCCGCCTCGCAAGATTCTTTCGAGGAAAAGCCACGAGCGGGAACGTTTTGGGGCTGGTTGGATGTTGACCCTGGTACGACAGCTCGTCGAGCTAGAGAAGAGGCGACGTGACTACTGTTCTGACCCCTGCGAGCCAGTTGACGGCCGCTGATCGCTGCGACCGCTGCGGCGCCCAGGCGTACCTGCGCGTCGTCCTGCTCAGCGGCGGAGAGCTGCTCTTCTGCGCCCACCACGGGCGCAAGTTCGAGCCGGAACTCAAGAAGATCGCCGCTGAGATACAGGACGAGACGGAGCGGCTGACGTCCGCTCCCGCGACTGCCTCCGAAGAAGAGCGCTGACACCGCGCGTCCGACGACGAGCCAGCACGGCACAGGCCGGTGAACGGGCGGCTGCCCCTGGATCCAGGGGCAGCCGCCCGTCCTCGTCCGCGCCCCGCAGTTCAGGCTGCGGACGCCACCGGGGGTCTCCTCACGCCCGGCTCCAGCCGAGCGTGCGGATGATCTCCGACACACGCATGTAGACCCCCGGGTTGCCGGCCCGGCCACAGCCGATCCCCCAGGACACCAACCCGATCAACCGCCCCTGGGCCACCAGCGGCCCTCCGCTGTCCCCCTGACAGGCGTCCCGGCCGCCGTCCACCTCCCCGGCGCAGAGCATGGTCCGGGCGTCGTAGGTGCCGTCCGCTCCCCCGGGATAGGCCTCCTCGCAGACCGCGTCGGCGAGGACGCGCACGGGTGCCGCCCGCAGGCTGCTCGGATACTCCCCGGCCCCCGAGACGTCGCCCCAGCCGTACACCGTCGCCGCACCGCCCGCGGTGTAGGCGGGGTCACCGTCCGGGGCCATCGCGATGACCGACTCACCGGGCAGCGGTTCCGCCAGGGTGAGGACGGCGAAGTCCCCGGAGTTGCTGGCGCCGTCGTACGCCGGGTTGACCCAGGTACGCTGCACGGCGACCTCCCGGCCGGACGAATCGGCCAGGTCGGTGCGGCCCGCTATGACCTTGAGGTCGCGCACCCGCTCCGGCGGCCCGCCGAGCACCTCCCGGCCGAGACAGTGGGCCGCGGTGAGGACCGTGCTGGGGCCCACCACGACGCCGCCGCAGAACTGCCCGGCCCGCGTACCCCCGAACCGGTCACGGCTCGCCAGGGCCACCGTCCAGGGGCTGTGCGCCACGTCGACGGGGAAGCCGCCTATGACGACACGGTCGGAGGCCTCGGCGGCACCGGCACTCATGGGTATGACGGACAAGGCGGCTGCCAGGGCCACGGCTCGGGCAAGGCGACGACGCATAGGGACTCCTCACTCCGTGGGGTCGGTGAGACACCCAGAGTGGTCCACCGCGCCGCCCCTCGCACCCGCTCAGGCGGCACGGGAAAGGCCCGGTCCCCCGCGGGGGACCGGGCCTTCCGCCGTACGCCGGTGATCAGTCGAGGTAGTCGCGCAGCACCTGGGAGCGCGACGGGTGGCGCAACTTCGACATGGTCTTGGACTCGATCTGGCGGATCCGCTCACGCGTGACGCCGTAGACCTTGCCGATCTCATCGAGGGTCTTCGGCTGACCGTCGGTGAGACCGAACCGCATCGAGACGACGCCCGCCTCGCGCTCGGAGAGCGTGTCGAGGACGGAGTGCAGCTGCTCCTGCAGGAGCGTGAAGCTGACCGCGTCGGCCGGGACGACCGCCTCGGAGTCCTCGATGAGGTCACCGAACTCGCTGTCGCCGTCCTCGCCCAGGGGGGTGTGCAGCGAGATGGGCTCACGGCCGTACTTCTGGACCTCGATGACCTTCTCGGGGGTCATGTCGAGCTCCTTGGCCAGCTCCTCCGGGGTGGGCTCGCGGCCCAGGTCCTGGAGCATCTGGCGCTGGACGCGCGCGAGCTTGTTGATGACCTCGACCATGTGCACCGGGATACGGATGGTGCGGGCCTGGTCGGCCATGGCGCGGGTGATCGCCTGGCGGATCCACCAGGTGGCGTACGTGGAGAACTTGTAGCCCTTGGTGTAGTCGAACTTCTCGACCGCGCGGATCAGACCGAGGTTGCCCTCCTGGATGAGGTCCAGGAACAGCATGCCGCGGCCGGTGTAGCGCTTGGCCAGGGAGACCACCAGGCGGAGGTTGGCCTCCAGGAGGTGGTTCTTGGCGCGGCGGCCGTCCTCGGCGATGATCTCCAGCTCACGCTTGAGCTTCGGCGCGAGCTTGTCGGCGTTGGCCAGCTTGTCCTCGGCGAACAGGCCCGCCTCGATGCGCTTGGCGAGCTCGACCTCCTGCTCGGCGTTCAGCAGGGGGACCTTGCCGATCTGCTTCAGGTAGTCCTTGACCGGGTCGGCGGTGGCGCCGGCGGCGGCGACCTGCTGCGCGGGCGCGTCGTCCTCGTCCTCGTCGGACAGTACGAAGCCCGCGGCCTCGGTGCCCTCGGGCTCCTCGCCGGCCTTGCCGGGGGCCGCCTCCTCGAGCACTTCCTCTTCGAGGATCTCGGCGTCGTCCTTCTTGGCGGTGGTCTTCTTCGCGACCGCCTTCTTGGCGGTCGCCTTCTTCGCGACCGTCTTCTTGGCGGTGGTCTTCTTGGCAGCCGCCTTCTTCGCGGCGGGCGCCTCTTCCTCGACGGCGGGCTCCTCGGCGGGCGCCGCCGGCGTGGCGGTGGCGGTGGCCTTCCGGGTGGTCACCGCCTTGGCCGCGACCGTCTTGGTGGCGGTGCGCTTGGCGGGGCTCTTCGCTGCGACGCTCTTTCGGGTGCGCTTGGGCTCTGCGGCACTGACCATCAGCGTCACACCCTCTTCCTCGAGGATCTGGTTGAGGCTGCGCAGTACGTTCTTCCACTGAGTGGCCGGAATCTGGTCAGCTTCGAAGGCCCGACGCACGTCATCGCCGGCGATCTGCCCCTCAGCCTTTCCCCGCTCAATGAGCGCCATGACAGAGACGGACTCGGCGATCTCCGGCGGGAGCGTACGGGATGTGCTGGCCGACACGAACAACCTCTCGGAACGTTGGAAAACGGCTTCCGGCCCCATCCACGGGGGACAGGAGCCGACCGCCGGCTTGGGGATGGGCCGACGGTGCGGGCGGGGGCCGGGAAGATGCACAGCGCCGTGAACGACGTCCGTATTCCCTCCGCGGCTGTCACCTCTTAGGTCATCGCGTTCTTCCCGCGAGCGTTACGCCTAATCTCCGTGGCCCGAGTCACACCCCGTAAGCGAACAAAAACGGTCAGAAGCAGGCACAGGGGGTCAGTCAGGATGTCGGTCCGACCGAAACCGCAGACCGAAGCCTCGCAGCACGCGGAGGGGCCTTCGGGCGCCTGACGCGAGGGCCCCAGGGCGCCCGATGTGAGGACCCACAGCGCCGTCGGACCCCGCCGGATCGCGATGATCCGGCGGGGTCCGACGGGAGGCGGATCACCGGCCGGGCGCTGCCACAGGAGGGGGGTGGCACACCCGGCCGCGCCGCCCGCGGAACGGGGTCAGTGCTCGCGCGGGGCGGGCACCACCCGTTCCACCTCGGGGTGGACCGTGAGCAGTTGGCGCATCGCCGCTTCGGCGCCCGCCCCGTCGCCGGTGGCGAGGGCGTCACAGATGCGGCCGTGGTGGGCGAGAGACGTCTCATTGGGCCGGTCACAGCCCGCGATCGGCCCGCCGGAGACCTGGAGGGCGGCGGACACGATGCCCGACAGGTGCTCGAGCATGCGGTTGCCGGCGACCTGGATGAGCATCGAATGGAATTCCGAGTCGGCGCGGGAGAAGGTGAGCGCGTCACCCTGGGCCATCGCGTGCCCCATGATCTCGACCATGTCCGCCAGGCGCTGCTGGACGTCCTCGCGCCCGTGACCGGCGGCGAGGCGGGCGGCGAGCGGTTCGATCGTCCAGCGCAGCTCGCTCAGCTCGCGGCGCTGGTCGTCGCGCTGCGGCCCGAAGGCACGCCACTCGATGATGTCCGGGTCGAGGAGGTTCCAGTCGCTCACGGGGCGCACACGCGTACCGACGTTCGGACGGGCGCTCACCAGGCCCTTGGCCTCCAGGACGCGGAGGGACTCGCGCACGACGGTGCGGGAGACCTCGAAGCGCTGGCCGATCTCCTCCGGCACCAGGGGACGGTCGGCCCCCAGGTCACCGGAGACGATCATCTGACCCAGCTGCTGGACGAGTTGGCCGTGCAGTCCGCGGCCGCGGCTGCCCGCGGCGCGCCGGCCCACGCGGCCCAGCTCGTGGTCCGCTCCGTCCCAGGCGGGGACCCCGACCCGGTCGACGCCGGGCGCCTCCGCGTAGGGGTAGCGGTCGAGTTCGCCCGGGTTCGCGAGGCCGGAGTCGGCGGAGCGGGCGGCGGTCATCATGGTGTGCGCAAGGGTACTCACGCATCCTTTGTCGGCGCCGTCTCCAACTCCCTTGAGGTCTTTGGTGAAAAGCACACGAAAGGGTGATCGCTCACCCCGTCGCAATTGACGCCTTATCGGAAAGAAATGGGCGTTCTGCGGGGAGTTGTGCGCATGGCCGAACTAAGGGTTACGGACAGTCGTCACCTGAGTCTGCTCCGCAACGAGGTGAAGAGGTACCCGCAGAGCAGCGTGGCCAGCGACAACGTCAGGGCGCCGCCGACCGGTTGGGACACCAGGCCGAGCGCGGCCTCCAGGTACCTCTCGCCACCGAAGGGCCACCGAGGAACGAGCGCTTCCCGCAGCCTCGCGGGAAGTCCGGCCGCGCTTCGCACGGACGGTCCGGTCACGAGCTTGTGCACGACGGGCACGACGAGGAGGGGAACGGCGGCCACCGCGGCGAGCCCGGCCGATGTGGACCGGAAGATCCCCGCCGCCAGCACTCCCGCCCAGGCGCAGCCGACCACGAGACCGATCCAGCCCGCGCCGAGTACGAGCCAGTCGGCGGGAACCCGGGCGAGCTCCGGTCCGTAGACGAGGTACAGCACTTCGGCGTCACAGCCGACGGTGAGCACGGCCAGCAGCAACGCGGCGGCCGAGGAGACGGCCAGTTTGGCGGCCAGCAGCCCCAGTCGCCGGGGCACGGTGCCGCGGTCCGCCGCGAGGGCGGGGTGGCGGAACTCGTCCCCGAAGGCCAGCGCGCCGAGCAGTCCCGCGCCGAGCGCCGCGGGCGGCAGGGGCAGCTCACGCGGCCATGCGGCGAGCAGACGCGGCTGCGGCGTGTGCCCGATCCGGGCCAGCACGACGGCGGTCGCGGCGGAGACGGCGAGCACGACGGCCCCGGTGAGGAAACCGGTGCCCACTCCGGCGGCACGACGGATCTCGTAGCGCAGCGGGCGGAGCGGGCCGGGTGCGGGGCAGACGGAGATCGGGGGTGGCAGAGGGGAAAGCCGGTCGGGGCTTCGGGCCGGGCGAGCGGTGCGGGGGGCCGGAGCGGTGGACGCGGAGCGCTCCGTCCGCGCGGCGCGGGGAGACGCGGCAGCGGGTGGCGGGTCTCCCGCCGCCGGCGGATTCCGGGGCCGAGGCGATTCGGCGGGTGGCTGTGGTTCTGGGCCCGACGGTCGCCCTGGTACCCGTCGCGGTGCGAGAGCCGGTCGCGGTGAAAGGTCCGGTCGCGGTGAAGGGTCCGGTCGCGGTGAGGGGTCCGGCTGCTGGTTCGTGGCCGGCCGCGCTCCGGGGGCCGGCTGTGGCTCCGTTGTGCCCGTTTCCGGGACATCTTCGGTGGGATGCCCGTCGAGTGTGAGGTCTCGCGGGGAGGTCTCCGCTGAAGGTTCCCGCTCGTCCGTGGACAGGTGAGCGCTGACGTCGTCCGGTGCGCTGTTGCCGGGAAGCGGCGACGGCGCGGGGGCCGGCAGTGCGGCACTCACGGACCGGGACTCGACGTCCTTGCACCCCGGCACCTCGTGAGGCAACGGCCGAGCGTCGGGAGCGGCTCCTGCACCGGGGCCCATGTCACCGATCTCGTCGGCCAGTTGGTGGACGACGATGCCGTGGCGGAAGGCGGTCTCGCCGATGTCCGCGCAGCTACTGCCGTAGACGGAAAGCCGGTTGCCGCCCTCTCGGACGACCTCGACGGAACGATGCGCGGTGCGTGCCTGCTTGGCCAGGAGCGCCGCCAGACGGACCGCGTGCGGGCTGCGTACGGCGACCCGGGGACGGAGTCGGGTACGTGCGAACTCCGCGGCTTCCTGGTCGGCCACGAGCCTGCCCCGTTCGAGGGTGACGACGTGGTCGGCGGTGCGAGCGGCCTCCTTGGGGTCGGCCGTGCTGAACAGGACCGTGCCACCCTGTCCGGCGTGCGCACGCAGCGTGTCGTGCATCCAGGTGCGCTCACGGGCCGAGAGCCCGGCGGTCGGGCCGTCGAGGACGAGGGTGTGCGGGTCGGCCAGAAGGGCACACGCCAGGCCGAGTCGACGGTCCATGCCGCGTGAGAGCGTGCCGAGGCGCTCGTCGCGCAGGCTCACCAGGCCGACGGCCTCCAGGACTTCGTCCGCTCGCCGCACCGGAACGCCCACGGCCGCGCACAGCATGCGCAGATGACCGCGGACCGTGCGGGCCGGGTGCCCCGGCACATCACCCAGCAGCACTCCGACCTCTCGTGAGGGGTGGGCGATGCGGTGCAGCGGGCGGCCGCGGAAGTGCGTGATGCCGCGGCCGTGTTGGAGTTCGAGCATGAGTCTGAGCACTGTCGTCTTGCCGGCGCCCGGCGCTCCGAGCAGCGCGGTGACGCGGCCGGCTCGCGCCTCGAAGGAGACGTCGTCGGCTGCGGGCGGGCGCTCATCGCGGGGCTTGCTGGTCAGTCCGAAGGCCTCGATCACCCGCAGCAAGATAGCGTGCTATGTCCGGTTTTCCGGGCAGCGCGAGGTCCGCGCAGGGCATGGTGAGAGGCGGGTCGGAGCCGGCGTGAGCGGCTTCCGCCTCCCGGTGTGGCTCGTGCCCGCGCCGCCGGTCAGACCTCGGGGCGCAGCATCGGGGGGTTGAGCAGCGTGGCGCCACCCGCGCGGAACAACTGCGCGGGGCGTCCGCCCTGGCGGGTGGTCGTCCCGCCGGTGGGGACGAGGAAGCCCGGAGTGCCCGTGACCTTGCGGTGGAAGTTGCGCGGGTCCAGCGCCACGCCCCACACCGCCTCGTACACCCGGCGCAGCTCCCCCACGGTGAACTCCGGCGGGCAGAAGGCCGTTGCCAGCGACGAGTACTCGATCTTGGAGCGGGCCCGCTCGACCCCGTCCGCGAGGATCTGCGCGTGGTCGAAGGCGAGCGGGTCGACCAGTTCCGCGTCGCGCCCGAAACCGCTCTGCTGCAGCAGTTCCTCCACCGGGGCCCACCGCGCGTTGCTGGCGTCGCCCCCCGCCCGGGGCGCGGGCAGATCCGGAGCCAGCGCCAGATGCGCGACGCTCACGACCCGCATTCTGGGATCCCGCTTGGGGTCGCCGTAGGTGGCGAGCTGTTCCAGATGAGCGCCGTTGTCCTGGGCGGGAACGGAGGGGTCGTGGACACGCAGTCCGGTCTCCTCCGCGAGTTCGCGCGCCGCGGCCTGCGCCAGGTCCTCGTCGGCCCGTACGAAACCACCGGGCAGCGCCCACCGGCCCTGGAACGGCGGCTCGCCCCTGCGTACCGCAAGCGCACAGAGCGCGTGGCGGCGCACGGTCAGCACGACCAGGTCCACGGTGACGGCGAAGGGCGGAAACGCTGACGGGTCGTAGGGCATGCGGCGATCATAGTCGTCTGCCTGACGATAAACACTCCCTTCGCCGGTTCCGCCGGCCATTGATCCACTTCGGCGCGGTATGAGCTCCGCCGTGTGGTGGCAGAGGCCTATCCGTGCCAGGTCTTGGCTGGTCACACCCCCAGTTGGAGTCCATCCGCCGCTTCCTCGACCATGGCGAGACCGAGCCGGCTGACCCGTACGGAGAAGGGTGCTCCGGCCACCCGCAGTCCCGTGAAGCCGATCTCGCCCAGCGGGGCACTGCGCATCGGCCGGAGGGTCACCGTGCCGGCCGGGGCATCCGGGCGGATGCCGGCGAGCGTGGTCAGCAGCAGGACCCCTGCCGCCGCCGGGATCGCGGCGGGGCGACAGGCCGCCGGATGCGGCAGAGGGGCGCTGCCCTGCATGCGCTGCTCCCCGGCGTACATCTCGGGGAGGCGGTGGGCGAAGGCTTCCGCGGCCGCGAGGACGCCGCGCAACAGTCCGTCCGCTTCCTTCTCGTAGGCGGCGGCAGCCAGCCCGGCCACAGCGAGTGCCGTCTCCTGGAGCCGTACGGCACCCGCGCGATGGCCGAACGGGTTGTAGCCGGGCTCCCTGGCTCCCAGCCCGCGCAGGCCCCAGCCCGAGTCCATGAGGGGACTTCCCAGCAGCCGGGCCAGATTCTCCGTCTGCACCTTGTCGAGCAGGCCGGGAGCCGACTCCCCGCGCCCCAGCAACCCGGTGTCGAGGAGGTGGACGGCGGAGGCGGCCATGTGGGACACAGGTCTGCCGTCCGGGGTACGGGCCGCCGCAGGACGGCCTCCCCCTCGATCGTCGACCCAGAACTCCGTGCGAAACGCGTTCCGCAGGGACTGTGCCCACTGCCGCAGTTCCTCCGCGCCCGACCGGCCACCGGCCTCGAGGAGGTCGGCGCCGAGCAGCGCCGCTCGGTGGGCATGCGCCTGGCTCTCGCAGCGGGCCGGGCCGCCCGGGTACGGGTCCCGCAGGTACGCCTCGTCGCCCGCGGATCTCCGCAGCCATGTCAGGCACCGCTCGGCGGTGGGAAGCAACTCCTCCACTTCCTGCTCGGGCAGTCCCCAGCGGCGCGCTTCGGCGAGCAACGCGGGGAAGAGCAACGTGGCCTCGGTGCCCGTGCAGTGCGGGGGGAGGTGCGGACCCGCGTCCCGTCGCGGGCCCGGGATCATGCCCGCCTGTGATCCCGGGCCGGTGAGCTGGGTCCGGGCGAGGGCGCGCAGCGTGCCCCCGGCGAGGCCGGTGCCGAGGGGCAGCGCCATCCGGGCCGCGACGAGCGCGTCGGCGGGGCTCAGGCCGCATCGCCAGGGGACGCCTGCGGCGAGGTGGATGTCGCCGGGATGCGCGGCGTCACGCAGCAGGAGCGCTTGGAGGTCCTCGACGCTCGTCCGGAGGAGGGCGGCGGCTCTGGGATCGTCACCCTCCGCGCGTGCGGCGGCGAGAGGGCTCGTCGCCGCACGGCCGGCGGTTCGCAGCGGGCCCGTTCCATCCGGCCGCACCCGTAGTTCCACACTCGTGCTGCCGCCAGGGGGCAGTACGAGCTCCCACCGCAGCAATCCCGTCGAGGCCAGGGCGTCCGCGGGCGGTGGCTCGGCGGTCACGGTGACATTGGCTGCCGCGCTGGACCAGCGCAGGCCCGAACCGTGAACGCTGGCGGGCAGTTCCGGTCCCGCCTTGCCCGAGGCGATGGCCCGCAGGTCGGCGAGGTCCGTGCCCAGGGCGACCTCGACCGGCACCCGCAGCGGACGGGTGGCCGAACTGTGCAGGGTGATCCGCTCCGTGCCGTCCGCGAAGCGGTTGCGCTCGACGAACACGTCCGGGTCCGGGCCCGTCTGCGCGGAGGTGCGGAGCGTACCGACGAATCGGGCGCGATCGGCGGCGGCCAGCCGGGCCTGTATCGCGAGGGGTTCCTGTCCGGCCACGCGGACCTCGCAGCGGGAGAGTACCCGGCGACCGGCACGGTAGAACCCCTCCAGCCCCCGGCCGGTCAACTGCCCTCCGTCCGTCGAGATGGCCAATCCGGGCAGGGCCACGCAGGTCACGAGCGAGTGGGCCGGGGGCAGGTCCCCAGTGGGACGCCGCCCCGCCGGTTCCCGGCCCCGGGGTGGAGTGCCGGTGGCCCGGTCCACGGGGGATGGAGGTCTCGCCTGGTTCGACCGCACCGTCGGGGGTGCGGGCCGGAACCGCGGGTCGCTTTCGCGGAGTGCGGGCCGTGCGTGGTCAGGCGTCGGGGGCACGTCGTTCCTCGGCTGCGGCCTCCGACCGTCGCGGCCGGGCGATGAGGGCGGCGTGCCTTCTGGGCCTCCCCTACGAGGATGTGCAGGTGCGGTGGGGCTTTCCGGAGGCGGGGGCCCCGGAGGCGGGGATCCTCCCGGAGGGGAGCCGTCGGGGGCGGAGGAGGGCGGAGTCCGCTGTTGCATCGAAAGGCTTCCCTGCGCTCTGTGCCCCTGGATCGGGTTCCATGTCGGCGCCGGAGGGCTACGACGGAGCAGGGGCGGTGCGGCATCACACCCTGTTCAGGTGTTCCGCCACTCAGGTGAACGGCAAGGGTGTCCCCGGAGTCACGCCCGCTTCGCTGCCGCGAGAGCGTCGGGGTCGTCCGCCTGGTGATCATTCCTTCTCCTCGGCCGTGTGGCCGGGCTGCACGCCCTTGCGGTTCGTGACCCGACAGGGCGCCGGCGAGTTCTCGCGGAGGGGTCCGTCCGCGGTCTCCGGACGTCGGCCGGCGCTCGCGCTGAGGGACCGGGCGGTGTCCGCCGTCGACGGCCGGCGACGGCCGGGCCGTGCGGTATCTGCCGGTGCGCGGCCGGGACGGCGAGGGACCTGGTCACGGCTGTCCGGGAGGGCGCGGCCGAGAGTGTCGCCGAGAGTGGGACGTGCACGTCGGCGGCGACGTGCGGTGGGCTGTCCCCCTGACGGCCGGGGTGCGGCTGTGCCGGGGCCGAGTGAGGACTGGCCCTTCGCCTGGGCTTGGCCGCTCCTGTGGGGGTGATCCGCCTCCAGCGCACTGCCGTTCTCGCGTGGCTCCTCCGCCTCCCCGACGCGCACGGCCACACCGATCCGACCTTCCTGGCACTGCTCACCTCCCTGCATCCGATCGTGCGGCTGCTGGGACGCGCCGGTGGCGTCGGCCCGCACACGGCCGGTTCGCTCCGACCGGAGGCACCTGCGGACGGACTCGGGGTCGAGTCCTTCGTTGCAGGCCTGATGCAGCAGGCGGGCGAAGAGATAGTCGGGGTCCGCTCCCAGAGCCATGGCGAGGGCCTCCCGGGCCTCCAGTTCGTCGCCGGTGGACCAGGCGACCCAGCCGGCGAGGGTGAGCGGCGCCGCGGCGTGCTCGCCGTAAGGCCCCACGCACCGACGGGCCAGTGAACGCCACAGGCGCAGGGCGGAACCGGCCTCGTCCCCCTCCATCCACTCGGCCGCGCGGTCGCGGGTCGAGCGGTCCTGCAGTCCCAGGACCAGCTTCGCTGCCTCGTCGTATCCCAGCAGCTCGTCGTCGCGAAGATCCGCCAGCAGCGTCCCGGACACCGGCTGCGCCTCGGCGTAGCGGTCCAGGACAGCCGCTGCCAGCTGCACAGTCTCGTCGGCCACCGCCGCCCTGCCCGCGTCGTCCAGAATCCTGGGGACCAGCTCCATGCTGGCCCTGTCGAGTGCGGCCTCCTGCGCCAGGGCGGCTGCGTTCTCCCAGGGCAGCAGCCGCGCCCGCAGCTCCCGGAGGGTGCCGCGCACCTGGATGCCGGCGTAAGTGGCGGCGGCCGCCAGGACGGAGGTGCCGGGCAGGCCCATGGGGGTTCCCTCGGGCGGGCAGCAGGCCGCGTTGTCGCAGCAGTAGGACCAGTAGCGTCCCTCCGAGATGCACAGCGCCTCGACCACCACGGCATCGAGGGAACCGCACTCGGTCCGCAGCCTCTGGGCCAGAGGCCTCAGCCGCTCCATGACCTCCCGTCCGGTCTCGCCCCTGGCCGGCTCCTGGCACAGGAAGGCGACCATCGACTCGGGCCGGCTGCCCCGGCGCTCGCTGCCCCTGACCAAGCCGTGGGCCAGTTGCCGGGCTGCGGACGGCCAGTCGTCCGCGTTCCCAGGGATCCCGAGCCGGGCCCGGCCGCCGAACCGTCCGCGTCCGTCCCTGTCGTGGAGCGCGACCAGCACGATGCTGTCCTCGGGGCGGTATCCGAGCAGATACGGGAGGGCGTCGGCGAGCTCGGCCGGGGTGCGCAGGGTCACCTGATGCTCGCCGGGCCCGTCGTACGGGGTGGCCGCCGCAGGCAGGACGGGCCCATCGTGAGCGGTGTGTGCGGGCCGGCCCGGACCGTCGTCGCGTCGCTTCTTCTGCCCGCCGCTCGGGTGCTCCGCGTGTCCGTCGCGCCGGACACCTTCAGTGATGTCGCCGTTCTCGGAGGATCCGGTCGCTTCGCTGTGGTTCGTCATGCGGACACGATCTCGCGGAACGCGAGCCTTCGCTTGAGCCTGTGGACAAGTCCGGTCAGGTACACGCCACCGGCTCGCACCGGGCGCGGACTGCGGACACGCGGACTCCCGTCACCCCTGCCGCCGGCTCGCGCTGTCAGTGCGGTCCTGTTGTATGGAACGCATGGAGCACACGAGCAACGCGGAACTCCGGGCAGCGGCCGACACGGTCCTCGCCCGTCTCGTCGGCGACCCGTCCGGAGAGGCCCGGCTGCGCGAGGACCAGTGGCGGGCGATCGAGGCGCTGGTCGCGGACAGACGCCGTGCCCTGGTCGTCCAGCGCACCGGCTGGGGCAAATCCGCGGTGTACTTCGTGGCGACCTCGCTGTTGCGGGCGCAGGGCAGCGGCCCGACCGTCATCGTCTCCCCTCTGCTCGCCCTCATGCGGAACCAGGTCGAGGCCGCGGCCCGGGCCGGCATCCACGCCCGGACGATCAACTCCGCCAACACCGAGGAGTGGGACGCCGTCCAGAGCGAGATCGCGGCGGGCGAGGTGGACGTCCTGCTCGTGAGCCCCGAGCGGCTGAACAACCCGGACTTCCGGGACCAGGTCCTTCCCCGGCTCGCCGCCGCCACCGGGCTGCTCGTGGTGGACGAGGCCCACTGCATCTCCGACTGGGGGCACGACTTCCGGCCCGACTACCGCCGGCTGCGCACGATGCTCGCCGACCTGCCGCCGGGTGTCCCCGTGCTGGCGACCACCGCCACGGCCAACGCCCGCGTGACCGCCGATGTGGCGGAGCAACTCGGCACGGGGGGCGCCTCGGACGCCCTCGTGCTGCGGGGCCCACTGGACCGGGACAGTCTGAGCCTCAGTGTGCTGCGGCTGCCCGACGCGGCACACCGGATGGGCTGGCTCGCCGAGCATCTCGACGCGCTGCCGGGTTCCGGCATCGTCTACACGCTCACCGTGGCCGCGGCCGAGGAGGTCACCGCCTTCCTCCGGCAGCGTGGGCACACCGTGGCCTCCTACACCGGCAAGACGGAGAACGCCGATCGCCAGCAGGCCGAGGAGGACCTGCTCGCCAACAAGGTGAAGGCGCTGGTCGCCACCTCCGCCCTCGGCATGGGCTTCGACAAGCCCGACCTGGGTTTCGTGGTGCACCTCGGCTCGCCTTCCTCACCGATCGCCTATTACCAGCAGGTCGGGCGTGCCGGACGCGGTGTGGAGCACGCTGAGGTGCTCCTGCTGCCGGGCAGGGAGGACGAGGCGATCTGGAAGTACTTCGCGTCGCTCGCGTTCCCCCCGGAGGATCTGGTGCGCCGTACCCTCGATCTTCTCTCCCGGGCGGACAAGCCCCTGTCGTTGCCCGCGCTCGAACCTCTGGTGGAGCTGCGCCGCTCCCGCCTGGAGACGATGCTCAAGGTCCTCGACGTGGACGGGGCCGTCAAGCGCGTCAAGGGCGGCTGGATCGCGACCGGGCAGCCGTGGACGTACGACGCCGAGCGCTACGCGTGGGTGGCGCGCCAGCGCGAGGCCGAGCAGCAGGCCATGCGCGAGTACGCGTCCACGACGCAGTGCCGGATGGAGTTCCTGCAGCGTCAGCTGGACGACGAGGGGGCCAAGCCGTGCGGACGGTGTGACAACTGCGCGGGAGCGCGCTTCACGGCGGACATGTCCGAGGAGGCACTCGACGCGGCGCGCGTGGACCTGGGCCGGGCGGGTGTCGAGGTGGAGCCGCGCAGGATGTGGCCCACCGGGCTCCCGGCCATCGGAGTGGACCGCAAGGGGCGCATTCCGGCCGGCGAACAGGCCGCTCCCGGTCGCGCGCTGGGCCGCCTGTCCGACATCGGCTGGGGCAACCGGCTGCGTCCCATGTTCGCGCCCGAGGCCGCTGACGGTCCCGTGCCGGACGACGTGGCGAAGGCCGTCGTGGGCGTACTGGCCGACTGGGCGAAAGGCCCCGGCGGCTGGGCCCCGGGCGCGCCGGATGCCCAGCCGCGCCCGGTCGGCGTCGTCACCGTGGCGTCGCGCACCCGGCCCGAGCTGATCCGCTCGCTGGGTTCGCGCATCGCGGAGGTCGGGCGGTTGCCGCTGCTGGGGACCGTCGAGCACACGGGTGACGCCCCCTTGGTTCCCCGCAGCAACAGCGCCCAGCGCTTGAAGGCACTCGACGGCGCTCTCACGGTGCCGCCCGCACTCGCATCCGCCCTGGCCGAGGCCCAGGGCCCGGTCCTCCTGGTGGACGACTACACGGAGACGGGCTGGACCCTCGCCGTCGCTGCCCGTCTGCTCCGACGCTCCGGCGCGCAAGGGGTGCTGCCCCTGGTCCTGGCGGTGCAGGGATGAGGACCGTGCCGTGCCGGACGGCGTCGCCCTGCGCCCGGCAGGCCGGGGCGCGCGCTCCCGGCTGTCACCCCACCGTGAGGCAGGACGCGCAACCCGGCACGGCGGGACGCGCACACCTCTGGACGCCACGCACTTCCGTGACGTACGAACGTATCGGGCTCGAACGCCCCATGGGCGGACCGGTGTCGCGCGCGGTGGGGATATTAGCCGCGCATCATCCGATAAAGGTCGGCTGCCTCAATTGCTCGTTGCCGCATTCAAGTTCGACAGGAACAATTGAGGTCCGCTCCCCGCACGGCTCGTCCGCCGCTTCGGCAGGGCTTCGCCGCGGTGCGCGCTCCCAGGAACCCGACCCCGCCCGCAGTGTGGGCGCGTAGCCGAAGGGAGGACCGTGACCTTCGGATTCGCTCCGGCCGCGGCACCGGCGTCGACGCCCGCCGCCGCCAACCGCCTGCTCGAGCCCGCGGAATGGGCCGCCGCCGGGATCCCTCTCCTGCGCAACCCGCGCGAGGTCGTCAGCGGACTGCACGCGCGGCACCGTCCCCAGCCGGCGACCGCGGTCGTCGCCGTGCTCGACCCGGACGAACGACTGCGCGCCAGCGCCTCGTTCGTCCGCCGCCCGGCAGCCGCCGACGGCTGGATGTTCCGCAACGTGCTGCTCGCCCAACTGCGCCGGATCATTCCGCACGACCTGCGCCGCCGCACACCGGTACGTACCGCGGTGCTGCTCTACTGCCGTGAGGGCGACGCCCGGTGGACGGAGGAGGACGGCGCGTGGATGTGGGGGCTGCGCGACGCCTGCACCCTGCACGGGCTGCGCTGCGGCGCGTACATCACGCTGACCCGTGACGGCTGGCAGGTTCTCGGCGAGGGACGCGGCGGGCGCCGCCCGCACTCGGGCTCGGATCCCGAACCCTTCGCCACGTCCGAGGCACCGCCGCCCGCACCCCGTGCCGGTGGCGCCGCCTCCGACATACTGCGCCGCGCCGCGGCCGCACGCTGACCGTCCGACGGACCGCCCCGGTTGCTGCCGGGGCCACCCCTCTGCCACAGCACGGCTTTCCGCACGGGTCGACGTCGCTCCAGCCGGGCAACGGACGAGCCGGGCACCCAGGTTCGGCCCTGCTCGGCACCGTCACCCGCCAGTCGGACGGCTCTCGGGCACGCCGAACGGCCCACTGTGCCACGCCATCACCGCACCGGCGCTGCATCGGCGCCGGCGCCCGGAAACGACCTCGTACGACAGGTCAGACGCCCGCGCCGAGCACGGAGTTGATCCGCTGCGGGTCGCCGCAGACGATCAGCAGGGTCTTGGCCCGGGAGTGCGCCAGCGACAGGGCACTGACCGCTGCGGGCTCGTCACCGCCGTTGACGGCGACCACGACGACCGGGCGCGACGCGGCACGGGCCGCGACGGTCGCGTCCGCGTAGAAGACGTCGTCACCGGCGTCGTGCTGGGCCCAGTAGGAGGCTTCTCCGAAGGACAGCTCGTGAGCGGCCCACGGATGCTGCTCACCAGTCGTGATCACCAGCACCTCGCCGGGGGCTCGACCGGATTCCAGCAGCAGGTCCACGGCTTCCTCGGCAGCGTCGAGCGCACCTTCGGCGGAAGCGGAGATCAGCTGGATCTGCGGTGCGGCGGGAGCCGCGGTGCCGGGGGCGGGACCCGCCGGGGCGGGCTTGGCGGCCACATCACGCGGTGTGCGCTGCGCCGGCGGCGCGGGCCGGAGAGGCCCTGGACGACCGGGACGCGGCGGTGCCGCGGGACGGGGGCCGGGTACGGGACGGGGGGTCGGCGCGATGCGGCCGCTGGCCGGAGTGGCGCGGGGACCCTGGGCGCTCTCGTGAATCTGAGGCTCCTCGGGAATGAGAGGCATGGGTTGATATTTATCAAACGTTGGTGCGACCCGCGTCGGCGGGTGGTGCATGCACACGAACGAAACCGGTCAGAAGTCGAAGCCGAGCTGACCCTCGATCTCCGGAACGCTTCCGTCCGCCCAGCTGCGGACCTTCTTGAGGTGCCGCCACTGGGGCAGCGCATCAAGATACGCCCACGACAACCGGTGGTGGGGAGTGGGACCCCGCTCCGCCAGTGCGGCCTTGTGCACGGGTGAGGGATACCCGGCGTTGTCCGCAAAACCGAAGTCTGCATGGTCGATACCCAGTTCGGCCATCATTTTGTCGCGCTGGACCTTGGCGAGCACCGAGGCCGCCGCGACCGCCACACACGACTGGTCCCCCTTGATCACCGTGCGGACCCGCCAGGGCGCGCCCAGGTAGTCGTGCTTGCCGTCCAGGATGACCGCTTCGGGACGGACCGGAAGCGCGTCCAGAGCACGCCCCGCCGCCAGCCGCAACGCGGCGGTCATGCCGAGAGCGTCTATCTCCTCGGGGGAGGCGTGCCCCAGGGCGAACGACGTCACCCACGTGCGCAGTTCCTCGGCGAGTTCGGTCCGCCGCTTGACGGTGAGCAGCTTCGAGTCCGTGAGGCCTTCGGGTGGGCGGCGCAATCCGGTGATCGCCGCGCAGACGGTGACGGGACCGGCCCACGCGCCGCGCCCCACCTCGTCGACACCTGCAACGATCTTCGCTCCGGTCGTGGCTCGGAGGGAGCGCTCGACGGTGTGAGTAGGCGGTTCGTACGGCATGGCGCCCCTACATTACGCCGCCCTGATCCACCCGCGACACCCCGGTCGGCCTCTCCCCGGCCGCAGCATCGGCAGCACCGCGTCAGTCGCCGGCAGGCCGCAGCAGCGGAACCATCAACTGGTCGATCATCTCCTCGACTTCGCGATCCTGCCATTCGCAGCCGCACATCTTTGATCTGTACATCATCATCGCCGGGATGGCGTCGAAGACGTAACCGTTGGCGGCGTCGGGTCGCACCTCTCCCCGCTCGATCCCACGGCCGATGACTGCCCGCAGCATCTTCAAGGTGGGCTCCACCACCCCCTCGAAGATCACCGCGTGGAAGCGTTCGGCCTGCGCGGTGTCACATTCGTGAATGACCGACCGCAGCGCGAAACCGGGCCGGGAAAACATGGCGTCGCGAGCGCGCAGACACAGCACCAGGAGGTCCTCACGCACACCTCCCTCATCCGGCGTCTCGTCGAACCGGGGCAGCCCGGCGCGCAGGGCGTCGGCGACCAGGTCCTCCTTGGAGGGCCAGCGCCGATAGACCGCGGCCTTGCCGGTCTGGGCGCCGGCCGCGACGCCCTCCATCGTCAGGCCGTTCCAGCCGACCGTGCTCAGCTGCTCCAGGGCGGCGTCGAGGATCGCGCGCTCCAGCACGGCGCCGCGCCGGCGGGCGGTCGTCTGAGCGGGGGCGTCCGCCCAGCTGGGGGTGACCATCTGACTCTCTCCAACGGACCAAGGGAAGCGGGGATTCCGGGGACGGGGGACGCGCCGTGCGGCCTCAGCGGGGGACGTGCCGACGACGGCGCTGCGAGTGAACGCTTGCGTTCACTGTCGGGGACTCACTACGGTTGACGCGACAGTGAACGCGAGCGTTCACTAAGGCACTCGTGGGGGACCCATAGTGACAACCTCTCCATTGCTCCAGAACCAGAAGCCGGGCGCGGCCCGCCGGGAGGGACGCCCCGGCATCGCACTCACGGTCATCGCGGCCTGCCAGCTCATGGTGGTACTCGACGCGACGATTGTGAACATCGCGCTCCCGCACATTCAAGACGCGCTCCAGTTCAGCACCACCGACCTCACCTGGGTCGTCAGCTCCTACACCCTCACCTTCGGCGGCCTGCTGCTCCTCGGCGGCCGCGCCGGGGACATCCTGGGCCGGCGCCGGGTGTTCATGACCGGCATCCTGCTGTTCACCCTGGCCTCCCTGCTCGGCGGGCTCGCCCAGGAACCCTGGCAGCTGCTGGCGGCACGGGTCCTGCAGGGCGTGGGGGGCGCGATCGCGTCGCCCACGTCGCTGGCCCTCATCACCACCACGTTCCCCGAGGGTCCGGAGCGCAACCGGGCCTTCGGTGTCTTCGCCGCGGTCTCCGCGGGTGGCGGCGCGATCGGCCTGCTCGCGGGCGGCATGCTCACCGAGTGGCTCGACTGGCGCTGGGTCCTCTTCGTGAACGTCCCGATCGGCGTCCTCATCGCCGTGCTCACTCCGCTCTACATCAGTGAGAGCGAACGGCACACCGGCCGGTTCGACATCGCGGGTGCGGTGACCTCGACCGCCGGCATGGCCTCCCTGGTCTACGGCTTCATCCGGGCTGCGGACGAGGGGTGGCGGGACGGTCTCACCATCGGTTCCTTCGCCGCCGCCGTCGTGCTGCTGGCGGCCTTCGTGATCATCGAGTCCCGGGCCAAGGAACCGATCACCCCACTGCGGATGTTCGCCGACCGCAACCGCTCCGGCACCTACGTGATCATGCTGAGCCTGGCCGCGGCGATGTTCGGCATGTTCTTCTACATCGTTCTGTTCGTGCAGAACGTGCTCGGATACACCCCGATCCAGGCAGGCTTGGCCTTCCTCCCCGTGACGGTCGTGATCGCGCTCGGCGCGGGTCTGTCCCAGCGCTTCCTGCCCGTGCTCGGCCCCAAGCCGTTCATGCTCGTCGGCACGGCGCTCGCGACGATCGGCCTCGCCTGGCAGGCCCTGATCAGCTCGGACAGCTCGTACGTCGGCGGGGTGCTGGGACCGATGCTCGTGTTCGGCTTCGGCATGGGTCTGAACTTCGTGACGCTGACGCTCACCGCGGTGTCCGGCGTCGCCCAGCACGAGGCCGGCGCGGCCTCCGGACTGCTCAACACCATGCAGCAGGTGGGCGGTTCGCTCGGACTGTCGATCCTCACGACCGTCTTCGGCACGGCCATGAGAAGCGAGGCGGAGGAGCAGCTTCCGCACTTCATGGCCGAGGGCTCCGCCGAGCAGAAGGCGGAGTTCGCGACGACCCACCAGCTGCCCGCGCCGTGGGGTCACGAGGTACTGGCTCAGGGCATATCCGCGGCCTTCATACCGGCGGCCGCGATGGCCGTCCTCGCTCTCATCACCGCGGCGGTGGTGATCCGGGTCCGCAAGAGCGACCTGGAGGCACTCGCCGGCTCCGCCGGACCGGGCATCGGCTGAGCGAAATCCCCCGCGGGCCGGCTTCCGCGGCCCACCGGCTGGCAGGTCCGAGCCCTGTCGGCGGCTGACGGGCCGGTCCGCTTGCGCGGGCCGGCGCCCGCCGCAGGCACGAAAGACGCGCGGTACCGGCAGCCGGCCGCACCCCGCCACCGGACCACAGCGCGCACGGAGGGCGAAGACCGCCCAGCAGTGAAGCAGAAATACCGGTAGAACCCTCATGACCTCCCCCTGCGCTCGTGCACGACCTTTGATCCGGCGTCCGGGCCCCGAAGACTCACACAGCCGATGTCTTCACAACGCGCAGCCGGTCACGGAGAGTTCCCGGGACACACGCAGAGTTGCGAAGTCGACGAGCTAAGTGGCCGTGGGCACCCAGTCCGGGAGCGCTTCCGTGCGGGCCACCCACTCGGCAGGGGGCGTTCCGGCGTTTCCGGCGGCGATCACACCACCGACGATGGCGCAGGTCGTGTCGACGTCGCCGCCGGCCCGGGCGGTCGTCCAGAATCCCCGTTCGAAGTCACCGAGGCTACGGGCGGCCGACCAGAGGGCGAAGGGCACGGTGTCGTGGGCGGTCTTCCGCCGCCCGCATCCCAGCACGGCCGCGACCGTGGACGCGTCCCCGTAGTCCAGCATGTCCCGGGCCCGGCGCAGCCCCGCTCCCACGGCGCTTCTGGGCACCAGGTCGATGACCCCGTCGAGCAGGGCCTCGGCGCCGGGCGGCCCGCCGGGGGCCGCGGCGAAGGCGGCGGCCGCGGCGACGGCCATGGCGCCGACGACGGCCTCGCGGTGCTGGTGGGTGGTGTAGGCGGAGATCTCCGCCTGGTGGGTCGCCTGTTCCGGGTCGTCCGCGTACCAGGCGCCCAGCGGGGCGATGCGCATCGCGGCTCCGTTGCCCCAGGACCCCTGACCGTTGAACAGCCCGGCGGCGAGTTCGCGCCAGTCGCCGCCCTCCCGGACGAGCCGCAGCAGACGCCCGACCGCAGGGCCGTAGCCCCGGTCCGCGTCGTGGTGCTCGGCGAAGGAACGGGCGAGGGCGTCCTGGTCGATGCGGTGGTGGGCGGCCAGCACGGCGACGACGGAGCAGGCCATCTCCGTGTCGTCCGTCCACTGCCAGGGCCCCTCCGGCACCTCGCGGCGCTTGAGGAGCGGGTAGTTCACCGGCACGAAGTACTGGGAGCCCAGGGCATCCCCGACGGACAGCCCGCGCAGGCCGGCCAGAGCGCGGTCCAGGCGCACGTCGAGGGAGGAATCAGCGGTCATCGCCCTGCCACTCTATCCGGTGACCCCGTACGGTTCGGGATCGCGCCAGCGGTCGAACGGCCGGTCGAGCGCGTACTTGCCGTCGTCCCCGAGAACGAGCATCCGCACCTCGCCGTTCCCCGGGTTGGACAGCGACTCGAACTCCGCCACCGTCCAGTGGAACCACCGCATGCAGAACAGCCGCATGGCCAGGCCGTGCGTGACGATCAGCACGTTCGGCGGATGGTCGGGGTCCTCGAAACTGCGGAACAGGCTCTCCAGGAACCCGCCGACCCGGTCGTAGACGTCGGCCCCGGACTCCCCTTGGGCGAAGCGGTAGAAGAAGTGGCCGTAGGCGTCCCGGTAGGCCTTCTGCAGGCGCACGTCGTCCCGGTCCTGCCAGTTCCCCCAGTCCTGCTCGCGCAGCCGGGGCTCCTCGCGGACCCGTATGAGGCCGGGGTCGAGGTGGAAGGCGCGCAGAGTCTCGTGCGTGCGGCGGTAGGGGGAGACGTACACGCTGACGCGCTCGTCGCCGAAGACCTCGCGCAGGTGCTCGCCGGTGGCCTCGGCCTGCTGTCTGCCCCGCTCGGTCAGAGCCAGGGCGTGGTCGGGTTCACGCTCGTACACGGAGTCATCAACATTGCCCGTTGACTCGCCGTGCCGGACAAGGACGATGCGCCGTGGTCGTGCCATGCCGAAACCCTAGATCGCGTGGCGGCCCGTCGAGCACACATGCCGCACGGTTACAGCGTAGGTCACACACTTCCGGCACCTCGGTCCAGGTCCGCCGCTCCCCCTACCTCCTGCGCCCTGACCGGCAGCCGACCTCCACCTACCCGCGGTTACACGGTCCAGCCGGGCTCCATGTCCACGACGGCCCCGGTGAGCGCCGCCACGTCGGCCTCCGTCTGGGCACGCAGGGCGAGCCGCTCCACCCGTTCGGTGCGGTACTTGCCGTGCTCGGCGGCCGACCGCCACATGGACAGCACCAGGTACTCGTTTCCGGGTGCCTCGCCGAAGAGGCCGCGCACCATGCCCGGGGAACCGGCCATCGCGGGGTTCCAGACCTTCTCCTGCATCAGGACGAAGTGCTCCGCCCGCTCGGCGTGGACACGGCACAGTGCGACCCGCAGCAGGTCGGCGTCCGCGAAACGCGGTTCGAAGCCGGTCTTCACGTCGAAGCGGTAGTCGAAGAGCCTGACCCGGGCGTCCTTGAACGTGCCCGACTGCGCCGCCGCCAGCCGGTCGTGGGAGCGCGCCATGAAGGAGTCGTAGAAGGCGCGGCTCTCCCAGAAGGCGAAGATGTGCGCCACGTCAGGCCGCCTCCGGCTCCAGCCACCCCCCTGTCCCCGAAATCCCGGCTCCCCCAGAAGCCCCGCCCACTTCCGCTGCCCCCGCTCGAAACCGCGGCGGTCCACCACGGTGCAGCGAATCCACTTGACCAGCACCGCGCCATGGTAAGGCCCTCGGCGTGGCGTCGGTCACTCTCGGCCGGTCCGCTTCTCCACGCACGTCCCCGCGCGCGTGGCAGGATGGACAAGCAGTCGTCATCGCCCGGTAGTTGGGGCGAACATGCGGTCGGTACGGGGAAGGGGACTTGGGTGGACGGGCTGAACAAGGGGCTTCGCAAGGTCGAGATCGCGATGCGGTGGGACCCCAGTCCGGCGGGACAGCCGTCCACGGACCTGGATCTGGTGGCGGCGACCTATCCGGCGGACGCTCCGCACGGCGACCCGGCCTACGTGGTGCACTTCGACAGCCGCTCGCCCGACGGCACCATCTACCTCAACCGGGACAGCCGGGACGGCCAGGGCTTCGGCTACGACGAGGTCATGACGCTGGAGCTCGACCGGCTGGACGTCCGCTACGCGCGCGTGGTGGTCGGAGTCGTCATCCAGCAGCACCCGGCGGAGCGCACCTTCGTCAGTGTGATCAACCCGGGCCTGCGGATCCGTGAGGGCTACACCGTCCTGGCGGAGGACGACTTCGGCGGTGTCCTCGGGGCGACGGCCGCCACGGTCGCCGAGTTCGTCCGGGAGGGCTCCGGTCCGTGGGAGTTCCGCCCGGGACTGCGCGGCTTCGAGGGTGACCCGCTGGAGTTCACCAGGACGATGGGAGCGGCTCACCGGCCTTGAGCCGGCCGTACCGGACGGATGGAACTGCGAGTTCCGCTCCGGTTCGCACGCTGGTGCCGGCCGCCCGGGCACACCGGCGTCCGGCCCGTGGAGACGAGAGGGGCACCGCCCGAAGGCGGTGCCCCTCTGTCATGCGTTCAGGCGCTCGGCGTCAGCTGCAGCCGCTGGTGGAGCCGCAGCCCTCGCAGATGTAGCAGGAACCGGCGCGCTGCATCTTCGTGCCGCAGGAGAAGCACAGCGGGGCGTCGGCCTGGATGCCCAGCTGCATCTCGACCAGTTCGGCGCTGGTGTGGGCCTGCTGCGGGGCGGGCTTGGCCGCCTCTTCCGCCTTCGGCGCGGAGACGGCCTTCAGCTCCTGCGCGCGCGGCGCCGACTGGGCCAGGCCCTCGACGTCGACCTCGTCCTCGGTCGGCTCGTAGGAACCGGTCTCCAGGTGACGCTGACGCTCCTCGGCGGAGTGGATGCCGAGCGCGGAGCGCGTCTCGAAGGGCAGGAAGTCCAGCGCCAGGCGGCGGAAGATGTAGTCGACGATCGACTGCGCCATCCGCACGTCCGGGTCGTCCGTCATGCCGGCCGGCTCGAAGCGCATGTTGGTGAACTTCGAGACGTACGTCTCCAGGGGCACGCCGTACTGGAGGCCGACGGAGACCGCGATGGAGAAGGCGTCCATCATGCCCGCGAGGGTCGAACCCTGCTTGGACATCTTCAGGAAGACCTCACCGAGACCGTCGTCCGGGTAGGAGTTGGCCGTCATGTAGCCCTCGGCGCCGCCGACGGTGAAGGACGTGGTGATGCCGGGACGTCCCTTCGGGAGGCGCTTGCGGACCGGGCGGTACTCGACGACCTTCTCGACCGCGGTACGGATCGTCTCCTCGGCCTTCTCGGTGATCTCCGCCTTCTCCTTCTCCTTGGTCTTGGCGGAGAGGGGCTGGCCGACCTTGCAGTTGTCGCGGTAGATCGCCAGGGCCTTGACGCCGAGCTTCCAGGCCTCGAAGTAGATCTCCTCGACCTCCTCGACGGTCGCCGTCTCCGGCATGTTGACCGTCTTGGAGATGGCGCCGGAGATCCACGGCTGGATCGCGGCCATCATGCGGACGTGGCCCATCGGGGAGATGGCCCGCTCGCCCATGGCGCAGTCGAACACCTCGTAGTGCTCGGGCTTGAGACCGGGGGCGTCGATCACGTTGCCGTTCTCGGCGATGTGGGCGACGATCGCCTCGATCTGCTCCTCGAGGTAGCCGAGGCGGCGCAGCGCCTGCGGCACGGTGCCGTTGACGATCTGCATCGAGCCGCCGCCGACGAGCTTCTTGAACTTGACCAGCGCGAGGTCGGGCTCGACACCGGTGGTGTCGCAGGACATCGCGAGACCGATGGTGCCGGTCGGGGCGAGCACGGACGCCTGCGCGTTACGGAAACCGTTCTTCTCGCCCAGGCGCAGGACGTCGCCCCAGGCTTCGCTGGCGGCGGCCCACACCGGGGTGTCCAGGTCGTCCATGCGGACGGCCTTGTCGTTGGCGTCGGAGTGCTGCTTCATGACGCGCTTGTGGGCGTCGGCGTTGCGGGCGTAGCCGTCGTACGGGCCGACCACGGAGGCGAGCTCGGCGGAGCGGCGGTAGGCCGTGCCGGTCATCAGGGAGGTGATGGCGCCGGCGAGGGCGCGGCCGCCGTCGGAGTCGTAGGCGTGGCCGGTGGCCATCAGCAGGGCGCCGAGGTTGGCGTAGCCGATGCCGAGCTGGCGGAACGCGCGCGTGTTCTCGCCGATCTTCTGGGTCGGGAAGTCCGCGAAGCAGATCGAGATGTCCATCGCGGTGATGACCAGCTCGACGACCTTCTGGAAGCGCTCGGCCTCGAACGACTGGTTGCCCTTGCCGTCGTCCTTCAGGAACTTCATCAGGTTCAGCGAGGCCAGGTTGCAGGACGTGTTGTCCAGGTGCATGTACTCGCTGCACGGGTTCGACGCGGTGATCCGGCCGGACTCGGGGCAGGTGTGCCAGTTGTTGATCGTGTCGTCGTACTGGATGCCCGGGTCGGCGCAGGCCCAGGCGGCCTGGGCGATCTTGCGGAAGAGCGCCTTCGCGTCGACCTCCTCGATGACCTCGCCGGTCATCCGGCCGCGCAGCCCGAACTGGCCGCCCTGCTCGACCGCCTTCATGAACTCGTCGTTGACGCGGACCGAGTTGTTGGCGTTCTGGTACTGGACGGACGTGATGTCGTCGCCGCCCAGGTCCATGTCGAAGCCGGCGTCGCGCAGGACGCGGATCTTCTCCTCTTCCTTGACCTTGGTCTCGATGAAGTCCTCGATGTCGGGGTGGTCCACGTCGAGGACGACCATCTTGGCGGCACGGCGGGTCGCGCCGCCCGACTTGATCGTGCCGGCGGAGGCGTCGGCACCGCGCATGAAGGAGACGGGGCCGGAGGCGTTGCCACCGGAGGACAGCAGCTCCTTGGAGGAGCGGATCCGGGAGAGGTTCAGGCCGGCGCCGGAGCCGCCCTTGAAGATCATGCCCTCTTCCTTGTACCAGTCGAGGATCGACTCCATGGAGTCGTCGACGGACAGGATGAAGCAGGCGGAGACCTGCTGGGGCTGAGGCGTGCCCACGTTGAACCACACGGGGCTGTTGAAGCTGAAGATCTGGTGCAGGAGGGCGTAGGCCAGCTCGTGCTCGAAGATCTCGGCGTCGGCCGGGGAGGAGAAGTACTTGTGGTCCTCTCCGGCCTTCCGGTACGTCTTCACGATGCGGTCGATCAGCTGCTTGAGGCTGGTCTCGCGCTGGGGGGTGCCCACGGCACCGCGGAAGTACTTGCTGGTGACGATGTTGACCGCGTTCACCGACCAGAAGTCGGGGAACTCCACGCCGCGCTGCTCGAAGTTGACCGAGCCGTCGCGCCAGTTGGTCATGACGACGTCACGGCGCTCCCAGGCCACCTCGTCATAGGGGTGCACCCCGGGGGTGGTGTGGATGCGCTCGATACGCAGGCCCTTGCTCACCTTGGCGCTCTTGGCGCGGGAACTCCGTGCCGGACCGCTCGCCGTCTCTGTCATGCCGCCTCCCTGTACGGGCGAAAACGCCCTGAAGTGCACCGTTGTTCCCGATGCACGTTGTTCTGTCTGGTGTTGCGGGCGCCCACTCACACAGCCCGCAACAGGTCTTCTCATCGCCGCCGTCCGGCCGGCCCGGAGCTGCCTTCCGGGTCCGGCCCGCCACTCAGTCGGCGGCGCCTGCGGGCTCGGGGACCTGTGTGGTCCCTCCGGGCCCGCGGTCGTCTTCCTGGCTCCCCGCGTCGTCGCGGTCTCCGTCGTCCGCCTCGGGGTGTCCCGTCTGCGCCCTGAGTTCCGCGATGGCCGTCTCGAAGTCGTCGAGCGAATCGAAGGCCCGGTAGACGGACGCGAACCTGAGGTAGGCGACGAGATCCAGCTCCTGCAACGGGCCGAGTATGGCCAGCCCCACGTCGTGGGTGGTCAGCTCGGCGCTGCCGGTGGCCCGCACCGCCTCCTCGACCCGCTGGCCGAGCTGGGCGAGCGCGTCCTCGGTGACGGGTCGTCCCTGACACGCCTTGCGCACACCGTTGATGATCTTCGTGCGGCTGAAGGGTTCGGTGACCCCCGACCGCTTGACCACCATCAGTGAGCACGTCTCCACGGTCGTGAAGCGACGGGAGCAGTCGGGGCACTGTCGGCGCCTGCGGATCGACGTGCCGTCGTCGGTCGTCCGGCTGTCGACCACGCGACTGTCGGGGTGCCTGCAGAAGGGGCAGTGCATGAACTCCAACCCTCCTCACAGCAGACTCAGTAGCCTCGCAGGACCTCTTGCGCCCCACGAAGCAGCCCCAAGCATAGGCGATGACCATGGGCGCGGAGACCCGGGGGACCACAACTTCTGGGCTGCTGTAGCAATCCAACCACTACATGTGGGGATTGGCTCATACATCGAGGTCGCACGCGCGTGTCGCACGCGTGTCCCCTGGTGACGGGCGGCGAACCCGGCCACACCGGCCCCGCCGGGCTCCCTGCGGCACACCGGCACACCCCCGGGGCGCGACCCGGCCGGCGCACTTTCCGCACAGCCGTATCGCTGCGGCACATGCGGAGATACCGTGGGCGCCGCGAGGAGGGGGCGTGGGACTCCCGCGCAGATGAGGGCTGGTCCCGAGGCAGGGGAATGCCGGATGGCAGACTGGGGCAGCAGTCCACGAGGCGATCACCCCGGCGGTGAAGAGTACAGCAATGGGCCCTTTTGCCCGCCGGGCGGCGCGGCCTCCAATACACCCGGACACGCGATCGCGCCCACCGATCCACGTTTTTTCACTCGAACGTGTGTTTGGCGCAACCTTTCGAAAGCAACTACCGTTGTCCAGCAGGGAGACCATCGAGAGGGGCCGACGTGACCACCACCGCAGACAGTGCCGCCATCACTGCCCAGGACCGCTCCCAGGGCCGACTGGAGCCGGTGCATGCGATGAACGAAGCCACGAACCCTGAGGGGCACAAGCGCTCCCTGCCGGGCCGACCTCCGGGCATCCGGGCGGACAGCTCGGGGCTCACCGACCGCCAGCGCCGCGTGATCGAGGTCATCCGGGACTCCGTGCAGCGGCGCGGGTACCCGCCGTCGATGCGGGAGATCGGCCAGGCCGTCGGCCTCTCCAGCACCTCTTCCGTCGCCCACCAGCTCATGGCGCTCGAGCGCAAGGGCTTCCTGCGCCGCGACCCGCACCGCCCCCGCGCCTACGAGGTCCGCGGTTCGGACCAGGCCGCCACCGTGCAGCCCACGGACACGGCGGGCAAGCCGGCCGCCTCGTACGTCCCGCTGGTCGGCCGCATCGCCGCAGGCGGCCCGATCCTCGCCGAGGAGTCCGTCGAGGACGTCTTCCCCCTCCCCCGCCAGCTCGTCGGCGACGGTGAGCTGTTCGTCCTCAAGGTCGTCGGCGACTCGATGATCGAGGCCGCGATCTGCGACGGCGACTGGGTCACGGTGCGCCGCCAGCCCGTCGCCGAGAACGGTGACATCGTGGCCGCCATGCTCGACGGCGAAGCCACCGTCAAGCGCTTCAAGCGCGAGGACGGCCACGTCTGGCTCCTGCCGCACAACGCGGCCTACGAGCCGATCCCCGGTGACGACGCGACCATCCTCGGCAAGGTGGTGGCGGTACTGCGCCGCGTCTGACCCAGCGCACCGCGTCGGACGGGCCGGCAGGCCCGCCCCCAGACCGGGCCCCGGAACCCCTGCGCCGGTTCCGGGGTCCTGCGCTGTCCGGGGCCGTCACGACGATCCCGAGCCCTCTGCCGCCCTGCACAGGAGGCGCAGCAGGGACGGGCTGTCGCACGATGGTGCGCCACCGGGTCCCCTGAGTCTCCGCTGCCGGAAGCCGGTTCGGCCGGACGAGCGGTCTCCCGGGACCGGCCCGGAGTCAGGCGTCTTCCGCCTGCTCCGTCACCGCCTCCGCCTGCTTCGCCTCCGCCTGCTTCGCCGCCGCGTCGATCGCCGACAGTGACCTGCGCACCTGATTCCGGTCCGTCGTGAACCAGAAATCCGGCAGCGACGCCTTGAGGTAACTTCCGTACCGCGCCGTCGCAAGACGCTGATCCAGCACGGCGACCACTCCACGGTCACCCGACGCCCGCACCAGACGGCCGGCGCCCTGGGCCATCAGAAGCGCGGCGTGGGTCGCGGCGACGGCCATGAATCCGTTGCCGCCCGCGTCCTCGACGGCCTTCTGGCGGGCACTCATCAGCGGATCGTCCGGACGCGGGAACGGGATCTTGTCCATGACCACCAGCTGACAGCTGGGGCCCGGAACGTCCACGCCCTGCCACAACGACAACGTGCCGAACAGGCAGGTCTCGGGGTCGGCCGCGAAGTTCTTGATGAGCTCGCCGAGCGTCTCCTCGCCCTGGAGGAGGATCGGGAACTCGGGGATGCGCGTCCGCAGCTCCTCGGCGGCCAGCTGCGCCCCGCGCATCGAGGAGAAGAGGCCCAGGGTGCGACCGCCCGCCGCCTGGATCAGCTCCGTCAACTCGTCGAGCATGTCGGCGCGGTCACCGTCCCGCGCGGGTCGCGCGAGGTGCTTGGCGACGTACAGGATGCCCTGCTTGCGGTAGTCGAAGGGCGAGCCGACGTCGATGCCCTTCCACTTCGGGACGTCGTCCCCCTCGGTGCCCTCGGGGGCCAGCCCCAGGGAGGCGCCGACGCCGTTGAAGTCGCCGCCGAGCTTCAGCGTCGCGGACGTCAGGATCACCGAGCGGTCGGTGAACAGCTTCTCCCGCAGCAGACCCGAGACGGACATGGGGGCGACGCGCAGGGAGGCACCGAAACGGTCGTGACGCTCGTACCACACGACGTCCCATTCGGAGCCGTTGGTGATCCGTTCCGCCACGTCGTGCACGTTCTCCACGGAGGCGAGGGCCTGCTTGCGGACCGCGTCCTCGTCCTGGACGGACCTGTCACGTGTCGCGCCGATCGCGGAGATGACCGTGCGGCAGGCGTCGCGCAGGGCCATGAGGGCGTACCCGAGGTCCTCCGGAATCTCCTCGAGACGGCCCGGAAGCGCCAGCTCCATCAGCCGCTCGAAGCCCTCGGCGGCGGTCTGGAGCTGATCGGCGGCCTTCTCGTTGACGAGCTTGGCGGCCCGGCGCACGGCGCGGTTGACCTGGCCGGGCGTGAGCTCGCCCGTGGCGACCCCGGTGACCCGCGAGACCAGTTCGTGAGCCTCGTCGACGATCAGCACCTCGTGCTGCGGGAGCACGGGGGCGCCTTCGATGGCGTCGATCGCGAGCAGCGCGTGGTTGGTGACGACGACCTCGGCGAGCTTCGCCCGCTCCCGCGCCATCTCGGCGAAGCACTCCGCGCCGTACGCGCACTTCGATGCGCCGAGGCACTCCCGCGAGGAGACCGACACCTGGGCCCAGGCGCGGTCCGAGATGCCCGGCGTGAGGTCGTCGCGGTCTCCGGTCTCCGTCTCGTCGGCCCAGTCGCGCACCCGCAGCAGGTCCTGGCCCAGCTTGCTGGTGGGTGCCGCCGCCTCGAACTGGTCGAAGAGGCCCTCCTCCTCGTCCTGCGGGACGCCCTCGTGCAGACGGTGCAGACACAGATAGTTCGACCGGCCCTTCAGCATCGCGAACTCCGGGCGGCGGCGCAGCAAGGGGTGCAGCGACTCGACCGTCCTGGGCAGGTCTCGCTCGACCAGCTGGCGCTGCAGGGCCAGGGTGGCGGTCGCGACCACCACCCGCTCCCCGTGCGCGAGCGCGGGCACCAGGTAGCCCAGCGACTTGCCGGTGCCGGTGCCGGCCTGGACCAGCAGGTGGGAGCCGTCGTCGATCGCTTCCTCGACGGCTTCGGCCATGGCCACCTGACCGGGGCGCTCCGTGCCGCCGACGGCGGCGACGGCAGCATGCAGGAGTTCGGGGAGTGAGGGCTTCGTCATAGCGCGACCACCCTACGACCCGCCACTGACAAACGGGTGATCAAGGCGGCGGAGGCAGGCGGGAGCGGGGCTGGGACACGGGAGGGAGGCGCGGCGGGCACGGAGGGCGGGATCAAGGTCGGACTCCTTGACGGGGCTGGGCGAGTCTGGGAGTGGCGTGCAGTCCGGATTCCTCGTTGCGTGCTGGATGTCGGCGTGCCGGATTTCTTGTCCGCGGGCGGGAACCACGGCGACCGGCACCACGTTCGATGAGTGACGGCGCGGTGACGCTGCGCTACAAGACGTGCTGGAGTGACCGGTCCCGCACCATGAGGGCGCCCGTCTTGCCGGGCAGGGCGACCTCGGCGGAGAACCGGAAGCCGGCGGTGAGGAAAGCGGCGAGGGAGGGGGTGTTGCGGATGTCGGGTTCCGCGACGACGCGTGCGCAGGAGGGTCGCCGCGCGAGAACGAGATCGGCCACGGCGCGGAGCAGCGAGCCGCCCAGACCGCGCCCACGGTCGGGAATCTCACCGAGCAGGAGATGCAGCCCCGTGTCGTGGGGCCGTGCCGGGTAATACCGGGCCAGCGGATCCAGATCGGCGCGGTAGATCTCCCAGTAGCTCATCGGTCTCCCGTCCAGCACGCCGACGCACGGCACGCTGCGTCCGTCACCGGCGAGCTGGGCGCGGATGTGGTCCTCGACCACGTCCTGGGGACCGGACAGCTCCCAGAAGGCCGCGGCGGCGGGGTCGTTCATCCAGCGGCTGATCAGCCGGAGGTCGCGTTCCAGGCGCACGGGGACGAGGTGGAACGCGCCCGCGGGCGTCCGGACCGGTCCCCAGCCGGCGATCCCGTCCAGGAGGTCGTCGAACACCGGGCGGGAGCATGAGTCGTCAGGGGAGGAGAGCCAGTGATGCGCTGTCCACCAGGTGTCGTCCGGCTTCGGTCCGACGGACCCCGGCGCTTCCCCCTCGACGGAAGCGAGGAGTTCCTCGGGCAGACGCAGGTCCAAGGTGTCCTCACCCTGCTTCTCGGCACCGGGTTCTCGCGGGCCCTCTTCACCCGCGACGGCGCCGACGTCATCTCCCGGACCTTCGCCAGGGCCGACGTGGGGACGAGGGGTGGCGGGGCGAGGGCCGGGTTCGGCAGGGCCCCCACGGTCGCGGTGCCGGACGGTCGGAGGGCTGACGGCGATGTGAGTCTCGGCGGTCGGCTCAGCGGGAAGCACCGAGGGCTCCTCTCGGACAGGGGTGAGGTACGTCCTCAGGGGGTCGGAAGGGAGGGATGTAAGGCGGTCGGACGAAGCCGGTGGAGGGCGTGAGCGGCTGACGTGATCACGAGTGAAGGGGATTGGCGATGGTGACGTAGACGGACTGGGTGTCGACCGGGCCGACGAGTTCGTCCATGCCGTGCAAACGGGTCAGCAGGTTGGCCTTGCAGCGCAGGACCGGCGAGTCGAGCAACCGGGCGGGCAGCGAGGACCGCAACCGGTCCGGGCCGGCGGCCGTGCGCTGGAGGAACCGGCGGAAGGCGGCGAGCAGCAGCCGCTCATCGGCCAGCCGCTGAGAGCCGAACGCTCCGATGAGTCCGAGCACGTTGTTGATCGCCAGGTAGTACGCGAGACGCTCGTCGGCGATGTCGTCGTGCACGAACGTGTCGCTCCGTCCACCGATGCCGGGCAGCCGGGCGTCGAGGTGCGCGCGCCGGGACTCCCGGAAGTAGTAGCCCTGGTTGTCCCGGTAGCGGCCGCCGATGGGCCAGCCGGCGGTGTCCAGCAGGAGCAGGATGTTCTGCTGGTGTGCCTCCAGGGCGACGCCTGCCTCACCGTCGAGCCACAGGACCGGGCGGACCACGTGCTCGAGGTAGCGCAGCAGCCACTCGACTGCGACGGCCCCTGGGGGACGGCCGGTCCGGCGGGCGAGGTTCGTGACGATCCGGGCCAGACGTGACCGCATGAGCGGCGAGACCGGTACGGGCCGCAGTGTCCCTGCTCCTGCCTCGGACGGTACCGGTGACGCCGGAACCAGCGAGGGAGGCATCGGCGGCGACGGAAGAGGTGGGCACGGACGGAGGGAGACGAGCCCGGCGACGCAGGAGACGTCGTCGGAGGGGGCGAACGGGTTGTGACGGATCACGACGTCCAGTCCGGCCGACGGGGCGCCGTCCGGGGCGTCGACAGCCAGCCACGCGGGGTCGCGCACGATGTCGAAGCCCGGGTGGGTGGCCTGCCACTGCCGGGCGAGGCCTGCACGGAGCAGCCGGTGCACCTCCACGCCGCGGTGGAGTTCCTTGCGCAGGTTCTCTCGACGGGAGTTGGTGATGCGCAGGCCGAGGGACAGCTTGAGCATCGCAGGGGCGCCGGAGCGGTAGACGGTGCGGACGGAGGAGGTGGGACGCCAGGAGGTCCCGTGGGTGCCCAGATCACGTAGCAGTCCGCTGTCCAGCAAGGCGGCGGTCTCGGGCCGGTGACGGACCTCGCGGGCCTGCCAGGGATGGAGGGGCAGCAGGGCGTACCCGTCGGGCGGGGCCAGACCGGGCCCGGCCAGGCGCGCGGTGAGTGTGGTCGCGGCGACAGGGCGGCCTCGTTCGGTCCAGGAGGTGTCGGTGGCGAGGAGGGACTCGGCGACGGCCATCCAGTGCAGGGGGAAGGAGCCACGCAGCTCCGGTGAGAAGAGCCTGGCTTCGGCCTCCGGGAGTTCCTCACGGCTCTTGGGAGCGGGGTGCAGCGGATGCCCCAGGAGGAGGGCCTGTTCCGCGGCGAGGAAGTGATCAGGGCCGTCGGCCGGGTGCTGCCGGCGGTCGCGGACGAACACGGTGACGCGACGGACCGAGTCGGCGACACCCGCGACGAACTCGACGCCGTCAGGAGCAGCGATGTCACCGGCGGGGCTGGAGGGTCCCAATGGCCGTGCGTGCGGGCGGCCCGTGCGACCGTCGGTGTCTCGGCCGCCCCCGGCGGTTCGCACGTGGTCGGGAATCGGGTCGCAGGTGTGTCCCGGGTCGCGACGACGGCCCGGCTCGAGTCGGCGCGTCGAGGTCTCCCGGGCGAGAAGCGCGGCGACCGTGACGGCGTCGGCCGGGGGCGCGTGGTCGGGGGCGTCGGCGAGGCGCGGTGGATCGAAGCGGTGCCAGCCTGCCGGGGACCAGTAGCGGACCGCAGCGAGGAGGGACGTGCCGCTCGACGGGAGCGGAATGCGCAGGACGCCGTCGACGGGGGCGGGGTGGTCGGTCTCGCGCGCCCAGCACCGGAGGAGGTTCTCGACGGCGGCGGCCTGGGCGACGGCGCGCGGGTCCGGATCCTCCAGCGGGTCAGTGCCCGAGCTGTGGGCCTTCCCGCCGCCGGCCGGTTGCCTCGCCGGCCCCTGACGAGGAACCACGGGAGGGGTCGACACAGCCGGCGTCCGCGAGCTTCCGGGGTGGGTGACGTGCTGGTCCGGCGTCGTGGAGCGACCGTCGGGCTCGGGATCGGGGATGGCGTTCAAGGCGGACACCTCGTGGAGGGGGGTGCGGGACATGCAGTGGGTCGGGCTGGGGCGCGGGCGAGCGCGGCTTCTCGGGAACAGGTCCGAGGTCAGTCGGTGCCGATCCGTAAGCCCGGGCAGTGCGGACCCGCCTCGGCGAAGCGGATGCGCGAAGGGGCGGCGGGAGATGCGCCCCCTGCGTGACGTGTCACGCCCTCGCGGATCACCGGCGGGCCCGGTGTCGGCGCTGCGGTCGTGCCGTCCCGTGCGCTCCGGCCACCGCGTCGACGGCGTCGGCGAGGCGGTCCAGCACGGCGGCCGCCTGTTCGTCGGTGATCGTCAGGGGCGGCGACAGCCGTACGCCCCTCCCGTGCCGGCCACCGGGACCGACGATGAGGCCGCGTGTCAGGCAGGCGCTCTGCAGCGCGGCCGCGAGCTGGGAGGTGTGCCGCGTCGTCCGGCCTTCGGCACCATCCTCCCCCCGGCCCCCGAGGTCCGTGGGCGCCTCTCGCGGCTCGCCCGCCCCCTCGGCGTCCACCAGCTCCACACCGATCAGCAGCCCTCTCCCCCGCACGCGCCGCACGATCGGGAACTCCTCGGCCAGCGGCAGCAGTCGGTCGAGCATGCGGGCGCCGAGGTGGGCGGCCCGCTCGGCGAGACCGTTCTCGCGAACGTGGGCCAGGGTCGCCGTACCGGCGGCCATGCCGAGTTGGTTGCCGCGGAAGGGGGCGGTGTGGGGGGCCGGATGCCCGCCGTCGATGTCCTCGCGGTGGACGATCACCGCGAGGGGCAGGCTGCCGCCGAGGCCCGGGGGAAGGACCATCACGTCGGGGGTCACGCCGCTGTGCTCCACCGCCCAGAGGGCGCCGGTCCGTCCGACGCCGGTGTGCGTCTCGTCGACGACGAGGGGGACGGAGCGGTCGGCGGTGAGCCGGCGCATGCGCCGCAGCCAGGCGTCGGGCACGGGGAGTACGCCGTCCTGCCCCTGGACGGGTTCGACGATCATCCCCGCGGGGAGCCCGGAGTCGGGCCCCTGGGCGTCCAGCAAGGACCCGGCCCAGTCGGCGGCGAGGTCGGATTCCCGCTCGCCGTCGAGGCCGTGAGGGCAGTGGTGGTCCGGTGCGCCGGCGAGGGAGGCGGCCAGCTGCGAAGCCACGCAGGGGTCGAGCGACCGGAGGGCGGCGCGGCGGTGGGCCTCGGTGAAGGTCACGACTCCGGTGCGTCCGGTCGCTGCCCGCGCCCATCGGCAGGAGGTTTCCAGTGCGTCGCCGGTGGACGGGTCGCAGAACCGCACGTGCGCCCGGTGCGCCAGCCCCGCCGGCAGGGTGCGGTGGAGCTCCGTGAGGAAGGCGTCCGTGACGGGAGTCGCGAGGCCGGGGGCGTTCAGGGGGGCGCCGGAGTCGAGGACCGTGCGGATCGCCTCCAGGACGACCGGGTGGTTGTGGCCGAGGGCGAGCGTCCCCGCGCCGGAGGTGCAGTCCAGGTAGCGCCGGCCGTCCGCGCCCTCGATGGTCAGCCCTCGCGCTCGCACCGGCACCAGGGGCAGGGCGCGGGCGTAGGTGCGGGCGGACTCGCGGCGCCTGGCCCCCTCCTGCGCGTGAACGGCGCCCGGGCTCGCCGCGTCGAAGGCTGCGCCGGGTGTCGGCCCCACCTGCGTACGCACCACGGCGGCCTCCTCGGACGCATGACCCCCACGAGTGGATTCCGGCACGGCTTCCCTGACCTCCCACGGCGCACGGGCACGGGGGATCGCAGACGGACAGCGGGACCCCCACCGCTACCAACCCCCGACCGCGTTCGGGGTTACGGGTTGCTTCAAGATCCTCTCCGTGACGGAACTGTTGCGGTTCCGTCGGACCTCTTCCACAGGCACCGCATAGTGTGTGGTGCCGTCCCGGATGCCGTGAGGCCGGCCCGAACTCCCGGAGAGTGGGCCGGAGATCACGCCCTGGGCGACGGTTCGTCCCAGTTCGTTCACCTCAGGGGGAGTCAGATCATGCGATCCATACGGCAGCCGTCCAGCACCGGCCGAGAGGGGAGGGCACGCCGCAGGAACTCCCCCGTCCTGGCCGCCGTGGCCCTGGCCTCGGCCCTCGCACTGACCGCCACCGCCTGTGACTCCGGCGACACCCAGGCCGGAGACGAGGCCTCGGCCTCCGCGACGGCGTCCGACGACGGCAAGTTCACGCTGCCGGACGACATCCGGGACCGGCTGCGCGAGCACGGGATCGACATCGACAAGTGGAAGAACGGCGCCTGGAAGAACTGGGACCGGGACGACTGGCTGCGCGAGGCCAACGAGTACATCAACCCGATCATCGAGGGCCTGTGGAACCCGGACCGCATGCGCGACGCCGACGAGCCGGAGCAGGGTGTCGGCGAGAGCGACGTCTCCGGTGACCAGGGGGTCACGGACCCGGCGCCCAAGCCGGTCAGGGCGCAGGGCGTTCCCGCGTCGTACCACGCCAACGAACCCACCGCCGGGAAGGTGTTCTTCGACTCCCCCGAGGGCTCGGCGGTCTGCTCGGCGACGGTGGTGGAGGACCCGGCCCACCCGGGCAAGTCCAACCTGGTGTGGACGGCGGGGCACTGTGTGCACGCGGGCAAGAAGGGCGGCTGGTACCGCAACATCGCGTTCGTGCCCTCGTACAACGACGCCGGCAAGCCGGTCGAGGAGCTGGAGAACGCGACCCGCGAGGAAGTGGCCCCGTACGGCGTCTGGTGGGGTGACTGGGCGCAGACCTCGGACCAGTGGATCGAGCAGGGCGGTTCGACGGGCGGCGACGGCGCGCCGTACGACTTCGCGGTGATCCATGTGACGCCCGAGAAGGGCAGTGGCGGCAAGTCGCTGGAGGAGACGGTGGGTTCCGCTCTGCCGGTCGACTTCGAGGCGCCCGCCGTGCCCGACGTCCAGAGCGTGACGGCGATCGGTTACCCGGCCGCGCCGCCCTACGACGGGCAGAAGCTGTACCGGTGCCAGGACCGGCCCGGGCGGCTGTCCATCACCGAGTCGGACCCGACGATGTACCGCATCGGCTGCACCATGACCGGCGGTTCGTCGGGCGGCGGCTGGGTCGCGACGCGGTCGGACGGCAAGCCGGCGCTGGTGTCCAACACCTCGATCGGCCCCGTGACGTCCGGCTGGCTCGCCGGACCGCGCCTGGGCGATGACGCCAAGGGCGTGTACGACTCGGTGAGCAAGAAGTTCGCGGGTCGGTGAGACACGGTCGAGCCCTGCGCCGGGCCAGCGGGCGGGCCGGCACTGCTGCGTCTTGCCCGGTGGTCCGCCCGGGGCGCCGACGGTTCCGCCCGTAGCGCCCGGCACGGCAGGCCGCCCCTGCACCGGCTCCACCGGACGACACCGCGCACACCGGCACCAGCAGGCTCTACGGCGGTCGCCGAGCCGGGCACGGCACACGGGCACCGGACGGACGGCGAAGGCCCGCCCCCGATGACCTCGGGGGCGGGCCTTCGCCATGACCGGGAAGGGTCAGGCGAGCGGTGCCGGGACGTACGGCGCGAGCTCGGCCGCCAGCTCCTCGTGCACCCGCAGCTTGAGCAGGGTGCCCTCCGGGGTGTGCTCCTCGGAGAGGACCTCGCCCTCGTCGTGCGCGCGGGCCACCAGCTTGCCGTGCGTGTACGGCACGAGCGCCTCGATCTCGACCGACGGGCGCGGCAGCTCGGTGTCGATCAGGGCGAGCAGTTCGTCCATGCCCTGGCCGGTGCGGGCCGAGACGGCGATGGACCGCTTCTCGACGCGCAGCAGCCGCTGCAGCGTGAGCGGGTCGGCCGCGTCGGCCTTGTTGATCACGACGATCTCGGGCACGCCGGTGGCGCCGACGTCCCTGATCACCTCGCGCACGGCCGCCAGCTGCTCCTCCGGAGTCGGGTGCGAACCGTCGACCACGTGCAGGATCAGGTCGGACTCGCCGACCTCCTCCATCGTGGAGCGGAACGCCTCGACCAGGTGGTGCGGCAGATGACGGACGAACCCGACCGTGTCGGCCAGCGTGTACAGCCGCCCGCTCGGGGTCTCGGCCCGGCGCACGGTCGGGTCGAGGGTCGCGAACAGGGCGTTCTCGACCAGCACACCCGCGCCCGTGAGGCGGTTGAGCAGCGAGGACTTGCCCGCGTTGGTGTAGCCGGCGATGGCGACCGAGGGCACCTTGTGGCGCTTGCGCTCCTGGCGCTTGATCTCGCGGCCGGTCTTCATCTCCGCGATCTCACGGCGCATCTTCGCCATCTTCTCGCGGATCCGCCGCCGGTCTGTCTCGATCTTGGTCTCACCGGGACCACGGGTGGCGAGGCCGCCGCCCTTGCCGCCGCCCATCTGCCGGGACAGCGACTGGCCCCAGCCTCGCAGCCTCGGCAGCATGTACTGCATCTGCGCGAGCGCCACCTGCGCCTTGCCCTCCCGGGACTTGGCGTGCTGGGCGAAGATGTCCAGGATCAGGGCCGTACGGTCGATGACCTTGACCTTGACGACGTCCTCGAGGTGGATGAGCTGACCCGGGCTGAGCTCACCGTCGCAGATGACGGTGTCCGCGCCCGTCTCGAGGACGATGTCGCGCAGCTCCTCGGCCTTGCCGGAGCCGATGTACGTGGCCGCGTCGGGCTTGTCGCGGCGCTGGACGACACCGTCGAGCACCAGCGCGCCGGCCGTCTCCGCGAGGGCGGCGAGCTCCGCGAGGGAGTTCTCGGCGTCCTGGACGGTTCCCGAGGTCCAGACGCCGACGAGGACGACCCGCTCCAGGCGGAGCTGGCGGTACTCGACCTCGGTGACGTCCTCGAGCTCGGTGGAGAGGCCCACCACGCGGCGCAGGGCCGCGCGCTCGGAGCGGTCGAGCTGGTCGCCGTCCCGCTCTCCGTCGATCTCGTGGCTCCAGGCGACGTCCTCTTCCATCAGGGCATCGGCCCGAAGACCCTCGGGGTGGCTGTGCGCGAAGCGCTTGGTGTCCTGGGAAAAGGAAGAAGAGGAGGTCATTGGATCCTTACGTAGCTGGGAAACCGTCTTCTGCGACGGAGTGCTCTGCGCCCTGCCGTCACTGTCCACAACGCACGGGCGGTCCGGGAGATTCCCGGCGATCCGTGCCGCGCCGACCTGAAGATGGTCGCACGGCACGGGTCGTCTCGTCACCGGGTTATCGAAGGGGACCGAAGGCCCGCCCGGGCGGGTTCCGGGGCCCGGCGGGCTGCGCGGCAGCGACCTGCCCGCCCGGCACGGCGGCCCTCACCGGAGCGACCGCTGCCGCGCGACCGGACGGCCGGTGAGCCGCGGCCGGCACGGCACCCCCGGCCCTCGCGGCACGCCCGGCCGGCACGGCACCTCCGACCGTCGCGGCACGCGCCGCCGTCGCGGCACGCCCCTCCGATTCGGCACGCCCACCCCGCCCGTCCCCTTCGGCCGGTCCCGACCCCCTGGCCGACCCCGACGCCACGGCCGACCCCGGCTTCGCAGCCGGTTCCGGTTTCGTGGGTGACTCCTGCTTCCAGTCCGGGTGCCCCGGCATCGGCGGGGTCTTCTCCCCGTAAAGCCACCCCTGGAAGAAGTCGTCCAGATCGCGTCCGGAGACCTCGGAGGCGAGCCGGACGAAGTCCTCGGTCGTGGCCGTGTCGTCCTGGTGGCGGCCGACCCACTCGCGCTGCAGCCGTTCGAAGGCCGGGCGGCCGATCTCCTGGCGGAGGGCGTACAGGACGAGCGCGGAACCGTCGTAGACGACGGGCCGGAAGATGCCGATCTTGTGGCCCGGCTCCGGTGCCTTGGGGAGGGCGGGCGGTCCGCCCGCGGCGCGCCAGCGGTCGGAGGCGCCGTAGGCCGCCTTCATCCGGTCCCGCATCGGCTTGCCGGCCTTCTCCTCGGCGTACAGCGCCTCGTACCAGGTGGCATGGCCCTCGTTGAGCCACAGGTCGGACCACGTGCGGGGGCCGACGCTGTTGCCGAACCACTGGTGGGCCAGCTCGTGGATCATGATCGACTCGACGTACCACGGGGGGTAGACGGGCTCGGTGAACAGTTCCCGCTCGAAGAGGGAGAGGGTCTGGGTCTCCAGTTCGAAACCGGTGGAGGCATCGGCCATGAGCAGGCCGTACGCCTCGAAGGGGTAGCGGCCGACCTTGCTCTCCATCCACTCGATCTGGGCGGGGGTCTTCTCCAGCCAGGATTCGAGTGCCGCGCGGAACTGCGTGGGAACGACGTCCCGGATCGGCAGGCCGTGCGGGCCGGTGCGGTGGAGCACCGTGGAGCGGCCGATGGAGACCTGCGTGAGCTCGGTGGCCATCGGGTGGTGCGTGCGGTACGTCCACGTGGCGGAGCCGCCCGCCTTGTGCGTGCCGGCGGGCAGGCCGTTGGCGACGGCCGTGTACCCGTCGGGCGCGGTGACGCGGACGGTGAACATGGCCTTGTCGGAGGGGTGGTCGTTGCACGGGAAGACCAGGTGCGCGGCGTCGGCCTGATTGGCCATGGCGAGGCCGTCACCGGTGCGGACCCAGCCGCCCTCGCGTCCGTCGGCGGGCACGGGGTCGCTGGTGTGCCGCACGGTGATCCGCACCCACTCGCCGTCCGACACGGAGTCCTCGGGCGTGATCACCAGGTCCTCGCCCGCGGTGCGGAACTGCGCGGCATCGCCGTCCACCTCGACCGACTCGACGGTGCCGTGGGCGAAGTCCAGGTTGATCCGGTCGAGGTCGGCGGTGGTCCAGGCGTCGATGGTGGTGACGGCGCGCAGCGGTTCGCTGTTGTCACCGGGATAGACGAAGGAGAGGTCGTACGCGGCGACGTCGTAGCCGGGATTGCCCAGGTACGGGAAGAGGCGGTCGCCGATGCCGAGCGGTACGGCGGGTGCGCTCGCGGCGACGAGACAGACGGAGACGGCGCAGGCGAGGAGCGCGGCGGAGGTCCGGCGACGGCGGGTGCGGGTGGCTCCCGCGCGAGGGGGGCGGGGGGCGTGGGGGGTGTGGGGCATGCCCCACCGCTACCAGCGTGCGCGGGCGCGCCGAGGGCGGCGCGCGTCCGCCCCACCCGATCCGGGGACCGGCCCGTGCGCCGGCTGCCGGACCGGGACGGACCGGCCCGCGCCCGAGCCGGCGGCCGGCCCGGCCGGCCGCTTCGGGGCGCGCTCGCACCGGCCCTCGGCCGGCGATGCCGGACGACTCGCTGCCGCGGACCCGCTCAGCCGCCCTGCGTCTGCGGCTGTGCCCGGCTCACGTCGTACACCCCGGCCACATTGCGCATGGCGCGCATCAGGGCGGGCAGGTGGGCCGCGTCGGGGAGGTGCACGGTGTACGTGTGGCGCACCTGCTGCTGGGCCGGAGGCTCGACGGTCGCGGAGACGATCTCGGCGCCTTCGAGCGCCATGGCCTCCGTGAGGTCCGCGAGCAGATGCGGACGGACGAACGATTCAGCGATCAGCGTGACGCGGCACTCGGCGGTCTCGCCCCAGCGCACGCCCACCTCCGCACGCTCGGCGCCTCTCATGCGCGCCACCGCCGCGCACTCCACGCGGTGCACGGTGACCGCGCCCCCGCGTACGGCGAAGCCGGTGATGTCGTCGGGCGGTACGGGCGTACAGCAGCGGGCGAGGCGGACGCTCGCGCCGGACAGATCGGCGAGGACGTCCGCACCTGCGCCCCGACCGGCCTTCGCGCCGTGTTCGGCACCCGCACCGCGCTCACCCGCGACACCTGGGCCGGCCCCGGCGTCGCGGTCCGCCCCTGCGGCCCGCTCGGGACGCCGTCCGAAGTCCCCGCCGCCGTCGGTCGTCCCCGCGGCGGCCTGCCGTGGAGCCGTCCGGTCCCGCGCGGGCCGCGCGTGGCCCTCCTGGGCCTCGGCCTGCGCGGGGTGGGCGGCCAGCCACCGCTGGATGGCGATGCGGGCGGCCGGCGTGTGCGCGTGCTCCAGCCACTCCCGGGAAGGCTCGGACGCCGGGTCCTGGCCCATGAGGAGCTGGACGGTGTCGCCGTCCTTCAACACGGTGCTCAGTGTCGCGAGGCGACCGTTGACGCGGGCGCCGATACAGGCGTGCGCGTCCTCCCCGTACTGCGCGTACGCGGCGTCCACGCAGGTCGCGCCCTCGGGCAGGCCGATCGTGCCGCCGTCGGGGCGGAAGACGGTGATCTCGCGGTCCTGGGCGAGGTCCTCGCGCAGGGTGGACCAGAAGTGGTCGGGGTCGGGGGCCGCCTCCTGCCAGTCGAGGAGCCGGGACAGCCAGCCGGGGCGGGTGGGGTCGACGCGCTCCCCGTCGGCCGGGTCGTCCGGGGCGGGCGCGTACGGGTTGCCGAGGGCGACGACGCCGGCCTCGGCGACCTTGTGCATCTGGTGGGTGCGGATGAGGACTTCGACGACCTGGCCGTCCTCCCGGGCGACGGCGGTGTGCAGCGACTGGTACAGGTTGAACTTCGGTACGGCGATGAAGTCCTTGAACTCCGAGACCACCGGCGTCATGCACGTGTGCAGCTCGCCCAGGACGCCATAACAGTCGGCGTCCTCGTTCACCAGCACCAGCACCCGTCCGAAGTCCGAGCCGCGGAGCTGACCGCGCTTGCGGGAGACCCGGTGCACGGACACGAAGTGGCGCGGGCGGATGAGGACTTCGGCCGTGATGTCCGCCTCGCGCAGCACGCCGCGCACCTCGTCGGCGACCTCCGCGAGCGGGTCGTCCGCCCGGTGGGCGTTGCGGACGATCAGCTCCCTGGTACGCGCGTACTCCTCGGGGTGCAGGATCGCGAAGACCAGGTCCTCCAGTTCGGTCTTGAGGGCCTGGACGCCGAGGCGTTCGGCGAGCGGGATGAGCACGTCACGTGTCACCTTCGCGATGCGCTCCTGTTTCTCGGGGCGCATGACGCCCAGGGTGCGCATGTTGTGCAGCCGGTCGGCCAGTTTGATCGACATGACGCGCACGTCGTTGCCGGTGGCGACGAGCATCTTGCGGAAGGTCTCGGGCTCGGCGGCGGCGCCGTAGTCGACCTTCTCCAGCTTGGTCACGCCGTCGACGAGGTAGCGGACCTCCTCGCCGAACTGGTCGCGGACCTGGTCCAGCGTCACGTCCGTGTCCTCGACGGTGTCGTGGAGCAGCGAGGCGGTCAACGTCGTGGTCTCGGCGCCGAGTTCGGCGAGGATCAGGGTCACCGCGAGGGGGTGCGTGATGTAGGGCTCGCCGCTCTTGCGCATCTGGCCGCGGTGGGAGGACTCGGCCAGGACGTACGCGCGGCGCAGCGGGTCGAGGTCCGCGTCGGGGTGGTGGGCGCGGTGGGCCTCGACGACGTGGCCGATCGCGTCGGGCAGCCGGTCGCGGGCGGCGGAGCCGAGCAGGGCGGCTCTGCCGAGGCGGCGCAGGTCGATCCGGGGGCGGGCCCTTCTGCGCGGCGCTGTCGGCGTCAGCGATCCCGACACCGCGCCCGGCATCGGGCCTGGGGTCACGGAATTCGTGGCCTCCGCACTCATGGGCACCTCCGGCTGCGTCAACCGGCGGACGGGGTGCCCCAGGGCGGACACGGCTCAGGGGGCGGCTTCGGTTCCCCGTCCGGGCCGGTGCTTGATGCTACCGAGCCCACCACGCCCGGCTGGCCGCCTCTCGCCGAGCGTGAAACTGATCACCCATTCGAGGGACGAATGCGAAGTTTGCACCCCTGCGCGACAGGGCTGTACCGCTGCTGTTTCCGCCAATTGGCTTGATCTTTACGGCTCTTTCGGGCCGGGGCGCCGACAGCGGGAGACGGCTTCCCGGGCACTCACGCGCGCGCGGCGGCCTCCAGCCAGTCCGCGTCGATCTCACCCTCGGCCACGATCACGGCCGGGCCCGTCATCTCGATCTCCCCGTCGGGCCGCTCGGTGATCACCAGGGTGCCGCCGGGCACGTCCACGGTGTAGGTCACCGGGGTGCCGGTGACCGTCGGGTCGGCGCCGTCACGGCGGGCGGTGGCCACGGCGACCGCGCACGCGCCCGTGCCGCAGGAGCGTGTCTCGCCGGAGCCGCGCTCGTGCACGCGCAGCGCGACGTGGCGCGGGCCGCGGTCGGCCACGAACTCCACGTTGACGCCGTCCGGGTAGGCCGAGGCCGGGCTGAAGGGCGGCGACGAGTGCAGGTCGCCGGCGTGGGCCAGGTCCTCGACGAAGGCGACCGCGTGCGGGTTGCCCATGTTGACGTTGCGCGCGGGCCAGCTGCGTTCGCCGACGCTCACCGTGACGTCGCCCTCGGGGAGCACCGCCTTGCCCATGCCCACGGTGACGTCACCGTTCTTGGCGAGGTGCACGGTCTTCACGCCCCCGCGCGTGGCCACGGCCAGGTCGCCCTCGGCCACGTGCCCGGCGCGCTGGAGGTAGCGGGCGAACACGCGCACGCCGTTGCCGCACATCTCGGCGACCGAGCCGTCGCCGTTGCGGTAGTCCATGAACCACTCGGCCTCGGCCGCCATGTCCTCGGCCTCGGGATGCGCCGCGGAGCGCACGACGTGCAGCAGTCCGTCACCACCGATGCCCGCGCGACGGTCGCACAGGGCGGCGACGGCGGCCGGGGGGAGGTCGACGGCGTTCTCGGGGTCCGGGACGATCACGAAGTCGTTCTCGGTGCCGTGACCCTTGAGGAAGGCGATCCGCGTGCTCATGTCCTCGATCGTACGGGCTGCCGCACGGACGCGACGGCGCGGGATTCCCGCCCGGCTCGCGCCGCTCTACCGCAGTCGTGCCACGCGCCACACGGCCAGGACGACCACCGCGGCCACCACCACGGCGTACGCGAGGACGACCCGCCAGTCGGGTCTGCGTCCGGAGCCGCGGGCGGGCAGGCCGGGCCAGGTGGAGCCGACGCGGCGGGCGGCCATCATGCCCCAGCCGGCCGCCGTCGAGCAGATCAGCAGCCCGAGCATGGCGATGACGGCGCCGCTGTCGCCGAAGTCGAAGGCGAGCGGGAACGCGAACATCAGGGAGCCGAGCGCCGCCAGGGCCACGATCGGGGCGAGCTGCCAGATGCGCAGGCGGCGCTGCGGGCGCAGTTCGACCTCGACCTCGTCGGCGAACATCTCCTCCGGCTCGGGGCCGTCGTCCGTCACGCCGGGCGTCTCGTCGGGGCCGTCGTCGCTGAGGCGGTCGGTCTCCGGCTCCGGGCCGTCTCCGAGCGCCGCCCCGTCCCGCCCGGCGGTGATGCGGTCGGTGCTTCCTGCGGTGTCGCGAGGGCCGGCCTCCATCGCCACGCGCCCTCCCAACTAGGACTCAACTCGGTCGATCGAAGCTCGATGATGGCACGCCGCCGAAGCCCCGGATGACGGCCTGGGCGTCCCGATGCCATGACGTGATCAGGCTGTAACCGGCCGTTCCACCAAGGACAGTGCGCGCTGCGGAAGCCGGGTGAGGTCCGCCGCCGCCCCACTCAACCAGTGAACCCGGGGATCGCGCCTGAACCATGAATCCTGGCGGCGCGCGAAGCGCTTGGTGGCACGGACGGTCTCGGTCCGTGCTTCCTCCATGGTGCACTCCCCGGCGAGCGCCGAGAGCACCTGCTGGTAGCCGAGCGCGCGCGAGGCGGTACGCCCGTCGCGCAACCCCTGCGCCTCCAGTGCGCGTACCTCCTCGACGAGCCCGGCGTCCCACATCCGGTCGACACGGCGCGCGATGCGCTCGTCCAGCTCGGGCCGGGCCACGTCGACGCCGATCTGCACGGTGTCGTACACCGAGTCGTGGCCGGGGAGGTTGGCGGTGAAGGGCTTGCCGGTGATCTCGATGACCTCCAGGGCCCGGACGATCCGGCGGCCGTTGCTCGGCAGGATCGCCCGGCCGGCCTCGGGGTCGGCGGCGGCCAGCCGGGCGTGCAGCGCCCCGGAGCCGCGCAGCGCGAGCTCCTCCTCCAGCCGGCCCCGGACCTCCGGGTCGGTGCCGGGGAACTCCAGGTTGTCCACGGCCCCGCGCACGTACAGCCCCGAGCCGCCGACCAGGACCGGCCAACGGCCCTGCGCGAGCAGTGCGTCGATCCGCTCCCGGGCCAGACGCTGGTACTCGGCGACGGACGCCGTGACGGTCACGTCCCAGATGTCCAGCAGGTGGTGCGTGACTCCTCCGCGCTCCTCGGGCGTCAGCTTGGCGGTGCCTATGTCCATCCCTCGGTAGAGCTGCATGGAGTCGGCGTTGACGACCTCGCCGCCGAGACGCTGGGCCAGGAAGACGCCCAGATCGGACTTTCCGGCCGCGGTCGGTCCGACGACGGCGATGACGCGGGGGGCGGGGGGTGCGCTGCTCACCCGGACAGTCTCGCAAACCTCGCAGCCGGCTCCCGAACGAGTTACGTGACGCCGCGGTCGCGGGGTCGTTGCCCGTTGCGAGGTTCCTGCCGCCGGATCACGGAGGCGGCGGCCCGGCCCGCACAAACGGACGCACCGGGCAACGCGGGATTTCGCCCGCACGAGTAACGTATGGAGTGGATATGGGCGTGTTTGCACGACTTTTCCGGCGGTCGAAGGCCACGACGGAAGCGCCTGCCGCCGAGGCCGGGGCCGACACCGCGAAGGCCGGGACCGAGGCGGAGGAGGCGGCCGGGGCCGCGGAGACGAAGGACAGGGACACGGAAGCGGCCGCGCAGACGGACGAGCCGGCCGCCGAGGCCACTACCGGGGGCGGTGAGCCGGAAGTCGTCGACATCCCCGAGCAGCAGTCCACCGAGAAGGCGGCCGACAACGAGGCCGGCGAGGGCGCCCGGACGTGACCGCCCCGCGCGAGGGAAGGTGAACCATGGGTCTGCTGGACAACGTGAAGGCCAAACTGGGCCCGGCCAAGGACAAGGTTTCGGACCTCGCGCAGCGGCACGAGGACAAGATCCACCACGGTCTCGACAAGGCCGCCGAGGCCGTCGACAAGAGGACCAAGGGCAAGTACAGCGACCGGATCCAGTCCGGCACGGGCAGGGCCAAGGGTGCCATGGGCCGGCTCGCGCACAAGGACGACGGCACACCGGACACGGGCGGCACGGCACAGGCACCGGGAACGACGCCGACGCCGGGCACCCCTCCGGGGCCGAGCGCGGGAGCCACGCCGGCGGATGCGGGCCGCACCGCCCCACCGCGTGACACGGGCGGCGGTACCCCACCGGACGACGTACCCCCGCCCACATCCTGACGCGCGCACGGCACACGCACGGCACACGGAAGGCATCTCGCCCGGCATCACGTGAGGTGCCTCGCACGGCGCCCCGCGAGGCGCCTCGGACGGCCGCGGAGCACTCCCCCGCTCCCGGCCGTCCGCCGTCCGCCGTCCGCCCGGGCTTCCCCGGCTGCGCGGCAGGGCGCGGAGCACCAGGCCTCGGGGCCGGCTCCCCGCCGGATCAGCTCCCAGGCGGCGGCGTCGGCCCGCCGCGTCGCCACCACCGGCTCGCCGTTGCCGGCTTCCGCTGGCCGACGAGCCCCCGTACCCCGAGCGCCGGGTTCGACTCGTCCGCCGGCGTCAGGTCCTCCCGCGCTTCACGACCAGGTCGCGACCAGGTACCCGACGCCGTAGGGCGCGTCCTCGTACAGCAGTGATCCGCCGAGGCCGGCGTCCTCGGCTGCGCCCGCCAGCACCTGCCAGGGGGCCCGGCCGGACACCTTCAGCTCCTGTGCCAGACCGGTGTCCAGGCTTCTGAGGGCGGCCAGGTCGGCCGCGCCGAGCGCACGGGCCACCCCTGCGTCGAAAGGGGCGGCACGTTCGTCGAGGTAGCCCGGGGCCTTGAGCGTCCGGCACGCGCTGGCGTCACCCATGACCAGCAGTGCGATCCGCCCGGCCCGCGCGGCGACGTCCCGCCCGATCTCGAGGCATCGCCGCGGGGGGAGCTGCTCACCGACGCCCAGTCCTTCGACGGGCGCGTCACGCCACCCGGTCCGCTCCAGCAACCAGGCGGCCACGGTCAGGGAGTACGGCAGCCGCCGCTCCCCCTCCGTGTCCCCGGCCGCTCCCAGCCGGACGTCCACATCGACGCCGAAGCCCCGGAAGGAGCCCGATGTGCCCTCCGCGTACGACTCGGACCCGGCGCCCTCCTGCGGCCCGACGACCACGAGCCGGTCGGGGCGGGCGGCGGCGAGCACGCCCAGCGCGTCCACGCAGGCCGCCCGCGCGGAGTCCAGTTCCGGCGCCGCGCCCGCGGCGACCTCGGGCACGAGCAGGGGCGGGCAGGGGCAGGCAGCGGCGGCGACAAGCATGATCGGCAGGGTAACGCCCGGGGAGCGCCGCCACCGCGGGGCGGCAGCGCTCCCGACGAGGTCAGTCGCAGCCGCAGCCGCTCGCCGCCACGGGCAGCGGCTCGGGAGCACCGATCTTCGGCAGGCCCAGCATCACGCCCACGGGCTTGGACTTCCCGGCCGTGTTCCGCTTCTCCCAGGCGTCGCCCGCACGCGTGCGGCGGACGCCGAGGACCGGGCCCTCGGCGAGGAGGTGGTGCGGGGCGGCGTAGGTGATCTCGACCGTGACGACGTCGCCCGGGCGGACCTCCTCGTCCGGCTTGGTGAAGTGGACCAGCCGGTTGTCGGGGGCGCGGCCGGACAGGCGGTGGGTGCTGTCGTCCTTGCGGCCCTCCCCCTCGGCGACCATCAGTTCCAGCGTGCGGCCGACCTGCTTCTTGTTCTCCTCCCAGGAGATCTCCTCCTGAAGGGCGACCAGGCGCTCGTAGCGCTCCTGGACGACCTTCTTCGGGATCTGGCCGTCCATCTCGGCGGCCGGGGTCCCGGGGCGCTTGGAGTACTGGAAGGTGTAGGCCTGCGCGAAGCGGGCCTCGCGCACCACGTGCAGCGTCTGCTCGAAGTCCTCCTCGGTCTCGCCGGGGAAGCCCACGATGATGTCCGTGCTGATCGCGGCGTGCGGGATGGCGGCGCGGACCTTCTCGATGATCCCGAGGAAGCGCTCCTGGCGGTAGGAGCGGCGCATCGCCTTCAGGACCGGGTCGGAGCCGGACTGCAGGGGCATGTGCAGCTGCGGCATCACGTTCGGTGTCTCGGCCATGGCGGCGATGACGTCGTCGGTGAAGTCGCGCGGGTGCGGGGAGGTGAAGCGCACGCGCTCCAGCCCCTCGATCTTCCCGCAGGCGCGCAGCAGCTTGCTGAAGGCCTCGCGGTCGCCGATGTCCGAGCCGTACGCGTTGACGTTCTGCCCGAGCAGGGTGACCTCGGAGACGCCCTCGGCGACCAGCGCCTCGATCTCGGCGAGGATGTCGCCGGGGCGGCGGTCCTTCTCCTTGCCGCGCAGGGCCGGGACGATGCAGAAGGTGCAGGTGTTGTTGCAGCCGACGGAGATCGACACCCAGGCCGCGTAGGCGCTCTCGCGGCGCGTGGGCAGGGTGGAGGGGAACGCCTCCAGCGACTCGGCGATCTCGACCTGCGCCTCCTCCTGCACGCGGGCGCGCTCCAGCAGGACCGGGAGCTTGCCGATGTTGTGCGTGCCGAAGACGACGTCCACCCAGGGTGCCCGCTTCACGATGGTGTCGCGGTCCTTCTGCGCGAGGCAGCCGCCGACGGCGATCTGCATCCCGGGGCGGGCGGCCTTCTTCGGCGCGAGGTGGCCGAGGTTGCCGTACAGCTTGTTGTCGGCGTTCTCCCGGACCGCGCAGGTGTTGAAGACGACGACGTCGGCCTCGCCGTCGGCACCCTCGGGGGCGCGGACGTAGCCCGCGTCCTCCAGCAGTCCGGACAATCGCTCGGAGTCGTGGACGTTCATCTGGCACCCGTAGGTGCGTACCTCGTACGTGCGCGTGCCGCCCACTGACTGGCTCCGGTCGATGCTGCTCATGGGGACAAGGGTAGGCGCTTCGCGCATGTGGCTCGGCCGCCTGTGGACAACCCCGCCCGGGGCTCACGGCTCGATGAGCCCGGCCCTGATGGCGTACCGGGTCAGCTCCAGGCGGTCGCGCATGCCGAGCTTCTGCAGCAGGTTGGCGCGGTGGCGCTCGACCGTCTTGGCGCTGATGAAGAGCAGTTCGCCGATCTCCTTGGAGGTGTGGCCCTCGGCGACCAGCTTGAGGATCTCCTCCTCGCGTTCGGTGATGGCCCGTTCCGGCACGCCGTCGCCCCGCCGCAGCCGTTCCAGGTAGGAGCGGACGAGGGTCCGCTCGGCGCCCGGGTAGATGAACGGCTCGTCGCGCACGGCCGCCCGGCAGGCCTCGACCAGGTCCCGGTCGGCGACGGACTTGAGGACGTAGCCGCCGGCCCCGGCCCTGAGCGCCTCGAAGAAGTACTCCTCGTTGTCGTACATCGTGAGGATGAGGATGTGCAGGCCGGGCAGCCGGCGGGAGAGTTCGCGGGCCGCCTGGAGGCCCGTCATGCGGGGCATGGCCACGTCCAGGACGGCCAGGTCGACGGGGGTCTCCCGGGCTTTGGCCACGGCCTCCGCCCCGTCACCGGCCTCGGCCACGACCGTGAGGTCCGGTTCGCCGTCGAGGATGAGGCGGACCCCGCGCCGCACCAGGGTGTGGTCGTCGGCGAGCAGGACGCGGATCGGGGTGGACATCAGCGGGGCCCTTCGGTGACGGACATCAACGGAGTCCTGCGGTGAGGGACATCAGCGGGTTTCCTCCGTGACGGGGATGCGCAGCCGCACGTCCGTGCCCCGGCCCGGGGCCGGGTCCAGAGCGAGGGCGGCGCCGATCAGCAGGGCCCGTTCGCGCATGCCGGTGATGCCGGCGCCCTCGGCGGCCCCCTCGAGGCCGGTGCCGTTGTCGCGCACGAGGAGTTCCACACCGCCGGCGACCGGCCGGAGGCGGAGTTCGGCGCGGTCGGCGGCGGCGTGCCGGGCGGTGTTGGTCAGGCTCTCCTGGGCGACCCGGTAGACGACCAGTTCCGCTTCCGGACCGAGGGCGGGCAGGTCGCCGGTGACGTGGTGGCTCACGGTCAGTCCGTGGGTCGTGAACTCCCCGGCCAGCGAGCGCAGGGCACTGGCCAGGCCGAGCTCCTCCAGGACACCGGGGCGCAGCCGGCGTGCGATCCGGCGGATCTCGTCCAGACCGGCCCGGGTCGCCTCCTGCGCCTGGCCGACCTCCTCGCGCAGGTCCTCGGGCGCCCGGTCGGCGACGCGCTTGAGCTGGAGGAGGACGGCGGTGAGCGTCTGCCCGACCTCGTCGTGCAGCTCCCGGGCGATCCGGTGCCGTTCCCGCTCCTGCGCGGACAGGGCCCGGGCGGCGCCCGCGGCGCGCTCGGCCTCCAGCCGGTCGAGCATGGTGTTGTACGTGGTGATCAGGCCGGCCGCCTCCGCCGGGCCGCTGACCACCGGGCGGGATCCCGGACGCAGCAGGTCGGCGGTGGCCATGGCCCGGGCCAGCCGCTGCAGTGGGGCGAGGCCGAAGCGCAGCACCAGCGCGTTGCCGGTGAGCAGCACCACGAGACCGCCGAGCAGGACGAGGGCCTCGCCCGGCAGGACCGGCGTGGACACGGTGACCGGGCCGAGCAGCAGGGCGGTGGCCACGACCAGGCCCGCGGCGTTGAGCGAGAAGATCCGCCAGAACAACGACACGTTCCTGGATCCGCCCCTTCCGGCCCTCGCGTACGACACAGCCCGTCCCAGCCTCTCCGACGACCGGCCGTGGCGTATATCCGTCACGACACCCATGTCGTCACCGTACGGCCGGATGGCAGCATGCGGAGGTGGCCGATCCGATGATCGGCACGGTTCACCGGAGCCCCGGACGGTACGGACGTCGGCTCCGGTCCTCCCGGAGCCGGACACGCATCCGCTCCGAGCCGAACACGACGAACAAGGGGAAGCAACGTGTCAGCTCCGCGCCTGAGGGCGACGCCGCTGCCGGGCATCGGGGTCCAGTACGACCTGGAGACCCGGGAACACCGCCATCTGTCGGTGGTGGCGCACCGCGACGGTACGCGCACGGTGAACGTGTACCGGGCGGACGACCCGGACTCCTGCGCGCACTCCCTGCGGCTGACCGGCTCCGAGGCGGGCTCGCTCATCGACGCGCTCAAGCCGTCCCACCACAGCCCCAGCCTGCTGTACACGACGGACCTGGGACTGGTCGCCGAGCGGATCGAGGTGCCCGCGACCTCGCGCTGGAACGGGCGGGTGCTGGGCGACACGAAGATGCGGACGGAAACCGGCGCGTCGGTCGTGGCGGTGCTGCGGCGGGCGGAGGCCATTCCGTCGCCGGCCCCGGACTTCCGGCTGGCCGGGGGCGACCGGCTGATCGTCGTCGGGACGCGCGAGGGCGTGGACGCGGCCGCGACGATACTCGAGCGGGAGTGAGCCGGTGCACTCCGCGGTCCTGCTGATCGAGTTCGGTTCCATCATCCTCGGCCTCGGCCTGCTCGGCCGGTTCGCCGGCCGTTTCCGGCTGTCGCCCATACCGCTCTACCTCCTGGCCGGTCTGGCGTTCGGCGAGGGGGGTCTGCTGCCGCTGGGGGCGAGCGAGGAGTTCGTCGCCACGGGTGCCGAGATCGGCGTCATCCTGCTGCTGCTGATGCTGGGCCTGGAGTACACGGCGAGCGATCTGGTCTCCAACCTCAAGACGCACTACCCGTCCGGTCTCGTCGACTGCGCGCTCAACGCGCTGCCCGGCGCGGCGGTGGCGCTGCTGCTCGGCTGGGGGCCGGTGGCCGCCGTGGTCCTGGCCGGTGTCACCTGGATCTCGTCGTCCGGCGTGATCGCGAAGGTACTCGGCGACCTGGGCCGGGTCGGCAACCGCGAGACGCCGGTGATCCTCAGTGTGCTGGTCCTGGAGGACCTGGCGATGGCGGTCTACCTGCCGATCGTCACGGCGCTGGTCGCGGGGGCCGGACTGCTGGCCGGCAGCCTGACCCTGGCGATCGCGCTGGGCGCGGCGGGGCTGGTGCTGTTCCTCGCCGTGCGCTACGGCCGGGTCATCTCGCGGTTCGTCTCCAGCGACGACCCGGAGAAGCTGCTGCTGGTCGTGCTGGGCCTGACGATCCTGGTGGCAGGTGTCGCACAGCAGCTGCAGGTGTCGGCCGCCGTGGGAGCCTTCCTGGTCGGCATCGCGCTGTCCGGCGAGGTGGCCGAGGGTGCGCACACCCTGCTGAGCCCCTTGCGCGACCTGTTCGCGGCCGTCTTCTTCGTCTTCTTCGGGCTGCACACCGACCCGTCGAGCATCCCGCCCGTGCTGCTGCCCGCCCTCGGGCTGGCCGTCCTCACGGCCCTGACGAAGATCGCCACCGGCTACTGGGCGGCCCGGCGGGCCGGGATCTCCGTCAAGGGCCGCTGGCGAGCCGGCGGTGCGCTCGTGGCGCGCGGCGAGTTCTCCATCGTCATCGCGGGCCTCGCCGTCGCGGCCGGGGTCGAGCCGTCCCTCGGCCCGCTGGCCACGGCGTACGTCCTCATCCTGGTCGTCCTGGGGCCCCTGACCGCGCGGTACACCGAGCCGGTGGCGTCCTGGTGGGCGCGGCGCCGGGAACCCCGCCGGCCGGAGCCGGCACCTCGGGCGACGGAGGCGGAGGCTCCCGTCGCGGACTGAGGAACGGGGCGGCGCGGTCTCCGGATGACGGTGGTGGGGCGGCTCACGCCCCGCCCGGTATCCATCCCTGCCGGCGCAGCACGCCCGGTACGTCCGGTGCCTCGTAGTGCTCCCCCTTGAGGACCTTGCCGTCCTCACGGCGGGAGACCGTGCCGTCCGGGCCCATCTTGGTCATGTTGGAGCGGTAGATCTCCGCCAGGACCGCGTCGAGGTCGATGCCGTGGACCAGGGCCGTGCCGTAGGCGACGTACACGACGTCCGCCAGTTCGTGGGCCAGCCGGTCCAGCGGCCCCCGCACCGCCACCTCGGCCACCTCGGCTGCCTCCTCCGCGAGGAGCGCGCCCCGGTGGGCGGCGAGTTCCGGCGGGACCTCCGTCGGGGTGCTGCGGACGTCCAGGCCGAACGCGCGGTGGAATTCACGGACCAGGTCGGCGGGCGAGGAGCTCATGGGGCCGACTGTAGTGGCCGCCACTGACGCCCGGGGCCGTCCCGGTGACACCCCCTCCCTGGTCAGACAGGCCCCGCGGCTGGCAGGATCGCGCGCATGTCCCAGACGTTCCCCCGCATCGGCAGGCGCCGGGCCGTGCAGGGCGGCACCGCCGCCCTCGTGGTCCTCGGCCTGCTGCTGTGGTGGCTGCGGCCCTGGGCCGAGGAGCCGCCGTCGGGGACGATCGACTTCAGCACGGGCACGCGCGCGGGGGTCTATCACGAGTACGGCGAGCTGCTGCGCACCGCGATCGACAAGGACATGCCCGATCTGCGGGTGCGCCTGCTGACCAGTGCGGGGTCCCAGGAGAACGTGGCGGAAGTGGCGTCGGGCGACGCCGACTTCGCGATCGCCGCGGCGGACGCGGTCGCCACGTACATGCACGACAACCGGCCGGGGGCCGGCCGGCTGCGCGGGGTCGCCCGGCTGTACGACGACTACGTGCAGCTCGTCGTGCCGCCGGACTCCGACATCCGCTCGGTCGCCGACCTGCGGGGCAAGCGGGTGGCCATAGGGCTGCCCGACTCGGGTGTGCGACTGATCGCGAACGCCGTGCTCAAGGCGGCCGGGATCGACCCGGAGAACGACATCGAGCCGGCCTCGGACGGCATCGACACCGGGCCCAAGAGGCTGGGACACGGCCTGGACGCGTTCTTCTGGTCGGGCGGCCTGCCCACGGACGGGCTCAGCCGGCTGGCCAAGAAGTCGGCGTCGGCCTTCCGGTTCGTGCCGATCGACGCCACGCTGGTGGCCGCGCTGCACGACCAGGGCGGTGCCACGCGCTACTACCGCGCCACGAAGATGCCGGAGTCGGCCTACCCCTCCGTCCAGCACGGCCGTCCGGTGCCCACCCTGGCGGTCTCCAACCTGCTGATCACACGCAGCGACGTGGATCCCCGGCTCGCCGAGTGGCTCACGCGCACGGTGCTCGACAGCCGGGACCGCATCGGCGCGACCGTCCACTCGGCCCAGCTGGTCGACGTGCGCACGGCGATCTACACCGACCCACTGCAACTGCACGTCGGCGCCCAGCGGTACTACCAGTCGGTCAAACCGTAGGCACGGCGGTGCGGGCACGGGAGGCGGCGGCCGTCGCGGCCGCCCGGCGCACGACGACCGGCCGAAGCCGGGGCACGACGACTCGCCGAGCCGGGGCCCGGCGATCCGCCGAGCCGGGGCCGACGATCCGTCCGAAGCGGGGGCACCGGGCCCGACCGGACGGTGGGGGAACCCGGCCCGACCGGACCGTGGGGCGCCGAACCCGATCAGACCACAGTCGCCGAACCCGGTGAGGGCGCGGGCGCCGACCGCGGCACGCGAACCGTCACCCGCAGCCCGTGCGGCTCGTGATGGTCGTAGGAGATCGTGCCGCCGCCGGCCGCGAGCAGCGCCCGGGAGATGGACAGCCCGAGACCGGACCCCTTGATGTTCTGGTGGCGGCCGCTGCGCCAGAAACGGTCGCCGACCCGGGAGAGTTCCTCGTCGGTGAGGCCGGGGCCGTGGTCGCTGACGGAGACGGTGACGGTGTCGCCCTCCGAGGCGACGGCCACCTCCACGGTCTCGCCCTCGGGCGTGAACTTCACCGCGTTGTCGATGACCGCGTCCAGCGCGCTGGACAGGGCCACCGGGTCGGCCCAGGCGGTGGTCGGCGGGCAGTCGCCGACCAGGGTGACGCCCTTGGCGTCCGCGGTCGGGGACCAGGCCGCGAGGCGTTCCGCGGTCAGCTCGCCGATGTCGGTGACCTTCAGGTCGGCCTCGCTGTGCTCGGCCAGGGCGAGGTCGAGCAGATCGTCCAGGACCTGGGCGAGGCGCTTGCCCTCGGCCTGGACCGAGGCGATCTCCTTGTTGCCCTCGGGCAGCTCGAAGGAGAGCAGCTCGATGCGCAGCAACAGCGCCGCGAGGGGGTTGCGCAGCTGGTGGGAGGCGTCGGCGACGAAGGCCCGCTGCTGCTCCAGCACGTCCTCCACGTTGTCCGCCATCTCGTTGAACGACCGGGCCAGCCGCCTGAGTTCCGGCGGCCCCCCGGCGGCGGCGACCCGCGACTTCAGCCGCCCGGTGGCGATGTCGTGGGTGGTGGCGTCCAGGACGCGGACGGGCTTGAGCACCCAGCCGGTCAGCCGCAGGGCGGCTCCGACGGCCAGCAGCATCGCGGCGAACTCGCCCGCACCGATGACCAGCCAGCCCTGCAGCGTGCGCGAACGCATCTGCCCCGTGGGCGAGTCGGTGACGACGACCGCGACGACGTCCCCGTCCCGGATGACCGGCGAGGCGACCACGAGATTGCGCCGCTGCCAGGGCCAGACCTGCCGCGGGTCGTGGCTGCGGCGGCTGAGCTTCGCCTCGTCGAACGCCTCGCGGACCTCGCCCTGGCGCGGCAGGGACCAGCGCGCCGGTGCCTGGGCCATGGCGCTGCCGTTGCGGTAGAAGACGCCGGCGCGGATGCCGTAGACCTCGTGGTAGCTGCGCAGTTCGCTGCTGAGGGTGGCGAGCCGCTCGTTCTCGAAGGCGCCGGTGGGGCCCTCGGGCGAGTCGGTGACGAACTGCGCGAGCGCCGCGAACCGGGCGGTGTCGTCGATCCGGTCGACGACGACCTTCTGCTGCTGTGCCCCGGCCAGGCTGACGGCCAGGGGCACCCCGAGGGCGAGCAGCACGGCCGCCATCAGGACGATGAGCAGCGGGAGCAGACGCGTGCGCACCCGGCCCCGCTATCCCGCGGGCGCGACGAGCCGGTAGCCGACCCCGCGCACGGTCTCGATGAGGGCGGGCATGCGCAGTTTGGCCCGCAGGGATGCGACGTGCACCTCCAGGGTGCGCCCGGTCCCCTCCCAGCTGGTCCGCCACACCTCGCTGATGATCTGCTCCCGGCGGAACACCACGCCGGGCCGCTGCGCGAGAAGGGCCAGCAGGTCGAACTCCTTGCGGGTCAGCTGGATCACCGAGCCGTCCACGCTGACCCGGCGGGTGGGGAGCTCGATGTGCACGGGCCCGAGCCGCAGTCCGGTCTCGATGCCGCTGGAGGTGTCCTCGTGCGAGGTGCGCCGGCTGACGGCGTGGATCCGGGCGAGCAGCTCCCCGGTGTCGTACGGCTTGACCACGTAGTCGTCGGCGCCGAGGTTGAGGCCGTGGATGCGGGAGCGCACGTCGGAACGGGCGGTGACCATGATGACCGGGGTGGCGGTGCGCTTGCGGATCTTGCCGCAGACCTCGTACCCGTCCTGGTCGGGCAGGCCGAGGTCCAGAAGGATGACACCGAAGCCGTCGCTCTCCGGGACGAGGGCCTGGAGGGCTTCCTCACCGCTGCGCGCGTGGGTGACGTCGAAGCCGTGCCGCGCCAGGACCGCCGACAGGGCGGCGGCGACGTGGTTGTCGTCCTCGACGAGCAGCAGTCTCACCCGGGCCCCCTTCGGTTCACTGGTCGTACGATCCAGGTGTGTACAAAAACGCGTGCACGCGCGCGCGTGCACCTTGTGCAGTCACGCTGATGGATGAGCACGCCGTCAAGAGGGTTCCGGTTGCGACGGGCTTCCGTTATCCGGCTGGTATGAGGGCTGCTCGCAAGAGCTACGACTTGTGTCCGATTGCTATCGGATCGTGATGCTCAGATTCACCTCAGATGTAATGACGCAGGTCGTAGAGGGTTACTACTGTCCTCCGAAACCGAGGAGGACGGAGCCTGAGAGCGATGACCGAAGTATCGGTGGCCAAGGAAGATGTGGCCGCGACCGGCGATCTGGTCGTCCTGAAGAGCGTCAACAAGCACTTCGGCGCGTTGCACGTACTCCAGGACATCGACCTGACGATCGCCCGCGGTGAAGTCGTCGTGGTCATCGGACCCTCCGGGTCCGGCAAGTCCACCCTGTGCCGCACCATCAACCGGCTGGAGACGATCGACTCCGGCTCGATCACGATCGACGGAAAGCCCCTGCCCGCCGAGGGCAAGGCGCTGGCCCGCCTGCGCGCCGACGTCGGCATGGTCTTCCAGTCCTTCAACCTCTTCGCGCACAAGACCGTGCTCGAGAACGTGATGCTCGGCCAGGTCAAGGTCCGCAAGAAGGACAAGAAGGAGGCCGAGGACCGGGCCCGTTCCCTGCTCGACCGGGTCGGCGTGGCCGCGCAGGCCGACAAGTACCCGGCACAGCTCTCCGGCGGCCAGCAGCAGCGTGTGGCGATCGCGCGGGCGCTGGCCATGGAGCCGAAGGTGATGCTCTTCGACGAGCCGACCTCCGCGCTCGACCCCGAGATGATCAACGAGGTGCTGGAGGTCATGCAGCAGCTCGCCCGCGACGGCATGACGATGATCGTCGTCACCCACGAGATGGGTTTCGCACGATCGGCTGCAAACCGCGTGGTGTTCATGGCGGACGGCCGAATCGTCGAGGAGGCTGCGCCCGACCAGTTCTTCAGCAATCCGCGCAGCGACCGTGCCAAGGACTTCCTGTCGAAGATCCTGCACCACTGACGGCGCGGGGCCGTGTCCGACGCGACCGTGCCGCCCACCCCTTGAGCTCGAGGGTTCGCATCTCTTCACCAGTCAAAGGATGTTCATCATGAAGCTCCGCAAGGTCACCGCCGTCTCGGCCACCGTCTTCGCTCTCGCCCTGACCGCCACCGCGTGCGGCGGTGACGACAAGGACGGCGGCGACTCCGGTTCCGGCGGTGGCAAGACGATCACGGTCGGTATCAAGTTCGACCAGCCCGGTCTCGGCCAGAAGACGCCGCAGGGCTACGCCGGCTTCGACGTCGACGTCGCCACCTACGTGGCGAAGAAGCTCGGATACAGCGAGGACCAGATCGAGTGGAAGGAAGCGAAGAGCGCCGACCGCGAGACCATGCTCCAGCGCGGTGACGTCGACTTCATCGCCGCGACCTACTCGATCACTCCGGAGCGCCAGGAGAAGGTCGACTTCGCCGGTCCTTACCTGCTGGCGCACCAGGACGTGCTGGTCCGGGCCGATGACAACAAGATCAAGTCGCCCAAGGACCTGAACAACGCCAAGCTCTGCTCGGTCACCGGCTCCACGTCCGCGCAGAACGTGAAGGCCAAGCTGGCTCCCAAGGCTCAGCTCCAGCCGTACCCGACGTACTCCGCCTGTCTGCCCGGTCTGCAGAACGGTGCCGTGGACGCGCTGACCACCGACGACTCGATCCTCGCCGGTTACGCCGCCCAGTCGCAGTTCAAAGGCAAGTTCAAGCTCGGTGGCTTCAAGCTGACGAACGAGAACTACGGCATCGGCGTCAAGAAGGGCAGCGACCTGAAGGCCGACATCAACAAGGCTCTCGAGGCCATGGTGGCCGACGGCTCCTGGCAGAAGGCCGTGGACAAGAACCTCGGTCCGGCCAACTACAAGAACGAGCCCGCGCCGAAGATCGGCGACATCAAGAGCTGAGGCAAAGCCTGACGGGTGCGCCGCCTTCCGGGGCGGCGCACCGGGGCATCCCTATACGCGGAAGCGCGGGAGATCGTGTTCGACTTTCTTGAGGATTACGACCTGCTGGGAGCCTTCTGGACGACGGTGCAGCTCGCTGTGCTGTCCGCGGTCGGCTCTCTCATCTGGGGCACTCTGCTGGCTGCCATGCGCGTCGGCCCCGTGCCGCTGATGCGCGGCTTCGGGACCGCGTACGTGAACATCGTGCGGAACATCCCGTTGACCGTCATCATCCTGTTCACGTCGCTGGGCCTGAACCAGACACTGGGGGTCTCCCTCGGCGCGAATGACGTCGAGACGATCAACTTCCGGCTCGCAGTTCTCGGCCTGATCTTCTACACCTCTTCCTTCGTGTGTGAAGCGCTACGGTCGGGAATCAACACGGTGCCGGTCGGGCAGGCCGAGGCGGCTCGCGCGATCGGCCTGAACTTCCGCCAGGTGCTCGGGCTGGTCGTACTGCCACAAGCCTTCCGGTCCTCCGTCGTCCCGCTGGCCAACGTGCTGATCGCCCTCATCAAGAACACCACGGTGGCCGCCGCCATCGGTGTCGCCGAGGCAGCGGTGCTGATGAAGGAGATGATCGAGAACGAGGCGCAGCTGCTGCTGATCTCTGCGGTCATCGCGTTCGGTTTCGTGGTCTTGACGCTGCCGACCGGCCTGATCCTCGGCTGGGTGGGCAAGAAGGTGGCGGTGAAGCGATGAGCTCGATTCTCTATGACGCCCAGGGCCCGCGGGCGAAGCGGCGCAACGTCGTCCTCACGGTGGTCTTCCTGGCCGCTATGGCAGCGCTGCTGTGGTGGGTGTTCCAGACCCTCAAGGACAAGGGTCAGCTCGAATGGGCACTGTGGGAGCCGTTCTTCTCGGGCACCGAGGCCTGGTCCACGTACATCTGGCCGGGTCTGCAGAACACCCTGAAGGCTGCCGTCCTGGCCGTGATCATCGCTCTGCCGCTCGGGGCCGTTCTCGGTATCGCCCGTTTGTCGGATCACGCCTGGGTCCGGATCCCGGCCGCGGTCGTGGTCGAGTTCTTCCGGTCCATCCCCGTCCTGGTCCTGATGATCTTCGGCCTGGCGTTGTTCGCCGAGTACACCAACGTCACCTCTGACGACCGTCCGCTGTACGCCGTCGTCACCGGCCTGGTGCTCTACAACGCCTCCGTGCTCGCCGAGATCGTCCGGGCGGGCATCCTGGCTCTGCCGAAGGGCCAGTCCGAGGCCGCGATGGCCATCGGTCTGCGCAAGAACCAGCTGATGCGCCTGATCCTGCTGCCGCAGGCGGTCACGGCGATGCTCCCGGCGATCGTCAGTCAGCTCGTCGTCATCGTGAAGGACACCGCACTCGGTGGCGCTGTCCTCACCTATTCCGAGCTGCTGTCCTCGGCGAACACGATGAGCGGCTACTACGGCGCCAATGTCATCGCCAGTTTCACGGTCGTCGCCGTCATCTTCATCGCCTTGAACTTCGCGCTGACGACTTTCGCGAGCTGGCTGGAGCGCAGGCTGCGGCGGGCCAAGAAGTCGACGGGTGCGGTCGTGGGTGCGAACGACGCCGAGATCGCCGGGACCACGGGAACCGGCGCGGGAGGCACCGTCTGACACTCGGTCAACCGTGTGACCGTCCAGGGGCAGTGGCATGATCGCCACTGCCCCTGGTCACTTGACGCAAGCACCCGCAATAGGTTGCATACGTTCTGTGATCGTGCACCCTGCTCCACCTTCGTGTTCGCCTACGTCTTCCAGGACAACACCACGGGCAGGGGGCGCCGCGTCGTGGATCCGGTGATCGTCGTCGGGGCGGGGCCCGTCGGGCTCACGCTCGCCCTGGCGCTGGCCCGCCAGGAAGTGCCCTGCGTGGTCCTCGACGAGGGGCCGGGCAAGGACGAACCCCGTGCCGCGCGGACCGTCGTTCTGCGTGAGGACGCCGCCGCCCTGGTGGAGCGGCTCTCCGGTGTCCCCCTGGCCGGCCTCGGCGCGCATTGGGCCGGATGGCGGTCGATGCGGCGCAAGCAGGTGATGCGCGAGGTCGTCTTCGACGACACCGAGCCCTCCCCCCTGCACATCGCCCAGCACGTGCTGACCGGCGCCCTGCGCGAGGCCCTCGCGGGCGAACGGCTCGTCAAGGTCGCGGTGGAGAGCCGGCTCGACGCCCTGGAGCAGGAACCCTCCGGCGTCACCGCCCACACCCGCGGCCCCAAGGGCACCTGGTGGCGGGGCAGTTACCTCGTCGGCTGCGACGGCCCCCGCTCGACCGTGCGCAAACTCCAGGACATCCGTTTCCCGGGCCGTACCGCGGTGGAACGTCACGCCGTCGCCGCGCTGCGCACGGAACTGCCCTGGCACGACGAGGCGTTGCTGCACCGCACGCCGCCCTGGCGCACGTCCGGCCCCTCGGCCGGCGAGGTCAGCGCCCGCCCGCTTCCCGACGGCGTCTGGCGTCTGGACTGGCTGCTGCCCCCCGGCAAGGACCTGGTCACCCCCGAGCTGCTGCTGACCCGCATCCGCGAGACCCTGGCCGGCTGGTCGGGCGGCACGGTCCCGGCGTACGAGCTGCTGGACACCGGGGTCCACACGGTCCACCACCGCCTGGCCCGGCGCTGGCGCGCCGACCGCGTCTTCCTCGCCGGGGACGCGGCCCACCTGCTGGGTGCACTGGGCACGCACGGTCTCGACGAGGGGCTGCGCGACGCCGACAACCTCGCCTGGAAGCTGGCGCTGGCCTGGCACCACGGTCCGCACGAGGCGCTCCTGGACAGCTACCAGAGCGAGCGCAGGGCGGTCGTCGCCGCCCGGCTGCGCGCCGCCGACCAGGCGCTGCCGGTGTTGCGGGGCGGCGGAGGCCTGCGTTCCTACGTGCCCGGCTCCTCCAAGGGCCACGACACCCTCCTCACGGACGGGCATCTGGGGCACGGCCAGCTGGGTGCGCCGGGGACGTACGCCGACTCGCCGCTGGCGCCGGGGCCTCTGGAGGGCGACACGCCGGTCGACACAGCGCCCGGGGCGCCCGTCACCGACGTGCGGGTCACCGCGGAGGACGGCACCTTCGTGCGGCTGCGGGACCGGCTGGGCCGGGGCGCGCTGCTCGTGGTGCTGATCGCGCCGGGCACGGGCGTGTGGGAACGCAAGCACTGGGCCAGGGCCGGCCTCATGCCCCGGCTCGCGGCGGCCGTGGCCGCCCTGCCGCACCCCGCCGAGCTGCTGGTCGCGGAGAGCTATCCGGGCGCGGCCGCCCACACGGTCCTGCTGGTGCGTCCCGACGGGCACCTCGTCACCGCGCTGAGCGGGGTACGCCCCGACGACCTGTACGCAGCGGCGGAGGCCGCCGTGGGCGGGCCGGTGAAGGCGCAGGCCGGAGCCGGTGCCTCCGCCGGGGTGTCCTGACTCCGGCACCACGTCCGACGTGCTCACTGTCACCGTGCGTCCGCATGGTGACAGTGAGTTGACCGGCTTGGGCGGCCGTGGTGTACTCCGGTGCGTGACCGACACCTGTGTGCGCCTGTGGCGGAGGGTCCATATGGACCTCGTCCGCTATGCGGGCTGCGTGTGTCGTCCGTCCTGCTGACTTCGCACCCTTCCCTCCCCCTGAGCGCGCGCCGCGGCCCCTTCGCGCCGGCTGCCGCGCCCTCTTCGCGAACCCTCCAGGACTTCCAGGACGGCACCCGTGTCTGTATCCCCTTCCGCGTCCCCTTCCGTCTCCACCTCCGGTTCGGCTCCCACCCAGGCGGACCTCTACGACTTCGTCCGGCGGACCGCCGCCGACAGCGAACTGATCTCCTCCCTGCCGCTCGACCCGGAGGGCCGTACGTGGGTCCGGCTGGACGGCCCCGGCGGCAGCGAGGCCTGGCTGATCGGCTGGCCGCCGGGCACGGGCACCGGCTGGCACGACCACGCCGACTCCGTCGGCGCCTTCCTCACCGCGGCCGGCGAGCTCAAGGAGAACTCGCTCGCCGCCCGGCTGCCCACCGACGGCTGGAAGACCCTCGAGCTCAGCGAGGGCGTGGACCGGGAGCGCCGGCTCGGCACCGGCCAGGGCCGCGCCTTCGGCCGGCACCATGTGCACGAGGTGCTGAACGAGTCCACCGACCGGCACGCGATCTCCGTGCACGCCTACTACCCGCCCCTGCCGCGGATCCGCCGCTACAGTCGAAGCGGCCCCGTGCTGCGACTCGAGCAGGTCGAACGACCGGAGGACTGGCAGTGAGTGCCGCCGACGGTGCGAGCGGCTCACAGCCGCCGGTGGGGATCGACGAGTTCCTGGAGCGGGTGCGGGCGGGGTACGCGCGGATCGATCCGCAGCAGGCCTACGAGGCCGCCCGGGCCGGCGACGCGCTGCTGGTGGACATCCGCTACGCGGCCCTGCGCGAGCGGGACGGATACGTCCCGGGCGCCGTCGTCGTGGAGCGCAACGAACTGGAGTGGCGGCTCGATCCACAGGGCTCCCACCGTCTCCCCGAGGCGACGAGTCACGCCCTGCGCGTCGTCGTCTTCTGCAACGAGGGGTACGCCTCCAGCCTGGCGGCCCATTCCCTGCACCAGCTGGGTCTGCACCGGGCCACGGATCTGGTCGGCGGTTTCCAGGCCTGGAAGGACGCCGGGCTTCCGGTGGAGTGACCCGCCTTCCTGACCGAGCCTTCTGTGGCGTCTTGCACCCACCAGGCTGGACTTGTGAGGGCGGCGGGGCCGGCGCGGAGCGGGTGCTCGGCCCCGCGGACCGCTGAGCCGCTGCCGCACATCGCCGACGGGCGTCGATCAGGTCGGTCGGGTACAGGGCCTGGGTGCAGTTCGCGCGCTCCGGCGGCCGGCTCGGCGTTGAAGGGCACGGCGCGTGGAGCCGAGCGGCAGCGCCCGTCCGGCACCGCCTGCTGCGCACCCGCGGCCCGGGCTCAGTACCCCTCGTCCCCCAGGAACTCCGTGTCCTCCCCCTCCTCCTCCAGCGCCTGCCGGACCACCCTCAGGGCCATGCCCTCGGGGTAGCCCTTGCGGGCGAGCATGCCCGCGAGACGGCGGAGCCGCTTGTCACGGTCGAGGCCCCGGGTGGAACGGAGTTTGCGGGCGACCAGCTCACGGGCCGTCGCCTCCTCCTGGTCCGAGTCGAGCTGGGAGACGGCCTCCTCGATGAGGGTCGCGTCGACACCCTTGGTCCGCAGCTCCCGGGCGAGGGCACGCCGGGCCAGGCCTCTGCCGTGGTGACGGGACTCGACCCAGGCGTCCGCGAAGGCGCTGTCGTTGATGAGGCCGGCTTCTTCGAACCGCGACAGCACCTCCTCGGCCGCGTCGTCCGGGATCTGCCGCTTGCGCAGGGCGTCGGCGAGCTGCTTGCGGGTACGCGGGGTCCCGGTGAGCAGGCGCAGGCAGATCGCCCGAGCCTGCTCCACCGGGTCCGCCGGAGGCGCCTCCTGCTCCGCCCTCGACGAGGAGAGGGCGCCTCCGTCCTCGGTACCGGCCGTCTCGCCGAAACCGCGCCGGCGACGCCCTCGCCGGCCGCGCGGCCCGCCGTCACGCGAGTCACCCCGAGGAGAGCCGCTCTCCGTTGAGCCGCCCCCGTGCGCCTCGTCGTCCCCGAACGGCGCGTTCCCGTACCCGTGTTCCGCTTCCCCGGCCGAGCCGGTGTCGCCTGCGGTGCCCCTCCCCCGGGGGACACCGGAGGCGGCGTACTCGTACTCCGCCCAGTCGGTTCGTCGTGTCACGGGTCAGCTCTTGGCTGCGGCGGCCTTGGACTTGCTGCTCTTGGCCGCTGCCGGAGCGGGGACAGCCGGGGTCTCGTCGGCCGGTGCGGCGGCCGCCGCGTCCGTGCCCGGCTCGGCGGCCGGCTCCTCGGGACGCACTCCGACGCCCAGCTTCTCCTTGATCTTCTTCTCGATCTCGTTGGCCAGGTCGGGGTTGTCCTTCAGGAAGTTACGGGCGTTCTCCTTGCCCTGGCCGAGCTGGTCGCCCTCGTACGTGTACCAGGCGCCGGCCTTGCGCACGAAGCCGTGCTCCACGCCCATGTCGATCAGGCCGCCCTCGCGGCTGATGCCCTGGCCGTAGAGGATGTCGAACTCGGCCTGCTTGAAGGGCGGCGCGACCTTGTTCTTGACGACCTTGCAGCGGGTGCGGTTGCCGACCGCCTCGGTGCCGTCCTTCAGGGTCTCGATGCGGCGGATGTCGATGCGCACCGAGGCGTAGAACTTCAGCGCGCGGCCACCGGTCGTGGTCTCCGGGGAGCCGAACATCACGCCGATCTTCTCGCGGAGCTGGTTGATGAAGATGGCGGTGGTCTTCGACTGGTTGAGCGCGCTGGTGATCTTCCGCAGGGCCTGGCTCATGAGCCGGGCCTGCAGACCGACGTGGCTGTCGCCCATCTCGCCCTCGATCTCCGCACGCGGTACGAGCGCGGCGACGGAGTCGATGACGATGAGGTCGAGAGCACCGGAGCGGACCAGCATGTCCACGATCTCCAGGGCCTGCTCGCCGTTGTCGGGCTGGGAGAGGATGAGGTTGTCGATGTCGACGCCGAGCTTCTTCGCGTACTCGGGGTCGAGGGCGTGCTCCGCGTCGACGAAGGCGACCTGGCCGCCGGCCTTCTGCGCGTTCGCCACCGCGTGCAGGGTCAGGGTGGTCTTACCGGAGGACTCCGGTCCGTAGATCTCCACGACGCGGCCGCGCGGGAGACCGCCCACGCCGAGAGCCACGTCCAGGGCGGTGGACCCGGTCGAGATGACCTCGATGGGCTCCTTGGACCGCTCGCCCATGCGCATGACCGCGCCCTTGCCGAATTGCCGTTCAATCTGTGCGAGAGCGGCATCCAGCGCCTTCTCGCGGTCGGTTCCTGCCATGGGTTCCACCCGATTTGCTTGAGTCGATCGCTTCACGTCAAAGACGCTAACGCCTGCCACTGACAACGCGCCCTGACGCACGTCCGGCCTGTGGATAACTCGGGCACTTCTCCACCCAAACTACGTCGAATCGCCCGTCGTTGAGCCCGCCGGTGCACCCCATGAGAATGGATGTTCGATTTTGGTGTCAAGCGCACCACGCGGCACCCGCGTGCCGTGCTCACCGGTGCCGCGCCGGGACGGCCGCGCGTACCGCCGCGCCGGACCGAGGGTGCGCCCGAGGCCGGAACGTCGGGGGGAGCCTCCTCCCGAGCGTCAGGAGGAACTCCCTCCGGAGCCCCCCTCGCCGCGCCGTTGCGTCCCCGCGCCGCGCCGCGTCCCCCACAGTCCCCTGGCGCGCGTGAGCAGGCCCGGCCCCTCCCCCCGCCGGCGGTGCCCCTGCACCCGCGGGTCGTCCGTGACGTCGTAGCGCTTCACGTACGCGCCCAGGAAGGCCTGCAGGGTGGCGATGGCGGGGATGGCGATCAGGGCGCCGACCGCGCCGAGGAGGGCCGTGCCGGCGATGACCGAGCCGAAGGCGACAGCGGGGTGGATGTCGACGGTCTTGGACGTGAGCTTGGGCTGCAGCACGTAGTTCTCGAACTGCTGGTAGACCACGACGAAGATCAGCACCCACAGCGCGTACCAGGGGTCCACCGTGAACGCGATCAGCATGGGCAGGGCGCCCGCGAGATACGTGCCGATGGTGGGGATGAACTGCGACACCAGGCCCACCCACACGGCCAGCACGGGTGCGTAGGGCACGTCCAGGGCCTGGAGCAGCACGAAGTGCGCCAGGCCGGAGACCAGGGCCATCAGACCGCGTGAGTAGATGTAACCGCCGGTCTTGTTGACGGCGATCTCCCAGGCGCGCAGCACCTCGGCCTGGCGGGCGGGCGGCAGCACGGAGCAGATGGTGCGACGCAGCCGCGGGCCGTCGGCCGCGAAGTAGAACGAGAAGAGCGCGACCGTCAGCAGCTGGAAGAGGCCCCCGATGACCTGGGCGGAGACGTCCAGGACACCCGTGGCGCTGTTCTGCACGTAGTTGCGCAGCCAGTCGGAGCGCAGCAGGCCCTCCTGGATGTCGACGCGCTTCAGGTCGGTCTTGAAGTGGGCGTTGACCCAGTTGATGACGGAGTCCAGGTAGTCGGGGAACCCCTCGACCATCTTGATGATCTGGCCGGCGAGCATGGATCCGAGCAACGTGACGAAGCCGGCCGCCACGATCAGCACGCCGATGAAGACGACGAACGCCGCGAACCCCCTGCGCATGCCGCGCGCGGCCATCCAGCCGACCGCGGGCTCGATGGCGAGCGCCAGGAAGAACGCGATGAGGACGTTGATCAACAGCCCGGTGAGCTGGTGGAAGGCCCAGCTGCCGAGCTGGAACGCGGCGACGAGCGCGAGAGCGAGCACCAGGGCGCGCGGCAGCCAGCGGGGCATGCGGCCGTCCGGCCCGGCCGCGGCCGGGGCCTGGTCGGGCGGCGGCGTCGTACCGGACGCGGAGGACTTGAGGGCTGCCTGCCCGGACTCGTCAGTGGGTGCCACGGACCAAGTCTCGTACACGCCACCGGCAGCCGTCCGCCCGCCTTCGATCTTCGTGCCCGGCAGGCCGTCTCACCGGCGGGCCGCCGATACCGGTGAGCTTCCCGGGACGTCGGCCGAGCCGGTCCCCGCGGTCACCGCACAGCAGGTCAGCGCCGCTCCCGTGGCACGTCCATCACCGTGCAGACCACCTGCCACACGTCCTTGGCGTCCCAGCCGGCGTCCAGTGCCTCGTTCACCGTGCGCCCGCCGAGCTCCGCCATCACGTGGTCGCGCGCGAAGGTGTCGGCGTAGCCGGAACCGAAGTGCTCCGCCATCCGCTGCCAGAAGACCGTCAACCGCATGACTCCAGTATCCCGCCCCTGCGGGTGGGCCCGAGCCGGGACCGCCACCCCGCACCGCTTTCCGCCCTACGGTCGTCCCATGGCCGCTACAGGAGCTTCCGCACTCGCCCCGACCGTCCCGCCGAACAGCCCCCTCGCGCGCGCGGAGCGGTTCGTCTGGCTCACCGCGCGCGTGCTCGAGCAGCGCCTCTTCGCCCACCACTTCCGCCGCGCTCCCGCCGAACCGGTGGTGGCGGCGCTGGAGGCCTACCGCAACGAGGACGGCGGGTACGGCCACGCACTGGAGCCGGATCTGCGCGGCCCGGTCAGCCAGCCGCTGCACACGGCCCACGCGCTGCACGTCCTGGACGCCGTCGGGCACTGCGCCGGACAGCGCGTGGAACGCCTGTGCCGCTACCTGACGTCCGTCTCCACCCCGGACGGCGCGCTCCCGGCGGTTCACCCGAGTCAGCAGGGCTACCCGGCGGCGCCCTTCGTCACGGTCGTGGACGATCCGCCCGGCGATCTCCTGGCGACCGGGCCGGTGGTCGGTCTCCTACACCGCAACGAGGTGTGGCACGCGTGGCTCTTCAGGGCCACGGACTTCTGCTGGCAGGCGGTGGAGTCCCTGGAGAAGTCGCACCCCTACGAGATCGAGGCCGCCGTGGCCTTCCTGGACTCCGTTCCCGACCGCCCGCGCGCGGAGGCGGCCGCCGTCCGGCTGGGCCGGCTGGTGCGCGAACACCGGCTGGCGGCCCTCGACCCGGCGGACCCGGACGCGTACCCGGTCTCCCCCGGCTACGCGCCGGGGGAGCACCACTTCGCGTACGACTACGCGCGCAGTCCGCGCTCGCTCGCGCGCGCGTGGTTCACCGACGAGGAGATGGAGCGCTCACTGGACCACCTCGCGGCCCAGCAGCAGGACGACGGCGGCTGGCCGGTGCGGTGGCGGCGCTGGGCGCCCGCTCCCGCCCTGGAAGCCCGTTCCATGGTGACGATCGAGGCGCTGCGCACACTCGCCGCGTACGGCCGCCCCCTCGGCTGATCAGGCGCCCAGGGCCCGCACGCCCGCGGTGACCACCACGGCCGCCGCGACGACGAGCAGGAACGGAGCGCGCAGCACCAGCGCGACGGCGGCGGCGCCGAGCCCGGCGGCCCGGGCGTCCAGGACCAGTGCCTGCCCCTCGGCGAAGGTCTGCTGGGCCGTGAGGGCGGCGAGCAGCGCGACGGGCAGCAGGGCGGCGAGCCGCTTGACGACGGGCCGCTCCAGGGCGTGGGCGGGCACCAGGAGCCCGGCCAGCTTGACGGCGTAGCACCCGAGGACGGTCACGCCGATGGCGATCCAGACGTTCACAGCGCCGACCCCTGACCCCCGTCACGGCCCTGTTCCCCGCCGGGCCCCCGCCCCTTGCGGCGACCCTCCGCCCACAGCACGGTGGGCGCCGCCAGGGCGGCCAGCAGGACCGGGACGCCGGCGGGCAGCACGGGCAGCAGCCCGAGGCCGAGGAGGACCGCGAGTGCGGCGACGGCACGCTCGGCGCCGCTCCTGAGCATCGGGGCGAGCAGCGCGAGGAACACCGCCGGTCCCGCCGCGTCCAGCCCCCACGCGTCGGTGTCCCCGATGGCCTCGGCGCCGAGGGCGCCGAGCAGCGTGGTGAGGTTCCACAGGACGTACAGGGTCAGGCCCGTCACCAGGAACCCCAGGCGGGCTCCGCGCCGCGTGGGCTGGGCGAGCGCGACCGCTGCCGTCTCGTCGATCACCCACTGGGCGGCGAACGGCCGCACCGCGCGCGGGAGGGCCAGAACCTGTGACAGGCGCAGGCCGTAGAAGGCGTTGCGCACGCCGAGGAAGAAGGCCCCGGCAGCGGCCGTGAACGGGGCGCCGCCGGCCGCGAGGGCACCCACCAGGGCGAACTGCGAGGCCCCGGTGAACACCAGGAGGCTGAGCGCGCAGGTCTGCGCCAGGGTGAGTCCGCTGCCGGCCGAGGTCACCCCGAAGGCGAACCCCGAGAGCCCGACGGCCACCCCGACGCCCAGCGCGTCCCGTACGACGGCCCGGTCCGCCGCCTTCCCGTCTGTCCTTGTGTCTTCGAGAGTCGTTCGATCCACCACGCCCCACACGCTACGGCCGAGGGCTAGGGCGGGTCTTGTACGTTCTTGCGCTCCCGCTGGTACGCCCCCGGAGGCACGCCGACGATACGGCTGAAGTGCCGGTTCAGGTGCGGCTGGTCGGTGAAGCCCACGGCCACGGCGACCTCCGAGGGCGCCGTCCCCAGGTCCAGCAGGCTCCGGGCCCGGCGCACGCGCGCGTCGGTGAGCCAGGTGTGCGGCGGCATCCCGTAGGTGTCCCGGAAGGCCCGCAGCAGGGCGAACGGGCTGGTTCCGAGATCGGCGGCCAGCCGCTCCAGGCTCGGCGGCCGGGCCATGCGCTCCTCCAGCACCCCACGCGCGCGTGCCGCCATGCGGGCCCCGGCGGTACGCACCCGCCGCTGCGGCACGGGTCCCCCGTTCAGCCGCAGCAGCCTGGTCACGGCGACCCGCAGCAGGGTGTCAGCGGCGAGCGCGTTGTCCTCGTCGGCCGCCCGCAGCACCTGGTGCACCAGCCCCACCGCGTACGGGTCGTCCACCACCGGGCTGACGAACCCGGGCGCACCCCGCAGTGACGTGGTCTCGGCGGCGATCTGCGCGACCACCTCGGGCGAGGGGTACACCGCCCCGTACCGCCAGCCCTCGGGCACCCCTGCCCGCCCGGTGTGCGGCGTGTCCGGGTTGACCAGCGCGAGTGCCCCGGCGCCCGCGTACTGGTCGCCGCTGCCGTGGTGGAAGACCTCCACCCCGTCCGCGATGGCGGCGATCACGAAGTTCTCGTGGGTGTGCCGCACGAAGGTCTTCCGGACGTACCGGGCCCGCAGCAGGTCGACCCCGGGCAGCTCGTCGTACTGCCAGTGCCGCGCGCGCTCGTTCATACGGCCATTGTCCGGCTGCCGGAAGGCGACGCCCGGTCCCGCTGATCGCCGTCCGCCCGGATGTCAGTGGCGGGGTGCACGATGGACGCATGCCCAGCACAGCACCCGGACCCCTGGACGGCTTCTCCCCCGCCACCCGCGCCTGGTTCACAGGCGCCTTCTCCGCGCCCACCACGGCCCAGGCCGGGGCGTGGCAGGCCATCCACGAGGGCTCGGACGTGCTGGTCGTCGCCCCCACCGGTTCCGGCAAGACGCTGGCCGCCTTCCTCGCGGCCCTGGACCAACTGGCCTCGACGCCTCCTCCGGCCGATCCCAGGAAGCGCTGCCGCGTGCTGTACGTCTCGCCCCTGAAGGCGCTGGCCGTGGACGTCGAGCGCAACCTCCGCAGCCCCCTGACCGGCATCCGTCAGGAGTCCGTGCGCCTGGGCCTGCCCGAGCCCGAGGTGAAGGTCGGCATCCGCTCGGGTGACACCCCGCCCGCCGAGCGCCGCGCCCTGTCGACCCGCCCGCCGGACATCCTGATCACGACGCCGGAGTCGCTGTTCCTGATGCTGACGTCGGCCACCCGCGACGCACTGGCCGGAGTCGAGACGGTGATCCTGGACGAGGTGCACGCGGTCGCCGGCACCAAGCGCGGCGCCCACCTCGCGCTCTCCCTGGAGCGGCTGGACGAGCTCCTGCCCAGGCCCGCCCGGCGCATCGGCCTGTCGGCGACGGTCCGCCCGGTCGACGAGGTGGCCCGCTTCCTCTCGCCCCGCCGCAAGGTGGAGATCGTCCAGCCCGCGTCGGGCAAGGAGTTCGACCTGTCCGTGGTGGTCCCGGTCGAGGACCTGGGCGAGCTGGGCGGCTCCCCGGTGGCCGACGGCCAGGAGGGGGCCGAGCGGCCCTCGATCTGGCCGCACGTGGAGGAGCGGATCACCGACCTCGTCCAGTCCCACCGCTCCACGATCGTCTTCGCGAACTCCCGCCGCCTCGCGGAGCGCCTGTGCAACCGCCTGAACGAGATCGCCTACGAGCGGGCCACGGGTGAGCCGCTGGAGGAGCACCACTCCCCCGCCGCGCTCATGGGCGGCTCGGGCGCCGCCCAGGGCGCACCGCAGGTCATCGCCCGGGCCCACCACGGCTCGGTCTCCAAGGAGCAGCGCGCCCTGGTCGAGGAGGACCTCAAGGCGGGCCGTCTTCCCGCGGTGGTGGCCACGTCCAGCCTCGAACTGGGCATCGACATGGGCGCGGTCGACCTCGTGGTGCAGGTCGAGTCACCGCCCTCGGTCGCCTCCGGCCTGCAGCGCGTGGGCCGCGCGGGTCACCAGGTGGGCGCGGTCTCCACCGGGGTCGTCTTCCCCAAGTACCGCGGCGACCTGGTCCAGGCGGCCGTGGTCACCGAACGCATGCGCACCGGCGCCATCGAGTCCCTCAGGGTGCCCGCCAACCCGCTGGACGTCCTCGCCCAGCAGATCGTCGCCATGACGTCCCTGGACACCTGGCAGTTCAACGACCTCCTCGCCGCCGTCCGCCGGGCCGCCCCCTTCGCCTCGCTGCCCGAGTCCGCGTTCACCGCGGTCCTCGACATGCTCGCCGGCCGCTACCCGTCCGACGCCTTCGCCGAGCTGCGTCCGCGCGTGGTGTGGGACCGCGTCACCGGCGAGATCACCGGCCGCCCCGGTGCCCAGCGCCTGGCCGTCACCTCCGGCGGCACGATCCCCGACCGCGGCCTGTTCGGCGTCTTCCTCGCGGGCGCCGACCCCAAGAAGGGCGGCGGCCGGGTCGGGGAGCTCGACGAGGAGATGGTCTACGAGTCCCGCGTCGGTGACGTCTTCACGCTGGGCACCAGCTCCTGGCGCATCGAGGACATCACCCGCGACCGGGTCCTGGTCTCCCCCGCCCCCGGTGTCCCGGGCCGGCTGCCCTTCTGGAAGGGCGACCAGCTGGGCCGCCCGCTGGAGCTGGGCCGGGCGGTGGGCGCGTTCCTGCGCGAGGTGGGCTCGCTGTCCGAGGAGGACGCGCGGCTGCGCCTGCTCGCCGCCGGACTGGACGCCTGGGCGGCCGGCAACGTGCTGTCGTACCTGGCCGAGCAGCGGGAGGCCTGCGGGCACATCCCGGACGACCGGACGATCGTCGTGGAGCGGTTCCGCGACGAGCTCGGCGACTGGCGGGTGGTGGTGCACTCCCCGTTCGGCGCGCAGGTGCACGCGCCCTGGGCGCTCGCGCTCGGCGCCAAGCTGTCCGAGCGCTACGGCATGGACGCCCAGGTCATGCACGCCGACGACGGCATCGTGCTGCGCCTGCCGGACGCCGACCTGATGGGCCTGGACCTGCTCGACCAGGACCCGGTGAGGACGGCGGGCCGGGAGTACGACGCCGAACAGGCACCCGTGGGCGCCGCCGACGTCGTCTTCGACAAGGGCGAGGTCGACCAGGTCGTCACCGACCAGGTGGGCAGCTCGGCCCTCTTCGCCTCCCGGTTCCGCGAGTGCGCCGCCCGCGCGCTGCTGCTGCCGCGCCGCAACCCGGGCAAGCGCACCCCCCTGTGGCAGCAGCGGCAGCGCGCCTCACAGCTGCTGCAGGTGGCGAGCGAGTTCGGCTCCTTCCCGATCGTCCTGGAAGCGGTCCGCGAGTGCCTGCAGGACGTCTTCGACGTGCCCGGACTCGTCGAGCTGATGGGAGACCTGGAGTCCCGCAAGGTCCGCCTCGTCGAGGTGACCACCCCCGAGCCCTCCCCCTTCGCCCGCTCCCTGCTGTTCGGTTACGTCGCCCAGTTCCTCTACGAGGGCGACTCCCCGCTCGCCGAGCGCCGGGCCGCCGCCCTGTCGCTGGACTCGCGACTGCTGGCCGAGCTGCTGGGCCAGGCGGAGCTGCGCGAGCTGCTCGACGCGGAGGTCCTGACCGAGCTGGAGCGCGAGCTGCAGTGGCTCACCGAGGACCGCCGGGTCAAGGATGCCGAGGGCGTCGCGGACCTGCTCCGGATGCTGGGTCCGCTCACGGACGCGGAACTCGCCGAACGGGGCGCCGACCCCCGGTGGGCGCAGGAACTGGCCGGGGCACGCCGGGTCATCCGCGTCAGGATCGCCGGAGCCGACCACTGGGCGGGCATCGAGGACGCGGGCCGTCTGCGCGACGCCCTGGGCACCGCCCTGCCCGTCGGCGTCCCGGAAGCCTTCACCGAGCCCGTCAAGGACCCCCTGGGCGACCTCCTCGCCCGCTACGCGCGCACCCACGGCCCGTTCACCTCCGCCACGGCAGCGGCCCGCTTCGGCCTGGGCGTGGCCGTCACCGAGGGCGCCCTGCAGCGGCTCGCCGCGGCGGGCCGGGTCGTCCAGGGCGAGTTCCATCCGGCCGGCATCGGCCAGGAGTGGTGCGACGCCGCCGTGCTGCGCCGCCTTCGCCGCCGCTCCCTGGCCGCCCTGCGCCACGAGCTGGAGCCGGTCCCGCCGGCCGCGCTCGCCCAGTTCCTGCCCCAGTGGCAGCACATCGGCAAGGGGCACGCCCTGCGCGGCATCGACGGACTGGTGCGCGCCGTCGAGCAGTTGCAGGGCGCGTCCGTGCCGGCGTCCGCCCTGGAGAAGCTCGTCCTGCCGTCCCGCGTCGTGAACTACACACCGGCCATGCTGGACGAGCTGACCGCCGCCGGGGAGATCGTCTGGGCCGGGGCCGGCTCCCTGCCCGGCAAGGACGGCTGGGTCTCCCTCTACCTCGCGGACGCGGCGCCACTGCTCCTGCCGCCCCCGCACCCCCTGGAGCTGACCGCGCTGCACCAGTCCGTCCTGGACACCCTCTCCGGCGGCTACGGCCTGTTCTTCCGGCAGATCGCCGACCAGGTCCGGGCCACCACCCACCCGGAGGCCGGCGACCAGCAACTCGCCGACGCGCTGTGGGACCTGGCCTGGTCGGGCCGCCTGACCAACGACACGCTCACTCCCCTGCGCTCCCTGCTCGGCTCCGGTCGCACCGCCGGATCCACGGCCCACCGCGCCAAGCGCGCCGTCCCCCGCGGCCGCTACGGCTCCCTGACGGCCGCCGCCCGTACGGCGTCCCGCTCCGGTCCGCCGACGGTGGCGGGGCGCTGGTCCCTGCTGCCCACCCACGAGCCGGACCCGACCGTCCGGGCCCACGCCCTCGCCCGCACCCTGCTCGACCGGCACGGCGTGGTGACCCGCGGCGCGGTCTCCGCGGAGGGCGTCGAGGGCGGTTTCTCGGCGACGTACCGCGTCCTGTCGGTCTTCGAGGAGAGCGGCCAGGCCCGCCGCGGTTATGTGGTGGAGGGGCTCGGCGCGGCGCAGTTCGCGATGGACGGCGCCGTGGACCGGCTGCGCGCGGTGTCCAACGCCCGCGACCGGGGCGAGAGCCTGCCCGGCCCGCCCGCGGGGACCGGCCTGGACGAGTTCGCCGCCCACGACCTCGCCGGCCCGGACGACCCCGCCGCCCGCCCCGTCGGCGACCACATCGAGCACCCGGGTTCCGACGGCTTCCCGGGCCCCGACTCCTCCGCCGCCCCCTTCGGGTCCCGCCGTGCCCGGGACGAGTGGGTGTCCCCCCGCGACCACCCGGCCCAGGACACCCCGCCCTGGCAGAACGGCGGAGGGAATCCGTACGGTTCCGGGTACTCGGCGCGCCGCGACCGCCCCGAAGCGTCCAGAGCCGTCGTGCTGGCCGCCGCCGACCCGGCGAACGCGTACGGCGCCGCCCTGCCCTGGCCCGAGCCGCCGGCCGGCGCCGGGCACAAGCCCGGCCGCAAGGCCGGCTCCCTGGTGGTGCTCGTCGACGGCGACCTGACGCTCTACATGGAGCGCGGCGGCAAGACCCTGCTCGCCTGGGCCGCCGACCCGGACGGCACGCCCACGGACGATCCCCGTCTGCGCACCGCGGCCGAGGCGCTCGCCGCGGCCGCCCGGGCGGGCTCCCTCGGCACGGTCACCGTGGAACGCGTCAACGGCGCCCAGGCCCTCACCTCCCCCATCGGCACCCTGCTGGAAGGAGCGGGCTTCATCGCGACGCCCCGCGGTCTGCGCCTGAGGGTTTGATCCCCCGCCGGCGTGCGACTCTTGAACCATGCCCGAAGGTGACACGGTCTGGCAGGCCGCGAGGCGGCTGGACGACGCCCTCGCGGGCAGGGTGCTGATCCGCAGCGACCTGCGGGTGCCCCGCTTCGCCACGGCCGACCTCACCGGCCGCACGGTCCTGGACGTCACCCCTCGCGGCAAGCACCTCCTCACCCGCATCGAGGGCGGCCTGACCCTGCACTCCCACCTGAGGATGGACGGCGCCTGGAAGATCTACGACAACGGCAAGCGCTGGACCGGCGGGCCGGGACACCAGATCCGCGCGATCCTCGGCACCACCGAACGCACCGCCGTCGGCTACCGCCTCCCCGTCCTGGAACTGCTGCGCACCTCCGACGAGTCGCGTGCGGTGGGCCACCTCGGCCCCGACCTGCTGGGCCCTGACTGGGACCCGGACCGCGCCCTCGCCAACGTCCTGCAGGACCCGGCACGCCCTCTCGGCGAGGCCCTGCTCGACCAGCGCAACCTCGCCGGCATCGGCAATGTCTACAAGTGCGAGCTGTGCTTCCTCCTCGGCGTCACGCCCTGGCTCCCGGCGGGGGACCTGCCCGCCGACCGGGCGGCACACCTGCCGGAGCTGGCCAAGAAGCTGCTGGAGGTCAACCGCGACCGCCCGGTCCGCATCACCACGGGCCGCCGCGGGCAGGACCTCTACGTCTACGGCCGGGCCCGCCGCCCCTGCCTGCGCTGCGGCACCCCGATCCGGCTCGCCGACCAGGGCGACGGCTCCCGGGAGCGCCCCACGTACTGGTGCCCCACCTGCCAGCCGGGACCGTCGCCGACGGTCTCCGCGGCCTACCGGCGCAGCCGAGCCGTGTGACGGCCCACTGGGCCATGTGACGGCGCACCGGACACCTTCCCCGATGCCACGCGGCTTCCACACCGCAGCGCCCCAGAGCCCCGAAGCCGTGAGCCGGCTCGTGCTCAGCCGCACAACGCCTCGAAGGGCCCGGGCCCTCGAGCCGACGCCTCGCCAGGACACGCGGCCCACAGCGACGGCGACAGCTCATCCCCTGCCCGTATCCGCCCCCCGACGCGGCGAGCCCCACAGGCTCCGCCAACGCCCCGCGGCCACCGCCCCCGTCGCCCGCCGTTTCGGCACGCAGTGCACCGGAAGCACGCTCAGCCCCCACCCCCCGGCCGCGACCGCCGCCTCCAGCAGCCCCGCCCCCGAGTCCGTCATCAACCGCAGGGCCGCCCACCACCACACGACACCGAAGCCGAGCACGGTCCCGCGCACCCCCCAGCGCACTATGCCCGCCATGCCCCCCACCCCCGCCCCGAGGCCGGGCGGCTGGAGCCGCAACCAGTTCGGACGGCGGGCAGGACACTCCACGGACGTATGGACGCGCCGCACACCCCGTCCAGCCGGGCGGCGCGCACCCCGCGGCCCCACCTGACCCCCCGGGCTTCGCATCGCCCACCGGCCCCGGCCCGGCACGGCCCTACAGGCCCGCCAGCCCCGCTCAGGCCCGCCCGCCGCGCCAGTCCCGCAAGGTCCTCCTGGCCCGCCCGGCCCGACCGGCCACCCGGCCCGCCGTCCACCGTGGCGCCCGGCCGGCTCACCCGTTCTCGGCCTGGAACATCCAGTGATGCTTCTCCAGGGCCGCCGTGATGCCGATGAAGATGTCCTGGCTCACGGGATCGGGCTCGCCGGTCGTCTCGATCCGCTCCCGCATCCGCGTGATCACCGCACCCAGTGCCTCGACCAGCGTCCCCACGGCGGCGGTGTCGTCGACCCAGCCCTCCGGGGTGACACCGATGCCGCTGCCGACGGCAACGGTCGCCGCCCGTCCGTCGGGCGAGATCCCCAGCGCCGCGGCCCGCTCGGCCACGGTGTCGGAGTAGGTGCGGGCGGTGTCGACGACCTCGTCGAGCTGGAGGTGGACGGAACGGAAGCGCGGTCCCACCACGTTCCAGTGGATCTGCTTCGCCACGAGGGCGAGATCCACCAGATCGACCAGGGCGCCCTGCAGCGCCTCGGACACGGTCTTCAGGTTCGCGTCCGACAATGGGCTCTTCACGACGTACATCCGCACCTCCGGGAACTGCCCCCCGCCGTCCCTCCCACGATGACCGCCCCGCGCCCCACCGGCAAACGCACGCAAGCCGGACATCGAACCGCTGGCTGGGCCGAGCGCCGAGGAGCTCACCCTCCGCCGGGCAAGCGAAAACCCCGGACCGGTGCCCCTCCGGTTCTCCGGAGAAGCCCGCCCGGGGCCTCGTTCATGCCGGGTGAGCGTCGAGCCTCACGCGGCGACGACGTCCACCGCCTCGGCAGGCGCCTTGATGGTCACCCGTTCCGGTGGCACACCGGTCACCGAAACGGAACCCAGCATCGGTCGGACCGGTGTGGGCACAGGCTCGCTGGGGGTGGCCGCAGCAGACTGGGCCAGCTCGGCGAGGGCGAGCTCGTCGCTCACTTCCCGCATGAGCTCGGACATCCGTACGTCCAGCGCGTCGCAGATGGCGGAGAGCAGCTCGGAGGAAGCCTCCTTCTGCCCCCGCTCCACCTCGGAGAGATAGCCGAGTGAGACTCGGGCGGACGAGGAGACTTCGCGCAGAGTACGGCCCTGGCGCTGGCGCTGCCGACGCAGCACGTCACCCAGCAGGCGACGGAGCAGAATCATCGGTGGCTCCCTCCTCGGACCGCGTAGCCGCATCCATTACGCCCCACCGTACCGCCTCGCGCCGCGGCCGTGCGGGGAGCGATGTCGTGTTCACTCAGGGCTGCAAACATCAAAACCCCCCGTTCCGTTCCGTATCCTGTGCCCGCTCATTCCCGGTCTGTTCGTCCGCAAGCTCCTTCAGGAGCAGTGCGAGTACGCTCCGTACACTCTCTCTACGAATTTCCTCGCGGTCGCCGTTCAACCGCAGACCCTCCACTTTTCCGCCGCGGGCGGAACCGGAATGCGGTCCGAAGGGCCCGTCCACGGCGATGAAAACCGTCCCCACGGGCCGGCCGTCCTGCGGCTCCGGGCCCGCCACACCGGTGGTCGCGATGCCCCAGTCCGCGCCCAGCGCAGCGCGCACGCCGGCCGCCATCTGGGCCGCGACCTGCGGATCCACCGCTCCCTGTGCCGCCAGCAGAGTGGCGTCGACGCCGAGCAGCCGGCGCTTGAGGTCGGTGGCGTAGGCGGTCACCGAGCCTCTGAAGACCTTGGACGCCCCGGGGACCGAGGTGATCTCCGCCGCCACGAGGCCACCGGTCAGCGACTCCGCGACAGCGAGCGTCCCACCCTTCACCGTGAGTAGTCGCACCACGTCGGTGGCCGTGGAACTCACGCTTCCTTCTCCTCCAACGCGGCCTTCCGCTCGGCGATTCCCCGCCGGCGCAGCACAATGGCCTGTTTCACGTAGTCGAGCCCGGTCACCACGGTCAGCACAACCGCCGCGGCCATCACCCACCACCTCAGGGTGGCCAGCCATCCCGTCAGCGCCAGCACGTACATCCCGACGGCCACTCCCTGCGTGAGGGTCTTCAGCTTCCCGCCGCGGCTCGCGGGGATGACGCCGTAGCGGATGACGAGGAACCGCAGCAGGGTGATGCCGAGTTCCCGGCCGAGGATGACGCCGGTGACCCACCAGGGCAGATCGCCGAGCGCGGACAGACAGATCAGCGCCGCTCCCATGATCGCCTTGTCGGCGATGGGGTCGGCGATCTTCCCGAAGTCCGTGACGAGGTTGTACGTGCGGGCGAGATGGCCGTCGAAAAGGTCGGTGATCATGGCGATGGCGAAGGCCGCCCAGGCCAGCGAACGCCAGGCCGGGTCGTATCCGCCGTCGGCGAGCATCAGCGCGACGAAGGCCGGTACCAGGACCAGCCGGAGCATGGTCAGCAGGTTGGCGATGTTCCAGACGCTGGCCTGGTTGACGGCCGCCGCCGCCAGCTTCGCTCCCCGCGGGGGCCTGCCGTCGCCGCCCCGGTCCTCGACGCCGTCGCCCTCACCGAGCAGCAGGCCGCCGTCACCGGCGACCGCACCGCCGCCACGGGCACCGCTCACCGCGCCGCCGCCGGCCACCGGACCGCTGCCGCCGGCACCGCCGCCGGCGACGGTCCTGCCGTCCCCGGCAGGCCCGGCGACCGCGTCACCGCTGCCCGGCGCCGCGCCGGCGGCACCGCCCCGCTCCGCCTCGCCGGGCGCTCCGGGCCCGGCCCCGGACGATCCGCCCTCGGCCGACGGGGCCGCCGCACGTCCCGCCACCGCCCCGGGAACCGTCCCCGAGGCCGCGGGGGCCGGGGACACCGTGCCGGCCGGGGACGCCGCACCGGCCGCGGCCCTCCTCGCGCCGGAGGCACCACCCGCCGCGGATGCCGGGACACCGGTCATCTGCCCGCCTCCTCACTCCACGCAGGCGATGCGAACGAGCCCTGCAGCGGCTCGGCCACCAGGTCGACACCTTCCGTGCCGACCACCTTCGCCTCGACCATACGGCCGATGCTCAGGCCCGCGCCGCTCGTGAGCAGCACCTGGCCGTCCGTCTCGGGCGCCTGGTGCTCCGCGCGCCCGTACACGCCCTCCTCGTCGTCCACGGACTCGACGAGGACGTGCACGGTCTGGCCGACGCGCTCCTCGGCGCGCTGCGAGACGAGTTCCTCGGCGAGCCGCGAGACGCGGGCCAGCCGCTCGTCGACGACGTCCTGGTCGAGCTTGCCGTCGTAGGTCGCGGCCTCGGTGCCCTCCTCGTCGGAGTAGCCGAAGACGCCGATGGCGTCCAGCCTCGCGCCGTTCAGGAACCGCTCCAGCTCGGCGAGGTCCGCCTCGCTCTCGCCGGGGAAGCCGACGATGAAGTTGGAGCGCACACCCGCCTCGGGCGCCTTGCCGCGGATGGTGTCGAGGAGTTCCAGGAAGCGGTCGGTGTCGCCGAAGCGGCGCATCGCGCGCAGCACGCCGGGCGCGGAGTGCTGGAAGGACAGGTCGAAGTAGGGCGCGACCTTCGGCGTGGAGGTCAGCACGTCGATCAGGCCGGGCCGCATCTCGGCCGGCTGGAGGTAGCTGACGCGGACACGCTCGATGCCGTCGACCTCGGCCAGCTCGGGCAGGAGGGACTCCAGCAGGCGGATGTCGCCCAGGTCCTTGCCGTAGGAGGTGTTGTTCTCGGAGACCAGCATGACCTCCTTGACGCCCTGCTCGGCCAGCCAGCGCGTCTCGTTCAGCACGTCCGAGGGGCGGCGGGAGATGAAGGAGCCGCGGAAGGACGGGATCGCGCAGAAGGAGCAGCGGCGGTCACAGCCCGAGGCGAGCTTCACGGAGGCCACCGGGGAGCCGTCCAGCCGGCGGCGCAGCGGCGCCCGGGGGCCGGAGGCCGGAGCGAGGCCCTCCGGGAGGTCGGCGGGTGCGACGGCGGGCGCGGCGGGACCGTGCCCGGGCAGCGCGACCTCGGCGGCCGAGTCCTGGCGCCGGGCGGGGCTGATCGGCAGCAGCTTGCGCCGGTCGCGCGGGGTGTGCGAGGCGTGGATGCCGCCGTTGAGGATGGTCTGGAGCCGGTCGGAGATGTTCGCGTAGTCGTCGAAGCCGAGCACGCCGTCGGCCTCGGGGAGGGCCTCGGCGAGTTCCTTGCCGTACCGCTCGGCCATGCAGCCCACCGCCACGACGGCCTGGGTTCTGCCGTGTCCCTTGAGGTCGTTGGCCTCGAGGAGGGCGTCGACGGAGTCCTTCTTGGCGGCTTCGACGAAGCCGCAGGTGTTCACGACGGCGACGTCGGCTTCCTCGGCGTCCTCGACGAGCTGCCAGCCGTCCGCCTCCAAACGGCCTGCGAGCTCCTCCGAGTCCACCTCGTTACGGGCGCAGCCAAGGGTGACGAGTGCGACGGTACGGCGTTCAGGCATGGGCTCAAGACTACTTCGTCCCGCCGACGCCCCACGTCGACGGGGTTGGCCGTTTCCCGGCCAACCCCGTGTGAAGTGCGCTTACCGGGCGGGTCACCCGGCCTCGGGGTCGCCCTTCGTGTAGGTCAGGCGTTCGACGGAGCCGGGCTGGAAGTCCTCTTCGATCTTCTTTCCGTTGACGAAGAGGTCGATCGCGCCGGCGTCGCCGAGGACGAGGTGGACCTTGGTGCTGTCCTGGAAGGTCTTGGTGTCGCCCTGCTTGAGGACGCCGTCGAAGAGCATCCGGCCGTTGTGGTCCCTGGCCGCGATCCAGCTGCGGCCGTCGGCGGCGGCCACCCGGACGGTGACCTTGTCCTGCGGCGCGGCGGCGATGGCGCTGTCGGACGGCTCGGGCTCGGGTGCGGCGGGCTTCTTGGTCTTGGTGGTCGGGGAGGCGGAGTCGCCGGGCGTGGAGCCCTCGGCCACGCTCGCCTCGTTGCCGCCGTCGTCGCCGCCCTGGAACATGGTGAAACCGACGAAGCCGATCACGGCGACGATGGCGGCGACCATGGCCGCGGTCCAGTTGGGTCCCCGCCGCTCCGGGCGGATGCGCTCCGCCTCGAAGAGGGGAGCCGCCGGGGTCGGCGCGGGACGCCCGCCGTACTCCTCGCCGTACTGGGCGAGCAGGGGCTCCGGGTCGAGGTGGACGGCCTTGGCCAGGGTCCTGATGTGCCCGCGTGCGTAGACGTCCCCGCCGCAGGGCGAGAAGTCGTCCGCCTCGATCGCGTGCACGATGTTCATGCGGACCCGGGTGGCGCTACTGACGTCGTCGACAGTCAGCCCGGCGGCGATACGGGCCTGCCGCAGGGCGTGGCCGATGGAGGGGCGGGCTTCCTCGTGGTCTGCTGCGACGCTGTCGTCTTCGAACGGACGCTCGTCTTCAGGTGAGTTGCCGATGGACACGGGGGCGCCTTTCGAGCGTGTAGCCGCCTGTGCTGGAGGTTCAGTCTAGGGGGAGTGCGAAAAGGTGGGGCAACCGGGCGGTGACACTTTGTACGCCATCGGAATGGCCCGACAGTCCGATGGTGGGGTCGCTGCGTTTCGCTTCCCTCAACTTGACGTACGGCGAAGGGAAACGGTTGCCCGTTGGTCCTTACGGGTGAGTCACGATCAGGACACCCGATTGCCGTACGGCCCGACGATCACCGTGCGCCGTTTCCCTACCCTTCAGACTCCCCCCGGATCAGGGCGAGCACGCCATCCAGTTCGTCGGGCTTCACGAGAACGTCACGAGCCTTCGAACCCTCGCTCGGTCCGACGATGTTCCGGGACTCCATGAGGTCCATCAGCCGCCCGGCCTTGGCGAAGCCGACGCGCAGCTTGCGCTGGAGCATGGACGTCGAGCCGAACTGCGTGGAGACGACCAGCTCGGCCGCCTGGCACAGCAGGTCGAGGTCGTCGCCGATGTCCTCGTCGATCTCCTTCTTCTGCTTGGTGCCCACCACGACGTCGTCCCGGAAGACCGGCGTCATCTGGTCCTTGCAGTGCTGCACGACCGCCGCGACCTCGGCCTCGGTCACGAAGGCGCCCTGCATACGGGTGGGCTTGTTGGCCCCCATGGGCAGGAACAGCCCGTCGCCCTTGCCGATGAGCTTCTCGGCGCCCGGCTGGTCGAGGATGACGCGCGAGTCGGCCAGCGAGGAGGTGGCGAAGGCGAGCCGGGAGGGCACGTTCGCCTTGATCAGGCCGGTGACGACGTCCACCGAGGGGCGCTGCGTGGCCAGGACCAGGTGGATGCCGGCCGCGCGCGCGAGCTGCGTGATGCGCACGATCGCGTCCTCGACGTCGCGGGGCGCGACCATCATCAGGTCGGCCAGCTCGTCGACGATGACCAGCAGGTAGGGATACGGCTGGAGTTCGCGCTCGCTGCCCTCGGGCGGCTTGACCTTGCCCTCGCGCACGGCCTTGTTGAAGTCGTCGATGTGCCGGTAGCCGTAGGCGGCGAGGTCGTCGTAGCGCAGGTCCATCTCGCGCACGACCCACTGGAGCGCCTCGGCGGCCCGCTTGGGGTTGGTGATGATCGGCGTGATCAGGTGCGGGATGCCCTCGTAGGCGGTCAGCTCGACCCGCTTGGGGTCGACCAGGATCATCCGTACGTCCTCGGGCGTCGCCCGCATCATGATCGAGGTGATCAGGCAGTTGATGCAGGACGACTTGCCGGAGCCGGTGGCGCCGGCCACCAGCATGTGGGGCATCTTCGCCAGCGAGTGCATGACGTAGCCGCCCTCGACGTCCTTGCCGAACGCGACCAGCATCGGGTCGTCGTCCTCCGCGGACTCCGCGAGGCGCAGCACGTCGCCGAGGTTGACCATCTCGCGGTCGGTGTTGGGGATCTCGATGCCGACCGCGGACTTGCCGGGGATGGGGCTGATGATCCGCACGTCCGGGGAGGCGACGGCGTAGGCGATGTTCTTGGCGAGCGCGGTGATGCGCTCGACCTTCACGGCGGGGCCGAGTTCCACCTCGTAGCGCGTGACCGTCGGCCCGCGCGTGAAGCCGGTGACCCTGGCGTCGACCTTGAACTCGGTGAAGACGGTGGTCAGCGCGGCCACTATGGCGTCGTTGGCGGCGCTGCGGGCCTTGCCCGGGCCGCCGCGCTCCAGCAGGTCCAGCGACGGCAGGGAGTAGGTGATGTCGCCCGAGAGCTGGAGCTGCTCCGCACGCGGGGGCAGCTCGCGGGGCTCGGCGGGGGGCGCCTTGGTCAGGTCGCGGACGCCGGCCTTCGGCTTGAGCGGTTCCGGCTCCGCCTGCGGCGGCTGGGCGGGCTGGACCTGGGGCCGGGCGGCCGGAACGGGTGTCGGTGTGGTCGCCTCCTGGTCCCCCGCCCGCACGCCCTGGGTGAGGTCGGCGACGACCGGCGAGGGCGGCATGCCGTGCAGCACGGCGCCGTCGAGCGCCGCCGCGGCCGCCGCGGCGACGTCCACGGCGTCCCTGGGCCGGTCCATGTCGGGCTGGGGCACCGCCGAGCGGCGGGGCCGGCCCCGCCGCTGCGAGAGTGCCTCCTGCTCCGCGCTGTCGGGGTCGTACGCCGCGGGCGCCGGCGCGCGCCTGCCCCGCGGGCGCGCGGGCAGCGCCTCGCGCCACTGCTCCTCGTAGCGCTCGTCGTCCTCGGCGTACCCGTAGTCGTCGTACTCGGCCGGGTCCCGGACGAGGCCGAGCCGCACCCCGAGCAGCCGCAGCCGCTGCGGGATGGCGTTGACCGGGGTGGCGGTGACGACGAGGAGCCCGAAGATCGTCAGCAGCACCAGCAGCGGCACCGCGAGCACATCGCCCATGGCGTACGACAGCGGCGTCGCCATGGCCCAGCCGATGAGGCCTCCGGCGTCCCTTATGGCCGTCATGCCGTCACCGCGCGCGGGTGAGCCGCAGGCGACGTGGACCTGGCCGAGCACGCCGATGACGAGCGCGGACAGGCCGATGACGATGCGTCCGTTGGCCTCGGGCTTCTCCGGGTGGCGGATGAACCGCACCGCGACGACCGCGAGCAGTATCGGCACGAGCAGGTCGAGCCGGCCGAAGGCACCGGTCACCAGGATCTCGACCAGGTCGCCCACGGGCCCCTCGAGGTCGGCCCAGGTCCCGGCGGCCACGATCAGGGCGATGCCGAGCAGCAGCAGGGCGACGCCGTCCTTGCGGTGGGCCGGGTCCAGGTTCTTGGCACCCTGCCCTACGCCGCGGAAGACGGCGCCGACGGCGTGCGCCACGCCGAGCCACACGGCGCGCACGAGCCGGTACACGCCCCCGGTGGGACTGGGAGCCGGCCTGGGCGCGACCTTCTTGGCCGCGGCCTTCCTGGCGGGCGCCTTCTTCGCGGGGGCCTTTCGGGCAGCGGCCTTCTTCGCCGGAGCCTTCGCCGAAGCGGCCGCCTTCTTCGCGGGCGGCTTCCTGGCTGCGGAGGGACGTGAGGCCATGGGTGTGAGGTTACCGGTGGAGACGACAGGGGACACGTGTGCCCACGGCTTCACCCGTTCGTGTCGCTTCCGGAAGAGGTGCGAGGCTGACGCGCGGTCGCCGGGAGGCAACCCGGCCTGCCCGCGCGTCAGTTCTGCGAGGACACCGAGGAAGTGCTTCCGGCGCCCGGCTCGAGCGCGTCCAGCGCCCGCCGCAACCCCGTGAGCTTGCGCTCCAGATGAGCCGCCGTCGCCACCGCGGCGGCGTCGGTCGAATCGTCGTTCAGCTGCTTGCTGAGCGCCTCGGCCTGCTCCTCGACGGCCGCGAGCCGCGCGGAGAGTTCCGCGAGGAGCCCGGCCGACTCCTTGGCCTCGCCGCCCGCGTCCTTGCCGTTGCCCTCCAACTGCAGCCGCAGCAGGGACGCCTGCTCGCGCAGCTGGCAGTTCTTCATGTACAGCTCGACGAAGACGGAGACCTTCGCGCGCAGCACCCACGGGTCGAACGGCTTGGAGATGTAGTCGACCGCGCCCGCCGCGTAGCCCCGGAAGGTGTGGTGGGGGCCGTGGTTGATCGCCGTGAGGAAGATGATCGGGATGTCCCGGGTCCGCTCGCGCCGCTTGATGTGCGCGGCGGTCTCGAACCCGTCCATGCCCGGCATCTGCACGTCCAGCAGGATGACCGCGAAGTCGTCCGTGAGCAGCGCCTTGAGCGCTTCCTCCCCGGACGATGCCCGCACCAGCGTCTGATCGAGCGCGGAGAGGATCGCCTCCAGCGCCAGCAGATTCTCCGGCCGGTCATCGACCAGGAGGATCTTGGCCTTCTGCACCATGGCCCGCCCTCCTCGCCCCGGCGTGGGGCCTCCCCTGTCCGCAGGACCTGGGGAAGCGTCGGTGGGTGCCGCCCCAGGGGACGACTCCCTTGCGTCGTCCGTCCTTGTGCCGGTCATCGTAGCCGCACCCCGCCCGTCGCCACACCCTGTCACCGTGTTGTCACTGTGCACATAGCAGAAACGCAGCAGGAGACCTGAAGGTTCCCCGGATCTTCCGGTTCTACACGGCCGGTACCCACCGAATTCGCGGCCCGGAGTCCGCACCCGGGCCGTCCCCTCACGGCCCGCCGGCCGGCCGGCGGGCCCGTCCTCATTCGCCGCGCATCCACTGGTCCATCACCGTCAGCAGGTGATCGGGGTCGACCGGCTTCGTGACGTAGTCGGAGGCGCCCGACTCGATCGCCTTCTCCCGGTCGCCCTTCATCGCCTTCGCGGTCAGCGCGATGATCGGCAGCCCCGCGAACTGCGGCATCCTGCGGATCGCCGTGGTCGTCGCGTACCCGTCCATCTCGGGCATCATGATGTCCATCAGCACCACCGCCACGTCGTCGTGCTGCTCCAGCACCTCGATGCCCTCGCGGCCGTTCTCGGCGTACAGCACCGACAGGCCGTGCTGCTCCAGGACGCTGGTCAGGGCGAAGACGTTGCGGATGTCGTCGTCGACGATCAGGACCTTCTGACCGCCGAACCGGATGCCCCGCTGCGGCTTCGCCACCGGCTCCTGCTCGGCCGGGACCCACTGCTCGGGCTGGGAGGGCCGCGGCGGCAGCTCGGGCGTCCTGCGCCGCCGCCGGAACAGCGCGGCGGACCCGTTCTGCGTCTCGCGGTACGACGTCGCCTCCGCGGGCGTCTCGGCCTCCGCCTCGGACAGCTGCGCCGGGTCGCCCGCGGAGAGCGCCGCCTCGGCGGCCTCCAGGGCGGGCAGCTGCTGCTGGTAGCCCTGCGGCGGCAGCTCGCTGGGGTGCAGCGGCAGGTACAGCGTGAAGGTCGAGCCACGGCCGGGCTCGCTCTGCGCGTGGATCTCACCCCCCAGCAGCTGGGCGATCTCCCGCGAGATCGACAGACCCAGGCCCGTGCCGCCGTACTTGCGGCTGGTGGTGCCGTCGGCCTGCTTGAACGCCTCGAAGATCACCCGCATCTTGCTGGACGCGATGCCGATGCCGGTGTCGGTCACCGAGAACGCGATCAGCTCGGCGTCCGGGTCGGTCAGCGACCCGGTCTCCAGCAGCTGCTCGCGGATCTTCTGCGGAACGTCCTCCCGCGCCGGCCTGATCACCAGCTCCACCGAACCGGAATCGGTGAACTTCACCGCGTTCGACAGCAGGTTGCGCAGCACCTGCAGCAGCCGCTGCTCGTCGGTGTGCAGGGTGGCCGGCAGCTCGGGCGAGACCCGCACCGACAGGTCCAGGCCCTTCTCGGCGGTCAGCGGACGGAAGGTGGCCTCCACGTAGTCCACCAGCTGCACGAGCGCGATCCGCGTCGGGGAGACGTCCATCTTGCCCGCCTCGACCTTCGACAGGTCCAGGATGTCGTTGATGAGCTGGAGCAGGTCGGAACCGGCCCCGTGGATCGTCTCGGCGAACTCGACCTGCTTCGGCGAGAGGTTGCCCTCGGCGTTGTCGGCCAGCAACTTGGCGAGGATCAGCAGCGAGTTGAGCGGCGTACGCAGCTCGTGCGACATGTTCGCCAGGAACTCGCTCTTGTACCTCATCGACACCGCGAGCTGCTCGGCACGCTCCTCCAGGACCTGCCGCGCCTCCTCGATCTCGGTGTTCTTCACCTCGATGTCCCGGTTCTGCTGGGCCAGCAGCTCGGCCTTCTCCTCCAGTTCGGCGTTGGACGCCTGCAGGGCCTTCTGCCGCTGCTCCAACTCCGCCGACCGTTCGCGCAGTTGCTCGGTCAGCTCCTGCGACTGCGCCAGCAGCAGCTCGGTCTTGGTGTTGACGGAGATGGTGTTGACACTGGTGGCGATCATCTCCGCGATCTGGTTCAGGAAGTCCTTCTGGATCTGCGTGAACGGCGTGAAGGACGCCAGCTCGATGACGCCGAGGACCTTCCCCTCGAACAGCACCGGCAGCACGATCACCTGCGCGGGCGGCGCCTCACCGAGCCCCGAGGAGATCTTCAGGTAACCGCTGGGCGCGTTCTCCACCAGGATCGTGCGCTTCTCCGTGGCGGCCGTCCCGATCAGCGCCTCACCGGGCTGGAACGACGTCGGCATCGACCCCATCGAGTAGCCGTACGAGCCGACCATCCGCAGCTCGTACTGGTCGTCGTCCGCGGCGTTGATCTCCTCGCCGTCGACCAGCGGCATGGCGAGGAAGAACGCGCCGTGCTGGGCCGAGACCACCGGGGTCAGCTCGCTCATGATCAGCGAGGCCACGTCCTCCAGGTCCCGGCGGCCCTGCATGAGGCCGGAGATCCGGGCGAGGTTGCCCTTGAGCCAGTCCTGCTCCTTGTTGGCGATGGTGGTGTCGCGCAGGTTGGCGATCATCTTGTTGATGTAGTCCTGCAGTTCCTGGATCTCCCCCGAGGCGTCCACGTCGATCTTCAGGTTGAGATCGCCGCGGGTCACCGCGGTCGCCACCCGCGCGATGGCACGCACCTGCCGGGTCAGGTTCCCGGCCATCTCGTTCACCGACTCCGTCAGGTCCCGCCAGGTGCCGTCGACGTCACGCACGCGTGCCTGCCCGCCGAGCTGCCCCTCGGTGCCCACCTCGCGGGCCACGCGCGTGACCTCCTCGGCGAACGACGACAGCTGGTCCACCATCGTGTTGATGGTCGTCTTCAGCTCCAGGATCTCGCCCCGGGCGTCGATGTCGATCTTCTTGGTCAGATCGCCCTTCGCGATGGCCGTGGTCACCATGGCGATGTTGCGCACCTGGCCCGTCAGGTTCGACGCCATCTGGTTCACCGACTCGGTGAGGTCCTTCCACGTACCGGCCACGCCCGGCACGTGCGCCTGGCCGCCCAGGATGCCGTCCGTGCCCACCTCGCGGGCCACCTTGGTGACCTGCTCGGCGAAGGAACTCAGCGTCTTCACCATCGTGTTGATCGTGTCGGCGAGCTGCGCGACCTCACCGCGCGCCTCGATGGTCACCTGCCGCGTCAGGTCACCGTTGGCGACCGCCGCCGAGACCTGGGAGATGTTGCGCACCTGCGTGGTCAGGTTCTTGGCCATCAGGTTGACGTTGTCGCTGAGGTCCTTCCAGATGCCCGTGACCCCCGGCACGTGCGCCTGGCCGCCCAGGATGCCCTCGGTGCCCACCTCACGGGCCACCCGGGTCACCTGCTCGGCGAAGGAGGACAGCTGGTCGACCATCGTGTTGACGGTCGTCACCAGCTCGAGGATCTCGCCCTTGGCGTCGACGGTGATCTTCTTCGACAGATCGCCCCGGGCCACCGCCGTCGTGACCTCGGCGATGTTGCGCACCTGGATGGTCAGGTTGTTCGCCATGCCGTTCACGGACTGGGTGAGGTCCTTCCAGGTGCCGGAGACGCCCTGCACCTCGGCCTGACCGCCCAGGATGCCCTCCGTACCCACCTCACGGGCCACCCGCGTGACCTCCTGGGCGAACGACGACAGCTGGTCCACCATCGTGTTCAGGGTGTTCTTCAGCTCCAGGATCTCGCCCCGGGCGTCCACCGTGATCTTCTGCGACAGGTCACCCCGGGCCACCGCGGTCGCCACCTGGGCGATGTTGCGCACCTGCGCGGTGAGGTTGCCGGCCATGCCGTTCACCGAGTCGGTCAGGTCGCGCCACACACCGGCGACGCCGGGCACCTGCGCCTGGCCGCCCAGCCGGCCGTCCGTGCCCACCTCGCGGGCCACCCGGGTCACCTGGTCCGCGAAGGCGGACAGCTGGTCGACCATCGTGTTGATGGTGTTCTTCAGCTCCAGGATCTCGCCCCGGGCGTCCACGTCGATCTTCTGCGAGAGGTCGCCCCGCGCCACGGCCGTCGTCACCTGGGCGATGTTGCGCACCTGGGAGGTGAGGTTGCCGGCCATCGAGTTGACGGAGTCGGTCAGTTCCTTCCACGTGCCCGACACACCGTCGACCCGGGCCTGACCGCCCAGCCGGCCCTCCGTGCCCACGTCCCGGGCCATCCGGGTCACCTGGTCCGCGAAGCTCGACAGCTGGTCGACCATCGTGTTGACGGTGTTCTTCAGGGCGAGCATCTCGCCGGAGACGTCGACCGTGACCTTCTGCGACAGGTCTCCGTTCGCCACCGCCGTCGTCACCTGGGCGATGTTCCTCACCTGCCCGGTGAGGTTGCGGAACGCCGTGTTGACGGAGTCCGTCAGGTCCTTCCACGTACCGGCCGCGCCCGGCACCTGCGCCTGGCCGCCCAGCTCGCCCTCGACACCCACCTCACGGGCCACACGCGTCACTTCGGCACCGAAGGCGGACAGCTGGTCCACCATCGTGTTGACGGTGTTCTTCAGCTCCAGCATCTCGCCGGCCACGTCGACCGTGACCTTCTGCGACAGATCGCCGTTCGCCACCGCCGTCGTCACGGCCGCGATGTCCCGCACCTGCGTGGTCAGGTTCCGGAAGACCGTGTTCACCGAATCGGTGAGGTCCTTCCACGTCCCCGCCGCGCCCGGCACGTTCGCCTGACCGCCCAGCCGCCCCTCGGCGCCGACCTCGTTCGCCACGCGCGTGACTTCGTCCGCGAAGATCCGCAGCGTCTCGGTCATCTGGTTGATCGTCTCGGCGAGCTGCGCCACCTCGCCGCGGGCCGGCACGGTCACCTTCCGCGACAGGTCGCCGTTGGCGACCGCGGTCGTCACCTCGGCGATCCCGCGCACCTGGGCCGTGAGGTTCCCGGCCATGGTGTTCACGGAATCGGTGAGTTCCTTCCACACACCGTCCACGCCGGGCACCTGCGCCTGACCGCCCAGCGCGCCCTCGGTTCCCACCTCGCGGGCCACCCGCGTCACCTCGGAGGAGAACGCCGACAGCTGGTCCACCATCGTGTTGACGGTGTTCTTCAGCTCCAGCATCTCGCCGGCCACGTGGACCGTGACCTTCCGCGACAGATCACCCCGGGCGACCGCCGTCGTCACCAGCGCGATGTCCCGCACCTGGGCCGTCAGCCGGTGCGCCATCGTGTTGACGGAGTCGGTGAGGTCCTTCCACGACCCGGACATGCCCCGCAGCCGCGCCTGACCGCCCAGCTTGCCCTCGGTGCCCACCTCGCTGGCCACGCGCGTGACCTCGTCGGTGAACGTCGACAGCTGGTCGACCAGGTTATTCACGGTCCGCCCGACCTTGAGGAACTCGCCCCGCAGCGGCTGCCCGTTCCCCTCCGGCACGTGCGTGCGCAGTTCCATGCGCGGCGACAGATCACCGTCCGCCACCGCCGACAGCACCCGGCTGACCTCGGAGACCGGGCGCACCAGGTCGTCCACCAGGGCGTTCGAGTTGTCGATCGCCGTCGCCCACGAGCCCTCGCAGACGCCCGTCTCCAGCCGCTCGGTCAGCTTCCCCTCGCGGCCCACCATCCGCCGCACCCGTGACAGCTCACCCGTCAGATGCAGGTTCCGGTCGGCCACCTCGTTGAAGACCGCCGCGATCTCCGACATCACGCCGTCGCCGGACACCGTCAGCCGCTTGCGGAAATTGCCGTCCCGCATCGACACCAGGGCCGACAGCAGCCTGTTCAGCGCCGCCGTGTCCACCTCGGTCGTGCCGTTGCGCGCTGTGCCCTGGTTGCTCGGGGACTGTCCGCCTTTCGCGCGCGTCCTCTTGCCACGCGTCGCTGCGCCAGACTCCACTGTGTCCCTCCCGCAGGGGTCGACCGTCACTGCTGTGCTCGGGTTCCACTCTCGGCGTACCGGTTACTACTGCGCATTGTCCGCCCTGCATGCCAGGCCGGTCCCAGAGGGCTGCTGCCCGCCGTACGCCTCCGGCACTCAACCTGCCCGGACCCGTACAGGAAGCCTGCCCAGTGTTTCATCCCGGCCGAACCAGGCCATAACAGTTCGGCAGCTTCGCACATCGTCCGCACACCCTCCGGACGGAAACACTGCAGACCGGCACCCGCTCGGACCGCGAAGGTAAGTAACCTTGCATCCGGCTGTCCAGCCGCGCCGGTCCGTCCGGCCTGGGCGGTGGCACGAAGACGAGCGGGCATCGGAGGGGCGGCCGCAGACACATGACCACCGGACTGATCCCGGGGGAACAGCCCCCGGACCCCCGGCCGACGGGCGGACTGCCGCACCAGCGGCACGATCCGGACGGCCCCCCAGCCCAGCACGACGAGAACCGGTCGAGGAGTTCTGTGATCACCGCGCGCGCGGCCGCCAGTTTCGAGCCCGTCGGGCGCTCGGTCGCGAGCGCCCGCTCGTTCGTCCGCGACACCCTCCAGGGCTGGGGATTCGCCGACATCGTCGACGACGCAGTCGTTCTCACCAGCGAACTCGTGACGAACGCCGTCGTCCACGCCGGCACCTCCGCCGACGTGCTGTGCCTGCGCAGCGACGAAGGCGCGCGCATCGAGGTCGCCGACCGGTACCCGGAGCGCGAGGTCCCCCTCCAGGGCACGGCCGTCAACATGGGCAGCCCCGACCGCGAGGGCGGCCGCGGCCTGCAGCTGTGCGCGGCCCTCGCCGGCCGCTGGGGCGTCGAGTACACCCCCACCCACAAGACCGTCTGGTTCCAGCTCGACCTGCCCGCACGCGCGGTCGGCACCCGAGCCGCCGGACCGGCCCTCCCCGCCGAGCTGCTCCCGCTGGCCGACGGCCGGGTCCGCGTGGCCGTCATCCAGATCGACCGCACCGGCCACATCACCGCCTGGAACGAGGACGCCGAGGACCTCTTCGGCTACCCCGCCGACCAGGTCACCGGCAAACCCCTCACCGACTTCGCCGCCTGGCCGCACACCCCGGGCACCAGCACCGGCATCGCCGAGGCCCTGCGCCTGTCCCGCTGGGAGGGCAGCTACGGCATCCGCGACGCCGACGGCCGGGTCGTCCCCGTCTACGCCTCCCACCTGCGCGTACGGGACACCGGTGGCGAGCCGTCAACCGTGTGCCTCCTGGTACGCGACCACGAACGGGCCGTCCTCCAGACGCCCCTGCGCGTCCCGGCCTCCGACGGTCCCAGCAGCACCGAGGGCCAGAGCACCGACCCCTTCGAGGTGTTCATCGGCTCCCCCGCCCCGGACGACCTCGACGGCCTCCTCCAACGCACCGTCGAGCGCGCCCGTGACATGCTCGACGGCGACTCCGCCTTCCTCCTGCTCGCCACCGACGACGAGACCGAACTGGAGGTCCGCGCCTCCACCGGCCTGCCCTCCGCCCGCCAGCGCTTCGCCCGCGTCCCCGTCGAGGCGGGCCCCGGCCGCTACGGCTCGGCCCGCATGCCCGCCGTCCACGACGACCTCTCGGCCGTCCCCGGCGCGGTTCCCCTGCTGAACGGCACCGGCATGCGCTCGGTCGTCACGGTCCCGCTGAAGGTCGAAGGCCGCCTCACCGGCTCCCTCGGCGTCGCGGCGGAGGCTCCCGCCAGGTACTCCAACGAAGAGGCCCTGCGCCTGCAGTTCGCCGCCGACCGCATCGCCCTCGCCGTCGAGTCGGCGCGCCTGGGCGAGCTGGAGCGGCTGCGCCGCGGCTCCCTCAGCTTCCTGGTCGAGGCCTCCGACCTGCTCGCCGGCACCCTCGACCGCGACCAGACCCTGGCGCTGATGGCCCAGATGACGGTCCCGACCCTCGCCACCTGGTGCGCCGTCTACACGATCGCCGACCAGTCGTCCGAGCCCGACCTCTCCTACGTCCTGCACGAGGACGAGGAACTCATCGACGGCATCAAGTCCCTGCTGTCCAAGATCCCGCCACCCGACCCGGTCCCCACGCCCGGCGCCCGCGTGTGGTCGGCCCCCGGTGAGAACGCCCACCAGTCCGCCCTGCGCAGTTCCATGCGCAGCCTCGGCCTCAGCGGCGGCACCGGCAACCAGGTCACTCCCGGCATCGGTCCGACTCTCGCCACGGCCTCCGCGGTCGGCGGCGAGACGGTCGTCCTCCCGCTGGTCGCCCGCAACCGCGTCATCGGCATGCTCACCCTCGGCAAGCCCGCCGACGAGCACTTCCGCCAGGAGATCCTGGAACTCGCCGAGGACCTCTCGCGCCGGGCCGCCCTCGCTCTGGACAACGCCCGCCTCTATTCGGAGCGCACGGCGATCAGCCAGTCCCTGCAGCGCAGCCTCCTGCCGCCCGAGCTCCCGTCCATCGAGGGCGTCGAGGTCGAGGTCATCTACCGCGCCGCCGGCGAGGGCAACGAGGTCGGCGGTGACTTCTACGACGTCTTTCCCATCCGCGACGGCGCCTACGGCTTCGCCATCGGCGACGTCTGCGGCACCGGCCCGAACGCCGCGGCCGTCACGGGCCTGGCCCGCCACGCCCTGCGCCTCCTCGCCCGGGAGGGCCTCAGCGGCCCGGCTGTCCTGGAACGCCTCAACTCCGCCATCCTCGACGAGGGCGCCCGCAGCCGCTTCCTCACCCTCCTGTACGGCGAGATGCGCCCCCAGGAGGACGGCAGCGCCGAACTGAAGGTCGTCTGCGCCGGCCACCCCCTGCCGCTGCGTCTGCGCCAGGACGGCACGGTCGAACCGGCCGCCGAACCCCAGCCGCTCCTCGGCGTCATCGACGACCTGGAGCTCTACGAGGAGACGGTCACCCTGGACCCGGGTGACGTCCTGCTGTGCGTCACGGACGGCGTCACCGAACGCCGCGAGGGCACCCGCATGCTGGGCGACGACGGCCTCGCCGACGTCCTGACCACCTGCACGGGCCTGACGGCCGGAGCGGTCGCGGCGCGCATCATGCGGGCAGTGGAACGCTTCGCCTCGGACGCCCCGTCCGACGACATGGCGATCCTGGCCATGCGCGTCCCCGGCCTCCAGCAGGACTAGGACAAGCAAGAAGGCCCCACCCGTGAGGGTGGGGCCTTTCTGTTTGAGCCCCCAAACGGAATCGAACCGTTGACCTTCTCCTTACCATGGAGACGCTCTACCGACTGAGCTATAGGGGCCTGTCGCTTGGGGTTTCCCCGCGGCAACGGAATAGATCATACCCCGAACACAAGAGTGCTCCCAACCACGTCAGAAAGCCGGCTGCAACAGGCCGCCCAGGGCATTGCAGGCGGACACGATCCGCTGCATGTCCCGCTTGGTGAGGGCGGCGTCGACCGGCAGTGCGAGGGTCTCGTCGGCAGCGCGCTCGGTCTCCGGCAGGGACACGCACCGCCGGAACTCGGGCAGCCGGTGCACGGGGGTCTTCACCGGCACCCGGCACTCAACTCCCTTGCTCCGCACGGCCCGCGCGAAGGCGTCCCGGTCCGGGCGCCCGTTCCCCGGCACCCGCACGACGTACTGCTGATAGGAGTGCCCGTCACCGTCGTCCGGCGTCCGCACGCCCCTCAACTTCGCGTGCAGATACGCCGCGCGCTCCCTGCGCTGCGCTATCTCGTCGTACGGCGCCTCGGACTCCCCCTCCTCGAGTACGAGCAGCCCGTGCCGCTGCCCCACCTGGTGCAGCCGCGCGAGGTCGGCGAGCCGGCCGAAGCGGTGCACCACGACGACGGCCGCGGTCCGGGGGGTCACGGCCGCCTCCACGGCGTCGGCGTCGAGGCAGTAGGTGACGGGGTCTATGTCGGCGAACACGGGCATGGCTCCGGCCATGGCGACGGCCTCGGCAACCTCGACGTTCCCGAAGGCCGGCACGACGACCTCGTCACCGAGTCCGACTCCGGCGGCCCTGAGCATTGCGGCAGTACCCATGCCGTGCATGCTCGTTGCGCAACGTGAACTTCAAGTGACGGGCAACAAAAAAGGGTTGGACCCCGAACCGAAGTCCGGGGCCCAACCCTTGTAAGAATTGTTCGGCGGCGTCCTACTCTCCCACAGGGTCCCCCCTGCAGTACCATCGGCGCTGTAAGGCTTAGCTTCCGGGT
>NZ_JAUQWJ010000015.1:0-164876 GCF_036857595.1 Streptomyces sp. AHA2
GAACGACGCCGTCTCCGAGGTGAAACGGTCACCGGTGAGCTGCATACCGTCACCCGAGTCACCCGCGAACCTGATGACCACCCGGTCCAGACGACGGACGTGTTTGTCACGCGTCCCCGTCGTCCCGGGGGAAGTGGCTACCACGGACATACTTGTGTCGCTCCTGTCGGGGCTGGTCCGCAAGCGCAGGCGGACATGTCGGCGGACACGCGTCGCGGTGCGGGTCGTGCACCTCGCCGGAGGCTATGCGGCACGGATAGAGGGGCGCTCGCGCGAACCCGCGTCGAGATGCCGTGGCCGCCCCGGCGGCACTCCACCGCCCCGCGAACCCCCGTCGAGGTCTGAACGGGATGCTGGGGGTATCAGCTCCGGTGACGGACGGGCATTCTGGCCCCCGCGGGGCGATGGACCGCCCGCCGGTGCCCGCACCCCCCGAGGGCACCGGCGGGTCGCTCGCGTGGGCGGGCCGGCACAGACGAAGGGATGCACACTGTGAACAGCACCTGGTTCCGGCGCTTCACCACCCCGGGGAGCGGGCCGCGGCTCGTGTGCTTCCCCCACGCGGGCGGTTCGGCGACGGCGTTCAGGACCCTGGCTCAGGCGCTGCCCGCGGATCTGGACGTGATGTGCGTGCAGTATCCGGGTCGTCAGGACCGGCATCGCGACGCGCCCTTCACGGACCTGTCCCTGCTCGCCGGGGCGGTGGCCGAGGAGCTGGCACAGGTGGTGGCGGCGGACCCGGGACGCCCGTACGCCCTGTTCGGTCACAGCATGGGCTCGCTCGTGGCGTTCGAGGCGGCCCGCTCGCTCGCCCGGGGCCCGCTTCCGGGGCCGCGGCGGCTGTTCCTGTCCGGGCGGGGGGCGCCGGACGCGCACAGCACGGCCCACTTCGCGCACTACGGGGACGACGACGTCCTCGCCGAGGTGCGCAGGCTGGGCGGCACCGATCAGTCGATGCTGGACGACCCGGACATGATGGAGATGGTGCTGCCGGCGCTGCGGGCCGACTACCGGTCGCTCGGCGCGTACACGTGGCGCGAGGCCGAGCCGATCACCGCGGCGCTGACCGTGCTGGTCGGGGACAGCGATCCGGTGGTGACGATCGAGCAGGCCGGGACCTGGCGGGCGCACAGCCGCGGGGACGTGGCGGTGAAGGTGTTCCCCGGTGGTCACTTCTACCTCTACGAGCGGCCCGGCGACATCGCGGCGGTCGTCGCCGGGGAACTCCTCACCGGGGCGGCCGCTTCCTGACGGGCCCGTCGGGCCGCACAACCGCCCGGGGGCGGCACGGACCTGGTCCGTGCCGCCCCCTGCGGCTTCGCGCAGCGAGGTCGAAGCCGGGGCGTCGTGTGCGCCGCGGTGCTCACAGGACCGCACCCTCCCTCGTGCGCCTGCGCAGCGCCGGCCGGCTGGAGCGGCCGAGGTCCTTGCACACGTCCGACAGGGCGAGGACGGTGCGGGCCGCGAACAACTTGCGGATGGACACCTCCTGATGGAGCTGCGCCCGGATCAGACCGACCAGCCGGATCGCCCGCAGCGAGTTGCCGCCGAGGTCGAAGAAGTCCTCGTCGATGCCGACCCGGTCGACCTCCAGCACCTCGGCGAAGGCCTCGGCGAGGATCCGTTCGGTGTCGTTGCGCGGGGCCCGGTAGGTGTCGTCGCCGGCCGCGGGCCGCGGCAGGGCCGCCCGGTCCACCCGGCCACCCGCGGTGAGCGGCAGCCGGTCCACGACGGTGAACACCGGCGGCACCAGGGCCTCGGGAAGCCGGTCCGCCGCGAACCGGCGCAGTTCGTCGGCGGACACGCTCGTGCCGGGCACCGGGACGACGTAGGCCGCCAGGCCCCGCTGCCCGGAGCCGTCCTCCTTCACGGCCACCACGGCCTGGGCCAGGCCGGCGTGCTCGGACAGCGCCTGCTCGACCTCGGCCGGTTCGACGCGGACACCGCGCACGTCGGTCGCCGTGCCGGCGTGACCGACGTGGGCGAGCCGGCCGCCGGCGGTCCACCGCACCCGTTCCCCGGTCCGGTACATGACCGCGCCGCGGGGGCCGAACGGGCAGGGCACGAAGCGTTCCGCGGTCGCCGCCGGCCGTCCGGGGTAGCCGCGGGCCACGCCGGGCCCGGCCACGTACAGTTCGCCGGTCACGCCGACGGGGACCGGGGCGAGGCCGGGGCCGAGGACGTACAGGGCGGTGTGGTCCACCGGGTGGCCGAGGGCTTCCGCACAGCTGTCCGGTTCGCCCGCGGGCAGGGGGTGGCAGGCGGCGAGGAGGGTCGTCTCCGCCTGGCCGTACCCGGTGACGACCGTCAGCCCGGGGCAGGCCTCGCGGACCCGGCGCAGCGCGGCCGGGGGCACCCGGTCGCCGCCGGTCCACACCTCGCGCAGGCCGGCCAGACGCTCGGGGTGCATGGCGGCGAGCCGGGTGAAGCGGGCGGCGGGCAGCCACAGCGTGGTGACGTCGTGGGCCGCGAGCAGTCCGGCCGGCACGTCGCCGTCCGGCTCCCCTCGGGGGGCGACGACGACCCGGCCGCCGTTCAGCAGGGGCGTCCACAGCTCCAGGGCGAGCGCGTCGCAGGCGTGGGGCGCGTGCCACAGCACGGTGCCGCGCCCGGCGTCCCGGCAGCGGCGGTCCAGGACGAACCGCTCGATGGTGCGGTGGGTGACGGCGACGGGCCTCGCGGCACCGTCCGGGCCGGTTCCGTGCAGCACGGCCAGCAGGCTGTCGGGATGCGGCCGGGCGGCGCCGGGGGCGGTGGTGTCGGTCTCGTCGGTGAGCAGGTCGTCCAGGATCAGCACCGGCAGGTCCGAACCGGCCGGGAGCGTGCGGGCGGTGGCGGCGTCGGTGAGCCGGAGGCGTGCCGGTGCGGTGCCGGCGGCGGCCGCCGGGTCGAGGGGCAGGGCGGCGCCGCCGGCCCTGGCCACCGCCAGCAGGGCGACGGCCAGCTCCACCGACCGGGGCAGCGCGACCGCCACGACCGTCTCGGGGCCGACGTCCCGGCGGCGCAGCGCCGCGGCCAGCCGGCCGGACCGCTCGTCCAGCTCCCGGTAGGTGACCTCGGTGTCACCGGCGACCAGCGCGACGGCGTCGGGGGCGCGCTCGGCCTGCCGGGCGAACAGTTCCGGGACGGTCAGTCCCGGCAGCGGCGCCCCGGAGGTGTCCGGTGCCGCGAGCACCCGGTCCCGTTCTTCGCCCCCGACCACGTCCAGCGCGCCGACCGGGCGGGCGCCGGCCTCCAGCCCGGCGCGGACGAACGAGATCAGCTCCTCGCCGATGAAGCGCAGTTCGGCGCGGTGGTACAGGCCCGCCGGGGCGTCGAGCCGGATGAACAGGTCGCTGTCGGGGCTGCCGTCGGTGTAGACGCCGATCGACAGCTCCTCGAAGGTGCCGGTGGTGGCGCCCGAGTAGCGTGCGGGGCTGTCGCCGAAGCGCAGCTGCTCGGCGAACTCGGCGACGTTCACGACGGCGCCGAAGCTGCCGCGGCCGCCGAGGGCGGTCCCGCTCGCGCGCTGGATGTCGGAGTAGTGGCAGGCGGTGTGGTCGAAGATCTCGTACGTCTCGTCGGCGAGGCTCTCGGCGACCTCGGCGAACGTCGCGCCGAGCGGGACCTTCACCCGCACCGGCACCACGTTGACGGCCAGGCCGGGTGTCCTGCTCGCCACGCCGACGCGGTTGCCGACGGCGAGGGACAGCAGGAACTCCGGGCGCTCGCAGCGGTGGCGGAAGTACACCGCCGCGGCGGCGGTCAGCATCTGCGACAGCCACACGCCCAGGGACTGCGCGGCCTCGGTCCACCGGTCGGCCTCGGCGCGCGGGACGGTCAGGGTCCGGCTCACCATACCGATGGCCTCGGCCACCTCCGACCAGCGGTCGGCGCTGCTCAGCGGCTGCGACAGGGCGGTGCGCCGGGCCTCGGACAGGGTCACGCGGGGGACCTGTGCGGGCGGGGGCGCGTCCTTGAGGTAGTCGCGCCAGAAGTCCGTGTCCTCGGCGAACCTCGGCGAGGCGAGGTAGCGCACCGCCTCGTCGGCGAAGGAGGCGGTGTCCCACGGGTGGGGCAGCTCGGGCACCCGCTCGCCGCGTACCAGCGCCGTGTAGACCTCGGCCAGGCGCCGCGAGAGCAGACCGCCGGCGCCGAAGCCGTCGGAGACGAGGTGGTGGTAGGCGATCACCAGCAGGAAGCGGTCGTCGGCGAGTTTGACCACGCCCAGCCGGAACAGCAGGTCGCGTGCCAGGTCGAACGGCCTGCGCACCAGGTCGGCCAGGGCCTCGCGGGCCGCCTGCTCCGGGTCGGCCTCGGCGGTCAGATCCCACGAGAACGGCCGCCAGTCGCCGAGCTCCCGGGGCACCAGGCGCAGTCCGCCGCCCTCGTCGACGAAGTTGACGCGCAAGACCTCCGCCTCGCCCATCACGTGCAGGAAGGCGGTCTCCATGACGGCCGTGTCCAGCTCGCCGTCCACGTCCCACATGGTCAGCGCGTGGTTCGGCGTGTCGGGAGCCATTTCCTGCGCTCGCCACATTCCTACATGCGCAGACGACGCACCGAACGAAGGCACACAGATCAACCCCTCAGCAAAATGGCCCGGGAATTCGGGACTTCGCGGATCACCTCCACCTTCCGGGAGGTGAATCGGCCGTTCAAGACACCCCGGTGCCGGCGGGACGGGCCGGGTCGCGGCCCTTGCCGTGTCCCGCCGGCGGGACGTGCTACGCAGCGAGCGAGGACAGGATGTGCCCGGCGATGCGCCGCGGCGACGGGTGCCGCAGCACCAGGTTCGGCTTCAGTCTCAGTCCGGTCGAGACGGTCAGGCGCTTGCTCAGCTCCGCCGACAGCAGCGAGTCGAAGCCCAGCTCCTTGAACTCCTGGTCGGGTCCGACGGTGTCGGCCGAGGAGTGCCCGAGGACGACGGCGACTTTCTCCCGCACGTGCTCCAGCACGAGTTCCTCGGCGTCGGCGCCGGGCAGGGCGGCGATCCGCTCCGGCAGCGGAACGGCCTGGTCGTCCCCGGCGGGCGGCTGCGTCGCGGGCAGTTCGGCGGCGGCCGCCGCAGCGGGCGAGGAGCTGAGCCAGTAGCGCTGCCGCTGGAAGGCGTACGTCGGCAGATCCACCCGGCGGCGTGCGGTGAACAGGGCGTCCCAGTCCACGCGTCCGCCGCGGACGTGGAGCTGGGCCAGGGAGCCGAGCAGGGACCGGACCTCGTCGCGGTCCCGGCGCGAGGACGCCAGCACCAGCGTGTCGTCCAGGTCCTCCACGACCTCCTGCACCGGGACGGTGAGCACGGGGTGCGGGCTCATCTCGATGAAGACCCGGAAGCCGTCGTCGGCCAGCCGCCGCACGGACGTTTCGAACAGGACCTTCTCGCGGAGGTTCCGGTACCAGTACTCCGCGTCCAGTTCCGCGGTGTCGACGACCTCGCCGTACAGCGTCGAGTAGAAGGGCAGGCCCGATGTCTCCGGGCGTATTCCGGCCAGTGCGGAGGTCACCTTCTCGCGCACTCGGGCCACCTGCGGGGAATGGGAGGCGTAGTCGACCGGGATTCTCCTGGCCTGGGCGCCGTCGGCCTTCATCTTCTCGACGAATTCGTCGAGCGCGTCCGGTTCCCCGGACACCACCACCGAGCCGGGCCCGTTGACCACGGCGACGCTCACCCGGTCGCCCCAAGGAGCCAGTCGCTGCGCCACCTCGTCGGCGGACCGGGCGACCGAGGCCATGCCTCCGTGGCCCTGGAGGTCGACCAGGGCCTTGGAGCGCAGCGCCACGACCCGGGCGGCATCACGAAGGGACAGCGCGCCGCTGACGCAGGCGGCGGCGATCTCGCCCTGGCTGTGGCCGATCACCGCGCCCGGTTCGACACCCCAGGACCGCCACAGGGCGGCCGTGGACACCATCACCGCGAACAGCGCCGGCTGTACCACCTCCACCCGGTCAAGGCCGGGCGCCCCCTCCACGCCGCGTAGGACGTCCAGCAGCGACCAGTCGACCCATTCGGCCAGGGCCCGCGCGCACGCGTCGAGGGTCTGCGCGAAGACGGGGAAGGCGTCGTACAACTGCCGGCCCATGCCGGCCCACTGCGAGCCCTGGCCGGGGAAGACGAAGGCGACGCCGCCGGGTGCGGCGGTGGTGCCGCTCACCACCGTCGGGCACTCGGCGCCCCGGCTCAGCGCGTTCAGTCCGCTCAGCAGCTCGTCCCGGCCGCTTCCGAGCACCACCGCCCGGTGCTCGAAACGTGAGCGGCCCGAGGCCAGGGACCAGCCGACGGCGGCGGCGTCCATGCCGTCGGTGTCCGTCCCGAGGGTGAGGAAGTCGCGCAGCTTGCCCGCCTGAGCGCGCAGGGCGCCGGCGCTCTTGGCGGACAGCACCCACGGCACCAGGCCGCCGGCGACGGCCGCCTCCGGCTGCCGCTGCCCGGCCGGCCGCGCGGGCGGTTCCTCCTCCAGGATCACGTGGACGTTGGTGCCGCTGACGCCGAAGGAGGACACCCCGGCTCGGCGCGGACCGTCCCGCCTGGCCCACTCGCGGCCCTCCACCAGCAGCTCCACCGCCCCTGATGACCAGTCGACGTGCCGTGAGGGGGCGTCCACGTGGAGGGTCTTGGGCATGTATCCGTGCCGCATGGCCAGCACGGCCTTGATGACCCCTCCGACGCCCGCGGCGGCCTGGGCGTGGCCCATGTTCGACTTCAGCGAACCCAGCCACAGCGGCCGGTCCGCGGGCCGGTCGCGGCCGTAGGCGGCCAGCAGCGCGGACGCCTCGATGGGGTCGCCGAGTGTGGTGCCGGTGCCGTGCGCCTCGAGAAGGTCCACCTCGCCGGGGGCGACGCCCGCGTTGGCCAGGGCCTGCCGGATCACCTTCTCCTGGGCGCGGCCGTTGGGGGCGGTCAGGCCGTTGCTGGCGCCGTCCTGGTTGACGGCGCTGCCGCGGACGACGGCCAGCACCGGGTGCCCGTTGCGGCGCGCGTCGGACAACCGCTCCAGCAGCAGTACGCCGACGCCCTCGGCCCAGCCGGTCCCGTCGGCCCCGTCCGCGAACGCCTTGCAGCGGCCGCCGGCCGACAGGGCGCCCTGCCGGGAGAACTCCACGAACATCGCCGGGGTCGCCATCACCAGCGCCCCGCCCGCCAGCGCCATGGAGCACTCCCCCGAGCGCAGCGACTGCACCGCCATGTGCAGGGCCACCAGGGACGACGAGCAGGCGGTGTCGACCGACACGGCCGGGCCCGTCAGCCCCATCTCGTACGCCACCCGGCCGGAGGCGACGCTCAGTGCGCTGCCGTACAGCAGGTAGCCCTCCAGTTCCTGCTGCCGGCCCTCCAGGAAGCGCCAGCCGTACTCGGAGGAGCTGACCCCGGAGAAGACGCCGACGTCGGAGCCGCGCACGTCGGCGGGGACGATGCCGGCCCGTTCGAAGACCTCCCAGGAGGTCTCCAGCAGCAGGCGGTGGTGCGGATCGACGGCCAGCGCCTCGCGGGGGCTGATGTTGAAGAAGTCGGCGTCGAAGCCCGCCACGTCCTTCAGGAAGCCGCCCTGGCGGGTGTAGGAGCTGCCGGTGGCGTCCGGGTCGGGGTCGTACACGTCCCGCCAGCCGCGGTCGGCGGGGAAGTCGTCCACCACGTCCAGGCCGTCGCGGAGCACCTTCCACAGGTCCTCGGGCGAGGAGACGCCGCCCGGGTAGCGGCAGGCCATGGCGACGACGGCGACGGGTTCGCCGCGTCCGGCCTTGAGGGCGTCGTTCTCGCGCCGGAGGCGGTCGCGCTCCTCCAGCAGGGTGCGGAGCGCCCGCTGGACCCGGTCCGCGCCGTCCGCCGTGCGTTCCGCGGAGTCGGTCATCTCACTTACCTCTTCTCATCCAGAGCCAGGTCGACCAGTGCTTCCAGGTCCAGGTCGGTCAGTTCCGCCATCTCGGCCGGCCCGCCCGCGCCGAGGTCCGTCGTGGGAGCCGTCGCGGCGTGCGTGCCGAGGTCGGTCACGGGGTCCGTCGCGAGTCCGGTGCCGGGGCCGTGTTCCGGGCGCAGCAGGCCGACGAGGTGTTCGGTCATCTCGCGCGGGGTCGGGTAGCTGAAGACGAGCGTGGTCGGCAGGCGCAGTCCGGTCCGCGCCGACAGCCGGTTGCACAGTTCGACCGACGTCAGGGAGTCGAAACCGAGCTGGGTGAAGGCCTGTTCGGCGTCGACGGACGCGCCGGAGGGGTGGCCCAGGACGAGGGCGACCTGGTCGCGGACCCAGTCCAGGGCTGCCGTGTGCGCCTCGTCGGCCGGCAGGCCGGCCAGCAGGGCGGTCAGGCCGCGGGCGCTGTCGTCGCCGGTCTTCCGCGCCCGGCGGGGGCGGCGGGCGGCGGCGAGGTCGCGCAGCAGCGGCGGCAGGTCCGGGCCGGTCCTGTCGCGCAGCGCGGTGAGGTCCAGCCGGGCCGGGACGAGGACGGCCCGGCCGGCCGAGTGCGCCGCGTCGAACAGGGCCAGTGCCTCGGCGGTGGGCATGGCCGCGACGCCCGCCCGCCGCAGCCGCGCCAGGTCCGCCTCGTCCAGGTCCCCGGTCATGCCGCTGCTCTGCTCCCACCAGCCCCAGGCCAGTGATGTGCCCGGCAGGCCGCGGGAGGCGCGCTGGGCCGCCAGGCCGTCCAGGAAGGCGTTGGCGGCGGCGTAGTTGGCCTGCCCGGCCGTGCCGAGTGTGCCCGCGAGGGCGGAGAACTGCACGAACGCGGACAGCGGACGGTCCCTGGTCAGTTCGTGCAGGACGAGCGCGCCGCCGGCCTTGGCGCGCAGTACCCGCTCGAGGCTCTCGGCGGTCAGCGACTCCACGGTGCCGTCCGCCAGGACGCCCGCCGCGTGCACGACCGCCGTCAGCGGGTGACGCGGGGGCATGTCGGCGAGCAACCGCGCCACGGCGGCGCGGTCGGCGACGTCGCAGGCCGTGACACGGACGTCGGCGCCCAGGTCGCGCAGGTCCGCGGCGAGTGCGTCGGCCCCGTCGGCGGCGGCTCCCCGCCGGCCGGCCAGCACCAGGGAGCGCACCCCGTGCTCGGTGACCAGGTGCCGCGCCACGAGCGAGCCCACTCCCCCGGTGCCGCCGGTGACCAGGACGGTGCCGCCGCCGAAGCCGCCGCCGACGTCGAACACGAGCTTGCCGACGTGGCGGCCCTGGCTCATCTCGCGGAAGGTGCGGCGTGCGTCGCGGATGTCGCGGACGGACACCGGCGGCAGGTGCACCCGGCCGTCGACGAACAGGGACATGACGTCGCGGAACATCTCCTGGAGGGTGTCCGGGCCGGCCGCGTACAGGTCGAAGGCGTCGTACGTGACGCCCGGGTGGTCGGCGGCCACCTGCCGGGGGTCGCGGATGTCGGTCTTGCCCATCTCGATGAAGTGGCCTCCCTCGGGCAGCAGCGTGAGCGAGGCGTCGACGAAGGAGTGCGCGAGGGAGTTCAGGACCACGTCCACGCCCCGGCCGTCCGTCGTGGCGAGGAACTTCTCGGCGAACTCCAGGTCGCGGGAGGACGCCAGGTGCGCGTCGTCCAGGCCCAGTTCGCGCAGGACCGGCCACTTGGCGGGGCTGGCGGTCGCGAAGATCTCGGCGCCGGCGTGCTTGGCGAGCTGGACGGCGGCCATGCCGACGCCGCCGGCCGCGGCGTGGATGAGGATCCGTCGGCCCTTTTCGAGCCGGGTGACGCGGAAGAGGGCGTAGTAGGCGGTGAGGAAGGTGCTCGGCACGGACGCCGCCTCGGCGTGGCTCCAGCCGTCGGGGACGGTGGTGAGCAGGCGGTGGTCGGCGACGGCGACGCGGCCGAAGGCGCCGGTGAAGATGCCGGCCACCCGGTCGCCCGGCGCGAAGGCGGTGACGTCGTCGGCGACCTCCAGGACGACACCGGAGCCCTCGCTGCCGATGCCGGCGTCGATGGCGGTGCGCTCCACCAGGCCCAGGGCGATGGTGATGTCGCGGAAGTTGAGCCCCGCGGCCTGCACGGCGATGCGGACCTGCCCGCCGCGCAAGGGCGCCTCGGCCTCGGGGCACGGCACCCAGGTCAGGTTCTCCAGTGTGCCCTTGTCCGGGATGCCCAGCCGGTGCGGGCCGCCGGCCGGGGGTTCGAGCCGCTGGTCAGCGGGCGTGGCCGGGGCGAGGCGGGGGACGAGGAACTCGCCGTCGCGCAGGGCCAGTTGCTCCTCCCCCAGGGCGAGTGCGTCGGGCAGGGCCGTCCGGGAGGTCTCCTCGTCGTCGATGTCCAGCAGCCGGAACCTGCCGGGGTGTTCGGTCTGGGCGGAGCGGATCAGGCCCCACACGGACGCGCCGGGGAGGTTCTCGGCGCGCTGTCCGGTGCCGGTGTCCACGGCCAGGCGGGTGAGCACCACCAGCGTGGACGCGGCGAACGCGTCCTCGGCGAGGAACCGCTGGACCTGCCGCAGGACGTGCGAGCCGGTGGCGCCGACCGCGGCGAGCGGATCGGCCGGGACGGCGATGTCGTCCGGGCACAGGACGAGGTGCGCGGGGGGCTCCCCCGGGGGCACCTCCTCGAGGGAGGTGTAGGACACGGCCCGGTCGCCGCCCGCCCGCAGCAGCCGGGCGGCCGGGCCGGTGTCCGTGCCGATGACGCCCCACCGCGCGGGGCGGGCGGCCGGTTCGACGGGCGGCACCGGCCGCCACCGCACCTCGTACAGCGGCGGTTCCTGCCCGCCGCGCGCCGAGCGCACCTGCCCGGCACCGGCCGGGCGGAACGTCAGCGAGGCGACGGAGGCGACGGCGTGGCCGTCCTCGTCGGTGATCGTCAGCGACACCGTGTCCTGGCCGGCCGGGGTCAGCCTGACCCGTACGGTCGGTCCGCACGCGCCGGTCAGGCGGGCGCCGGTCCAGGCGAACGGCATCCGGCCCTGTTCGCCCGTCACCTCGATGACGCCGCCGGCCACCGACGCGTGCAGCGCGGTGTCCAGCAGGGCCGGGTGCAGGGCGAAGGCGCCCGTCTCGGCGCTGTCCGGCAGGGTGGCCAGGGCGTGGAGGTCGTCGCCGTGCCGCCACACCTCGCGCAGGCCGCGGAAGGCGGGGCCGTAGTCGAACCCGGCGTCGGCGAAGGTGTCGTAGAGGCCGTCGACGGGGACCGGGACCGCGCCGGCCGGCGGCCAGGCGGTCGGCGGCCGGGCCGTGCCGGCGGCTGCGGGAGGGCTCGTCGCGTCCGGGGCCAGGCTGCCGTGTGCGTGGCGGGTCCAACCGCCGCTGGTGGCGGCGTGGTCGCCGGGGCGTGAGTACACCTGGAGCGTGCGGCGGCCCGTCTCGTCCGCCGCGCCGACGACGATGCGCACCTGCACGTCACCCGTCTCGGGCAGGAGCAGCGGCACTTCCAGGGTGAGGTCCTCCAGCGCGGCGCACCCGACGTGCCCGCCCGCCGTCAGGGCCAGGTCGAGGTAGGCCGTGGCGGGGACGACGACCGCGCCGAACACGGTGTGCCCGGCCAGCCAGGGGTGGCTCTTGAGCGACCACAGGGCGCTGAAGTGCACCTCGTCGGTGCCGGGATGGTCCAGTACGGCGCCCAGCAGCGGGTGGGCGGCGGCGGCCAGGCCGGCCGAGGCCAGGTCGGCCGGTCCCGCTCCGGCCGTGAGGTCCAGCCAGTACCGCTGCCGCTGGAAGGCGTAGGTGGGCAGGTCGACCTGCCGGCGCCGGCCGAACAGGGCGGCCCAGTCCACGGGGACGCCGCGCACGTGCAGTTCGGCCAGGGCGCCGGCCAGTGCCCGGGCCGCGTCGCGGTCGCGCCGGCCGGCCGGGACGACCAGGGCGCCGTCGACGCCGGCGCCGGCGAAGGTGTCCTTGGTGAGGCCGGTGAGCGTGGCGCCGGGGCCGACCTCGACGAAGACGTCCGCGCCGGCGGCGCGGGCGTGCTCCACCGCGTCGTGGAAGCGCACGGGTGCGCGGACGTGGCGCACCCAGTGCGCGGCGGAGGTCAGTTCCGCGGCGGTGGCCTCGCGGCCCAGCAGGGTCGACACGACGGGGATGACGGGCTCGCCGGCCCGCAGGGTGCCGATGGCGGCCGCGAAGTCGTCCAGGACGGGTTCCATCAGCGGGGAGTGGAAGGCGTGGGCGACCGGGAGGAGCTTGGCCGACCCGCCGTCGGCCAGGAGCCGGTCGCGCAGGGCGTGGACCTGTTCGCGCAGGCCCGAGAAGACCACCGACTCGGGGCCGTTGACGGCGGCCAGTCCGACCCTGTCGTACGCGCCGAGCAGGGCGGCCGCCTCGGGCTCGCCGAGGCGTGCGGCGAGCATGGCGCCCTGCTCGGTGACCGTCTGCATGGCGCGTCCGCGGGCGGCGACCAGGCGGGTGGCGTCGTCCAGGCCGAGCGCTCCGCACACGTGGGCGGCGGCGATCTCACCGACCGAGTGGCCGATCAGGTGGTCCGGCGCCGGGGTGTAGCGGGTCAGCAGCCGGTACAGGGCGACCTGGAGGGCGAACAGCGCCGGCTGTGCGACGTCGGTCCGCTCGCGCAGCTCGGGGCCGGGATCGGCGGCCAGGAGCACCGGCCGGAGGGCGAAGGGGAGGTGGGTGTCGAAGTGGGCGCACACCTCGTCCAGGGCCTCGGCGAAGACGGGATAGGCCTGGTGGAGCGGACCCGCCGCGCCGGCCCACTGCGCGCCCTGCCCGGGGAACATGAAGACGCGGGCGCCGGGTTCGCCGGCGGTGCCGCGCACCACCGCGGCGGACTCCTCTCCCTCGGCCAGCGCCGTCAGGCCGTCGAGCAGGGCCCGGCGGTCCTGCCCGAGCACCACGGCACGGTGTTCGAGCCGGGCCCGGCCGGACACCAGCGACCAGCCGGTGTCGGCGGGGTCCGGGTCCGTGCCGGCGGCGAAGTCGCGCAGCTTGCGCGCCTGGGCCCGCAGCGCCTGCCCGGAGCGCGCGGAGAGGACCCACGGCACGAGGGCACCGGGCGGCTGCCCGGAGGTGGTGGGGGCCTCGTCCTGCTCGGGGGCCTCTTCGAGGATCACGTGGGCGTTGGTGCCGCTGACGCCGAAGGCGGACACGCCCGCGCGGCGGGGCCGGTCCGGTGTGCTCGGCCAGTCGCGGGCCTCGGTGAGCAGGCTGACCGCTCCGGCGGACCAGTCCACGTGGGTGGAGGGGCGGTCGATGTGCAGGGTGGGAGGCATGAGCCCGTGCCGCAACGCCATGATCATTTTGATGAGGCCGCCGACCCCGGCCGCCGCCTGGGCGTGGCCGATGTTCGACTTCAGCGACCCGAGCCACAGCGGGTTGTCCGGGTCGCGTTCCCGGCCGTAGGTGGCCAGCAGCGCCTGTGCCTCGATGGGGTCGCCCAGTGTGGTTCCGGTGCCGTGCGCCTCGACCACGTCGACGTCGGCCGCCCGGATGCGGGCGTTGGCGAGCGCCGCGCGGATCACCCGCTGCTGGGCGGGGCCGTTGGGGGCGGTCAGGCCGTTGGAGGCGCCGTCCTGGTTGACCGCCGAGCCGCGGATGACGGCCCAGATGCGGCGGCCGTTGCGTCGCGCGTCGCCGAGCCGTTCCAGGACGAGCACGCCGACGCCCTCGGAGAAGCCGGCGCCGTCGGCGGCGTCCGCGAAGGCCTTGCAGCGGCCGTCGGCCGCCAGGCCCCGCTGCCGGGTCATCTCCCGCAGCACCTGCGTGGTCGCCATGACGGTGACGCCGCCGGCCAGGGCCAGGCCGCACTCGCCCTGCCGCAGCGACTGCACCGCCTGGTGCACCGCCACCAGCGACGACGAGCAGGCGGTCTCGGTCGACACCGCCGGCCCTTCCAGGCCCAGGGTGTAGGAGACGCGGCCGGACGCCACGCTGAGCAGGGAGCCGGTCTGCGCGTAGCCGGCGATGGCCTCCGGGGTGAACAGGTGGTTGCCGTAGCCGAAGTAGGCCAGGCCCGCGAAGACGCCGGTGTCGCTGCCGCGCAGGGAGTGCGGGTCGATGCCGGCGCGTTCCAGGGACTCCCAGGAGGTCTCCAGCAGCAGCCGCTGCTGCGGGTCGGCGGCCAGCGCCTCGCGCGGGCTGATGCCGAAGAACTCGGCGTCGAAGTCGCCCGCGTCGTGGAGGAAGCCGCCCGCGCGGGCGGAGCTGCTGTTGGGTCGGCCGGGGTCGGGGTCGTACAGGTTCTCCACGTCCCAGTTGCGGTCCTGCGGGAGGCCGGACACGGCGTCGGTGCCCGTGCGCACCAGGTCCCACAGGTCCTCGGGGGAGGTCGCCCCGCCGGGGAAGCGGCAGGCGACGCCCACCACGGCGATGGGCTCGGCTGCGGCGTCGGTCAGTTCCTGCAGGCGCTTACGGGTCTCGATCAGTTCGATCGACGTCCGCTTGAGGTACGCGAGAACGTCGGCGTTGTCGTCGGTCGTCATGGCTCTCCCTAGCCGAGTTCCTTGTCCAGCAGCGCGAGCAGTTCGCCCGCCGAGGCCGAACTGATCCGGTCGGTGATGCCGGCCGGTGCCGCGGCGCCCGCCAGCGAGCGGACCCGGCCCTGCAGTTCGCCCAGGAGCGTGGAGATGGTGTTCTGCTCCTCCGCGGCGAGGTCGAGGAAGGCGTCCTGGAGCCGGACGCCCAGGCCCTCGATCTCCTTGGCCAGGTGGGCGGCCGGCGACGGCGCCGCTGCCGGGTCCCCGGGTGCGATCCGCTCGGTCAGGAACCGGGCGAGGGCGCCGGGGTTGGGGTGGTCGAACACGAGCGTGGCGGGCAGTTTCAGGCCGGTTGCCGCGGCCAGCTTGTTGCGCAGTTCCAGCGCGGTGAGCGAGTCGATGCCCAGTTCCCTGAAGGCGAGGGCGGGGCCGATGCGCGCCGGGTCGGCGTGGCCGAGGACGGCCGCGGTCTGGGCGCGGACCGCGTCGAGCAGTGCCGCGTGGGCGTCGTCGGGCGGCAGTGACGCCAGGGTGCGGGCGAGCGGGCCGCCGGTGCCTGCGTCGTCCTGCGGGGCGACGGGTGTGCCGGTGAGGCCGCGCAGCAGCGGCGACGCGAGGTGGCCGGCCGGGGCCGTGAGGTCCAGCCGTGCGGGCACCAGTACCGGCTCGCCGTCGGCCCGCAGGGCCGCGTCGAACAGGGCGAGGCCCTCCCGCGAGGACATCGGCAGCACGCCCTGGCGCTTCAGGCGCCCCAGGTCGGTGTCGTCGAGGTCGGCGCTCATCTCGCTGCGCAGCGACCAGAAGCCCCAGCACAGGGCGGTGGCGGGCAGTTCGTCGGCGTGGCGGGCCCGGGCGAGGCCGTTGAGGAAGGCGTTGGCGGCGGCGTAGTTGGCCTGTCCGGCGGTGCCGAGGACGCTGGCGACCGAGGAGAACAGCACGAACGCGGACAGCTGCAGGGGCCGGGTCAGTTCGTGCAGGTGCCAGGCGCCCCGCACCTTGGGGGCGAGGACGGCGTCCAGGCGTGCGCCGGTCAGCGTCTCGACGACCCCGTCGTCCAGCACGCCGGCGCAGTGGACGACCGCGGTCAGCGGGTGTTCGGCGGGTACGGCGGCCAGCAGCGCGGCGACGGAGTCGCGGCTGGTGACGTCGCAGGCGGCGATGTCGACGTGGGCGCCCGCGCCGGTCAGTTCCGCGGCCAGTGCGGCCGCCCGCGGTGCCGCCGGTCCCCGTCTGCTGGTCAGCAGCAGGCGGCGCACGCCGTGCCGGTCCACGAGGTGCCGGGCGAGCAGGGCGCCCAGGCCGCTGGTGCCGCCCGTGATCAGGACGGTTCCGGTGCCGAGGGCGGGCAGGTCGCTCGTGCGGCGGCCGCCGTCGGCGCGGATCAGCCGGGGGGCGGCCGGGACGCCGGCGCGCAGGGTGAGCTGGTCCTCCCCGGTCGCTGTCAGGGCGGGCAGGAGTGCCCGGGAGGCGGCGTGGTCGTCGGTGTCCACGAGCGTGAACCGGCCCGGGTTCTCGGTCTGTGCGCTGCGTACGAAGCCCCAGACGGCGGCCGCCGCCGGGTCGGGGCGCGTGGTGTGTGCGTCGGTGAACGCGCCCCGGGTGACGACGACCAGCCGCGAGGCGGCGAAGCGGTCGTCGGTCAGCCACTGCCGGATCCAGTCGAGCACCTGGTGCAGGGTGCGTTCGACGGCGGCGGGGGTGTCGGAGGTGTCCGGCGGCGTGGGCGCCACGGAGGCGATCACGACCGGCGGCACGGGACCGGCGGCGGCGAGGGCGCCGGGGCCGGTGAAGTGGGCCGTGTCCGGTGCGGGGAGGACGGATGCGCCCAGCACGGCGTACGCGGTGCCGGCCGGCCCGGCGGGGGCGGGCACGGGTGCGAAGTCCGTGCGGAACAACGCGTCCCGGTGGTCGAAGCCCAGTGCGGTGAGCTGCCCGGCGTCCGCGGGCCGCAGGGTCAGTGCGGTGATGCCGCCGACGGTGGTGCCGCGGTCGTCGGCGAGGGTCACCGACAGCGTGTCCTCGCCCGTCGGTGCCAGCCGCACGCGCAGCGAGCCGGGCCGGGCGGCGCCGAGCCGGATGCCGGTGACGCGGTGGGGCAGCCGGCTCTCGGGCGGGGAGGCGCCGGCGTCCGCGGTCGGGCAGGCCGGGAGCAGCGCGGCGTGCAGCAGTGCCGGATGGATGCGGAAGAGGTCCTGGCCGGTGGCGCCTGCGGGCAGTTCGACCCGTGCGAACAGGGTGTCGCCCCGGCGCCACAGTTCCTTCAGGCCGCGGAAGGCCGGGCCGTGGCCGAAGCCGAGGGCGGCCAGCCGGGCGTAGGCGTCCTCGGCGGGGACGGGGGCCACGCCCGGCGGGGGCCAGGCGGTGAGGGCGTCCTCGGCGGGGGCCGGGGAGCCGGCCGGGTCCTCGGGCCCCGCCGTGCCGACGGCGTTGCGTGTCCATCGGCTCTCGCCCCGGCCGCGGGAGTGCACGCTGACGGTGCCCGAGTCGTCGAGCACCACGCGGATCTCCCGCTCGGCGGTGCGGGACAGCACCAGCGGGGTCTCCAGGGTGAGTTCGCCGACGGTGTCGTAGCCGGCCCGGTGCGCGGCCCACGCCGCGAGTTCCACCGCGACGGCGGCCGGGACGAGGTGGGTGCCGTGGGCGACGTGGTCGGCGAGCCAGGGCTGGCGCTCCAGCGACAGGCGCCCGGCGCCGGCCAGCGCCCCGCGCCCGCCGTCGGCGGGCAGGTCGACCACGGCGTCGAGCAGCGGATGGTCGGACGTGGTGCCGTGGGTGGTGTCCTGAGGGGTGTTCAGCCAGTAGCGCTGCCGCTGGAACGCGTACGTGGGCAGCTCGGCCCAGCGGTCGTCCCGGCCGGGGAACGCCGTCTGCCAAGCCACCTCGGCGCCCGCGACGAAGGCTTCCGCCGCCGAGCGGTAGATGCGGTCGAGGCCGCCTTCGTCGCGGCGCAGGGAGCCCACCACGCATCCGGTGGCGCCGGGGGTGGTGTCGAACAGTTCCTGGATGTTCAGCACCAGCAGCGGGTGGGGACTGAGCTCGACGACCGCGCTGTCGGGTTCCCGCTCGACCAGCCGGGCCATGGCGGCCGCGAACTGCACGGGTTCGCGCAGGTTGCGGTACCAGTACGCCGCGTCCAGCGCCGCCGGGTCGATCACGTCGCCGGTGACCGTGGAGTAGATCAGAACCGGGGTGGGCGCGGGGGTGATACGGCCCAGCTGTTCGGGGAGCTGCCCGGCGAAGCGGTCCATCAGCGGGGAGTGGCCGGGGACGCTGGACTTGATCAGCCGTGCGCGGGCGCCCTCGGCCCGGCAGGCCTCGACCAGCTCCTCGACCGCCTCGTTCTCACCGGAGACGGTCGTGGAGCGGGGCCCGTTGACCGCGGCGATGCCGATGCGGGAGGACTCCATGCCCGCCAGCAGCTTTCGCACGCGCTGTTCGGGCAGCAGGATGCCGGCCATGCTGCCCTGTCCTGCGACGGTGGCCAGCAGCCGCGAGCGCAGGGCCACGATCTTGGCCGCGTCCCGGAGGGTCAGGGCACCGGCGATGTGGGCTGCGGCGATCTCGCCCTGGGAGTGGCCGATCACCACGTCCGGGGTGACGCCCAGGGACTGCCAGACCCGGGCGAGCGACACCATCACGGCGAACAGCACCGGCTGGACGACGTCGATGTCCTCCAGGTCGGCCGCCTCGGGCCCGCCGATCACGGTGTCGACCAGCGACCAGGACACCCAGGGCCGCAGCGCCTCCGCGCAGGCGCGCAGCTGCTCGGCGAAGACCGGGCAGGTGTCCCACAGCTCCCGGCCCATCGCGGTCCACTGCGCACCCTGGCCGGGGAAGACGAACACCGTCCGGCCGACGGGCCGGGCGCGGCCGGACACCGCGGCGGCACCGTCCGGTTCCTCGCCCGCGGCGACGGCGGCCAGCGCGGCGAGCAGGGCGTCGCGGTCGGCGCCCACGATCACCTGCCGGTGCTCGAACAGCGACCGTGTCGTCACCAGCGCGTGGCCCACCTCGGCCGGGTGCAGGGTGGGGTCGGCGGTGAGGTGGTCGCGCAGCCGGCGCGCCTGCCCGCGCAGGGCCTGCTCCGATCGCGCCGACAGCACCCACGGCACGGGATGCGGCTGCCCGGCGAGGGCGGGGCCGGTGAGCGCAGTGGCTGCGGGAGCCCGGCCGGGTCCGGGCAGACGGGAGGTCCCGGGGGTCGCGGGGGCTGCGGACACCCCGGCGGTGCCGGGGGCCGCGGGGGTGTCGGCGGGCCCGGGGACGTCGGGGGTCGCGCAGGGCCCGGGTGTCTCCGCCGGCCGGGAGGACGGGGAGGTGCCGGCCGCACGGGCGGGCTCGGGTGCCTGCTCCAGGATCAGGTGCGCGTTGGTGCCGCTGATGCCGAAGGACGACACGCCCGCGCGGCGGGGCCGGCCCTCCGGTGTGGTCCACGGGCGGGCCTCGGTGAGCAGTTCCACCGCCCCCGCCGACCAGTCCACGTGCGTGGAGGGGCGGTCGACGTGCAGCGTGCGGGGCATGACCCCGCGCCGCATCGCCATGGTCATCTTGATGATGCCGCCGACGCCGGCTGCCGCCTGCGTGTGTCCGATGTTCGACTTCAGGGACCCCAGCCACAGCGGGCTGTCCGGCTCCCGCTCCTGGCCGTAGGCGGCCAGCAGCGCCTCCGCCTCCAGCGGGTCCCCCAGTCGCGTGCCGGTGCCGTGTGCCTCGACCGCGTCCACCTCACGGGCCGTCAAGCCGGCGTCGGTCAGGGCCGCCCGGACCACCCGCTGCTGCGCCAGCCCGTTCGGCGCGGTCAGGCCGTTGGAGGCGCCGTCCTGGTTGACCGCCGAGCCGCGGATGACCGCCCAGATGCGGCGGCCGTTGCGCAGGGCGTCGGAGAGCCGCTCCAGGACCAGGACGCCCGCGCCCTCGGAGAAGCCGGTGCCGTCGGCGGCGTCCGCGAAGGCCTTGCACCGTCCGTCGGCCGACACGCCCCGCTGCCGGGACAGTTCCACGAACATCCCCGGCGTCGGCAGCGCCGACACCCCGCCGGCCAGCGCCAGCGTGCACTCCCCGGACCGCAGGGAGCGCACGGCCTGGTGGACGGCGACGAGCGAGGAGGAGCAGGCGGTGTCGGTCGACACCGCCGGGCCCTCCAGGCCCAGCACGTAGGCCACCCGGCCCGAGGCCACGCTCAGGTGGGTGCCGGTGAGGGTGAAGCCCTCGACCTCACCGGCCGCGCCGCCGCCCATGCGGGGGCCGTAGTCGACGCCGTAGACACCGGTGAACACCCCGGTGGGCGAGCCCCGCAGTGCGGCCGGGTCGATGCCCGCCCGTTCCAGTGCCTCCCACGAGGTCTCCAGCATCAGCCGCTGCTGCGGATCCATCGCCAGCGCCTCGCGCGGGCTGATGCCGAAGAACTCCGCGTCGAACAGGGGCATTTCGTGCAGGAACCCGCCCGAGCGGGTGTAGGTCCTGCCGTGCGCCCCGGGATCCGGGTCGTACAGCGTCTCGGTGTCCCAGCCGCGGTCGGCGGGGAAGTCGCCCATCGCGTCCACGCCGCCGGCCACCAGGTCCCACAGGTCTTCGGGGGACGTCACCCCTCCGGGGAAGCGACACCCCGCACCCACCACCGCGACCGGCTCGCGCTGGGACTCCTCCAGCTCGCGCACACGCTCGCGCAGGTGCTGCGCGTCGCCGACCGCGCGACGCAGATAGGACCGGAGCTTGTCGACATCCTCCACCAGGGCCTCCCCCTTGACGGTTGCTGGGACGAACGGTGCTGCTACACGTATCCGCGGTCGATCAGTGCGTACAGATCGTCATCACTGCGGCTTTCCGGGCGTTCCCCGGGTGTGGTGCGCTGTGCCTGCCCGGCCGGCTGTGCGGGCCCCGGCTGTTGCGCCGGCGGGGGCTGCGGCGCCCCGGACGGTGCCGGCGCCCGGCGGGAGAACAGGTGGCGGGCCAGGTCGCGCGGTGTGGGGTGGGTGAAGGCGACGGTGGCCGGGAGCCGCACACCGCTCACCGCGGTGAGCCGGTTGCGCAGCGCCACGGCCATCGACGAGTCGAACCCCAGGGCCTTGAAGGTCTCGTCCGCCCGGGCCGCCAGGTCGGCGCCGGTCAGCGGTGTCCCGGCGTGCTCGGCGCTCAGCAGTGCGGCCGTCTCGGCGCACACCAGCGCGCGGACGGAGGCCTCCGAGGACAGCTCCGGTCCTTCGGCGGGCTGCTCCCCGGCGGCGGTGTCCGGTGCGGTGAGCCAGTACCGCCGCCGCTGGAAGGGGTAGGCGGGCAGGGTGACCCGGCGCGGGCGGGCGGCCGCGAACACCGTCTGCCAGTCCACCGGCACACCCCGCACGTGCAGTTCGGCGGCCGAGGTGAGGATCTTGCCGGTGCCGCCGTCGTGCTTGCTCAGGGTGTGCACCACCAGGGGCGGGCGCTGCAGCGTGTCGGCGGTCTCCTCCATCGCCACCTGGAGCACGGGGTGCGGGCTGACCTCCACGTACACACCGCCGCGCTCGCGCATGAGGGCGTCGACGACCTCGCCGAACCGCACCGTCGAGCGCAGGTTGTCGTACCAGTACGCACTGTCCAGCAGGCGGGTGTCGACGCGTGCGGCGGTGACCGTGGAGTGGAACTCGACCGGCGTGGGCCGCGGTGTGACGTGCGCCGCTGCCGCGAGCACCTGGCCGCGGATGCGTTCGACCTGGTGGCAGTGGGAGGCGTAGCCGACTTTCATGCGGCGGACCCGTACGCCGTCTGCGGCGGCCTCGGCGGCGAGCTCCTCCAGGGCCTGGAGGTCCCCGGAGACGACCACGGAGGCCGGCCCGTTGACGGTGGCCACGGACAGCCGCCCGGGCCACCGGGTCAGCCGCTGCTCGACCTCGGGGAGGGGTGCCGCGACGGCGCTCATGCCGCCCAGGCCCGCCAGTGCGCTCAGGGTGCGGCTGCGCAGGGCGACCAGCCGGGCGGCGTCCTCGAGGCTGAGCGCGCCGGCCGCGCAGGCCGCGGCGATCTCGCCCTGCGAGTGGCCGACCACTGCGTCGGGGACCACACCCAGCGACCGCCACACCCGGGTCAGGGAGACCATCATCGCGAACAGCGCCGGTTGGACCACGGTGTCGCGGCCCTCCAGGGAGGGGGCGGACGGCGCGCCGGTCACCAGATCCAGCAGGGACCAGTCCAGCCAGGGCTCCAGCGCCCGTGCGCACTCGTCGACGGCGCGGGCGAAGACCTCCGACTCGGCGTACAGCTGCCGCCCCATGCCGAGCCACTGGGAGCCCTGGCCGGGGAAGACGAAGACGACCGGACCGGCCGGCCCGTCGGCCACCCCGCGCACGGCGCGGGCCGCCTCGGAGCCCGCCGCGACCGGGCCCAGTCCGGCCAGTGCCTCCTCGCGGTCGGCGCCGAGCACCACCGCCCGGTGGGAGAACGCCGTCCGTGTGGTCAGCAGCGAGTGCCCCACGTCGGCCGCCGTCAGCGACGGGTCGCCCGCCACGTGGTCCCGCAGCCGGGCCGCCTGCTCGCGCAGGGCCGCCTCGGAACGTGCCGAGAGCATCCACGGCACCACGGCGGGGGCGGCGGGCGGCGGTTCGGCGGCCTCGGCCGGGGCGGCGGGGGCCTGTTCGAGCAGGACGTGCGCGACGGTGCCGCCCATGCCGACGGAGGTGACGCCGGCGCGCCGGGGCCGGTGGGGTGTGCCCGGCCAGGGACGCGCGGTGCGCAGGACGTCGAAGTCGTCGTGGAAGTCGGGGATCTCGGGGTTGGGGGTCTGAAAGCCCCGGTGCGGGACCAGATGGGCGCGGTCCAGGCACAGCACCGCCTTCACGAAGCCGGCGATCCCGGCGGCGGGCTCCAGGTGACCGACGTTCGCCTTCACCGAGCCGATCACCAGGGGCCGGGCGCGGCCGGTGCGCCGGAACACCTCGCGCAGACCGGCCAGCTCGGCCGGGTCGCCGCGCCGGGTGCCGGTGCCGTGCGCCTCGACGTAGTCGACCCCGTCGAAGCCGACCCCCGCGCTGTCCAGGGCGGCCAGCACCGCCGCCGCCTGCCCGCCGGGGCTGGGGTCGGGCATCCGGGAGGAGGCGCCCCCGCTGCCGACGCCCCAGCCGCGTACCACGGCGTGGACCCGGTCGCCGTCGGCGACGGCCCTGTCCAGCCGCTTGAGCACGACGAAGGCGCCGCCCTCGCCGCGTACGAAGCCGTTGGCCCGCGCGTCGAAGGGGTGGCAGCGGCCGTCGGGCGACAGCGCGCCGAGGTTGGCCAGGCCGAGGCCCGCCTCCGGGTCGGCGACGAGGTGCACGCCGCCGGCGAGCGCCGTGTCGACCGCGCCGCTGCGGATGCGTTCGCAGGTCAGCGCCAGCGACACCAGGGAGGAGGACTGGCCGGAGTCCGCGCACAGGCTCATGCCGCGCAGGTCGAACAGGTGGGAGATGCGGTTGGCGATCAGCGCGCCGCCGGAGCCGAGGACGGCGTAGTGGTCGTCCTGGTCGCTGCCCGTCAGCCTGCGCAGCAGCTCGTAGCCGGACGGTCCTGCCCCGACGACGACGTCGATGACACGGCCCGCCAGCGCGGAGGCCGGGAGGCCGGCGTTCTCGACGGCCTCCCAGGCCAGTTCCAGGCCCAGCCGCTGCACGGGGTCCATGGCGGCCGCCTCCGCGGCGGAGATACCGAAGAACTCCGCGTCGAAGCCGTCGACGGCGTCCAGGTACGACCCGGCCTCGACGATGGCGGCGTCCGGGTGGGGTGTGCGGTCCGGGACGACCGGCCGGTCCTCGGGGAAGGTCCCGATGGTCGATCCGCCGTCGAGCAGCAGGCGCCAGAAGGCGTCCGGGTCGCGCACCCCGGGGAAGCGGCACGACATCCCGATGACGGCAATATCGGTGGCTGCGCCACTCATACGTTTTCCTTCCGGTTCCCTCGGTGTTCGGCTCCGGCGGACGGCGGTGCCGCTGTCAGCGCCAACGGGTCAGTACGTCGCGCAGCTGGTCCGGCGCGTCCATGAAGTCGTAGTGGCCGCCGTCGACGGACACGAAGTCGACGCTGTCGGCGTACCGGTGCCAGCCCTGGAGCCGGTCGAGGCCGACGTCGGGGTCGTCGCGCCAGTGCAGGACGACGACGGGGCAGGGCACCGCGACCGGCTCGGTCCGCCGGTACGCGGCCGCGGCGGCGTGGTCGCGCAGCAGCACCGTCAGACCCAGGTCGACCATGTCCGGCCGCGGCTCGATGCCCCGGCCGCGCAGGAACACCTCGACCTCGGCGCGCAGTTCGGCCTCGGTCATGGCGAGCATCCGGTCGTCGGCGGCGTCGTGCGGGGCCGGCTGGCCGGAGACGAACAGGCACGCGGGTGCGGGCAGTTCGGCATCGGCGAGCTTCAGGACGGTCTCGTAGGCGGGCAGCGCGCCCGCGCAGTGCCCGAAGATGGCGTACGGCTGCCGCAGATGCGGGCGCAGCGCCTCGGCGAGGCCGGCGGCGAGGTTGTCGTAGGTGCCGTAGTGGGGGTGGGCCAGCCGGTTCTCGCGGCCGGGGAACTGCACCGGGCAGAACTCGGCGTCGCCGAGTGCGGCCGGCCAGGCGCTGAAGGCGGAGGCCCCGGACCCGGCGAAGGGCAGGCCGAAGATCCGGGCGGCGTGGCCGGCGGCCGGCGGCCGCACGAACCACGGCGAGGCGAGGGTGGTGGGGCCGGAGGTCATGGCGTGTGCCGTTTCTGGGCGGTGACGGGCAGGTGGGTCATCCCGGCGATGAAGTACGACCGCAGGTGCCGCGGTTCGCCGGCGAGCTCGATCGAGCCGAAGCGCCGGAGCAGTTCCTCGAAGAAGACGCGCAGGGTGAGCCGGGCCAGTGGCGCCCCGATGCAGAAGTGCGGCCCGAATCCGAAGGCGGCCTGGCGCTTGGCGTTGGCGCGCGTGATGTCGAAGGTGTGCGGGTCGGGGAACTGGGCGGGATCCCGGTTGGCCGAGCCGATCCACGCGACGACCGCCCCGCGGGCCGGGACGGTGCCCCCGGCGATCTCGACGTCGTCGACCGCGTACCGCATGAAGTTGCACGCCGCCGAGGTCCAGCGCAGCCCTTCCTCGACGAGGTTGGGGATCAGTGTGGGGTCGGCCTGGGCCTTGCCGAACTGCTCGGGCCGTTCGATGAGGGCGTGCACCGTGCCCGAGACGGTGTGCGGGGTGGTGACGTTGGCGCCCAGCAGGATGCTGTAGCCGTCGAGGGCGATCTCCTCGTCGGACAGCGGCGCGCCGCCGGGGCGGACGTGCATCAGGTGGTGCAGGAGGCTGTCGTCCTCGAAGCCGGAGGCGCGCCGCGTGCGGACCCACTCGCGCACGTAGGCGACCAGCTCGTGGTGGGCTATGGCCAGGGTGGCGGCCTCGCTGCCCATCTGGAAGTGCGGGTCGCAGGGGGCCGTCACCATCGCGGTGAGCTGGACCAGTTCGGCCCAGTCCCGCTCGGGGACGCCCAGCAGCGGGCCGGTGACCATGGCGGGCAGCAGCAGGGCCCGCTCCGCCAGGTCGAAGGGCTCGCCGTCGAGGGCAGGTTCCAGGAAGCGGACGATCGTGCCCCGGATGGAGTCCTCCCAGGACTTCACCGCCCGCGCGGTGAGCTTGGAGCCGAGCGGGCGGCGGACCTCGGTGTGCCGCGGCGGGTCCGTCGAGGTCAGCAGCACGCCGGCCGCGACGTCGTCCGTCCCGAGGTGGGTGGGGACCGTGCCGCGCTCGGAGGTGAAGGCGCGGTGGTCGCCGAGGACGCGGCAGACGTCCTCGAACCGGGTCACCGACCAGAACTCCCGTCCGTCGGGCAGGACCTGGTGGTGCAGAGGGGCCCTCTCCCGCATCACGTCCCACACGGGGTGCGGGTCGCCCTCGGCGTACAGGTCCAGGTCGAACAGGTCGACGCCGTCGAGGTCGATGTGGCGCGCGGGACCCGGCGTCAGCCTCACGTCCCCGCCCTCCCTCGTTCGATCAGCTCGGCGATCCGGGCGGGGGTTCCCGCGAGGTAGAAGTCGCGCACGGAGAGCCGGACGCCGTGGTCCTGCGCCACCCGCTCGATGATCTTGATTCCGGTGAGTGAGTTCCCGCCCAGTGCGAAGAAGTCGTCCTCCGCCCCGACCTCGCGGCCGCCCAGGCACTCTCCCCACAGAGCTGCTATTTCCTGCACCAGGGACACCGGCGCACTCGAAGGTGCGGCGTGCTGCTCCATTGTCCTTTTCCTTCCTCCGCCGAGTTCTCTTCCGCTGTCCCGCCGGCGAGACGAAATCCGGGACGGGCCGGGTGAATGGCCGCGTCGAGTGTCGCGTGAATGCGGGGCCGTTCCCACCGTGCCGATGGCCTGCCGACTCGCGGCGGCCGGTGCGGTTGAGGATGGCCCGGCCCGCTTGCAGGCTGACACCCCGGACCGACCGCTTCGCGGAATGCGTCCCGCCGGCGGGACCCGCCACGGGGAAGTGGTGCGGCGCGCTCGAGCCGCACTGGAGAACCGCTGGAGAAGCAGGGGAAAAGCAGTGCCCGAGGTGTGGGCGAGCCCGGAAGAAGAAGGAACTCGAAAAGGGGGCCGACGACGTGGAGAAGACCGGCATGGACGCGGACGTGGTGGTCGCGGGCGCCGGGCCGACCGGCCTGATGCTCGCCTGTGAACTGCGCCTGGCGGGCGCCGAGGTGGTGGTCGTCGAGCGGCTCGCGCAGCGCACGGGCGAGTCGCGCGCCGGCGGCATCCACTCGCGCACGCTGGAGGTGCTGGACCAACGCGGCGTCCTGGACCGTTTCCTGGCTGAAGGGGCGCTGCAGCCGGTGGGCCACTTCTCCGGGCTCTACGTCGACTTCGACGAGTCCGAGTCCCGCCACCCGTATCCGTTGATGATCCTCCAGTCCGCCGTCGAGCGGCTGCTGGAGGAGTGGGCGAGCGAGCTCGGCGTGCGCATGCGCTGGTCGTCGCCGGTCGTGGGCGTGCGTCAGGACGACAGCGGCGTGCGGGTCGAGCTGGGCACGGACGGCGCCCCGCTGCGCGCCCGCTACCTGGTGGGCTGCGACGGCGGGCGCAGCACCGTGCGCAAGCTGGCCGGCATCGGCTTCCCCGGCACCGGGCCGACGATGACCGCGCTGATCGGCGACGTCGAACTGCCCGACCTGCCCGAGGACTACGTGTGGGTGCGGCGCCGCCCGGCCGGCGACTACTCGGCGATCGCCTTCGAGCCCGGCTGGTACCGGGTGATCACCTCCGAGTACGACCGTGTGCCCGGCCGCGACGAGCCGGTGACGTTCGAACAGTTGCGGCAGTCGCTGGTGAGGGTCGCGGGCACCGACTTCGGCATGCGCAACCCCCGCTGGGTCTCCCGTTTCACCGACGCCGCCCGGCAGGCGGACCGCTACCGGCAGGGCCGGGTGCTGCTGGCGGGCGACGCGGCGCACATCCACTTCCCCGCCGGCGGCCAGGGGCTGAACACCGGTGTGCAGGACGCGGTGAACCTCGGCTGGAAGCTCGCCGCGGTGGTGCGCGGTCAGGCGCCGGACAGCCTGCTGGACAGCTACCACGCCGAGCGGCACCCGGTCGGTGAGCGCGTGCTGCACAACACCCGTGCCCAGTCGGCGCTCGTGCGCCCCGGTGCCCAGACCGACGCCCTGCGGGAGGTGTTCGGGGCCCTGATGGTCTTCGACGACGTCAACCGGTATCTGCGTCACCTGCTCAACGCGCTGGACATCCGCTACCCGTCGGGCGGTGACCACCCGCTGGAGGGCCGCCGGGTCCCCGACGCCGGGCTCACCGCCTGCGGCGGCGCCCGTCGCGTCCACGAACTGCTGCACGCCGCCCGGCCCGTCCTGCTCGACCTGCGCGGCAGCGCCGAGGTGGCGGCGGCCGTCAAGGGCTGGGCCGATCGCGTCGACCTGGTGGAGGCCCGCAGCGAGGAGGCGCACTGGCTCGTCCCGGGCATCGGGGAGATCGAGGCGCCCGACGCGCTGCTGGTGCGCCCGGACGGCCACGTCGCGTGGGCCGCCGCTCCCGGTGGTGACCCTGACCTGCCCGCACTGTGCACGGCCCTGGACACCTGGTTCGGTCCGGCCCTGCGCGGCTGAACGTCCCGCCCGCAGCACGACGTGGACACGGTGGACCGCAAGGGGCGGGGTCCTGGTCGGCCTTGCTGCGGGTGGAGCGGGCGGTGACCGCGACCAGCGACGTCTCCTGGCCCTGGTCGTTGACGTAGGCCTCACGGCGCTGCGCGCTCCACGCCGAGGCGCCGCTGTCTCGGCCAGGGCACCATGTGGTCGATGTCCAGGCCGGAGGCCGAGGTGACGGTGACGCCGTCGTAGTAGGAGAACCAGCCGCCGCCCTCAATGCGGCAGCCGGCGCCGACGGTGGGTGACTCGAGGGCTGCGCGCAGGAGGACCTCGGCGCGGGTGTGGCAGCCATCCGTCGGGTCCTCGCCGGCGTTCCAGTGGCGGAAGCTGTCACGGGTGTATCCCTCACGCGCCTCCGTCCCCAACGGCAGCCGCTCGACGGTCAGAGGCAGTGACTCGGCGGCGTGGGCGGGTGAGGAGATGGTGGTGGACAGGACGACGAGGGCGGCGGCCAGGCCGCGCAACATGAAGGTGACCATGCAGTCCTGATAGCGGCGGCCGAAGGGGCGCTGTCGGCGGATTCCTCCGCGCGCCGCCCGTGTGGGTGGAATGATCACAATGGGACGCGCCCGGCAGCTGGTGCGCCGCCCTGAACGCTGCGCCGTGCCTCGTTCGAGTAGCACCAGGACGAGGCGGTGAAGTGGCGTCGCATTCCGGCACGCCAGCTGGCGTCCGGCAGCGCTGCGGGAGTAGACCGACGAAAGGAAACCCGGCGTGCGCAAACTCGTCTACTACATCGCCAGCACTCTCGATGGCTTCATCGCGGGCCCGGACGGCGCGGACCCCACCGGCCCGAACGGCTTCTGGCCCCTGCCGGAGGACTACATCCAGCACCTCGTGACTGAGTACCCGGAGACGCTGCCCGTGCAGGCCCGACAAGCCCTGTCCGTCACAGCGGCAGGCACGCACTTCGACACCGTGCTCGCAGGCCGACGCACCTACGAGATCGGCCTGGCGGCCGGTGTCACCAACGCATACCCCCACCTGCGTCACATGGTCTTCTCCCAGACCCTGACCGACGGACCGGACCCGGCCGTCCAGTTCGTCGCCGACGATCCGGTGGCGACCGTGCGGAACCTCAAGCAGCAAGATGGCAAGGACATCTGGCTGCTCGGCGGCGGCGAACTGGCCGGCTCCCTGTACGCCGAAATCGACACACTGATCCTCAAGGTCGCCCCGCTGACCATCGGCGATGGAATCCCTCTGTTCTCCCGCAGGTCTGCTTTCGACCCGCGCACCTGGACACTCACCGACCACACAGCCCTCGAGAGCGGCACGGCGATCCTGACCTACACGCGCGTCACCGGCTGAGCCCTCCGGGTACACCGCGCTGCGTGAGGCCGGCGCGGGCGCGCCATGGGTCGCTGCCAGTGAATGCAGCGGGGAACAACGCGAACCGGCGGTGTGGGGCTGGCGTCGCCCCTGCGGCATGACGACGTAGAACCAGGGGCCGCTCGTGGAGGACTTGGCCGTGTGCTGTAGGGCGTCGTTGCAGGTGTAGGTCGTGCCGCGCGGGCAGCCCTGGTCGGTACAAAGGTGAGGCGGTCGACGATGGCCGCGCAGAGGCGAGGGTCGGTGAAGGTCTTGGTCCAGCCTCCTTCCGGGCCGCGACGTAGTAGCGGACCATCCCGTGGGAGACGTCGGCGCCGTGTTCCTCGACCAGCCGGTGGAAGATCCGGGTGACTGTGTGCCGCTGCTTACGCGGCGCGTCTAGGGCTTCTCTTATGGATCACGTCGGGCAAGCCGTGGACCGTAGGATCGGGGTCCGTTGCTGCGTGAGGGGACTGGATGGTGGAGACTTCCTCGGCTTCAGGCGATGTGCTGGAGCCGATCAAGCAGCACCTGCGAGACCCTTCCTATGACGTCGACGTGGGTCCTGGCTGGCGGCAGTTGGTCTTTGAGTGCCATCAGGCGGTTGTCGCGGAGTTCCCGGAGTACGAACTCCTGGCCGTGAAGCAGAAGTGGGGGGCTCTGGCCTTCCAGGCGTTCCCACGACCGTGGAAGCCTGGCGGCAACTGGACAGATGCGGAGCACTCGCGCCTCCATGCTGTCACTGATGCGTTCGCTGACCGTAGTGAGGGTATCTGTGAGCGCTGTGGTGCCGATGGCTCACTGCGTGAGAGCCGACGGGCTCACCTCGTACTGTGTGATCGGTGTGAGGCGCTCGTTCCGGAGCATGGTCGTGTCTGACCGGTGCTGGTTGCTTGTCATCGCGCAGACCAAATGAAGATGCCTGCCAGATGGAGCCCGGCGAGGTAGACAGTGGCGGTCTTCTCGTAGCGGGTGGCGGTGCCCCGCCACTGCTTGAGGCGGTTGATGCACCGCTCGACGGTGTTCCGCTGCTTGTAGGTCTCTCGGTCAAATGCGGGTGGCCTGCCGCCGAGGCTGCCGCGTCGTGCGCGGGACAAAGGCCAAGGGTCGGCATCGACCATCGGCGGCCAGGTGCACCTTCGTAGTCAGGCCGCCGCGCGACCGGCCAACTGCATGATCGTCCGGCTCGCCGGCTGCGGCCCCTTTTTGCGGGCCCCCGCAGCATGTTGGTGAGCACGCACGATGGTGGAGTCCACCGCGACGACCCAGTCCAGGTCTTCCTCCCCCTCGGCCTGGGCGAGCAGACCGGTGAAGACGCGCTCCCAGGTGCCGTCGATAGCCCAATTCCGCAGCCTGCTGTAGACACCCTTCCACGAACCGTACTGATCAGGCAGGTGCACCCATTGGGAGCCGGTCTGGAACTTCCACGCAATCGCATCGATCACCTGCCGGTGATCACGCCACCGGCCGCCGCGCTTCGGCGTCCGGTCCGGTAGCAGCGGCTCAATCCGCGCCCATTGGGCGTCACTCAACGGCACGCCTGACCAACGATCCGATGATCCGAGAGAAACGCCCTAGTAGTGCTTCGTTAGGTTCTGGATCTTCTGGTCGGCAGGGGTCGGTTGCAGGTGGTGCAGGTGCCGGTGCAGCACCTCAGTAGGTCCTGGAGGGCATCGAGGACCCAGTAGAGGGTCAGGCCGGCATCTAGGCTTTTGGGTCGAGCCGTCGCAGGGTGAGGAAGCGGTTCGGCCCAAGCAGCAGCGTCGACCGCGAATCGCGGAAGCTTCTGCGCAAGCTGAGCAGCGAGGACGAGTGGGGCGACGCCTTCCGGTAGGCCGTGATCGGCAAGGCAGCGAACGGTGCCCCGGCCCGGCCGACGCAGGAGTCCCGCAACTTCTACGAGGAGGTGAATGAGCTCCACAAGCTCGCCGTCCTCCTCACGCACGGGTACTCCACCGAGCTCTATAACTACGAAGAGGTGCAGAGTGGCGGCTTCTGACCTTGAGCCACGGGCGGCGGATCGGGCGGTGCAGCGCTCACGAACTGCGCGTTCCGGACATTGGCAGGTTGGCCTGCGGATTCTGGGTTCAGAAACAACCCTGCGCTGCCTACCGGGCAGGCGGGACACCGCACGTCCTGACACACCGCAGGTGGTCCCCGCTGTGGAGGCGCGGGAACCACCTGTTCTGCGCGCTCCTGCACAGCGCCCAACCAAGGACTGGACGTGTCAGCCCGTCTCAGCCCTGGTCTTTCTTGGGCCGCGGCGTCGGAGGCGACAGCAGGACACCGCCCGCCCCTGCCTGCAAGGCAAGAACGGAGCATTCGCGCGTGTCGCGGTACACACCTTCCGCTTCCACACAGTCGAGGGCCGCCTCGACGTCGGCAGCCGACAGCTTTTGATCTTCTGTCGAGGGATCGATGAAGGACATGCCATCATTCCCTTCGTAACCGGGGTGGGACCTTCCATTACCAGTCCAGCCCAATCCGGCAATAGTTGCAAAACGCTTGAATACTGGACTTAGTTGTCGTCTCCCCATCGGTCCACTTGGGGCGCGGCGTGGAAGGGATCGGGGTATGACGTGGTCGTTGCCTCAGCCGATGCTCACGGTGGCCGTGGACAGTCGTCCTGCCCGCCGGGTACGCGGCGGACCCGAGTGAGACAGCCTCCGCGCGCAGCTGGCCGTGCAAGCCGGTGGGCGGGTGCTGCCGCGCTCGCCAGGGCACGGACATGACCGGCTCGTTTCCTGAGATCCGGGCCGCCGCCCTCGCCCAGCTGCCGGTCGATACCGGCATCGATGGCAAGCTGTCGACTACGGCAGCATCGCTGAACTGGTCGGGAACCCCGAAGCCGCCGAGAGCGAGGACCTCGACTAAGAACTCGCCGGGCTGCATCCCCCCGACCGTGGCGAGGAGAAACATCCGGACTGGCCTTGTTACCGCTGCGGAGGCGGCCTCCGTACTGGCACGGGCCGCTGATGACTGTGAATGGAGTTTTGTTCGGCCGGCCACGCGCACTGTCCCGCCAGCCGCGCCTTCATCCGCTGGTACCGCGATACCGACCGCGCCTCGAAGGCCCTGCGTTGATGCGTCGGAACGCTCACTGCCAGCGTTGCAGATCCTTGCGCAGGCGCTCGCGGGGCTATCAGGTAGCTACTCAAGGCTGTGCCCTGGCCCACCTGGGTACGGCTTGGGCTCTTCAGGCGGGCGCAGGACGCAGCTGGTTGGGGTTCTCGCGTCCTCCTGGGACGCGGATGATGACGACGAGGCAGGGTTCCTGCTCGTCGGGACGCTGGACGGGTTCGAGGTCCGCCCGCTGCTCAGCGGTCAAACGAGGGGCCGGCGGCCGGGCACCACGGCCGATGACATCCCTAGGTCGGCTACGTAGCCGATGCGCGGAGCGTCCGAAGCTTCGTCCTCACCTGTCCTGAGCCGAGTCCATGGCTGTTCTGCGAGAACTCACCACCGATGCACATGGACTCGTAGCTTCCGGCCGCGCCGGTGCAGGGTGACCCGACGGCCACCGGACTGCGACGGCCGGTGCACGACGACCAGCGCTCTGTCCACGCCATCTGCTCGGCAATCCGCGGCATGGTGCGAGCCGCACACGATCGTGGAGTCCACCGAGACGACCCGGTTCAGCTCCAGGTCGGGGTCGGCCTGTGCCACAAGCGCCGTGAAGACCCGCTCCCATGTGCCGTCGGCGGACTACATCCGCAGCCGGTTGTAGACGCCCCGCCAGTTGCCGTACTTCTCCGGCGGCTGGACCCACTGTGCCCCGGTCTGAAACTTCCAGACGATGGCGTCGATCACCTCTCGGTGGTCTCGCCATCGGCCACCCCGCTTCGGTGTCCGGTCCGGCAGTAACGGCTCGATCCGCGCCCACTGCGCGTCAGTCAACGGCACCCCCGGACAACGAGCAGACGATCCGAAAGGAGCGGCTACACGCAGCCGGTGGCATCGGTAGCGACGGCAGCCGTCCACCAGGAGGTCACTTTGGCAGCCATCGCTTCCGGCTCTGACGGAAGGGGGGTGAGACCGAAGTGATCTACCAGCTCATGCCGCAGGAACTCGCCGATCTCCGCTTGGCGGTTGCATGCCTTGGTGAGCGACCTGCCGGCCCGGGTCGGCGCCGGCCGCACACGGGCCCTCCCTCTCCCGGCGCACGGCCTCCCCTCACCGGGCGCCGGGCCCGTTCCGCCGCAGCTCACACGCTTGCACATGGCGCCACGGTGATGCCAGCATGACGTCATGGACCTCTCGCCGTATGTCGACACCCTCCGCCGTGAGCTCGCGGTGGCCGCCGAGGCGGGCGGGGAGGAGGCCCGTGAGCTGGCCCGCCGGCTCACCGCACCCTTGGAGTCGGCGGCCCGGCTGACCATGCTCGGCGTGCTGTCCGCCGCGATGGACGAGGTGACCCGCGAACTCGCCCCCGGCTCCGTCGACGTACGGCTGCGCGGGCTCGATCCGGACTTCGTGGTGACCCCGGCGCCCCAGGGGGTGCCCGTGGAGCCCTCACCGGCCGCGCCGGCCGGCGCACCGCCCGAGGGCGAGGAGGGCGGCACCGCCCGCATCAATCTGCGCCTGCCCGCCCACCTCAAGTCCCGCGCCGAGGAGGCGGCGTCGCGTGAGGGCCTGTCGGTCAACGCGTGGCTGGTGCGTGCCGTGTCGGCGGCGGTCGACGGCGGCAGCCGACCGCGCACGGCGGACCGGTCCGGCACCGTCGGGCAGAGCTTCACGGGCTGGGTGCGCTGAGCGCGCCCCCACCCCGCCACGCCACCCACCCCCACCAGACGGGACTGCGATGCCCACCTTCGACACCCCCGGGACGCTCTCGGTCACCGCGCGCGTGGAGGCGGGGTCGGTCCAGTTCACCGCCGGAGACCGGGCCAGGACCGTCGTCGGGGTACGGCCCCGCGATGCGGACAGGGACCTGGACGTCCGCGCGGCCGGGCAGACCGAGGTCGTCTGCGCGGGCGGCGTGCTGACGGTGCACACCCCCAGGCCGGGTCTGTTCGGCCGCACCGGCACCGTGGACGTGACCGTCGAACTGCCCGCGGGCTCGCGCGTGGAGCTGACCGGCGCCTGGACGCAGGTGTTCGGTGAGGGCCGGCTCGGCGAGGTGACGGTGCGGACCTCCTCCGGTGACGTCCGCCTGGAGGCCACCGGCGCGCTGACGGTCACCGCCTCCCACGGCTCGGTCACCGTCGAGCGGGTCGAGGGAGCGGCCGCGATCAGCACCAGCTCGGGCAGTGTGCGCGTGGGGCTTCTGGACGGTCCCGCCGTCGTGAAGAACTCCCACGGCACGACCACCATCGGCGCGGCCACCGGCGAGCTGCGGGTCAGCGGTGCGCACGGCGACATCGACATCGCCCGCGCCGAGGACTCGGTCACCGCGACCACCGCGCACGGCACCGTGCGGCTGGGCGAGGTGGCCCGCGGCACCGTCCAGCTGGAGACCGGCACCGGCGCCATCGAGGTGGGCGTCCGGACCGGCACGGCGGCCTGGCTCGATGCGCACTCCGGCTCCGGGCAGGTGCGCAACGCCCTGACCGCCACCGGGCCGCCGCAGGCCGGTGAGGACACCGTCAGGATCCGCGCCCGCACCCGCCACGGCACCATCGACGTGCACCGCGCCCGGCCCTGACCGTCGTCGGCCGGCGCCGCCTCAGGGGGCGGTACGGGTCCAGGTGACCGGCAGCGCGTGGACGCCGTAGATGTTCATGTCGGTGCGCAGCGGCACCTCGTGGGCGGGGACGGCCAAGCGCAGGGTCGGGAAGCGGCGCAGCAGTCCACCGAAACCCGCGCGCATCTCGATGCGGCCCAGTTGCTGGCCCAGGCACTGGTGGACGCCGTGGCCGAAGGCCAGGTGCCCGCGGGCCTTGCGGCGCACGTCGAGGGTGTCGGGGTCGTCGAAGCGGCGGGGGTCGCGGTTGGCGGCCAGCAGGGAGACGACGACGGTCGATCCCTTGCCGATGGTCTCGCCGCCCAGCTCGAGGTCCTCGGTGGCGAAGCGGTAGAAGATGTCGGCGACCGACAGATAGCGCATCAGTTCCTCGACGGCGTCGGGGATCAGCTCCGGCTCGGCACGCAGGGCCGCCGCCTGGTCGGGGTGCTCCAGGAGCGCGAAGGTGCCCAGCGCGAGCTGGTTGACGGTGGTCTCGTGGCCGGCGAGCAGCAACAGGAAGGCGCAGCCGGTCAGTTCCTCGACGGTGAGGTCCTCCTGGCGGGCCAGGTCGGACAGGATGTCCTCGCCGGGCTCGGCGCGTTTGCGCACGACCAGTTCGGCGAGGTAGCCGGTCATGGCCCCGTAGGCGGCCATCTTCTCGTCGAAGACCTGGTCACGGACGAGGAAGGTGGCGGTGTTGGTCTGGAAGGCCGCCCGGTCCTCGTAGGGGACGCCGAGCAGTTCGCAGATGACCAGCGAGGGCACCGGCAGCGCGAACCGCTCGACCAGGTCGACCGGCGGGGTCAGCCGCGCCATGATCTCCAGCTGCGCCTCGGCGATGTCGGCGATGTGCTCCTGCAGCTCCTTCATCCGCCTGACGGTGAAGGCCCCGGTGAGCCTGCGCCGCAGCCGGGTGTGGTCCGGGGGGTCCATGGCGATGAACATGCCGGGGATCTGCGGGGAGGGTTCGGTGGGCACGGGCATGCCGGGCACCTCGTAGGGCACGTGCAGCACGCCGAGGTCCTGGCGGGAGCTGAAGCGGGTGTCGGCCAGGAGCCGGCGCACCTCCTCGTAGCCGGTGACCAGCCAGCCCTCGTGTCCGTCGGGGAAGAGCAGGGGGCTGACCGGGCGGGCCGTGCGCAGCTCGGTGAGGGCGCGGGGCGGGTCGAAGGGGCCCGCGTCGCGCTCCGTGGGCAGGCCGTCGGGGACGGGAACCGTCTGGCTCATCGGGTTTCCTCTCGCAGCACGGCTGGGGCACCGGCCGAAGCCGGTGCTTCCACCATGGCACACCCGTGATGCCAACTAGAGCCATTCTGGCCCCATCGCGCACCGCGCCGGGACCAGCCCCGGGTTCGCCGTACGGAAACCCGCAGGCCAGGAAAGGGCCCCGGCCCCCGACCAACATGTCCTGATCTCGGCGGTGGCGGGCGGCTCACCGGCCGGGGCGGGACGGAGTTCGTCCGGTCAGGGGCGGGACGGACGGAGTTCGTCCGGTCACCGCGACAGGGTTCGCCCACCACCGGCCCGCACCGCGCCCCGGGCCTCGATCACGTCCAGGACCCGCGGGCCGAGGTCGACCAGGTACATGTGGTCGCCGGGCAGTTCGACATAGGTGAAGGCGGCCGTGGTCGCCGCCTGCCACTGCCTGGCCTCCTGCGCGGTGACCAGGCCGTCCCGGTCGCCGCGCAGCGAAGTGATCGGCACCGGCAGCGGCTCGTCGGTGCCGGGCACGTAGGCCTCGTGCATCTCGCAGTCGGCCTGGAGCGTCGGCAGGATCAGTTCCCGCATCTCGGGGTGGTCCAGGGCCTCGTGCCGGAAGCCCGCGAACTCCTCGACGCGGGCGAGGAACTCGTCGCCCTGGAGGCCGGCCGCGCGCCGCTCGCGCTGCGTCCACGGCCCCGGCGAGCCGCTGACGACCAGCCGCTCGACGGGCACGCCGCGCTCGGTCAGCAGGTGGGCCAGTTCGTAGGCCAGCACCGCGCCCAGGCTGTGGCCGAACAGCACGGTCGGCGTCCTGGCACCGAGGTCGGCGACGACCCCGTCGATCTCGCTGCGGGCCGCCTCGACGACGTTGCGGTACGGCGTCTCCAGCAACCGCCGCTCCCGTCCGGGCAGTTCCACCGAGGTCACCCGCCAGCGGCCGGCGGCCAGTTCCCGCCACGGGTGGAAGAACGAAGGCCCCGCCCCCGCGAACGGTACGCACAGCAGCGCGGTCCCGTCCTCCTGTCCCGCGGACACGCCGGGATCCCTCACTGAGACCAACTCCCGTCATCGATCGGATTGTTCACTGAAAGGTGGTGCGGGCGGGCCATCGCTAGGCCAGCTTGCGGTGGAAGACCTCGAACATCTCCGCCACGGGCCCGGGCATGTGCATCTCGTGGTGGGTGACCGCCACGTCGTGCACCTCCAGGGAGCCCTGGACGTAGGGCCGCCACAGGTGCGCGTACGAGGTGTCCTCGAGGGTGGCGTTGAAGTACACCACGTCGCCGCGGTAGACCGGCGACTGGAAATCCATCATCAGGGCCGTGTTGTTGGCCAGCACCTTGGACATGGTGTCCAGGAGCCGGCGGCGGTTGCCGGTGCGGATGTACTGGCTGAAGTCGTCCTCCAGCTCCGCCCGGAAGTCGGAGGAGTCCTTGCCCGCGTGCACCTCCTGGAAACCGTGCCCGCCCGGCTGGGCGTCCAGGACGGCCACCAGGGCGACCTCGTGGCCCCGCCGGTCCAGGGCGTCGGCGACGGCCTGGACCACGGAGCCGCCGTAGGACCAGCCGATGAGGTTGAACGGGCCCTCCGGCTGGATCCGCAGGATCTGGGTGACGTAGTCCTCGACCATCTCCCGCACCGAGCCGGCCAGCTCTTCCACGCCGTCGCTTCCCCGCGACTGCAGGGCGTAGGCGGGCCGGTCCGGCAGGTGCAGCACGAAGCTGTAGTACGCCCAGCCCAGGCCGCCGCCCCCGTGGAAGAACCACACCGGCTTCTTGCCCGTGCCGGGATCGTCGTTCAGCGGCAGCACCACCGCGAAGGAGTCGGCGCCGTCGTCGGGGACGCCACCGGCCAGCATCAGCGCGGCCAGTTCGGCCACCGTGGGGTAGCGGATGATCGTCCGGATGGGGATGTCGATGTCGAACCGGTCCCGGATGCGCACACTGAGCCGGGTGGCCAGCAGCGAGTGTCCGCCCAGGGCGAAGAACCCGTCGTCGACGCCGACCCGGTCCAGGCCCAGCAGTTCGGCGAACAACTCGCACAGAGCGCGCTCGTAGGCGTTGCGCGGTTCCCGGGCGGCGGCGTCCGCCGTCGTGTCCTCGGCGGGCAGGGCCCGCTTGTCGAGCTTGCCGTTGGAGGTCAGCGGGATCTCCGCCAGCGGGACGACCGTGGAGGGCACCATGTAGTCGGGCAGGCGGGCGCGCAGGTGCTGCACCAGTTCCTCACCGGTGACGGTGGCCCCCGGCTCGGGCACGGCGTAGCCGACCAGGCGCTTGTCGCCGTCGTGGGTCTCGCGGACCAGGACGACCGCCTGCGCCACGTCCGGGTGGCCGGCCAGCGTGTGCTCGATCTCGCCCAGCTCGATGCGGAAGCCGCGGATCTTCACCTGGGAGTCGGCGCGGCCCACGTACCGCAGCCGGCCCTCGCGGTCCCAGCGGACCAGGTCGCCGCTGCGGTACATCCGCTCCCCCGGCTCGCCGAAGGGGCAGGCCACGAACCGTCCGGCGGTCAGACCCGGCCGGCCGAGGTAGCCGCGGGCCAGTCCGTACCCGGCCACGTACAGCTCGCCGGTCACGCCGGCGGGGACCGGTCTCAGGTACGCGTCCAGGACGTAGGTGCGCAGGCCCGGCACGGCCGGGCCGATCACGCCGGCCCCGTGGCGGGCGGCGCTGCGCTCGTCCAGGTCGACGCGTGTGACGTGCACGGTGGTCTCGGTGATGCCGTACATGTTGACCAGCACCGGCGCGTCGGAGGCGTGGCGGGTGTACCAGTCGGTGAGGCGGTTGACGTCCAGGGCCTCGCCGCCGAACACCACGTAGCGCAGCGCCAGGTCCTGACCGGGTGCGTCGGCGTCGGCCTGGGCGAGCTGGTAGAAGGCCGAGGGCGTCTGGTTGAGGACGGTGACCCGCTCCCGGGCCAGCAGGCGCAGGAAGTCGGCCGGGGAACGGGAGACGTCGTAGGGCACCACGACCAGGCGTCCGCCGTGCAGCAGCGGGCCCCACAGCTCCCACACCGAGAAGTCGAAGGCGAAGGAGTGGAACAGCGTCCACACGTCGTCCGGGCCGAAACCGAAGTCGCGGGTGGCGGTGAACAGCCCGACCACGTTGCGGTGCGGCACCGGCACACCCTTGGGGCGGCCGGTGGACCCGGAGGTGTAGATGACGTAGGCGGGGTGCCCGGGGCGCAGGGGGGTGCGCCGCTCGGCGTCGGTGAGGTCGGCGGCCGACTCGTCGTCGAAGACCCCCCACTCGTCGAGGAGGACCAGGGGCAGGTCGTGGGCGAGGTCCTGCGCGGGGTCGGTGTCGTCGGTGGTCAGCAGCAGGACGGGGGCCGCGTCGGCGACGATGTGGGCGATGCGTTCGGCCGGGGAGTCGGGGTCGATCGGCAGGTAGGCGCCGCCCGCCTTGAGCACCGCCAGCAGCGCGACGACCAGTTCCGCGGAGCGCTCCAGGCAGACCCCGACCAGGGACTCGGGGCCCACGCCCCGGGCGAGCAGGTGCCGGGCGAGCCGGTTGGCCCGCGCGTTCAGCTCCCCGTAGGTGAGCGTGGTGCCCTCGAAGACGACGGCGGTCTTCCCCGGGCGCTGTGCGGCCTGCCGCTCGAACAGCTCCACCAGGGTGACCTCGTCGATGCCGTCCCCGGCAGCGTTGACCTCGACCAGCAGCCGCCGGCGCTCGTCGGCTCCGAGCACGTCGACGTCGCCGACGCGCAGGTCCGGTTCGGCGGCGAACTGCGCGAGCACCCGCACCAGCCGGGCGGAGATCTCCCGGGCCGTCGCTCGGTCGAACAGGTCGGTGGCGTACTGCAGGTCGCCGCGCAGTGCGCCCTCGGCGTCCACGGCGAGGAAGAACGTGAGGTCGACCATGGCGGTCGAGGGGATGGCCTGCTCGAAGCGCATCTGCAGGCCGGGCAGGGTCAGGTCGGGCTTGTCGTAGCTCTGCCAGGAGAAGATCACCTGGAACAGCGGCTGGTAGGCGGCGGAGCGGTCGGGGTTGATCGCCTCGACCACCACGTCGAACGGCACGTCCTGGTGCTCGTAGGCGTTCAGCGCCTTGTCGCGCACCTGCGCGAGCAGATCGGTGAAGCGCGGGTTGCCGGAGAGATCGGCGCGCAGGACCTGGGTGTTGACGAAGCATCCGATCATGTCGGCCAGCGCCTCGTCGGTGCGCCCGGCGATGGGTGAGCCGATCGTCACGTCCTCGCCGCCGCCGAGCTTGCCGAGCAGCACCGCCAGTGCGGACTGCACGACCATCGACAGGCTCATGCCGCGCTCGTCGGCGAGCCGCTGCAGCCCGGCCGCCACCTCGGGCGGCGCCTCGACGGCGACCGTGTCACCGTGGGTGCCGGCCTCCGCCGGGCGCGGGCGGTCCAGGGGCAGGTTCAGCGGCTGCGGCACGCCCGCGAGTTCCTTGCGCCAGTACTCGATCTGCGCCGCCGCGAGACTGCCCGGGTCGGCCACGTCGCCGAGGACCTCACGCTGCCACAGCGCGTAGTCCTTGTACTGCAGCGGGAGCGGCTCCCAGGCCGGGGCCCGGCCCTCCCGGCGTGCGGTGTAGGCCTCGACCAGGTCGCGCATCAGCGGGGCGCCGGAGCTGCCGTCGGAGGCGATGTGGTGGATGACCAGGACGAGGACGTGTTCCGTCGGCGAGCAGCGCAGCAGGTCGGCCCGGAAGGGCAGTTCGGCCGCCAGGTCGAAGCGGTGCGCGACGGCTTCGCCGATCCGGGCGGGCAACTCCTCGGCCGTGACGTCGGCCACCGGCACCTTCAGCGGCGCCTCGGCCATCGGCCGGATCCGCGCGTACGGCTCACCGGTGTCGTCGGTGCCGTAGGTGGTGCGCAGGATCTCGTGCCGGCCGACGACGTCGTGCACCGCCGCGACCAGGGCGTCCTGGTCCAGGGTGCCGGTCAGCCGGAACGCCGCCGATATGTTGTAGGTGGCCGCTCCCCGCTCGAGTCTGTGCAGCAGCCACATGCGGCGTTGGGCAAAGGACAGCGGAATCATCGCTTCACTCCTTGGTGAACATCTGGCGCATACTGGGGCGACGGGGAGCGGCCGATTCCTCCGACCACGTGGCGAGTGCGGCGACCGTCGGCTGGTCGAAGACCTGGCGGATGGGTATCTCGACCCCCAGCTCGGCGCGGACGCGGCTGATCAGGCGGGTGGCGAGCAGCGAATGCCCGCCGAGCGCGAAGAAGCCGTCGTCGAGGCCGACCCGTTCCACGTCGAGCACCTCGGCGAACAGCTCGGCGAGGGCCTTCTCGCGGGGCGTGCGGGGCTCGCGGTAGGGGGCGGTGCTGAACTCCGGCTCCGGCAGCGCTGAGCGGTCCAGCTTGCCGTTGGGCATCAGCGGCAGCCGGTCCAGCACGACCAGGGCGGAGGGCACCATGAACTCCGGCAGCCGCTCCGTGACGAAGTCGCGCACCTGCTGCGTGGTGGTGGCCTGTTGCGCGGTCACGACATAGGCGACGAGCCGCTTGGCGGTGCCGGTGCCCCGGGCGACGACGGCGGCCTGGGCGACGTCGGGGTGCGCGGTGAACGCAGCCTCGACCTCGCCGGGTTCGACGCGGAAGCCGCGGATCTTGACCTGGGTGTCGGCGCGGCCCACGTATTCCAGCAGGCCGTCGGCGTTCCAGCGCGCCAGGTCGCCGGTGCGGTACATGCGGGATCCGGGCGGGCCGTACGGATCGGCGACGAACCGCTCGGCGGTCTGGGCGGCGCGGTCGTGGTAGCCGCGGCCGACGCTGCCGCCGACGTACAGCTCGCCGACGGTGCCCTGCGGCAGGGGGGTCAGGCCGGGGCCGAGGACGTAGGCGCGCATGTTGCCCAGCGGGGTGCCCACGGGAGCGTTGCCCGGGCCGGCGGGGGTGGTGACGGTGCAGGTGGTGGCGTAGAAGGATTCGCTCTGCCCGTAGGCGTTGACCACCCGTACCCCGGGGAAGGCGGCGCGGGCCTGTTCGACGAGCGACAGCGGCAGGGCCTCGCCGGCGAAGACGAGCGTCGACACACGGGTGCGGTCGGCGATCCGGTCGAGGAGTTCGGCGAAGGCGGAGGGCACGGTGGAGATGACGGTGCCGCTCCAGTCCGTGCGCTCCCCCAGCACCAGCACGTCGCGGACGAGTTCGACGACGCCGCCGGTGGCGAGGGTGGTGAAGATCTCGAACGCCGAGACGTCGAAGTTGACGGAGGCGCCGGCCAGCATCCGCCCGCCCGGTCCGAGTCCCACGCGGGAGGCGAGCCGCAGTACGCCGTTGACCACGTTGGCGTGGGTGATGGCCACACCCTTGGGCGTGCCGGTGGAACCGGAGGTGTACATCACGTACGCCAGTTGCTGCGCGTGGACCCGCGGCAGCGGCCCGGTGGGGCCCTCGGTGAGGTCGAGGGTGTCCAGGAGCAGGTGGGGGGTGTGGTGGGGCGGCAGTGTCGCGGCCGTCGCCGTGTCGGTCAGCACCAGGCGGGGCCGTGCCTGGTCGAGGACGGCGCGCAGGCGCCGGCCGGGATAGCGGGGGTCCGCCGGCAGGTAGGCACCGCCTGCTCTGAGGATCGCGAGCAGGGCGACGACGAGGTCCGCCGACCGGGGCAGGGAGACCGCCACCAGGGACTCCGGCCCCACACCCCGGCGCAGGAGTTCGGCTGCCAGGCGGCCGGCGCGGGTGTCGATCTCCCGGTAGGTGAGCGTCACGCCCTCAGCGGCCACGGCGACCTCGTCGGGGGTGCGTTCGGCCTGGGCGCGCACGAGTGCGTCGACGGTGGTGTCGGGGGTGGGGGCGGCGGTGTCGTTGAACGCGGTCAGCAGCCGGTGGCGTTCGGCGGTGCCGAGGACCTCCAGCTCCGCGGCGCGCAGGCCGGGGGTGGTGGTGAGCTGCTCCAGGACCCGGACCAGGCGGGTGGCGCAGTCCTGCACCTCCCGGCGGTCCAGGACGCCCTCGGCGTACTGCAGGGTGAGCCGCAGTTGCGGCTCGACCAGCGCCATGAGGGTCAGCGGGTAGTTGGTGCCGGTGTCGGCGCTCATGCCGGTGAGACTGATCCCGGCGGTGGCGTCCAGTGCGGCGCCCAGGCCCTCCTGGTCGACCGGGTAGGACTCGAAGACGACCAGCGTGTCGAACAGCGACTGCAGGCCGGTGGCCTGCTGGATCTCGGCGAGCGGATGGTGGTGGTGCTCCAGCAGGGCCGCCTGGCGGCTCTGCAGCCGGGTGAGGATCTCGGCGAGGGTGTCGCCGGGGGCGTGGCGGACGCGGACGGGCAGGGTGTTGATGAACAGCCCGACCATCGACTCCACGTCCGTCACCGCGGGCGGGCGGCCGGAGACGGTCGCGCCGAACACCACGTCATGGCGGCCGGTGAGCCGGCCGAGCAGCAGCGCCCACGCGCCCTGGATCAGCGTGTTGACGGTGACGCCCAGTCCGGCGGCGCTGCGGCCGATGCCGCGGGCCAGTTCCGGCGGCAGTTCCACCTCCACGCGGCCGGGTCCGCCGGCGCGCTCGTCGTCGGCTCCGGGGACGAGCAGGGTGGGCTCGTCCAGGTCTGCCAGCTCCGCCGCCCAGGCCCGGGCCGACTCCTGCCGGTCCTGCCGTGCGCGCCAGGTGAGGAAGTCGCCGTAGCCGCGCACGGCCGGCAGGGCGGCCGGGTCGCAGTCGAAGGCGTAGAGCAGCAGCAGGTCGCGCATCAGCAGGGGTGTGGACCAGCCGTCGAACAGGACGTGGTGGGCGGTCATCACCAGTTCGGTGCGGCCGGGGCCGAGGACGGCGAGGGACAGGCGGAACAGCGGTGGGGCGTCCCGGTCGAAGCGGGCGGCGCGGTCCTCGGCGAGGAAGCGTTCGAACGCCTCGGTGGGTGTGCTCTCGCCGGTGGTCAGGTCGAGGTGCCGCCAGGGCAGGGTGACCTCGCGCGGGACCACCTGCACCACGTCGCCGTCGGCCTTCTCGGCGTATGCCGCGCGCAGGTTGGCGTGCCGGTCGAGCAGCGCCTGCCCGGCGCGGCGCATCCGCCCGGCGTCGACGGTGCCGCCGAGATGGAAGACCATCTGCATGTGGTAGGCGTCGAACGACGACGCTCCGGCCAGCATGGTGTGGAACAGCATCCCGGACTGGGCCGGGGTCACCGGCCACACGTGGCTCAGTGGGCCGAAGCGGGCCTCCCAGGCGTCGATCTCGTCCTGGCTCACCTTCGTCAGAGGTGCGTCGCTCGGGGTCAGTCCGCCGGCGCCGGGGGTGCCGGCGTGCCGGGCCAGGGCGGTCAGGGCCTCGACCCACAGTGCGGCCAGTTCGGTGACCTCCTCGCGGGTGAGCACGCCGGTGGGAAAGCCGAACCAGGCACTCAGTTCGTCGCCGTCCGGGCCGGCGGTGGCGACCGCGTTGATCTCCAGGGCGGACAGCGCCGGCATGTCCGGGTCCGGTGCGGCGATCAGGTCGCGGTGGGCGGTGTCCGGGGTCCAGCCCAGGCCGCGCAGGTGCTCGGGGATGTCCGCGGCGGAGGACCTGCCGAGGTAGTTGAACCCGATCTGGGGCGGGCGTCGGCCGCTGAGGGCTGCCGCGGTGGTGGGGTTGAGGTGGCGCAGCAGGCCGTAGCCGAGGCCGTTGCCGGGTATCGCGCGCAGTTGCTCCTTGACGGCCTTGACGGCCCGTCCGGCCGCCGGTCCGCCGGCGAAGGCGTCCGCCACGTCGATGCCGGACAGATCCAGGCGGACGGGGTACATGGCGGTGAACCAGCCGACCGTGCCGGACAGGTCGGCGCCGGGCACCAGGTGCTCCTCCCGGCCGTGTCCCTCCAGCCGGACCAGCGCGGTGGAGCCGGGCACCCCGCGCGTGCGGCGCCGGCGCACCAGGGCCAGCGCCAGGGCGGCCAGCAGCCCGTCGTCGGCTCCGCCGCCGAAGAGCGCGGGCACCGTGTCGAGCAGCGTGCGGGTGACGTCCGCGGGCACCCGCACGCGGACGGTGTCGACGGTGGCGGCGACATCGCGGGCGGGGTCGAGTTCGCGTGCGCCCAGCGGCGGCTCCTCCTCGCGCAGGACGTCCTGCCACCGGGGCAGTTCGGCCTCCCGTGCGGGGGTGACCGCCTCGTCGGCCAGTGCGTGCATCCAGCGGCGCAGTGAGGTGCCGGTTCCGGCCTGCTGCGGGGGCAGGCCGTCGCGGACGCGCTGCCAGGCGGACACCAGGTCCGGCAGCAGGATCCGCCACGAGACCCCGTCGACGACGAGGTGGTGCAGCACGATCAGGAGCCGGTCGGTGTCCGTGACTGTGTCTGTGGCTGTGTCTGTGTCTGTGGCTGTGGCGCAGGTGAACCGGACGAACTGCGCCATGACGCCGGCGTCGGGGTCCAGCCGGCCGGCCGCCGCGTCCAGTTCGGCCTGCACGTCGGAGCCTTCGCGGGGGACCTCGCGCAGCAGTGATCCGGCGTCGACACTGCCGGCCGGGGCCATGCGCAGGCCCGGTCCGGTGCGCTCCAGCCGCGCTCTGAGGACGTCGTGGCGGTCCAGCACGGCCTGCAGGGTGGCGGTCAGTCCCGCACGGTCGATGCCCTCGGGCAGGGTCAGCAGCGCCGACATGCAGAACCGGCCGATGCCGCCGCCGAGTTCGAGGACGTGGGCCGCGGTCGGCGGCAGCGGGCAGCGGCCGGTGCCGCCGCCGGGCAGCTCCGCCAGGCGCACCGGCTGCTCCTGGCCACGGCCCTCGACGAGTTCCGCGAGGCGGACGACGGTGCGGTGCTCGAAGATCTCGCGCGTGCTGACCGTGACGCCGCGCGTCCTGGCCCGTGCGACGACCTGGATGGAGCGGATGCTGTCGCCGCCGCTGGTGAAGAAGTCGTCGTCGACGCCGACGCGTTCGGCGCCGAGGACGTCGGCGTACACCTCGGCCAGGATCCGCTCGGCCGGTGTGCGCGGCTCGCGGTACTCGGCGCCGGCGAACCGCGGCTCGGGCAGCGCGGCCCGGTCCGGCTTGCCACTGGCGGTCAGCGGCAGCCGTTCCAGGACGACGAGCTGGGCGGGGACCATGTAGTCCGGCAGCCGCCCGGCGGCGAACTGCCGCACGTCCGCCGCGTCCGGCCCGGGTGCCGTCCGCGCGTCGTCGTCCCCGGCGGGGGCGAGGTAGCCGACGAGCCGGGCCGTGCCGGCCGGGTCGCGGCGCACGGTGACCACGGCCCGGCCGACCGCGGGGTGCCGGGCCAGGACGCTCTCTATCTCGCTCGGCTCGATGCGAATGCCGTTGACCTTGATCTGGGCGTCGGCGCGGCCGGCGTAGACGAGCCGTCCCTCGGCGTCCCACCGCGCCAGGTCGCCGGTGCGGTACATCCGCGCCCCGGGCTCGCCGAACGGGCAGGGCACGAACCGCTCGGCGGTGGCGCGGCCGTTGCGGTGGTAGCCGCGGGCGAGCCGGCCGGCGACGTACAGCTCCCCGGTCACGCCGGGCGGCACCGGCGCGAGGTCGGGGCCGAGGACGTGGGCGCGCATGCCGGCCAGGGGCCGTCCGACGGGGACGGGGCCGGTGGCGTCCGGCTGCGCGGACAGGGTGTGGGTGGTGGCGTAGAAACTCTCGGTCTGGCCGTAGGCGTTGACGATGCGCACGCCGGGCAGGGCCTCGCGCACGGTGTGCACCAGGTCGGCGGTGAGGGCCTCGCCGGCGAAGACGACGGTCCGCACGTCGAGTCCGCCGCCCCGGTGGGCGGCGAGCTGGTCGAGCAGGGCCGCGAACACGGTGGGCACGGCGCTGACGGTGGTGCCCGACCAGGAGCCGCGCTCGGCGAGTTCGAGCACGTCGCGGACGATCTCGACGGTGGCCCCGGTGGCGAGGGCGGTGAAGATCTCGAAGACGGACACGTCGAAGGTGACCGACGTCGCGGCGAGCATCCGCGAGCCCGCCTCGACGCCGACGGTGCGGCGCAGGTCGTGCACGCCGTTGACGACGGCGCCGTGCGGCACCGCGACGCCCTTGGGGGTGCCTGTGGAGCCGGAGGTGAACATCACGTAGGCCAGGTCCTCGGCCGACAGGCGCACCTCGGCGGCCTGGGGGCCGGGGCCGTCGAGGTCGACGTCCTCCAGGCGGAGCACCGGTGCCGGGCTGCCGGTCAGGCCGGCGGCCACCTCGCCGCCGGTGAGCACCAGTGCCGGGCGGGCGGCGTCCAGCAGCAGCCCGGTCCGCGAGGAGGAGTGGGCGGGGTCGAGCGGCAGATAGGCACCGCCGGCCTTGAGCACGGCGAGCATCGCGACCGCCAGATCGGCGCAGCGCGGCAGCGCCACGGCGGCCAGCGCGCCTCGCCCGACGCCGTGCTCGCGCAGCACCGCGGCGAGGCGGCCGGCGCGCCGCTGCAGTTGCCGGTAGGTGAGTGACGTGTCCCCGCTCACCACCGCGACCGCGTCGGGGGTGCGGGCCGCCTGGGCGGCGACCAGCTCCACCACCGTGCGGGCCGGCAGGGGGGCGGCCGTGTCGTTGACCCGGGCCAGCAGCTCCCGTTCGGCGCCGGTGCGCACGTCCACGGCGGCCAGCGGCGCCGCGGGGTCGGCGACCACCTGCCGCAGCAGGCGCACGAAGCGGTCCACGATCGCCTGGGCGGTGCCGTGGTCGAACAGTTCGGCCGCGTACTCCAGCCGCCCGTAGGCGCCGCCGTCCGACTGCGGGACGACGTTGACGAACAGGTCGAACTTGGCGGTGGCGGTGTCCGCGGCGACGGGCGTGGCCCGCAGCCCGGGCATCTCGATGGGCGGCCACACGAACTGCCAGGCCAGCATGACCTGGAACAGGGGCTGGTAGGAGGTGGCGCGTTCCGGGCCGAGCAGTTCCACCAGGCGCTCGAACGGGATGTCCTGGTGGTCGTAGGCGGCCAGGGCCTTGTCCCGTACCTGTTCGAGCACCTGCCCGAACGAGGGGTTGCCCGACAGGTCGGCGCGCAGCACCCAGGTGTTGACGAAGAACCCGATCAGGTCGTCGAGCTGTTCGTCGGCGCGTCCCTCGATGGGGCTGCCGATCGTCACGTCCGTGCCGCCGCCCAGTTTGTGCAGCAGCACGGCCAGTGCGGCCTGGGCCGCCATCGGCGGCGTGGCACCCCGCTCGGCCGCCAGCCTGCCCAGTCCGGCGAGCAACTCGGGTTCCAGTTCGAAGGAGACGTGTCCGCCGCGGTGACCCGCCATGGTGGGACGGGGCCGGTCCAGGGGGAGCTGGAGCGGCTGCGGCACCCCCTGCAGCTCGCGGCGCCAGTAGTCGATCTGCGCCGCGGCGACCGACTCCGGGTCCGCCTCGTCGCCCAGCACCTCCCGCTGCCACAACGTGTAGTCCTTGTACTGCACCGGCAGCGGTTCCCACCCCGGGTCGGCGCCGGCCCGGCGGGCGGTGTAGGCGGACACGAGTCCCTGCAGGAACGGCGCCATGGAGGCGCCGTCGACGGCGATGTGGTGGAACACGAACGCCACGACGTGCTCGTGCGGGGAGATGCGGAAGACGGTGGTGCGCAGCGGCAGTTCCGTCTCGAGGTCGAACCCCTCCCCCAGTGCCGCGCTCAGCGCGGCGTCCAGGGCGTGCCCGGCCACGTCGGTCACCCGGAACGCGACGGCCGCCTCCTGCGGGGGCAGGATCCGTTGCTCGGGCGTGCCGTCGGCGTTCTCGGCGACGAGGGTGCGCAGGGTCTCGTGCCGGGTCACGACATCCGTGACGGCCGCCGCCAGGGCCGCCGTGTCCAGCGGCCCTTCCAGACGCAGCACGAAGGGGATGTTGTAGGTCGGGGACGGGCCTTGCAGACGGTGGAGGAACCACAGCCGGCGTTGTGCGTACGACAGCGGAATCATCGGCGCGAACTCCTACACGCTCATCTGGCGCAGCTGGGGGCGGTTCTTCTTGCGCGGCCGGGACTCGTCCGCGGTCAGTTCCTCGATACGCGCCGCCAGTTGGGCGACCGTGGGATTGCGGAACACCATCGTGACCTTGGAGTCGACGCCGAACCGGTTGCGGATGCGCCCGCTGAGCCTCGTGGCCAGCAGCGAGTGTCCGCCGTTGCCGAAGAAGTCGTCGTCGATGCCGATGTCCTGCCTGCCGAGCAGGTCGGCGAACAGGCCGCACAGGGCTTCCTCGGTGGCGTTGCGCGGGCCGCGGCCCGGCTCGGCGCGGCCCTGGTCGGGGGCGGGCAGCGCGCGGCGGTCGAGTTTTCCGCTGGGATTGGTCGGGAACGCCGCGAGCGGCACGATCGCCGCCGGCACCATGTACTCGGGCAGGCGCCGGCGCAGCAGTTCCGCCAGGGGCGCGAGGTCGAGCCCGGCCGGGTCGGCCTTGCCGGCCGGCACCACGTAGGCGACCAGCCGCTGGTCGCCGGGGCGGTCCTCGCGGGCCAGGGCGACCGCCTGGGCCACAGCGGGGTGCTCGGCCAGAACGTGCTCGATCTCGCCCAGTTCGATGCGGAAGCCGCGGATCTTGACCTGGAAGTCGGTGCGCCCGATGTACTCCAGCCGGTCGTCCTCGCGCCAGCGCACCAGGTCGCCGGTGCGGTACATCCGTGTGCCCGGAGCACCGAAGGGGCAGGCGACGAACCGTCCGGCGGTGAGGTCGGGCCGGCCCTGGTAGCCGCGGGCCAGGCCGTCGCCGGCGATGTACAGCTCGCCCTGCACCCCGCGCGGTGCGGGCCGCAGGTGCGCGTCGAGCACGTACACCCGGGTGTTGCCGATGGGTGTGCCGATGGAGGGGGTGCCGGCGTCCGCGTCGACGGGGGCGGCGGTGGACCAGATCGTCGTCTCGGTCGGGCCGTAGACGTTGGTCACCTCTGCGGCCTGGGCGGCGAGGGCCCGGGCGAGCTGCGGTGGCAGTGCCTCGCCGCCGACGAGGATGCGCAGGCCGGTGGCGCCGTCGGGTTCCTCCATCAGCAGGATCTGCCAGAACGCCGGGGTCGCCTGGACGACGGTGACCCGGTGACGGCGCATCACCTCCCGTACGGCCGACGGGCGGGAGACGGTGTCCTTGCCCGCGAGCACCACCGCCGCCCCGCAGGTCAGCGGCAGGTACAGCTCCAGCCCGGCGATGTCGAAGGAGACGGTCGTCACGGCGAGCAGCCGGTCGGAGCCGGTCAGCGGGGTGCGCCGCCGCATGGTGGCCAGGAAGTTGGCCAGCCCCCGGTGGGTGACCGACACGCCCTTGGGCTTGCCCGTGGAGCCGGAGGTGTAGATGACGTAGGCGGCGTTGTCCGGGTGGACGGCCACGGCGGGCGCGGTGGCCGGGTGGTTCGAGCAGTCGGCGGCGGCGAGGGTGTCGGTGTCGAGCACCAGTGCGGGGCGGGCGTCCTCGAGGATGTGCTCGATCCGCGAGCGCGGGTGGTCGGGGTCGATCGGGACGTAGGTGGCGCCGGTCTTCTGTACCGCCAGCAGCGCGACGACGAGCTGCGCGGAGCGCGGCAGCCGCACGGCCACCAGCGACTCGGGCCGCACGTCGCGTTCGATCAGCCAGTGCGCAAGCCGGTTGGCGCGCTCCTCCAGTTCGGCGTAGGTGAGGCAGGTGTCCTCGGCGGCGACGGCCAGGGCGTGCCCGGCGGCCTCCGCCTGCCGCTGCACGGCCTGGACCAGGCCGCCCTCCTCCAGGGACGGCTCGGCGGTGGCGTTGACCCGGTGCAGCAGCCAGTCCCGCTCCGTCTCGCCCAGGACGTCCAGCTCGCCCAGGCGGGTGGCCGGGTCGGCCAGGAGCCGGTCGAGGACCCGCACGAGCCGGGCGGCGATCTCCTCGGCGGCCGCTCGGTCGTAGAGGTTGTTCTGGTAGTCGAGGGACAACCGCAGGTAGGGGTCGGAGGAATTGAGGGTGAGCGGGTAGTGGGACCCGGCGAAGGGGCGGATGCCGTCGATGGTGAAGCCGGCCGAGGTGTTGGCCTCGACCATGCCCTCGCGGTCGATCGGATAGTTCTCGAACACGATCAGCGTGTCGAACAGGGCGGGCAGTGCGACGCTGCGCTGGATGTCGGCCAGCGGGTGGTGGTGGTGGTCGAGCAGGGCGGTCTGGCGGTCCTGCAGGTCGGTGATGACCTCACCCATGGTCCGGGCGGGGTCGCAGACCACGCGAGTGGGCAGGGTGTTGATGAACAGGCCGACCATCTCGTCGGAGCCGGCCAGGTCGGCGGGGCGGCCGTTCACGGCGGCGCCGAAGACCACGTCGTGCTGCCCGGTCAGTTGTGACAGCAGGATCGCCCACGCCCCCTGCAGCAGGGTGTTCAGGGTGACGCCGAGCCCGGCGGCCCGGCGGGCGAGTTCGCGTCCCTCGTCGATGGACAGCGGTACCTCGACGCGGCCCAGGGCGGACGCCGTGCCCTTCAGGGCGGCGTCCGGGGCGACGAGGGTGGGCTGGTCGAAGCCGTCCAGCTCCTGCTTCCACCGCTCCTGGGAGCGCGTCCGGTCCTGGGCGGCCAGCCAGGCCAGGTAGTCGCCGTAGTCGCGGACCGGTGTCAGCTCCCGCGTGCCGGAGTACAGCCGGATCAGGTCGGTGATCACCATGGGCGAGGACCAGCCGTCGAACAGGGTGTGGTGTGCGGTGACGATCAGCTTGGCCCGCTGCGGTCCGCAGGTCAGCAGCGCCAGCCGGATCAGCGGCGGGCGGGCCGGGTCGAGCTGGTCGGCCCGGTCCTCGGCCAGGGCCCGGTCGAGTGCCGCCTCCTGCTCGGCCTCGCTCGCTCCGGTCAGGTCCAGGTGCCGCCACGGCAGGTCGACGTGGTCCGGCACGACCTGCACCGGCTCGCCCTCGTCGGTGGTGAGGAACGCGGCGCGCAGGTTGGGGTGGCGCCGCAGCAGCGCCTGCCCGGCGGCCCGCATGCGCTCGGGGTCGACGTGCCCGGACAGGTGCAGCGCGAACTGCATGTGGTAGACGTCGAAGGAGCCCTCGGCGAGAGCGGCCTGGAACTGGATGCCGGACTGTCCCGGGGCCTGCGGCCAGATGTCGGTGAGCCGGCCGTAGCGCTCCTCCCACGCTTCGATCTCGTGCTGGCGAACCGGCACGAGCGGCGCGTCGGCGGGGGTGAGCCCTCCGATGCCGGGACGTGCGGCGTGCGCGGCCATGCCCCGCAGCACCTCGGTCCACAACTCCGCCAGCTGCGTGGTGCGTTCCCGGGTCAGGACGCCGGTGGGGAACATGAAGGCCGCCTGCAGCCGGGGGCCGTCGGGGGTGTCGGTGGCGACCGAGTTGACCTCCAGCGGGGACAGCGCGGGCAGGTCGGGGTCGGGCAGGGCGATCAGCTCCGCGGACCAGTCGGCCGGGCCCCATCCCTCGGCGCGCAGGTGCTCGGGCACGTCCGAGTCGGAGATCCGGCCGAGGTAGTTGAAGCCGATCTGCGGCGCCGGGCAGTCGGCGAGTTGTTCGCCGGTCGCCTCGTTCAGCCAGCGCAGCATCCCGTATCCGATGCCCTTGCCGGGGACCGCGCGCAGTTGCTCCTTGACCAGCTTGACGGCCCGGCCGGCGGCGGCGCCGCCCGCCAGCACCTCGGCCAGGTCCACGTCCCGCACGTCGACGCGGGCGGGGTACATGCTGGTGAACCAGCCGACGGTGCGGGAGAGGTCGGCGCCGGGGACGGCGTCCTCCTCGCGGCCGTGGCCCTCCAGGCGGACCAGGGTGGAGACGTCCGCACCGCGCCAGCGGTGCACCGCCAGGGCGAGCGCGGCGAGCAGCACGTCGGTGCCGGTGCCGCGGAACGCCGTGGGCAGGGTGCTCAGTACCGCCTCGGTGACGTCGGCGGGCAGCTCCACGCGCACGGTGTCGACCGTGGACCACACGTCCACCGCCGGGTCGAAGGGCCGCGTGCCCAGCGGCGGGTCGGACTGCTCCAGGACGTTCTGCCAGTGGGTCAGTTCCGCCTCCCGATGCGCGGAGTACGCCTCGTCCTCCAGGGCCGACGCCCAGCGCCGGGCCGACGTGCCGACGGCCGGCAGCTCGGGCGCCCTGCCGGAGCGGATGTGCTGCCAGGCCTCGGCCAGGTCGGACATGAGGATGCGCCAGGAGACGCCGTCGACCACCAGGTGGTGCAGGACCACCAGCAGCCGGCCCCGGCCGCCGGCGGGGGCGAACCAGACGAAGTCGGCCACGGTGCCGGCCTCGGGGGCCAGTCGCCCGACGGCCCGGTCCAGTTCTCCTCGGGCCGCCTCGAGCGCGGCCGGTTCCCGCCAGCGTCCGTCGCAGTCGACCCGGCGGAGCAGGTCCGCGGCGCGGACGGTGCCCGGCTCGGCCACCACGAGGTGGGGCTCATCGCCGCGCACCAGACGGGAGCGCAGCAGGTCGTGCCGGTCGATGACGGCGTCCAGCGTGGCGGCGAGGCCGTCGGCGTCGATGCCTTCGGGCAGTTCCAGCACCATCGACATGGCGAACCGGTCGGTGCCGCCGCCGTGCTGGAACACCTGGCGGGCCACCGGCTGCAGCGGCACCGGGCCGATGCCGCCGCCGTCGAGCTCGGCGAGCACGGGTGTGCGGTCGCGGCGGTCGGCGGCCACCTCGGCCAGCCGGGCCGCCGTACGGCACTCGAAGATCTCCCGGGTGGTCAGCTCCAGGCCCTGGGCGCGGGCGCGGGCCACCACCTGGATGGAGCGCAGGCTGTCCCCGCCGACGGCGAAGAAGTCGTCGTCGGCGCCGACCCGGTCCACGCCGAGGACGTCCGCGTAGGCGGCGGCGATGATCTTCTCGGTGGCGGTGCGGGGTTCGCGGTAGGTCTCGCCGAGGAACTCCGGCTCGGGCAGGGCCGAGCGGTCCAGCTTGCCGGTCGGTCCCAGCGGCAGGGCGCCCAGGGCCACGAACGACGAGGGCACCATGTAGTCGGGCAGCCGGGCCGCGGTGAACTTGCGCAGCTCGGCGGCGGAGGCCCCGGCCTGCACGTCGACGTCGCCGATGCCGCCGGAGCCGTCGTCGCCGACGGCTCCCTCACCGGTGTGCACCACGTACGCCACGAGCTGCTTGCCACCGGAGGGCAGTTCACGGCCGATCACCACGGCCTCGCTGATGCCGGGGTGGGTGGTGATGACCGCCTCGACCTCGGCCGTCTCGATGCGGAAGCCGCGCACCTTCACCTGGCCGTCGCCGCGTCCGACGCACTCCAGCCGGCCGTGGGCGTTCCAGCGGGCCAGGTCGCCGGTGCGGTACATCCGCCCGCCGGCCGGGCCGAAGGGGCTGGGCACGTAGCGTTCGGCCGTCAGGCCCGGCCGTCCGTGGTACCCGCGGCCCACACAGGCCCCGGCCACGTACAGCTCGCCGACCACCCCCTGCGGCACGGGGGCCAGGCCCGGGCCGAGGACGTAGGCGCGCATGTTGCCCAGCGGGGTGCCGATGGGCGCGACGTCACCGTCGGTCCACTCCTGCCCGGGAGCCAGGGAGCAGGTGGTGGCGTAGAAAGTCTCGCTCTGCCCGTAGGAGTTGACGATGCGAGCGCCGGGCAGGGCGTCGCGGAGCTGCTTCACCAGCCGGGCGGGAAGCACGTCGCCGGCGAGGACGACGGTGCGCACGTCGGGCGCCTTGTCCAGGTGGCCGGCGAGTTCGCCGAGCACCGAGGGCACGCCGCTGAGGATGTGGCCGTCGACATTGTCGCGTTCGCCGAGGGCGAGGGCGTTGGGCAGCAGTTCGGCCGTGCCGCCGGTGGTCAGGGTGGTCAGCAGCTCGAACACGGAGACGTCGAAGTTGACCGAGGTGCCGGCCGGCATCCGCCAGCCGGGCGGGGTGTCCAGGACGCGCACCAGCTCGCGCAGGCCGTTGACGACGTTGCGATGGGTGATCGCCGCGCCCTTGGGCGTGCCGGTGGAGCCGGAGGTGTACATCACGTACGCGAGGTTGTCCGGGCCCAGCGGTGCGGTGCGGTCGGCGTCGCGCGGCGTCCCGGCGGGCGTCTGCCAGGCGGCGCGGTCGTCGACGTTGACGGGGGTGAGGCCGGACGGCGGCAGCTCCCGCCAGGTGGCGGTGTCGGTGACCGCGAAGCGGGGGCGGGCCTGGGACAGCACGGTCCGTGCCCGTCCGGCGAGGTACTGCGGGTCCATCGGCACGTAGCCGGCGCCGGACTTGAGGATGCCGAGCAGGCCGGCGACGAGGTCCTCGGTGCGCGGCAGGGCGAGGAGCACCAGGTCCTCGGGGCCGGCTCCGCGCCGGATCAGCTCCCAGGCGACGGCGTCGGCCCGCCGGTCCAGTTCCCGGTAGGTCAGGGTCCGGTCCGCGCACACCAGTGCCGGAGCGTGCGGGGTGGCGGCGGCCTGCTGCTGGAACAGTTCGTGGATCGTCGTCTCGGGCAGGTGGGCCGTGGGGCCGGCGGACCGGGTGAGCCACTGGTCGCGTTCGGCGGCGTCGAGGACGTCGACGGTGGCGACGGCGCGGTCGGGGCCGGCCACGAGCCGGTCCAGGACGCGCACGAACCGCTCGGCGATGCCGCGGGCGGTGTCCTCGTCGAACAGGGCGGTGGCGTACTCCAGCCGGCAGTTCGCCCCGCCGGTGCTGTCGGGCAGCAGGTCGAAGAAGAGGTCGAACTTGGCGGTGCCGGTCTCCAGCCGCTCGACGTGCACGCCCAGGCCGGGCAGGTGCAGCGGCGGCACGGGCGGCTGCCAGGAGAGCATGACCTGGAAGAACGGGTTGTAGGCGGTGGAGCGGTGGGGGTTGAGCACCTCCACCAGCCGCTCGAAGGGCATGTCCTGGCTGTCGTAGGCGGCCAGGGACCGCTCCCGCACCCGGTGCAGCAGGTCGCGGAAGGTGGGCCGGCCGGTCAGGTCGACGCGCAGCACCCAGGTGTTCACGAAGAACCCGACCAGGTCGCGCAGGTCCTCGTCGGTGCGGTCGGTGATGGGCGCGCCGATGGGCACGTCGTCCCCGCAGCCGAGGTGCTGCAACAGCACCGCGAGCGCCGCGTGCATCACCATCGACACCGTGGTGTCCAGCTCGGCGGCCAGCTTCTCGACGTCTTCCAGCAGACTCGCGTCGAGACGGAAGGGGATCCGGTCGCCGTCGGGGCTCATCACCCTCGGGCGGGGCCGGTCGGTGGGCAGGGGCAGCGGCTGCGGCAGGTCGGCGAGCGTCCGGCGCCAGTAGTCCAGCTGGCGGGCCGCGAGGCTGTCCGGGTCGGTCTCCTCGCCCAGCAGGTCCAGCTGCCACAGCGTGTAGTCCGCGTACTGCACCGGCAGCGGTTCCCACGCGGGGGCTCGGCCCTGCCTGCGGGCCGCGTAGGCGGTGGTGAGGTCGCCGAACAGCGGCCCGAAGGACTCCCCGTCCACGGCGATGTGGTGGGCGACGACGACGAGGGTGTGCTCGTGCGGCGCGCTGCGCAGCAGGCGGGCGCGCAGGGGCACGTCGGCGGCCAGGTCGAAGGTCTGCGTGGCCGCCTGTTCGACGGCCGCGGTCAGCTGCTCGCCGGTGGCGTCCAGGACGGGCAGGACGAACGGCCTGTCGCCGGTGGGCAGCACCCGCTGGTGGGGGACGCCGTCGTCGCCCTCGACGATCACCGTGCGCAGGACCTCGTGCCGGTCGACGACGTCCTGGAGTGCCGCGGTGAGGGCGTCCACGTCCAGCTCACCGGTCAGCCGCAGGGCGAAGGCGCCGTTGTAGGTCGGCGAGGGGCCTTCGAACCGGTCCACGAACCACAGCCGGCGCTGCGCGAACGACAACGGGATCATTGTGTCTCCAAAATCGGCGAACCAGGAAGCGGGGTCGTCGCTCAGCTGTCGAGGAGGGTCAGGAGTTCGTCGTTGTAGAAGTCGTCGATGGAGATGGCCCCGGACAGGGTGGAGAAGTACCGGTCGATGTGCTCCTGGTGCCCGACCAGCTTGCGGAGCATCTCCGTGCGTCCCTCGGGTTTGAGCTCGGCGACGTTCAGCGCGCCCTGGTAGTGGTTGAGGGCCTCGTTGCCCAGTTCGTTCTCGTAGCGTCTGAGCGCCGAGGCGAGCCCCGCGTCGTCGTGCAGCCGGTCGCCGACGAGAGCGGTGAGGGACTGCGCCTGCACGAAGGCTTCGGTGATGCCGCGGGCGGTGATGGAGTCCTTGTGGTTCACCGCGTCGCCGACCAGGACCCAGCCCGGTCCCCAGGCCTTGCGGAAGTAGTTCTCCTGGTGGCCGGTGCCGTACAGCTGTTCCTCGCGCCTGCCCGACTGCATCCGCTCGTACAGCTCGGGGGCGGTGGTGCGGAAGGCGTCGAGGTAGGCGGGTTCGGCGTTTCTGCGGACCTGGTGGTAGTCGGCCTGTGGGAAGTAGGCCATGAGCAGGGTCAGGTCGTCGTTGGTGGGCAGCACGCCGATCCAGCGGCCCGGCCGCTCGTACAGCTCGAAGTCGGCCGGGACGTTCGACCAGTAGCTGTAGTAGGTGGTGGTCATGCGCGGGTGCTCGATGACGTTCTCGGCGCCGGCCTTGCGGGCCACCAGTGAGCGCATGCCGTCGGCGCCGACGACGAGGCGGGCCCGCTCGGTCGTCTCGGTGCCGCCGGGCGTGGTGTAGCGCACCCCGGCCACCCGGTCGTTCTCCCACAGCAGGTCCTTGACCGCGCAGCCCTGGCGGAAGTCCACGCCGGAGGCGACGGCTCCCTCGGCGAGGATCGGGTCCAGCACGTAGCGCCGCGGCGCGTACGTGGTCGTCAGGCCGTCGATCGGCAGGGAGAAGCCCTCGATGCGCACGTCGGGGCCCTGGTAGATCTGGTGGGTGATCGGCTGGGCGCCCGAGTCGCGGACGCGGTCGAGCAGCCCCCACCGCTCCAGCAGGGCCACGCCCTGCATGTGCAGGTAGTGCGAGGAGAGCGTGTCCTGCGGGAAGCGCGCTTTCTCCAGCAGCAGGACGCGGTAGCCCTGTCGCGCGAACAGCATGGCGGTCGGCGATCCCGCACAACGGGCCCCGATGACAATGACGTCGTACATGGCGCGCCTCTCTGGCCAGTGGTTTTCCGACACGGGGCGGCTACGGCGCGGTGGCCGCGGCCTGGGATTCGATGTAGGCGGAGATGGACGCCACCGTCGGGTGGAGGAACATCTGGTCCATCGGCACCTCGGCACCCAGTTCCTCGACGTAGGCGCCCTGGATCCGCACCAGGACCACGGAGTTGCCGCCCAGGGCGAAGAAGTCGTCGTCGGCGCGGATGTCGTCGCGCTGCAGCTCCTCGCACCAGATGGCGCGCACGCGCTCGGCAGTCATCGCTGTCCTCTCGGTTCGTCGTCGCGGTCGCGGCTAGGCCGCGGGGGCACTGCCCGCACGGGTTCGGCGGCAGCTGTCGGCCAGGGCCGCGCGGTCGACCTTTCCGTGCGGGCTCAAGGGGAGCCGCGCGATGGTCAGGAAACGGGCGGGGACCATGTTCCGCGGCAGGGTGCGCAGCAGACGGGCGCGCACGTCGTCGGTGTCGAGGCCGTCACCGGCCGGGACCAGGAAAGCGGTCAGTTCGGCGTCGCCGGTGCCGGTGCCGGTGACCGCGACGGCGGCCTCGCGCACGCCCTCCAGGCGGGCGAGGGCGCGTTCGACGTCGGTGGGGTCGATGCGCATGCCGCGCACCTTGACCTGGGCGTCGATCCGGCCCAGGACGACGAGGTCGCCGGTGTCGGTGACGTGGCCGCGGTCGCCGGTGCGGTAGACCCGCACCTGTTCTCCGCCGGCCTCGACGGTGGTGAACCGGGCGTTCTCGGGGCCGGCGTTGAGGTAGCCCGCGCCGACTCCGGCGCCGGCGATGCAGATCTCGCCCTGCTCCCCCGGCGCGACGTGGCGCAGGTCGTCGTCCACGAGGTGGATGTCGGTGTTGTAGGCGGGCCGGCCGACCGGCGGGACGTCCTGCCGGCCGGGGCGGTGGCCGGCCAGGTCGTAGGAGGTCGCCACGTCCGTGCACTCGGCGACGCCGTACTGGTGCAGCAGGGTGCAGGTGGTGCCCTCGCGCCGCGCCCAGTCGGTGAGCCGTTCGGCCTTGAGCGCCTCGCCGCCGAACAGGACGTAGTCCAGCCGGGCCAGGGCGTCGCCGCCGCGGGCCTTCTCCCAGTCCACCAGCACGTACAGCGTGCTGGAGGCGCAGTGCACCACGCGGATGTCGTGCTCGCTCAGCAGGCGGTAGGCCATGAGGGCGTCGAAGTTGCGGCTGGCCGGCAGGTACTGGGTGGCCCCGCAGAACAGCGGGGTCATGAGGGCGCGCTGGGACAGGTCGAAACCGAAGGCGCTGACGACGAGGTTGTGCGACCCGTTGTGCAGGCCGTACTCCAGCTTGAGCCAGTTCATCAGGTTGAACCAGCCCTCGTGCCGCACAGCGGTCAGCTTCGGTGTCCCGGTGGAGCCGGAGGTGAAGACGGCGTAGCACAGGTCGTCGCCGGTGACGTCGGTGCCGGGCGCGGTGGCCGGCAGGTCCGCCAGGTGACCGGCGAGCTGTTCGAGGTCGACGCCGGCCACGTCCGCGGACTCGACCATCGCCGCGGTCGCCGGGGAGGTGACGATCAGGGCGAGGCCGGGGACCTGGCCCAGCAGCAGCTGCAGGCGGGCCGCCGGATAGGCCGGGTCGAACGGCACGTAGGCGGCGCCCGCCTTGAGCGTGCCGAGGATGGCGACGAGCATGTCGGGCGAGTAGTCGAGACAGACGCCGACCTTGGCGCCGCGGCCGTGTCCGCGGGCGGCGAGGAAGTGCGCGAAGCGGTTCGCCTGCGCGTCCAGCTGCGCGTACGTCAGCTGCCGGCCGGCGTGGACGACGGCGACGGCGTCGGGGGTGGCGGCCGCGTGTGCCTCGAACTGCCGGTGGACGACGGGCACGCGGGGCAGGGCGACCCGCTTTCCCTGAAGGATCATCAACTGGCTCCGATGTGAAAGGTGTCCGGTGGGACGGGCCGCCGGCCCGGAGGGGCCCCGGCCGGTGGCTCGCTAGGCGGTGCGCCGTTCGGCGGCCGGAAGGTCGGCGCTCTCGAGCATCCGGGCCACCCACTTGTCGACGGGCAGGCCGTGCGCGGCAGCCGCTTTCGCGTAGTGCTCGAGCCGGTCCGCGGGCAGCTCGATGGTGAGCGTGGTGACCTTCTGGCGGCGCTTGCCGGCCGCCGCCCCGGCCAGCCGCGGCACCTCCCGCTGTTCGTCGGGGCCGCTCTCGCGGTCCTCGGCGGCGCCGTTCTGCACGGCGAGGCCGGCGCGGACCGCCCGGCGCAGCTCGTTGCGCGACCACTTGTTCTGTTCGGCCTTGCGCAGCCAGTAGTCCTGCTCCGGCGGCGACAGGCGCGTCACCTCGGCGTGGTGGGCGAAGCTGAGGCCGTCGCGCCTGCGGTGGTGCTCGAAGCGGCGGGCCACCCAGGCGTAGTTGCGCAGGGTCTGGTAGTCCAGCCCGGTCCGTTCGATGGCCTCCTTGTACCGCCGCCAGCCGTAGGTGGTCTCCCCGTAGATCAGCCAGTCGGCGAGCCACCACGCCGAGGAGTTCACCAGCTCGCGCAGATTGCTGCCGATCCGCTCCCAGGACCGCTCGGGCAGGTTCTCCGGGAGAATCATCCCCGTCGTGCGCACCGTGGCCTGGGACCCCACGAAGGGCAGCACCACATCGCGCTGCGCGGACTCACCACGGCCCGCCGCGGGCCCCGCGCTCGCGGGTTTCACAGCGCTCCTCACCACCTTGTTCTCCCTACTCAGAGTGCTTGCCTGGAACGTGCGGGCGGCGGGGCGCTCAGTCGGCCGCCATGGCCTCGCGCAGGCTCTTGGGGCGCAGGTCGGTCCAGTTCTGCTCGACGTACTCCAGGCACTCGGACCTGGCCGCCTCGCCGAAGACCACCCGCCAGCCGGCGGGCACCTCGGCGAACGCCGGCCACAGGGAGTGCTGCTCCTCGTCGTTGACCACGACGAGGAAGCGTCCGTTGTCGTCGTCGAAGGGGTTCGTGCTCACCTGGGCACCGTCCTTGATCGTCATGGTGTGACTGGGGTCGGGATGTCGCCGGGCCGGTGCGGGACGGCACCGGGTGGGGCCGCGCCGGCGTGTCCGGTCGACGGGACACGCGTTGTCCGGTCGACGGGACACCGGGCATCGGGGCGGCCTCGGCGTTGCCACGTCACCGTAGGGACTCGGCCGACGGCGCTTCAAGGGCGGACAGGCCGGTCGGCGATCGGCCGCCGCGACCGGGTCCCCCGCCGCCCGATCGCCTGTACTTCGCCCCGGGCCGTGTGCCAGCATTCCGCCCTGTCGCCCGCACGGGCGGCCCGGGCCTGCGGCCGGAGGAAGCGCGGTCGCCGGGGGGCTCGGGGACAGGACCACGCGGCTGCGGGCCGGTCCGGGCGCACGGTCCGCCCCGGTCCGAGCGGCGGTGCGCGGTTCCCGCCTCGGGAGTCGCGGCCGCCGCCGTCGCACCGGTGAGCCCTTCACACGGTGCACGGGACGGCCGGCGCGGGGATGCCGCGCCGGCACCAGGAGCACGACCGCCTGCCCCGCCGTGCCGGTCCGGTCCCGCAGGAACGGAGCCGTCCGCCCACCGCTGCGCCGTACGCACCCCCGGTCCGTCACGGCGGTGGAGCCGCTCCGGCCCGACAGCCGCGCGGCGCGGGGCGAGCCACCGGAGCCACGTCCGGCGGAGCCCGGTACGGGCGGCCCGCGGTGGCGCCTGCGGACCGGACCCGTACGACGTCAGTCAACGACGCACCACGCACACGACGGGGAGTGGGAAACATGAGGACACGGACGAGGCCGAGAGCCCTCCTGGCCGGTCTGGCGGCCGTCCTGATCACGGCCACGACGGGCACGGCCCGGGCGGCCCAGGACACGAGAGCCCCGGCCGCCGGACACGAGGAGACCCGGCAGGCCATCGTGGCGGCCGTCGAGGCAGGGGTCCCCGGCGTCACGGCCGAGGCCCGGGACGCCGACGGGGTCTGGCGGACGGCGGTGGGCGTGGGCGACCTGCGCACGGGCGCGGCGCGCGGCACCCACGACCGGTTCCGCGTCGGCAGCATCACCAACACCTTCGTGGCGACGGTCCTGCTGCAGATGGCGGCGGAGAAGAAGCTGTCGCTGGACGACACCGTCGAACGCCATCTGCCGGGCGTGGTCACGGGCAACGGCAACGACGGGCGCACCGTCACCGTGCGCCGGCTCCTGAACCACACCAGCGGTCTGTTCGACTACCTGGCCGAGCCGGCCTACTACCGGAAGTACGTCCTGGGCGAGGGTTTCCTGAAGCACCGCTACGAGCCCCTGACGGCCGGGCAGCGCCTGCAGGTGGCACTGGCCCACCCGCCGCAGTTCACGCCCGGAGCCCGGCACGCCTTCTCCCACACCAACGACCTCCTGGCCGCGCTGATCGTCGAGAAGGTCGCAGGCACCTCCTACGAGAACGAGGTGCGCCGGCGCATCATCGAGCCACTGGGGCTGAAGGCGACCTCCCACCCCGGCGCGAGCACCGGCCTGCCCCGGCCGAGCGGACGCGGCTATTCCAAGCTGTTCTTCGACACACTGCCGGACCGGATCGACGACGTCACCGAGTTCCACGGCTCCCAGGTGTGGGGCGACGGGGACGTCATCTCCAGCGCCGCCGACCTGAACCGCTTCTTCCGCGCGCTGATGCGGGGCAAGGTGCTCGCGCCGCGGCAGCTCGCGGAACTGAAGACGACCGTCGTCAACCCCGATCTGCCGATCTCGTCCTACGGACTCGGCATCGAACGGCTGGAGATGAGCTGCGGCGAGACGCTCTGGTACCACGACGGCGGCACGGTCGGCTCCCTCACGTTCGTCGCCACCACCGAGGACGGGCGCCACCAGTTGACGTTCAACTACAACGGCGACTGGGAGGTCTCCCAGCTCCTGCCCACCCTGAACGCCGAGTTCTGCGGCACCACGTCCGGCTGACGCCGTGACACCTCCCCCACCACGTGTGAACGACACGCCTGTCCCCCAGGAGGGCCCATGACCGTGCGAGCAGCCGTGGCAGGAGCCGGCGGGTACGCGGGAGGCGAACTCGTGCGCCTGCTGCTGGCCCATCCCGGCGTGGAGATCGGTGCGCTGACCGGCCGGTCCGGCGCCGGCCGGCGGCTGGGCGAGCTGCAGCCGCATCTGGCCCCGCTGGCCGGGCGGGAAGTGCTGCCCACCACCGCCGAGACCCTCGCCGGGCACGACGTCGTCTTCCTGGCGCTGCCGCACGGGCAGTCGGCGCAGATCGCGCGGCAACTCGGCGACGACAGCGTGGTCGTCGACTGCGCCGCGGACTTCCGGCTGGCGGACGCGGCCGACTGGGAGACGTTCTACGGCACGCCGCACGCGGGCACCTGGCCCTACGGCCTGCCCGAACTGCCCGGTGCCCGCGCCGCGCTGGCCGGCTCCCGGCGCATCGCGGTGCCGGGCTGCTACCCCACCGCGGTGCTGCTGGCGCTGTTCCCCGCGTTCGCGGCCGGGCTGGCCGAACCCGAGGCGGTGGTCGTCGCGGCGTCCGGCACGTCCGGTGCCGGGAAGGCGCCGAAGACGGACCTCATGGGCAGCGAGGTCATGGGCTCCATGCGGCCCTACGGCGTGGGCGGCGGCCACCGGCACACACCGGAGATGGCGCAGTGCCTCAGCGAGGTGGCGGGCCACCGGGTCGCCGTCTCCTTCACCCCGACCCTGGCGCCCATGTCCCGCGGCATCCTCGCCACCTGCTCCGCCGTGGCGCGGCCCGGGGTGGGCGTCCGGGACGTGCGGGCCGCGTACGACAAGGCGCTGTCCGACGAGCCGTTCGTGCGGCTGCTGCCCGAGGGGCGGTGGCCGAGCACCGCGGCCGTGTACGGATCGAACACCGCGCAGGTCCAGGTGACCCTCGACCCGGCTCTCGGGCGGATCATCGCGATCAGTGCCCTCGACAACCTCACCAAGGGAACCGCGGGCGGGGCCGTGCAGAGCATGAACGTCGCCCTGGGCCTGCCCGAGCACCTGGGACTGTCCACGATCGGAGTCGCACCGTGAGCGTCACCGCAGCACGAGGTTTCACGGCGGCGGGCGTCGCCGCCGGCATCAGATCCGACGGCGCCCCGGACGTGGCGCTCGTCGTCAACACCGGGCCACGCCGCGCGGCTGCGGGCGTGTTCACCTCCAATCGCGTGCAGGCCGCGCCGGTCCGGTGGTCCCGGCAGGTCCTCACCGACGGCTCGTTGCGCGCGGTCGTCCTCAACTCCGGCGGCGCCAACGCCTGCACGGGGCCGCGGGGCTTCCAGGACACGTGTGCCACCGCCGAGCGGGCAGCCGGGCGGCTCGGTGTGGACGCCTCGGACGTGGCGGTCTGCTCCACCGGCCTGATCGGTGTGCCGCTGCCCATGGACCGGCTGCTGCCCGGCCTCGACGAGGCCGCCCTTCGGTTGTCGGTGTCCGGCGGGGAGGACGCGGCCCAGGCCGTCATGACCACCGACACCGTGCCCAAGACGGCCGCCGTCACCCGGGACGGCTGGACGGTGGGCGGCATGGCCAAGGGCGCCGGGATGCTCGCCCCGGGCCTGGCCACCATGCTGGCCGTCCTCACCACCGACGCCGACGTGGAGTCCGGGACCCTCGACCGGGCGTTGCGGGAGGCCACCCGGGTCACCTTCGACCGGGTCGACTCCGACGGCTGCATGTCCACCAACGACACCGTGCTGCTGCTGGCTTCCGGCGCCTGCGCCGTCACCCCCGCGTACGGGGTGTTCGCGCAGGCCGTGCGCAGCGTGTGCGCCGATCTGGCCGCCCAGCTCGTCGCCGACGCCGAGGGCGCGAGCAAGGAGATCAGCGTCGAGGTCGTGGGCGCCGCCGGTGAGGACGACGCCGTCGAGGTGGGCCGCTCCGTGGCCCGCAACAACCTCCTCAAGTGCGCCGTGCACGGCGAGGATCCCAACTGGGGTCGTGTGCTGTCCGCCGTCGGCACCACCTCCGCCGCCTTCGAACCGGATCGGGTGAACGTCGCCATCAACGGTGTGTGGGTGTGCAAGAACGGCGCCGTCGGCGAGGACCGCGCACGGGTCGACATGAGCGGCCGCACGGTCCGCATCACCGTGGACCTCGCCGCCGGCCCGGACCGCGCCGTGATCCGGACCAACGACCTCACCGCCGACTACGTCCACGAGAACAGCGAGTACTCCTCATGAGCGCTTCACCGCCGGCGCAACCGGTCCCCTCCTTCCTGGAGGCGCTGCCTTTCATGGCGCGCCACCGCGGCAAGACGGTCGTCATCAAGTTCGGCGGCAACGCCATGGTCGACGACGACCTGAAGACGGCCTTCGCCATGGACGTGCTGTACCTGCTGCACGCGGGCCTGCACCCGGTCGTCGTGCACGGCGGCGGCCCGCAGATCAGCGCGCAGCTCGGCCGCCTGGGCCTGCAGTCCCGGTTCGAGAACGGGTTGCGGGTCACCACCGAGGAGACCATGGACGTGGTGCGCATGGTGCTCGCCGGGCAGGTCCAGCGCGAACTCGTCGGACTGCTCAACGTGCACGGGCCGCACGCGGTGGGCCTCACGGGCGAGGACGCCCGCCTGATGACCGCCGTCAAGCGCTACGCGCACAGGGACGGCGTCCCCGTCGACATCGGCCGGGTGGGCGAGGTCGCCCGGGTCGACGCCGGGATCGTGCGGGACCTCATCGACAACGGCCGTATCCCGGTCATCTCCTCCATAGCCCGGCCCGAGGACGACAAGGACGCCGCCGAGGGCGGTGTGTTCAACGTCAACGCCGACACCGCCGCCGCGGCCGTCGCCGCCGCCCTCGGCGCCGAGATGCTGCTGATCCTCACGGACGTCGCGGGCCTGTACCGCGACTGGCCGCACAGCGACGAGGTGATCGACCGGCTGACCGCCGGTGAACTGGCCGCGCTGCTGCCGGGGCTGGCGTCCGGGATGATCCCCAAGATGGAGGGCTGCCTGCACGCCGTGACCCACGGGGTGCGCAGTGCCCGCGTCGTCGACGGCCGGGTCGAGCACGCGCTGCTGACGCAGCTGTTCACCGAGGGAACCGGCACGGTCGTGGTCCCCGACGACGACGGTGCCGGCACCGGCAGCCGTACCGGTGCCGCGGGGGCGAGGGCATGAGCGGCGGCGCGGGCCCGGCCGGGGACAACGCGAGGCTGACCCGCCGCTGGCAGGGCGCCCTGATGGACAACTTCGGCACCCCCCGGCTGCCGCTGGTGCGCGGTCGGGGCACCCGGGTGTGGGACGCGGAGGGCGTCGCGTACCTGGACTTCGTCGGCGGCATCGCGGTCAACGCACTCGGTCACGCGCACCCCGCGGTCGTCCGGGCCGTCGGTGAGCAGATCGCCTCGCTCGGACACGTCTCGAACCTGTTCATCGCCGAGCCGACCGTGCGCCTGGCCGAACGCCTGCTACGGCTGGCCGGCCGCGAGGGGCGGGTGTACTTCTCCAACTCGGGGGCCGAGGCCAACGAGGCGGCCCTCAAGATCGGCCGGCTGACGGGCCGCCCGCACATGGTCGCGGCCACCGGAGGCTTCCACGGCCGCACGATGGGGGCGCTGGCCCTCACCGGCCAGCCCGCCAAGCAGCTCCCGTTCCGGCCGCTGCCGGGCGAGGTCACCCACGTGCCGTACGGGGACGCCGGGGCACTGCGCGCCGCCGTCACCGAGCGCACCGCGCTGGTGGTGCTGGAGCCCGTCCAGGGCGAGAACGGTGTGATCGTGCCACCGCCCGGTTATCTGCGCGCCGCCCGCGGGATCACTGAGGCGAACGGCGCCCTGCTCGTGCTGGACGAGATCCAGACCGGTGTCGGCCGTACCGGGCGCTGGTTCGCGGCCGAGGCGGAGGGCGTCGAGGCGGACGTCGTCACCCTCGCCAAGGGCCTGGGCGGCGGGTTGCCGATCGGCGCGACGCTCGCCTTCGGCGCGGCGGCGACGCTGCTGACGCCCGGCACGCACGGTTCCACCTTCAGCGGGAACCCGGTGGTCTGCGCGGCGGCCCTGGCGGTCCTGGACACCATCGAGGAAGCGGGCCTCCTCGACGCCGTGACCCGTGCGGGCGAGCGGTTGCGACGTGGTCTGCGGGTGCCGGGCCACCCGCTGGTGCGCGAGGTCCGCGGTGCCGGCCTGCTGCTGGGCGTCGTGCTCGGCGGCGAGGTCGCGACGCGGGTGCAGCAAGCGGCGCAGGACCGGGGGCTGCTGGTGAACGCGGTGGCGCCGGACGTCGTCCGGCTCGCCCCGCCGCTGACCGTGTCCGACGGTGAGGTCGACGAGTTCGTCGACGGCTTCCGGGCAGGGCTGTCCGACGTCCTCGAGGAGTCCCTGACCGTGGCTTGAGGGCAGCCCGAACGGCATCCGAGCCGGGCACGACCCCGCACGACGGGGTCGTGCCCGGCTCGGATGCCGTTTCGCGGCCGGACCAGCGATGTGTACGGGCGGCGGGGGCGGGCGGCAGGGGCTCCTCCGCCATGCCACAAAGAGATTCGATGTGCAACCGTTCGAGTGCCGCTCCAGCCAGTCGGGCGAGAATTCTGGCCAGTCGAATGCACCTTTCCCTGGAGGCATGATGACGCGTCAGGCCGGTCAGACCGCCCCACAGCCGCACAGCGGCCCGGCAACGGCCACCCCGCCCCGGCAGCCGCGTACCGCGGCGGCCGGGCCGCGCGGGGGCCAGGTGCTGACCACCAAGGTGGGCCTGCAGATGCCGGCCCGGATGCCCTACGAGGAGTGGGAGCGGGCCGGACGGCAGCTCGCCGACGTCCTCGACTCGTCGTCCTGGTGGCTGGGCGACTGGCTCGTCTACGGCAAGGACCACTACACCGACCGGTACCAGCGCGGCATCCGCGCCGCCGGCCTGTCGTACCAGACCTTGCGCAACTACGCCTGGGTCTCCCGGCGTTTCGACCTCGGCCGCCGGCGGTCCGCCCTCAGCTTCCAGCACCACGCGGAACTGGCCTCGATGACCGTCGAGGAGCAGGACCGGTGGCTGGACCGGGCCGAGCAGGAGCAGTGGACCACCCGGCAGCTGCGCACCGCGGTCCGCGCCGAGCGCCGCGGCGGTCAGCAGCCGGGCGTGTCCGCCGAGCCGATCCGCCGCCTCGAGGTGCGCGGCAGCCGTCTTCAGCGGTGGCACGCGGCCGCGGAGCAGCTCGGCGTCGACTTCGAGCAGTGGGTGACGGCCGCGCTGGACAGCGCCGCCGCGAGCACTCTCGAGGATTTCGGCGCCCTCGAGGAGCGCGCGGAGCGTCCCGGGCCCACGGGGATGAAGGTCCTGCGCGCGCCGGCCGCGGCCGGTTCCGCCGACGAGTGCGCCGGGCGGAACCGGCCGGTGGCCGTCGGCGCGTGAGCCCCGGGTGCCGGCCGCGGCGCGTCACGGCAGCCGGCTCATCAGCTCGGCCGTCTGCCGCTTGTGGGCGCACCCGCTCTGCCCGAACGACTCCCGCACCCGGGCACGCACCTCGCCCGGCTGCTCCTGGCTGAGCTTGAACATGCCCTCGGCGCCGGTCACCGTGAACCGGAAGGCTCCCACGGCGGGCACGATCTTGCGGAAGTAGCCGAGCGACTCGGTCATGTCCCAGCCGTCGCCGAACGCCCCCTCGAAGGCGCGCACGGTCGACTGCACCACGCCCAGCGTCTCCTCGGTCGTCTCGATCTTCCTCACCGTGCCGCGGACGTGAACGGCGGTGAAGTTCCATGTCGGGGCGGCCAGGGTCTTCCGGTAGATCGTCGGCGAGACGTAGGAATGCGGGCCGGTGAACGTCAGCAGCAGCACCCCGCCGTCGTCCAGCGCCGCCCAGTGCGGGTTGGCCCGGTTCATGTGGCCGAGCAGGGTCGCGCCCCGCAGGTCGCCGGACCACTCGGCCGACGTCTCGGGGTCGAAGATGACGGGCAGGTGCGTGGCGAACGGGCCGTCGTCGGTGCCGCCGTTGGACACGGCCAGTGCCAGGGGGTTCCCGCGGAGCAGGTCGACCATCCATGAACTGCCCGGTTCGCGGTAGAAGTCGGGAACGAACATCCGGAGCCACCCTTCCGTAAAGGCTTCTTCCGTCTGGTTTCGAGAATCCGGGCCGACCGTAACCATGTCCCGCCGGCAGGACAACGCTTCCGAATGACGCGCGGCTCAAGCGGGACTCAGGCCGTCTTCCGGTTGCTTTCGAGTTGCCGCCCGGGCCACACTGCACAGCGATGCCTCGGGCCGCCGGCCGGGTTTTCCAGACGCAATCGGGAGAATTTTCTATGGGCATAACGGGTAGCCGTGACCAAGAGATTTACGACCTGGTCGGGATCGGGTTCGGCCCGTCCAACCTGTCACTCGCGATCGCCCTGGAGGAGCATGGGGCGAGCGCTCCGCAACAACCCGTCGGGTTCCATTTCTTCGAACGCCAGCCGTCATTCGGCTGGCACCGGAACATGCTCCTGCCGTCGACGACGATGCAGATTTCGTTCCTCAAGGACCTGGCGACCTTCCGGAACCCGATGTCCCGGTTCAGTTTCGTCTCCTATCTGCACACCCAGAACCGGCTCGTGCAGTTCGTGAACAACCAGGACTTCTTTCCGACCCGCCAGGAATTCCATCAGTACCTGGAGTGGGCCGCCGCCGCATTTCGCGACCAGGTCACCTACGGCGCCGAGGTCACCTCGATCCGGCCCCTCGCCGACGGGTCCGCGACACCCGAACTGCTGGAGATCGAGGTGCGCACCGGCGAGGGTGCGATGCGGACGGTCACCGCGCGCAACGTGGTCGTCTCGACGGGCCTGGTGCCGCGCCTGCCGCACGGCGTGACCTCCGACGACCGGGTCTGGCACAGCTCGGAGTTCCTCGGCAGGTTCCGCGAGCACGACCCGCAGGACCTCAGGAGCGTGGCCGTGGTCGGCGCCGGCCAGAGCGCGGCCGAGATCACCCGGTTCCTCCACGATGCGCTGCCGCACGCCGAGGTCAGCGCGATCATCCCCTCGTACGGCTACTCCGTCGCCGACGACACCCCCTTCGCCAACCAGGTCTTCGACCCCGGCGCGGTGGACGCGTACTACTTCGGCGCCGAGCAGGGGCGGGACGCGTTCTGGCGCTACCACCGCAACACCAACTACTCGGTGGTCGACGCCGACGTCATCCGGGCCCTGTACCAGCGGGTGTACGACGAGGAGGTGCGCGGCGTGCGGCGGCTGCACTTCCGCAACCTCACCCGTGTCTCGGAGGTCAAGCGTTCGGAGGACGGGACGCTGGTGACGCTGCGCTCGGTGCTCGACGAGCGCACCGAGGAACTCGCCGTGGACGCGCTGGTGTTCGCCAGCGGGTACGACGGCCTGGACCCCTCCCGTCTGCTCGGTGACTTCGACCGGCACTTCCTGCGCGACGCGTCCGGCCGGCACCGGGTGGAGCGCGACTACCGCCTCGTCCCCTCCTCGGCACTGGCGTGCGGTGTCTATCTGCAGGGCGGGACCGAGCACACCCACGGCCTGTCGTCGGCGCTGCTGTCGAACATCGCGGTGCGCAGCGGGGAGATCGCCGACTCGGTCGTCCTGCGGCGCGCGGAGCGGGAACTGGGGCGCGGCCAGCCGCTGGAGGAAGCGTCTCCGGTGGCGTGAGGCGGGCTGCGGCGTGGAGCGGAGCCCCGGTGTCGTGACCACGGCGCCGGGGCTCCGCTCGACCTCGTCGGGCGCCGCTCCTCGGACCCGGGACGCGCTCCGAGGACACGTGTCGACTCAGCGGCGCACCAGCCGGGTTCACCGATCAGCCGGGGCACCGTCCCCGCTTGCCGGGCACTCGGCGCCGTACACCGCCAGGAACGTGGTCAGGCCGCGTACGCCGGCGTCCGGCCCGAGGGCGGTGAGCGGCACGCCCCGTCCGAGCCGGCGCACCAGCGTGCGGTGCGCCCCCAGCGCGGCGGCCGCCAGTTCGCCCGCCGGGCGACGGCCGGGGCCGGTGTCCTGTCCGGTCATCGCCAGCGCCTCCGCCCTCGCCCGGGTGGCGATCTCGTCCGTGCCCGGGTGCGCTGCCGCGTGCGTTTCGGCGTCCGGCATGACTGCCTCCTCGGTGTCCGCTGTGCTCGGTCCCGTACGTGCCCGGTCTCGGGACCGGGGTGCGGATGGTGCGTGCGGTGGCGGGAGACGCCACGGTCCCGACGCGGGCCCGGTCGCTCCCGTGCGTGCGGCTCAGACCAGGTCGTCCCTGGTCACCCGGCGGTGTGCGATGCGCCAGCGGCCGCCGGCGCGCACCAGGACGTCCTCCATGACGCACACGGCCAGGACGTGGCGCACACCCGGCGTGGCGACGTAGGCCAGGGCCGAGCACCGGGTGTGCAGCGACCCGTCCGGTCGCGGCCACACGTCGAGCCTGCCGACGAAGTGGTCCAGGCGGCCGCCGGCGCGTCGGTGCCGTTGCGCCCCGGCTCGGGCGTAGCGGTGGAGCTGGGCACGGGCCGGTCCCGGGCCGGGCCGGCCGGGCAGTTCGAGAACCGCGTCCTCGGTGAACGTGTCCGCCCAGCGCTCGGTGTCGTGCGTGTCGAGGATGCGCATGTGGCGGGTGTAGAAGTGCTGCGCCTGCGCGTACAGGGCGGCGTACCGCCGCTCGGGGTAGATGGCGGTGTCGGTCGGTTCGGCGGTCATGGCGTGGCGGCCTCCGCGTCGGTCCGGGCCGGTTTCACCCCTGCCGGGTCAGGAGTTCGGCGTGCTCCTTCGCCAGGTGCAGGGTCGCGGTGGAGTTGCGTCCGAGGGCCTCGCGCACGTGGCGGCGGGCCTGCGCGAGGTCCGCGCCCCGCCCCAGGACCCGTTCCACCGCCTCCTCGCGCAGCACGACGTTGTGCTGTGCGACGGCCGTCACCCCGTCCGCGTCGGGAACGAGGTTCCACTCCCCCGTGTGCGCTGCCATCAGTGCGGGCGTCACGGTCTGCTTGTAGACGATGCGCCCGGCGTGCGGGAAGCAGATGCGCACCGACTCGGTGGTGTGCACGGCCCCGTCCGCGGTCTGCGTGTCCATCGCCATCAGCTGCACCCCGGGGACGTCCTCGGTCACCTCCAGCCGTGCCACGTGGGGGATCAGCGCCGGCCAGGTGTCGACCCGGTGGAGGAAGTCGTAGACGTGCTCGGCCGGCGCCTCGATGCGCACGGCGTCCTCGAAGGACAGCACGAGGTCGTCCAGGAGCCGCCACCGCTCGGCGAGCGCACCGATGCCCGCCATCTGCGCCTCGGCGTTGGCGGCGAGGCGCCGCTCCACCCAGGCCGCGTCGCCGGGGGTGTGCACGGTGTAGTCGTGGCGCAGCGTCACCAGGCTGGACTGGTCCGGTCGTTCCTCGACGGTCCACAGTCCGCTCATCGCCGTCAGCGGGAGCTGGGGACGGGTCTGACGGAACTCCACGCTCCGCGTCCCGGGATCCAGGGCCCTCTCGGAGATCCAGGACCTGACCCGGCCGTCGGCCGTCGCCCACATCCGCAGCCGTTCGGCCGCCCCGTCGAACTCCAGTCGCTCCACGTGCACGTTCTCGGGGAAGAACAACGGCCACTGCCGCGCGTCCGCGATCAGCCCGTAGACGACACCGGCCGGGGCGTCCACCGGGGCCGAGTGCGAGGTGCGGTGCATCTGCTCAGCCGACACCTTGAGTACCTCTTCTCTTCGTGTTCTCCGAGTGCTCGGCGGCGGGCCGGGCTGCGAGGTGGCACGCGGCCCGGTGGCTGACCACCGCCGGGCCGATCCCGCTGGTCCCGCCCGTCACCGGGGCGCAGGGCTGGTCGTCGGTCACGGTCGGTACTCCGTCGGGACGGGCACGGGGGTGGGAGACGGAGTGGCTCCCGGTTCCCGTACGGCCTGCGCGGCGAGCACGGTCCCGAGCCCGAGCGGGGCGAGCGCCCGGTCCAGCGCGGCGCGGGTGAGGTGCTCGCCGCGCGCGGCGACGTAGCCGTCCGGGCGCACCAGCAGCCAGGAGCCGTCGGCGAGGCCGAGCGCGGACCGCAGCCGGGCGTCGGGGTCGGCCAGCGGGGCGGGCCCGTCCGTGCGGGTGCCGGTCACCGTCCGCACCGACAGCCATGCGCCGTACCGGACGGCGGCCGCCAGGCGCACGGCGGTCGCGTCGCCGATTCCGGCGCCCTCCGCGTGCAGCAACGTCCAGCGCGGATCGCGCAGTTCCTCGTGCAGGGCGCGGCAGCCCGGTGAGGAAGGGTCGTGGACCCGGGCGTCGGTGAGGCGCCGGCCGGGTGCGGGCCCGGCGGCGGGGACGGTCGCGGACGCCGCCGCGTTGCCCGTGCCCGTCGGGTGCCGGGGCTGTGCGGCGGTGGTCAGAGGGGAACCGGTGTACGCGATGCGCAGACCCGACATGCCGCCGAGGACCTTGCGCTGGATGGCCCGGCGCAGCGCCGGCACCGAACGCACGACGCAGAAGACGGCCGGCAGCGCGGCGGAGGCGAGCAGGTTCTTCAGCTGAACCAGGAAGGTCGCGGTGCGCGTGGAACCCAGCAGAGCCCGGCCGATGGGCACCCGTTCCTCGCTGTAGGTGTCGAGCAGACGGCGACCGGCGTGGCCGCGGTCGACCTGGGCGAGTTTCCAGGCGAGGTTGTACGCCTCCTGCACGCCGGTGTTCATGCCCTGCCCGGACGCGGGGCTGTGCACGTGGGCGGCGTCGCCCGCGACGAAGACACGGCCGTCGTGCATCCGCTGGACCATGCGCTGCTGGAAGGTGAACACGGACGTCCACTCGGGCTCGCCGACCCGGACCTCGCGGCCGAGGCCCTGGGACAGTTTCTCCGCGAGCCGTGCCGTGCCGCCCTCCGGCACGGGCGCGGTGTCCAGCAGCCGCCAGTGCCCGTCACGGGCGTAGGGCACCATCATCAGGGCGTGCCCGCCGGTGTGGGCCCAGTAGATGGTGTCGGGCGGCAGGTCGCTCGCCACGGGTGCGTCGGCGAGCATCCACGTCTCACTGGACTCGCCGGCCAGTTCCAGGCCGAGCAGTTTGCGCACGGTGCTGTGGCCGCCGTCGCAGCCGACCAGCCACGAGGTGCGCGCGGTCTCGGAGGTGCCGTCGGCGCGGGTCAGGTGAACGCTCACCCCGTCCTGGTCCTGCTCGAACCCGGTCAGCCGCACGCCCCATTCGATGCCGACGCCGAGGCGGGTGAGCGCCTCGCGTAGCACTGCCTCGGTCTCGGTCTGGGGGACGATCAGCGTGTAGGGGTGGGAGGTGGGCATCGTCGCGTAGTCGGCCTCCAGCCGCACCAGGCGGCGGCCGCCGCTGTACATGGTGAAGGCGCGGTTGCGCCGCCCGCGCGCGAGGAGGCCGTCGACGACGCCCATCTGCGCGAAGGTCTCCAGGGTGCGCGGGTGCACGGCCACGGCCCGGCTGGTGGGCGCGGGCCCGGGTGCGGCGTCGACCAGCCGCACCCGCACGCCCCTGCGGGCGAGTTCGTGCGCGGCGGTCAGGCCGACGGGGCCCGCGCCCACCACGACGGCCCGCGGCCGGTCGAGGCCGGGCATCAGGCGCTCTCCTCGACGATCTCGTACAGGGCCGGGTCGGGTGTGGCCAGCGGACCCAGGTCCTTGACCAGGGACTGGAACTCCTCGCTGCGCACGGCCTTGCGGTGGGCTCCGGCGTCCTTCCACACGGCGAGTTCGAGGAAGACGTGGGGCTCGCCGGCGTGGCGCAGCGTGAGGTGGCTGACGTACCCGGGCTGGGCGGACATGTAGGAGGTGAGCCGGCCCTTGACGGCCAGGAAGGCGTCGATGTCACCGTGCACGGTCAGCTTGTTCACGAAGGTCACCATGGTTCGCTCCTCTGGAAGGGGGGTGGGCGATGGCCCGTGTCAGCAGGTGGCCTGCTGTGCGAGCCTGCGGCGCACCAGGCGCCGTGCGGGCTTGCCGGTGGGGGTGCGCGGCACGGCGTCGAGGGCCTCGGTCAGACGGATCCGTTCGAAGTGGGCGAGGTGCTCGTTGGCACGGGCGGTGACCGAGTCGAGGACGTCGAGCACGTCGTGGGCGTCGTCGCAGCCGGGGGTGTCGCGCAGCACGATGCCCGCCCAGACGAGGCCGCCGTGGGTGTCGTCGGGCCAGTCGGCGACCAGGCAGTCGGCGACGCGCGGGTCGGTGGCGAGGATCTCCTCGATCCGGCTGGGCGAGACGATCTCGTTGTCGTACTTGAAGATGTCGTCGACCCGGTCCACCAGCCGCAGGGCGCCGTCGCCGTCGATGTAGCCGACGTCCCCGGTGGAGAACCAGCCGTCCGCGTCGGTGGGGACGGGGGTGTCCTCATCGAGGTAACCGGCCATCAGCTGCGGTCCCTTGACCTGGACCTCACCGGTGGACCAGACGTCGACCGGGCGGCGGGTGGCCAGGTCGACCAGGCGGCACCGGGTACCGGGCACCGGGACGCCGACCGCGCCGGGCTTGTCCAGGCCGGGCCGCTGGCAGTGGGTGAGCGGGGACGACTCGGCCATTCCGTAGCCCTGGATCACCGGCACGCGCAGCAGGTCGCGCAGGGTGGTGGCGGCGTCCGGACGCAGCCGTGAGCCGCCGGAGAGTACGGCGGTGAGCCGGGAGCCGCCCCGGGCCTGCGGCGGCGTGCGGGGCAACCGGTCGTCGGCGGCCAGGCGGTGCAGTCGCGCGGGGAGCCCGTAGTAGTGGGTGGCGCCGGTGCCCGCGGCCACGGCCAGGGACACCAGCGGGTCGGGGTCGGTGCACAACACCTGGCAGGCGCCGGCGGACACCGCCGAGTTGAGGTGCATCACGTGGTACAGCGGCAGGTGGTTGACGGTGACCGAGTCGCTCCCCAGCAGGTGGGCGAGCGCGGTCTGCCGGGCGTTGGCGACCACGTTGCGGTGGGTGAGCCGCACGCCCTTGGGGCGACCGGTGGTTCCCGTGGTGAACTGCACGCAGGCGACGGCGTCCAGGTCGGTGGGCGGGCGGGCGGCGGAGGCGGGCGCCTCCTGCAGGGCGGTGTGCAGTCCCACGCAGCCGGGCGGCACCAGCGCCGTCGGGGAGTCCGTCACCGCGATGGTGGCGAGCGAGGGCAGCAGGCGCCGCATCTTGGCCAGCGAACCGGCGATCGCCGCCGGGACCAGCGCCAGCTCGGCGCCGGAGGCGGCGCACACGTGCCGCAGCCCGTCCTCGCCCGTCAGCGGATTGACCAGGACGACCGTGGCCCCCGCTCCGACGACGCCGTAGTAGGCGGCGGCGAAGACGGGATCGAGGACGTTGGCCACGGCGACCCGGGCACCGGGCCGGCCGCCGGTGTGCTGCGTCACGAACGCGGCGATCCGCTCGGCCCGGGCGGCCAGTTCGGCGAAGGTCACTGCCTCGTCGGCCGTGCGCAGGGCGAGCCGGTGCGGGTGACGCTCGGCCGCCGTGCGCAGCAGGCCGTCCACCGCAAGCGCGGGACAGGTGAAGTCGGGCACGGCTCGTTCTCCTCCGGGGCTCGGCGGGGGCGCGGCGCGTGCACCGCTCGGCACCACTCACGTTCTGCCGAAGCACTTGAGGAAGGTTCGAAGAGTGCTCGATCCGTGCTGCGGACAGCGGGGCCGGACGACGATCCGTTCGACAGCCGCACGGCCGCCGGCCCACTCGCCCCGGCGCCGGACCCGCGCCCACCGCCGGCGGATCCGGCGCTCCCGGCCACGGCGGGGTGCCGGACCCGCCGGCGGGTTCAGACGGCGAACAGGTTGAAGGTGGAGGTGCGGCGCGCCCCGCAGACCTGGTCCAGTGCCGGGTCGACGGTGAGCATCGCCTGGTGCAGCCGCTGCAGCTGCGGCGAGGGCTCCACGCCGAGTTCCTCGATCAGCCGGCCGCGCAGCCGGCGGTAGACGTCCAGCGCGGTCGCCTGCCGGCCCGAGCGGTACAGCGCCACCATGGCCTGCGAGTGCAGGCCCTCGTGCTGCGGATGACGGGCGACCAGGTCCGTCAGCTCCGCGATGAGTTCGGCGTGCCGGCCGAGCCGGAGGTCGGCGTCGATCCGGCGCTCCACGGTGCCCAGGCGGCTCTCCTCGAGCCTCAGCACCTCGATCTCCAGGATCGGCCCCACGCGTACGTCCACCAGTGCGGGGCCCTGCCACATGGCCAGCGCGTCCCGGAGCAGCCCGGCCGCCCGCGCGTCGTCGCCGTCCTCGAACGCGCTCTGCCCGGCCGTGGCCAGTTGCTCGTAGCGGTGCACGTCGACGCTCTCCGGGGGAACCTGCAGCAGGTACCCGCCGTGCCGGGTGGCGAGCACCTCCTTGGCGGTGCCGGGGGCGTCGGGCCCCATGGCGGTGCCGAGGCGGCGGCGCAGCTGCAGGATGTACGTCTGCATGGTCGTCATGGCGCTCTGGGGCATGTCGGTGCCCCAGATCTCCTCCATGAGCGTGGGCACGGTCATGACTCTGCCCGGGTAGAAGGCGAGCAGGGCGAGGAGCTGCCTCGGTTTGCCCGCGGTCGGAACGATCGAGATTCCGTTGACGTCGGCGCTCAATGGACCCAGAACCTGTATCTCCACAGTTTCCTCCCCGTACCGGTTGAGTGGGTGGTTCCACTCGTGGCTGGAAGCCGTCGGCCGTGTAGCACGCTAGCCCTGTTCGGCGGGCACCCCCCGTAATCTCCACCCGCGTTCGAGCGACCTTCCACAGGTGGCCCTGCGACCTGGGGCCGGCCCGTTCGAACCGGGGCTCCGCGCCCGGTGGCGGCCTCTCACACCAGTACGGCCACGGGCTCGGGCAGCGGCACCAGCCGTGGCGCGGCGCGGCCCCAGGGGAAGCCGTGGTGGAGCTGGAGGGCGCGCGGTGCCTCGGGGCCGGCCAGGACGGCGACGGCGGCCACCACGTCGGGCACCGGCTCCAGTTCCACGAACCGCCACCAGCGTTCGTGGTCGTTGTCGGGCGGCCGGAATCCGGTCACGCCGCGGTCCTCGGCGAGCGTGAAGGAGAACGAGTCGAAGGGCAGTCCGAGGCCGAGTCCGCGCGCTTTGCTGTAGGCCTCCTTCAGGGTCCACAGCCGCAGCGCCCTCCGGTCGCGGGGCCGGCCCGGCGCGGCCCGGGCCACCCAGCGCCGTTCTTCCTCGGCGAAGGTCTCCACGATGGTGTCCAGGCCCTGGTCGCCGCGGTCGAGCCGTTCCACGTCCACGCCGATGCGGTGGCGCCGCACCACGCCGAGCAGGTTGTGGCCGCGGGAGTGGGAGAGGTTGAAGTCCAGTTCACGTCCTCCCCGGGGCAGTCCCTCCGGCGGCTTCTGCAGGAACGGCCGGCCGCGTGAGGAGCGCCAGATCACCGCCTCGGGCTCGGGCACCCCGCTCTCCAGGGCCAGCACCCGCCGTACGAGGGTGTGGGCGACGAGGTACTGGCGTCGGTCGCGCTCGAAGAGAAACCTTCCTGCGATGTCCTGTTCGTGTGCGTCCAGCCAGTGCGTGGCCAAGGTGGCGGCGATGCCCGGGGCCAGCTCCTCGTTGGGGCAGAACCACAGCTTCACCGTCTCGTCCGGACCCGGGAGATCCGGGGAGTGGTGCGACGCCGTGGATGCGGCGTTCATCCGGTCCGCTCCCCCACCGCGTCCAGCCACAGGGTCTGCCGCAGGAACACCGACGGCGGCGGCACCACCGTCCCGGCCACGGCCGGGCCCTCCAGCGCGGCCCAGTCGGCCTCGACGCCGCTCAGCCACAGCCGGGTGAGCTGTTCGAGCCGCCCGCTGCGCCACAGCGCCGCCAGGTAGTCGCGGGTCTCGGGGGCCCGGCCCAGGTGCAGCGGATCGGCGCCGTCGCGCAGGTCGGCGTGGCGCAGGTTCGCGCCGGGTCTGCCGGTGCCGGCGAACCGGCGGAGGGCGGTGAGCAGTTCGGGCACGTCCGCGGCCAGGACCGCGATCCGGCAGGGCAGGGCGGCCCGCCCGGCCCGCAGATGCCGGGCGACCCGGGCGAGCAGCGGGGCGTCGGCGTCCTGCCCGTGTGCCTCCAGCCAGTCGGCCAGCCGGGTGGCGCCGGCCACGAGGTGGGCGGGGGTGGGCGCGGACAGCAAGACGAGCTGGTGCGTGCCGTCCGCCTCGGCCGGTGCCACGGCGGGCCTGGGCAGGAACTCCTCGACGACCGCCCCGGCGGTGAGCCCGTGCCCGTCGTCCACCTCGACGACGGCGGCGCGCGGCAGGTCCCGCCCGTGCTCGTCACGGGCCCGCTGCCACGGCACGGGCTCCTCTCCCCGCCCCGCCGGGGCGAGCACCCCGTGCCGCGCCTGGAGCAGCGCGGCGGTCAGGCCCGCGATGCCCAGGGCGGCACCGGCGTCACCGACCCGCCGGGCGAGCGTGTCGCGGGTGACGCGCAGCCGGAACCCACCGGCCCCGCGCGGGATGTCGACGTCCGCGCCGTGCCGGGGGGCGGCGTGCCCGAAGCCGCTGAAGGTGTCGCGGACGACGGCGTGCACCCGGTCCCCGTCGCGCAGCGCCCGGTCGAGCCGCTTGAGCACCACCGCGCCCACTCCCTCCCCGGCGCCGTCACCGCCTCGCGAGGGGTGCAGCAGCAGTTCGGCGCCGCCGGCGACGGCCGCGGCGCACTCGCCGCGCTCCAGGGACGCGACGGCGAGGTGGACGGCGGTGAGGGCCGAGCAGACACCGGTGTCGACGACCTGCCCGGGTCCGCTCAGCCGCAGCAGCGCCACGAGCCTGCCGGGCAGGCTCCCGTGCGAACTGCGGGGCATGTCGCGCAGACCGTGCTCCCGGCCCTCGGCGGCGAGCAGCGCGTAGTCCGAGGAGCTGACGCCGATGAAGAAGCCGACCGATCGCGGCGCACCGCCGGGGCCGTTCAGGGCGTCCAGCCGGGCCCCGGTGCAGCCGGCGTCCTCCAGGGCCAGCCAGGCGGCCTCCAGCAGCAGCCGTTCCTGGGGGTCGAGCAGAGCGCCTTCACGGGGTGTCAGTCCGAAGAACTCGGCGTCGAACTGCGCGATGCCGTCCAGGAAGTGGCCGCGCTGCCCCGGCGCGAGCACGGAGGGGCCGGGCCGTTCGGCGGGCGCGCAGCGGGCGGTGTCGCGGCCGGCGCTCAGGTTCTCGAAGAGGGCGTGCGGGTCGTCGGCCAGGGGATAGCGCCCGGCGAGGCCGACGACGGCGTACCGGCCGTCCGTGGCGGACGGACCGCCGGCCGCCGGCGCGGCGGTGTGCGGCCGCTCGGGGGGTGCCGGGGCAGGCCCGGGTGTCCGGGCCGTCGCGCCGGCCAGCAGCAGGGTGGCCTGGGCACGGTCCAGTGTCCCGGCCTTGAAGCGGGTGAGTATCTCGCGTTCGTCCATGGTCGTTCTGTCCGTTCAGGGCCGCGGGTGCAGCAGGCCGAGCGCGTCGTCGACGGAGATCCGGTCCTCGCGCACCGCGTCGAGGAGCGCCTCCAGACCCATCACCCCGCCGGGCGGGGCCGCTTCGGGCCCGGCCGCCGGGTGGGGCCGGGGGGCCGCGGTGCCCGCGGAGGTGGCCGAGACGACGTGGGCGGCCATGGCGGCAAGGCCCGGGTGGTCGTAGAGGGTGACGGAGCGCTCGTGCAGGCCGTAGATGTCGTTGATCGTCGACACGAACTGCGCGCCGGCGACGGAGTCCACGCCCAGTACCGAGAAGGGGGCTTCGGGGTCGATGTCCCAGGGGTCGCAGCACAGGATGCGGGCGAGTTCCTCGCGCAGCACGTCGAGCACCGTTCCCGCGGCGGGCAGGGACACCAGGGCCGGGACGGGTGCGGCGGGGCGGGTCACGGGCCGGTCGAAGGGGGCGTCGCCGGGCAGGCCCCGTTCACGGGCCACGTGCCGGGCCAGTTCCAGCGGTGTGGGGTGGTCGAAGAGCGCGTCCGGTTTGACCGCCGTGCCGTAGCGGGCGTTGACGGTGGCGACGAACTCGACGGTCAGCAGCGAGTCCAGGCCCAGCGCCCTGAAGGTCTGCGCGACGTCGATCCGTTCGCTCTGCAGACGCAGCACGGTCGCGAGCATGGCCACGAGGTCGTTCATCAGGTCGGCGGACACCTCGTCGGGGGATGTCGCGCTGTGATGGGGCATGGCTTGACTCCAAAGGTCCGTCCGTCCCGGCCGGCCGACGACGGAAGCAGCGAAAGGGTGGGTGGGCCTCGGACCGTCGCCGCGCGGCGTGGACGGCGCGTACGTGCCCGGTCCGTGAGAAGCGACGCCGGCCTCCGCTCAGGCGACCGGAACGAGCTGGGCGGACAGCGCCGAGGCCCGTACGTCGTAGCGGTCGGTGTGCCCGGCCGGCACCAGGGCCGTCAGCAGCGGGTCCCACAACGCCGCGACCCTGCGCCGCAGTTCCGGCCGCGGGACGCCGGTGCCGGACAGCACCCCGATGCCGCACACCGCCGCCGACGTCAGCGTCTCGGGACCGTCCGGGCAGAGGTCCTCGTGCAGGTGCCCGGCCTGGCGGGCGAGGTCGACGAGCTGCAGCACCTCGGTGATCCACACCTGGTGGAAGTCGGTGACGGGCGGTTGCCGCCCGCTGCGTTCGCTGGTGATGCGGAAGCTGGCGCGGATCACCGGGTCCTCGTGGAGCACCCAGGCCAGCCAATGCGTCATGTCGATCAGTGCCTGCACCGGCGCCGCGCCGGCCTCGTGCCGGCCCTGGACGAAGTCGCGCAGCAGGACCCGGCCCTGCTCCTGGACGGCATCGGCCAGTCCTTCCTTGGAGGCGAAGTGGAAATACAGCGCCCCCTTGGTCAGTCCGGCCTCGTGCGCGATCTGTCCCAATGTGGCGCTGGCGTAGCCGTTGCGGTCGAACAGCTGCGCGCCTGCCCGGACGAGCCTGCGCCGCGTCCGTTGTGACCTGGCCTGCATCGCGGGCCCCCTCCTGAACTGTCGAGCTGGTTGCGGCCGGCTGCGGGTTCAGCCGACCCGGCTGAGCCGCTCGCCACCGGCCGGGGTGAGGGAGGCCGACTCGGGCCCGGCCATGAGGATCGAGCGCTGCATCCGGCGCAGCCCGGCGGAGGGCTCCAGGCCGAGCTCCCGCACCAGGGCGGTGCGCAGCCGCGCGTAGACGTCGAGCGCCTCGCTCCGGCGGCCGGAGCGGTGCAGCGCCAGCATGAACTGGCCGTGCAGCGTCTCGTGGGTGCGGTAGCGGCTGACCAGGACCGTCAGTTCGCCCAGGAGTTCACGGTGGCGGCCCAGCCGCAGGTCGGCCTCGATGCGCTGGTCCAGGGCGCACAGCCGGGTCTCCTCAAGCCGCCGGGTCTCCATCTCCAGTTGCGCGCCGGTGTGCACGTCGGCGAGCGCGGAGCCCGTCCACAACGACAGGGCGTCGCGCAACTGCCGGGCCGCACCGGTGAAGTCACCCGCGTCCATGGCCCGGTAGCCGGTGCCGGCCAGCCGCTCGAACTCGCGGACGTCGCTGGCGCCGCCGCGCGTGTGGAGCAGGTAGCCCCCCGGCGAGGTGACGAGCACGTCCTTGGCGGTGCGCGCCGGGGAGCCTTCCGGATCACGGGCGACGGCCGCCGAGATCAGTTCCCGCAGCTGCAGTACGTAGGTCTGCAGCGTGGTGCGCGCGCTGCGCGGCGGCTGCTCGCCCCACAGCTCCTCGATCAGCGCGGTGACGGGCACCACCTGGTCGGCGTGCAGGGCGAGCAGCGCCAGCACCTGGCGTGGCTTCGGTGCCGTCGGGGTCACCGAGACCCCGTTCTCCCTGACGTCGATTGCGCCCAGTACTGCGATGTCCATGTCGTCTCCCCTGTCCCGCTACCGGGTTCCCAGTAAAAAACGGGGCGGATGGTTTGTCAATACCAAACCATCCGTGCTGTTTTTTTCCTCCAGGATCACAAGATCGACCTCGGCACCGCCTTGACCTGGGGTTATACGCAGGAGGTGAACACTCCGGGCGTGGATCGCAGTCGCCGGCGACCTGCACCCCCGCACAGAGATCCGAAAAGAGAGACCGCTCAGACGGTTTCAGGAAGGGCGGTCGCCTTGTCCCGTCAGGCGGGGCAGCAGCAGGGCCCACAGCCGCGTGACCTTCTCCGGCGACAGCCATGTCCGGTCGGTGCCGCCGAGCACCTCGAGCCCCACCGTGGCGGCCACGACGGCGACGGCGGCGTCCTCGGCCGACACCTCCCGGCCGAGGTGACCGTCCTCCTCCGCCCGCCGCAGCACCTCCTCGACCCAGTGCTGCCATTCGCGCCGCAGCACCGGACCCTGCCCCCCGAGCGGATCGTCGGACAACCCGAACCCGGCCCGCACGACGACGTCGTGCCCGATGCGGTTCATCAACTGGTGGGTGGCCTCCACCAGCGCCTGGAGCGGCCCCCCGTCCCCCGCTCCGGCGTCCTGCACGATCCGGCGCACGGCCTCCAGCGCCTGCGCCATGATGGCCTGCGTCAGCGCCTGTTTGGTCGCGAAGTGGAAGTGCAGCGCGCCGTTGCTCACCCCGGCCTGCCGGCTGATCGTCGTCAGCGAGGCGCGTGCGAAGCCCTCCCGCGCGAACACTTCGGCTCCGGCACGGATCAGAGCCTGGCGGGTACGGGCCGCTCGCTCCTGCTTGACCATCGATCGTCTCCTGCCTCCGGTGCACGGCCGACGCTCCCGGGCGGAGCGCCGGCCGTGCACCGCATGGTTCGTCGGTTCACTGCGGCGGGTTGCCGTGCTTGCGGGAGGGCAGGTCGGCGTGCTTGGCCCGCAGCATCGCCAGGGCACCGACCAGGACCTCGCGGGTCTCCGCGGGGTCGATGACGTCGTCGACCAGGCCGCGTTCGGCCGCGTAGTAGGGGTGCATCAGCTCGGACTTGTACTCCTTGACCATGCGGGCCCGCATGGCCTCGGGGTCCTCCGCCTCCGCGATCTGACGCCGGAAGATGACGTTGGCCGCGCCCTCGGCGCCCATGACCGCGATCTCGTTCGTCGGCCAGGCGTAGGTGAGGTCGGCACCGATGGACTGGCTGTCCATGACGATGTACGCACCTCCGTAGGCCTTGCGCAGGATCAGGGAGATCCTCGGCACGGTCGCGTTGCAGTAGGCGTAGAGGAGCTTCGCGCCGTGACGGATGATGCCACCGTGCTCCTGGTCGACGCCGGGCAGGAAGCCGGGGACGTCCACCAGCGTCACCAGCGGGACGTTGAAGGAGTCGCACCACTGCACGAACCGGGCGGCCTTCTGCGACGCTTCGATGTCCAGCACTCCGGCCAGCACCTGCGGCTGGTCGGCGACGATGCCGACCACCTGCCCGTCCAGCCGCGCCAGCGCGCACACGACGTTGCGCGCCCAGCGCTCGTGGACCTCCAGGTACTCGCCGTCGTCGACGATCTCCTCGATCACCTGGCCCATGTCATAGGGCTGATGACCGTCGGCCGGCACCAGCTCCGCCAGCGCCTCGCACCGTCGGTTTACGGGATCCGAGCAGGGCGCCTGCGGCGGCGCGGTCCGGTTGTTCTGCGGGAGCAGTGACAGCAGGTAGCGGACCTCGGCGATGCAGGTCTCCTCGTCGTCGTAGGCGAAGTGGCAGACGCCGGAGGTCTCGGCGTGCACGTCGGCGCCGCCCAGGCCGTTCTGGGTGATCTCCTCGCCGGTGACCGCCTTGACGACGTCGGGGCCGGTGATGAACATCTGCGAGGTGTCGCGGACCATGAACACGAAGTCGGTCAGGGCGGGGCTGTAGGCCGCGCCGCCCGCGCACGGGCCGAGCATCACGCTGATCTGCGGGATGACGCCCGAGGCCTTGGTGTTGCGCTGGAAGATGCCGCCGTAGCCGGCCAGGGCCGAGACGCCCTCCTGGATGCGGGCGCCCGCGCCGTCGTTCAGCGACACCAGCGGGGCCCCGGCCGCGATGGCCATGTCCATGATCTTGTGGATCTTCGTGGCGTGGGCCTCGCCCAGCGCACCGCCGAAGATGCGGAAGTCGTGGGCGTAGACGAAGACCGTGCGGCCCTCCACCGTGCCCCAGCCGGTGATCACACCGTCGGTGTAGGGCTTCTTGGTGTCCAGCCCGAAGCCCGTCGCCCGGTGCCGGCGCAGCTGCTCGACCTCGCGGAAGGAGTCCGGGTCCAGGAGAAGTCCGATGCGCTCGCGCGCGGTCAGCTTGCCCTTGGCGTGCTGCGCCTCGGTCGCCTTCTCGCTCGGCCCGGCCACCGCCTGCGCACGGATCTCGTGCAGTTCGGCCACGCGTCCGCGCGCGTCGGCCGGCCCCGGCCCGCTCGGCACGGGGGCAGTTGTCATCGCCATGTCTGGTCCCTCCCCGGGACAGGCCGAACGGCCCCCGCCCGGCCCACTATAACAAACCGAATGCGCGGTTTACATTTCGTCCGCAGGCGCTCCGGGCAGGTCGCGGCGCGGGTGACGGCCGCGAGGGGGATCGCGCGACTGGCCGGTCCGGCCCACCGGGCGGCCGGGCGAGGCGCCGACACCCCCTCCACCCCCCTTCACCCCCTGCGACGTGGCACGACGCCACAGCGGAAACGGTGAGTTCCCGCCCGTCCGCGTGCGCGTGCCCCACCCGGAGCAGCACCTGGACCCGCTCCCTCGACCGCCCCCTCCCACGGCTTCGAGGAAAGGCTGGACGAGGGCGCTCGACAACGGCTCCGGATCCGCTCGAGAGCCGGTAGTCCTTTGCCGGCCCGGTACCCGCGCACTGGCCGAAAACGAGCGGCAGCCGAGCGAGCCGGCAGTCCCGACGGCTGGCCGTACGTCGGATAACCGCTGTTCACAGCCCTTTCGCCGAGCGGCGAGACGGACGAGAGGGAGCATGCAGAACGAGCCGTTCAGCAGTCCCCTCAGCCGGAATGACTCGTACCGCTAGAAATTAAACCGGGTGGTATGTATCTTCGCAGGCCTGAGCGGCCCTCCACATCACCGTCACATCCATGCGGCCCACGGGGAGAAGACATGTCTGCGAGCACGTTCCGCGTCGCACAACCGGTATCCGGCGTCCGATCCGGCGAGAGCGACGGCACGACGCCGGTATGCGTCTTCGTCCCGCGTTTCCCGTCCCTGACCACCACCGTCCCGAAGGAGCTGGTGCACCGCGCCAGCGTCTGCGAGGTCATGCTCACCGACTGGGCGCGCGTCGACGACGAGCACTACACCCTGGCCGCCCAGTGGCCGCGCGGGCACAGCTTCTTCATGAACGTGGACGGTTGCCACGATCCCCTGATCGCCGCCGAAACCATCCGGCAGGCCGGTATCCTTCTGGCGCACGCCGAGTTCGGGGTCCCCCTCGGCCATCACTTCCTGGTGAGCGACCTGAGCGTCCACGTCGATCCCGAGCACCTGCGCGTCGAGCGGACCCCCGCCACGCTCGAACTGCAGGTCACCTGCTCGGAGGTGAAGAGGCGCGGCGGCAGCCTGCTGGGCTTCCGCATCTCCGTGGAGATCCGCCGCGAGGGCCGGCTCGCCGCCACCGGAGGCGGCTCGCTCACCTGCATCACCCCCCGGGTCTACCAGCGGCTGCGCGCGGGCCGCCTGCGCGAGGACGGCATGCCGCAGGTCATCCAGCTCACCGCACCCGAGGCCCCCCAGGTCGTGGGGCGCACCTCGCCCACGGACGTCGTGCTGTCCCCGATCGGGGAAGCGAACCGCTGGCAGCTTCGCGTGGACACCCGCCACCCCGTGCTGTTCGACCACATGGTCGACCACGTGCCCGGGATGGTGCTGATGGAGGCGGCCCGCCAGGCGGCCACCGCCACCCTCGGCCGCACGGCCGTGCCCTCGGACATCGTCAGCGAGTTCACCCGCTACGTCGAACTGGACGCTCCCTGCCTCGTCCGGGCGCAGCGCCTGCCCGCCTCGGGAGGCAAGGAGTCCGTGCTGGTGACCGCCCATCAGGGCGACGAGCCGGTGTTCCGCTGCACGGTCCGCCTGCCGGCCGGCGGCTGACCCCCGCGTCCGCGCACCCCGGCTGGGCCGCCCCACCACCGCGTAACGGGCCGGCGAGCCCGGCACCACGACCTCCTCAAGCCTTCACCCCGGCTCACGCGCGAATCGGGGCGAAGGCCTCCAGGTGGTCCCGGGCCCACTCGCGAAACGTCGTCGCGGGGCGCCCGAGCAGCGCGGCCAGCGCCCCGTCCACCCGGGCCTTGGCGCCCGCACGCTGCCGGTCCGCGCTCGCCAGCAACGCCTCGACCACCGGCTGCGGATAGCGCAGGCCCAGCCCGGCCCGGGCCTGCTGCCGGCTCAGCTCCTCGAACCTGAGCGGTACGCCGAGCAGCCGGCCCAGCTGCCGCGTCTGCTCCACCGGGGCGATGGCCTCGGGGCCGGTCAGCGTATAGGCGCGTCCTTCGTGCCCTTCCTCGGTCAGGACGCGCGCCGCGGCGCCGGCGATGTCCCGGGGATCCACGCACGGGCTGACGGACGTCCCGTTCAGCGCGCGCACGACGCCCTCACCGCGCACCGAAGCCGCCCAGGACAGGCAGTTGGACATGAAGGCACGCGGCCGCAGCAGCGTCCACTCCAGGCCGCAACCGCGCAGCGCCTGCTCACTGGCGCGCTGCCACCGAGTGATCAGATCCTGGGCACGGTCGTCGAGAACGGCCGCCGCAGACAGCTTCACCACCCGCTGCACCCCGGCGCCGCACGCCGCCCGCAGGAACCGCTCGTCGTCCTGTCCCCCGACCGCGGTGGTGACCAGGAAAGCCGTCCGCACCCCGGCCAGCGCCCGTTCCAGCGAGCGGATGTCCGTGTAATCACCGGCGACCGTTTCGACCTGCGGGCCCGCGGCGGCGACGCGCCCGGGGTCCCTTGCCATGACCCGTACCGTCACCTCGGCCGGCAGGCGGCGCAGCAACGCCCGCCCCACCGTGCCCGTGGCCCCCGTCACCAGGATCACCGCGAGTCCCCCCTCGTCGCGCGCGCCGGCCGCTTACCGGATTCTTTCCGCCTGGTGTCGTCCAGGGGGCTGCGCGAAGCCGCTTCATCTGTAATATACATACTGGACGGTTTTTTCTTTGGGGTCTCCGGGCTCATCGAATGGAGGAGGCCGAAGTGGCGAAGCAGGACCGGGCGATCCGGACGCGGCAGACCATCCTGTCGGCGGCGGCGAAGGTCTTCGAGGAACGCGGTTACCAGGCGGCGACGATCAGCGAGATCATCACCGTGGCGGGGGTCACGAAGGGGGCGCTGTACTTCCACTTCCCCTCCAAGGAGCACCTGGCCGAAGGGGTGCTGACCGAGCAGGACCAGAACCTGCCCGTCCCCGACCGCCCCTTCAAGGTCCAGCAGCTCGTGGACACGGTGGTGCTGCACGCGCACCGTCTCCAGACCGATCCCATGGTGCGCGCCGGGGTCCGTCTCACCCTCGACCAGCAGGCCCAGGGTCTCGATCGCAGCGGCCCCTTCGTGCGCTGGAGCGAGGTCGGCAACGAGCTGCTGGAGAAGGCCCAGGCCCAGGGCGAGCTGCTGGACCACGTCACCCCCGCCGAGACCGCCGACGTCCTGGTGGGGTCCTTCGCCGGCATACAGGCCATGTCCCAGGCGGTGTGCGAGTACCAGGACCTGCCCGGCCGGGTCAGCTCCCTGCTGCGGCACATCCTGCCCAGCGCGGTGATCCCCTCCGTCCTGGCCTCCGTGGACATCACCGAGGATCGCGGCGCCCGGGTCCACGCCGAGCTGCTGGCCCGCGCCGCCCGGCCCGAGACCGCACCCGTCGGCTGAAGGCCGGGGGCCGCGCACCGGCCCCCGGCCCGCCGCTCCCGCGCGAGCACACGCGGCCGGGGCGCCGTGCGGCGCAGCACCGTCCGCCACCGGCGGACGGGCGATGCAGCCGTCGGGCACGAGCCGGCGCCCGTCACCCGCGGGTCGGGGCCGGCCCACCGTCCCCTCCCCCGCAGTCGGCCGTTTCCCCGGCCGGACCGACGTGCCGGCCGGGACGGCCTGCGACGCACCACCTCGATCCCGTCCCGCGAGGAGCGGGCGTCGGACTCGCGGCGGCGCATCCGCCCGTCGTCCCCCGCCGACCGGGCGAAAGGGCCGCGCCCGGCACCGGGCGGCGCCCGTCAGCCGAAGGCCGGAGCGAGCACACCGGCCCCGGCCTCCCGCCCCGCCGCCCCCCTGCCCAGACCGAAGTACGCGGTGAGGGCGGCCCGCAGCGCACCACCGCCCGCCGCCCAGGCGATATAGCCGTCGGGCCGCACCAGCAGTGCCTCACAGGGCAGCCCCGGAGCGGGCTCGGCATGGACCACACGCAGCATTCCGGCCCATCCGCGCGCCTGCCCCGCGTAGGTGTCACCGGCCGTGCCCAGGAGCAGCAACAGCGGCCGGCCCGGCACCAGTAGGTCGATCACGTCCGTCCGCCCGTGCCGGGTACTCAGGCCCACGTTGTGCAAAAACCTTCCTTCCCACGGTGAGGCATCCACGGCCCGGGCGGGCAGCACCGTGTCCTGGGCACTGACCATCGACGCCAGGGCGCCTGCCCCCTGCCCACCCAGCAGCTCGCCGAACAGAGCGCGCAGCGGGTCGAGTTCGGCGGCGGGACGCATCAAGGCCAGCTGGGCCCGCGTGTGGTCGATGACGCGCTGCGCAGCGGGTCTGCGTTCCCGGTCGTAGCTGTCCAGCAGCCCGTCCCCCGCCCTGCCGCGCACCGTCAGCGCCAGCTTCCAGCCGAGGTCGACGGCGTCCAGCAGACCCGTGCTGAGCCCCTGCCCGCCGATCGGGAAGTGCACGTGGGCCGCGTCACCGGCCAGCAGGATCCGCCCTTTGCGGTAGGACCGGGCCAGCCGCGCGAAATCGCTGAACCTGCTCAGCCACCTCGGCGCCCGCATCGGTACGTCCCGCGCGACGATCCGGGCCACCTCGCCACGCAACTCCTGCAACGTCGGCGGCAGATGACGCTCACCGTGGGCACCCGCGCAATCCAGGGTCCGCAGCCGGGTACCGCCACCGGGGAGGTGCTTGGCGACGATCCAGCCGCGCCGGGTACGCCGCCACCCCTCCTCCAACTGCCCGGGCTCCTCCAGCACGACGTCCCCGGCCAGCGCGGACACCGTCGCCGGATACGTCCTGCAGGCGAACCCGGCCTGCTCGCGCACGATGCTGCGGGCCCCGTCCGCCCCCACCAGGTACTGCGCCGTACAGGTCACCGCGCCGTCCGGGCCGTCGGCCGTCACGCGCACCCCGTCCGGTCCCTGCCGCAGCCCGGTCACCCGGTGGCCGCGCAGGACGAGTGCCCCGGCGGCCCGGGCACGCTCCTCGAAGTGGTGCTCGAGCTCCTGCTGCGTCCGTTTCAGTACGGGTTCCGGCTCGGCCGCCGGTGCCGAGATGCCCAGCCCCGCGATTCCGGCGAAGTGGAACACACTGGTCGCCTGCGCCGCCCCGTCCCCGCCGTGCGACAGCCCGCCCAGGTACCCGCGCCGGACGAGGCACTGGACCGTGCGGGCGTGCAACGTGGTCGCCCTGGGCCGACCCGACACCGCGGCGGCGGCCTCCACGACCACGGTGGACACCCCGTAACCCGCCAGCTCACACGCCAGCACCATCCCCACCGGCCCGCCGCCGGCGATCACCACCTGCGCCTGTATGCAGTCCGCCATTTCCGATCTCCCCCTGTCGTCGACGGAACTCGAACACGCGAAGCGACCATCCCGGGCCCCGGCCCACAAGGGAAACGTCGATCCCGCTCAGTCGCACGAGCATCGTGAAATATACCGGTCGGCCGGTTCTGTGTAACGCCTACGGACCGCCGAACTACGCACCGATGCACGACGGACCGGACCTCCGGCATATGCGGTGCCCACCCGACGGCCACCGGAGATCCGGCCGCGGCGGTCCCGCACGCATCGCACATCCCCGCAGAGCCGCCGAGCCGCGATGCGCAGGTGAGCGTGGGCATAACACCGCCTTATCACCAAGTGTTGCTACCGCTGTTCAACATTCCTCCCTGATTCTGGGCGTGTTCATGGTGAACCGGCGCCTCATGAGGGCGAGTTCACCATGGAACGGCCCCCGGGGTGGGGCCGGCGACCCCCACACGCACACGCCCATCCGGCGTGTCTCCCGAATCGAGGAACCTTGCGCATATCAAGGCTCATGCCCGCTCTCGCCGCAGCAGCGGTCAGCGTCCTCGCACTCCTCTCCCCCAACGCCGCCGCGGCGGAGGCTCCCGTGCCTCCTGTCACCAAGGCTCCCCAGCCCATCATCGGTGGCTCGTACGCCAGCAGCGGTCCCTGGGCCGCGCGGCTGTTCTCCAACGGCCGCGAGACGTGTTCGGCGACGATCATCGCCCCGACGTGGATCCTCACCGCCAAGCACTGCGTGACCGGCGGCGGACTGTCGTTCCGCATCGGCAGTCTGGACCAGCACAGTGGAGGCACCCTCGCCAACGGTGTCCAGACCTACACCCACAGCTCGGACCTGGCGCTCGTGCGCCTCGACCGCTCCGTGTCGGCGACCTACGCACGCCTCGGCCAGCCCGGCACCGTCCGCGTGGGCCAGAGCGTTCAGGTCTACGGCTGGGGTGCCACGTCCCAGTGCGGCTCCGAGGCGACCTGCCAGTCGCGCTACCTGAAGGTCGCCAACGTCACGGTCACCGGCGGATGCTCCGACGCCTACGGCGGCTCCGCCATCTGCGCCCGCCGGGGTGACGGCATCACCGCCGGCGGCGACTCGGGCGGACCGATGATGGCGAACGGCGTCCAGGTCGGCGTGGCCTCCACCAGCGACCGCCAGACGACCACGGCCTACACCAACGTGACGGCGTACCGCTCCTGGATCCAGTCGGTCGCGGGCGTCTGATCCCTGGCACCCGCCCGTCCGCACCATCGGGGGTCCCGCACCACGTCGTGGTGCGGGACCCTTTCCCGTGCCGGAACACGTGCCCGCTATATTCGAGCCCACTTTCGACATCCGACAACCCAGGGCCGGCGTGCACAGAACAGAGGGAAATACCCAGGAGGCCACAACGGCCACCGAGGCAGCTGAGGTCAGGGCCTTGGAGGAGCGGCTGTGGTCAGGGCTGCTCCTGCTGCTCGGAGCAATCGTCCTGCTCAACGTGGTGCTCTTCGTGGGCGGTGGCCGGCTTGATGCACCCGCCGTGCAGGCGTGGCGGACCGTGGCCCTGGCCATCACCGTGCAGGCGATGCCGTTCCTGCTGCTGGGCACGGCCCTGTCCGGTGCCATCAACGCGTTCGTGCCGGCACGGGTGTTCAGCCGCCTGCTGCCGAAGCGGCCCGCGCTGGCCGTTCCGGTGGCCGCGGGCGCCGGTGTCGTCCTGCCCGGGTGCGAATGCGCCTCGGTGCCGGTCGCGAACAGTCTGATCGGCCGTGGCGTCACCCCGGCCGCCGCCTTCGCGTTCCTGCTGTCCGCTCCCGCCGTCAACCCGGTGGTCCTGACCGCCACGGCCATCGCCTTCCCCGGGAACCCCGCCATGGTGCTGGCCCGGCTGCTCGCCTCGCTGGCGACCGCCGCCGTGATGGGCTGGCTGTGGCTCCGGTTCGGCCGGGAGAAATGGCTGCGCCCCACCGTGCGGCACACCGGGCACCGGCCGGGGCACAGCCGCTGGACGGAGTTCCGGCGCGGCTTCCAGCACGACTTCCTGCACGCCGGCGGCTTCCTGGTCCTCGGGGCCATGGCTGCGGCCACCTTCAACGTGACCGTTCCGCGTTCGGTGCTGGAGGCGTTCTCCGGTTCTGCGTGGCTGTCGGTGCTCTTCCTGGCCGGGCTCGCGGTCCTGCTCTCGGTGTGCTCCGAGGCCGACGCGTTCGTCGCGGCCTCGCTCACCGGCTTCTCACCCGTCGCCCGCCTCACGTTCATGGTGGTCGGCCCCATGGTCGACCTGAAGCTCTTCGCGCTGCAGGCGGGCACCTTCGGCCGGGCCTTCGCCGTCCGCTTCTGCGCCGCCACCACGGTGGTGGCGATCCTGTGCAGCGTCCTGATCGGAGCCGTGGTCCTGTGAGACGACTCTTCCAGGTGTCCCTGCTGGTCCTGAGCGGCCTCGGCCTGGTGCACGCCTCGCTCCTCTCCGACCTCTACCTCAGATACGTCAAGGAGGGGATGCGGCCGTTCCTGATCGCCTCCGGTTTCCTCCTCCTCCTGCTGGGGGTGGCGGAGGCGATGTCGTACCGGCGGCCGGGCGGGCATGACGAGCCCGGCGAGGACCACGGACCCGGGGACGTCGACGGTCACGACCACTCCGGCATGCCCCGCGTCGCCTGGCTGCTGCTCCTGCCGGCCCTGAGCCTGCTCCTCTACGCCCCTCCGGCCCTCGGCGCGTACACCGCCGCCCGTGAAGCCCCGCGGCCGGTGAAGGAGCGGAACGATTTCGACCCCCTCCCCGCGACCTCGCCGGTCCCCCTCACCCTCACCGAGTTCACCAGCCGCGTACAGCAGGACCGGGACCTGGGCATCAAGGGACGCAGTGTCCTCATGACCGGGTTCGTCACGCCTGCCGGAGGAGGCGGTGACTGGTACCTGACCCGGCTCGTGCTGAACTGCTGCGCCGCGGACGCCCAGACCGTCAAGGTGCGGATCCACGGGGCCGCGGAGCTGCCCGCCGACACGTGGGTGTCGGTCACGGGCACGTGGCATCCCGGGGGGACTCTGGGCACGAGATCCGCCCCGGTCGCGCTGGACGCCCACAGCGTCCGGAAAGTCCCCCGCCCGGTCAACGCCTACACCGACGCCCTCCCGCTGCCGACCACCAGGTGACACAGGCCTGCTGACGGGTGCTGCTTCTTGCGGACCCCACTGACGAGGAACGCCACTGCGGCGACGGCGGCCAGGGCGACAGCGACGATCCGGAAGGGGGGAGTGCCCTCGCCGGCCCCTTGGCCAGGAACCGGCCGTACGACATGGGGTTCTCCTGACTGTCCGTCTCCAGCGCCGGCGGTACGTGTGGGCCCCGCTTGTGCACGAGACCTCCCGCATGCGACGGGCCGACGCCGTGCTGGTGCCCCGACGGGGCAGCACCGTGCACGGGAGCAGCCGGGGATCGCGTCGGGTGACGACCCGCGTGCGGGCGGGGCCGGCACGACCTGCTCGGTCGCCTCCGGCTGAGGGACGTGGTCCCGCCAGGGGGCGCCGAATGGGCCAGAGATCTCGAACGCATCCGTATCGGCGGGTATCACCGAAGGGGTGTGGGAGCGCCGTCGGCGGGGCGGCGCGGTGACGGGAACGAGGACCTATGAGTGAGGTGCCCGGGTCGGGACGGTGCGAAGGGGCGACCGGCTCGCCCTTGGCGGGGCGGGTCGCCGTCGTGACCGGAGCCGCCCGCGGCGTGGGCGCGGCCCTCGCACGGCGTTTGTCGGATGCCGGCATGCTGGTCGCGCTGACAGGGCGTGAGGAGGCATCCCTCCGCCAGGTCGCCGACGCCCTGCCCGGCCGGAGCCTGTGCGTCGAGACCGACGTCACCGACCGGGACGCGCTCGATCACGCCGCCCGTGAGATCAACGACCGTCTCGGGCCGGCGAGCGTCGTCGTGGCCAACGCGGGGATCGCCACCGGCGGGCCCTTCGTGCACACGCCGGCCGACCTGTGGCAGCGGGTCATCGACGTCAACCTCATCGGCGCGGCCAACACCGCCCGCGCCTTCCTGCCTCACCTCTCCGACACCCGCGGCTACTTCCTGCAGATCGCCTCCACCGCCGCCTTCGGCTCCTCCCCGCTGATGAGCGCCTACTGCGCCTCCAAGGCCGGGGTGGAGTCGTTCGCGCTGGCCCTGCGGGGCGAGGTGGAGCCGGACGGGGTTCGTGTCGGCATCGCCTACCTGCACTGGACCGGCACCGACATGATCACGGGCATCGACGATCACCCGGTCCTGCAGGCCCTGCGCCGCAACCAGCCGCGCTTCGCACGCAAGGTGCACAGCACCGCCGAGGTCTCCCGCTGGCTGACCTCCGGCATCGAGCGGCGGGCACGGCACATCTACGCGCCCCCGTGGCTGCGCTGGTGCCAGCCGTTGCGCCCCGCCTTCCCGGCACTCGTCTCCCGCCTCGCCCGCCAGGAACTGCGCCGGCAGCCCCCCAGTCGGCTCGCCGGGCAGACCGGCGTCCTGGGCGCGGGCGGCCGGGCCGACTTCGACGCCTACCAGGCCACTGCGCACTCCTCCCGTCCCGAGCCTCCGGCCCCGCCCGAGGGGCCTTCCCCGCTCGGGCGACCTTGACCGGCCGGTCCGTCGTCGCACGTCCCGGCCGGGGCGGGATCACTGCGCCAGGGCGGCCTCCGGCAGTTCCAGACGTTCCCCCCGGAACCGGGTCCGCAGTGCGCGATCATGGGTGACCAGCACGATCGCCCCGGCGAAGCCGGCCAGCGCCTCCTCCAGTTCCTCGACCAGGGCCGGCGACAAGTGGTTCGTCGGTTCGTCGAGCAGCAGGAGATCGGCGGGCTCCGAGACGAGTCGGGCCAGGTCCACGCGGCGGCGCTGCCCGTACGACAGCTCTCCCATGCGCAGGCCCAGCTCCGACGGGCGGAAGAGGCCGAGGGACAGCAAGGCGTCGGCGTGCTCGCCGGCCGATCCGACGCGGCCCAGCCCGAAGGCCCCGGCCACCGTCAGGTCCGGCGGCCACGGCGTCTCGTCCTGCCGCAGATGACCCACCCGGCCCCTCACCTGCACCGAGCCCTCGTCCGGCCGCAGCTCACCGGCGAGCAGTTTCAGCAGCGTCGTCTTGCCGGCTCCGTTGGGGCCGGTGACCAGGAGCCGGTCCCCTCGGCCGAGGGTGACGGCGCCCAGGTGCAGGCGGTCCCCCACTCGTACGTCCGACAGCCGGACTGCGGGCGGTTCCGCGGCAGCGGTCCCGGTGTCCCGGTCGACGGGCTCCGCCGTCTGGACACGCGCCGTGAAGGCGAGCGGATCCGGCGGCGGGGGCACCGGGTTCGCGGTCAGCCGTTCGAGACGCTCACGGGCGTTGCGGATGCGGGCCATCGCGCCGTGTGCCCGGCCGCGGGCCCGGAATCCGCCGTGCCCGAAGTTCGCCAGGGGCGCCTTGCGCGGGATGGCGCCGAGGCGGGCAGCGTGACCGGCGGCCAGCCGTTCGTTGCGGTCCACCTCCGCGCGCCACTCCTCGTACTCCTGCAGCCTGCGGCGGCGCTCGGCCGCCTTGGCCGTGCGGTAGCCGGCGTAGCCGTCACCGTAGCGGGTGACCTTTCCCGCCTCGGCCTCCAGGACGGTGGTCGTCAGACGCTCCAGGAAGACGCGGTCGTGGGTGACCGCGAGCACGGTGCCCCGGTGCGCCCGCAGCTGCGCCTCCAGCCACTCCACGGCCTGATCGTCCAGGTCGTTCGTCGGTTCGTCGAGCAGCAGCAGTTCCGGGCGGCCGGCCAGGACGCCCGCCAGGGCCAGACGGGAGCGTTCGCCGCCGGAGAGCGTGCCGAGTCGCCGCTCGCGGGACAGCGTGGGCAGGCCGAGGTGGTGCAGTGCGATGTCCACACGGTGGTCGGCGTCGTAGCCGCCCCGTGCCTCGAAGCGCGCGAGGAGGGCGGCGTACGCGGCCATGATCTCCGGGTCCTCGCCGTGCTCGAGGGCCCGTTCCGCCTGATGCACCTGCGCTTCCAGGGCGCGCAGGTCGGCCAGGGCCAGGTCCACGGCGTCCTGGACGGTGGCGGCGGGGGGCAGCGGAACGGTCTGCGGCAGATGACCGATGCCACCGGAGGCGTTCACGGTCACCTCGCCGCTGTCCGGGTGCTCCTGACCGGCGATCAGCCGGAGGAGTGTGGACTTGCCGGCGCCGTTGTCCCCGATCAGCCCGGCCTTCTCGCCGGGCTTCAGCGTGAAGGAGACCTGGTCGAGGACGGTACGGCCGGGGTAGCGCTTGGTGACGTGGCTGAGGGTGAGCTGTGAGGTGTGCACGGTGAGGTCCCTCCTGGCCGCACGGCGTTCGGCCGGGGCCGGATCGGGGTGGATGGCTGCACGGCGGAGCGCTGCGACGCGGAGCGGTGCTCTACGCGGTCGGCGCCGGCGATCTCACAGGGAACCCATGCGCACGACGGTACGCCATGCCGGATCACACCGCAAGACGATACGTCTCGGCTTGCAATGTCTTCGGTGGACACCGGGTCCCGGGCAACGGACGGCGCCCGCCGCGCCCCGGCCGGGGCAGTGCGGCGGGCGCCGGCCGGCCATGGCTACTCGACGATCTCGAGCAGCTTGTTGGCGGTCCCCTGCGAGGGGTTGGAGATCCTGTCGGGAACGGCGCCGTCGGTCAGGGCCTTGGCGACCCGGTCCGGCGTCGCGTCCTGCTGACCGCCGAGGCGGACGGCCGCGGCGCCGACGACGTGCGGGGTGGCCATGGACGTGCCCGAGATCGTCCTGGCGCCTTCGTCGCTGTCGTTCCACGCGGAGGTGATGTCCGAGCCGGGGGCGTAGATGTCCACCACCGAGCCGAACCCGCTTACGGCGCACGCATCGCAGCGCCGGGTCCCGGCGCCCCGGTTCGGTCCCCCCTGCTGTCCGGGCGGCAGCCGGACTCGCGGCCGACTGCGCGTCGGCACAGCAGGCGAGCCGGGCACGGGACTTGCGATCGGCCGTCACATCCCCTCCGTCGGCCCTGTTCCGCAGCCTCGGCGCTGGTGACCGCCGCTCGACTCGCGGGAAGCCGCCGCGTCGACCCGCCCGCCGGCTCGATCCACTTTGTCCTGATCATGGAAAAAGTGGCGAGAGCGGATGCGAAAGGGGTTACGCCTTCGTGGCGGGGCCGCTAACTTCCTTGCGACCGGTCATGCACATGCAATGGCTCGACGGCGCGACGGCGCGCGCCTGTGCTCCCACGGCAGTCCTGACACCGGGCTGCCGTCACCCCACCCCATCGGGAGACTTCTGTGCGCTTGAAAGTGGTCAGACCCGGACTCGTCCGTTCGCTCGTGACGGCCATGGCCTGTGCCGTCGGCTGCCTGGTCCCCGGGACGGCGGTGGCCGCCCCAGGAGGTCCCGAGGCGGCCCCCCGCGCTGCGGCTGAGGAGTTCCAGCAGGTCACACTCGCCAAGGGCGTGGCCGAGACGGGTGAGCCGATGACGCTCGCCGTTCTCCCGGACCGCTCGGTCCTGCACACCTCCAGGGACGGGACCCTCCGGCTCACGGACGCGGCCGGCACCACCAAGGTGGCCGGCAAGCTGGAGGTGTACAGCCACGACGAGGAGGGCCTGCAGGGCGTCGCGGTGGACCCGGGCTTCGCGTCGAACCGGTTCGTCTACCTCTACTACGCCCCCAAGCTGAGCACTCCGGGCGGAGACGCCCCCTCCGACGGGTCGGCGGCGGACTTCGCCCCCTTCGACGGCGTCAACCGGCTGTCGCGGTTCGTCCTCGGCAGCGCCGGAACCCTCGACCTGGCGAGCGAGAGGAAGATCCTCGACGTCCCCGCGTCCCGGGGCATCTGCTGCCATGTCGGCGGGGACATCGACTTCGACGCGCAGGGCAACCTCTACCTGTCGACGGGCGACGACACCAATCCCTTCGCCTCCGACGGCTTCACCCCGATCGACGAGCGCGCTTCGCGCAACCCGGCCTACGACGCGCAGCGTTCGTCGGGCAACACCAACGACCTGCGGGGCAAGGTGCTGCGCATCAAGGTCAACGCCGACGGGTCCTACACCGTCCCGTCGGGCAACCTCTTCCCGCCGGGCACGGCCAGAACGCGGCCGGAGATCTACGCGATGGGATTCCGCAACCCCTTCCGGATGAGCGTCGACAAGGCCACCGGCGTCGTCCACCTCGGTGACTACGGGCCCGATTCCGGTACCGCCAGTGCCTCCCGCGGCCCGGCCGGACAGGTCGAGTTCAACCGCATCACCAAGGCGGGCAACTACGGCTGGCCGTACTGCACCGGCAGGAACGACGCCTATGTCGACCACGACTTCGCGGGCGGCACCGCGGGTGCCAGGTTCGACTGCGCCGCGCCGAAGAACACCTCGCCGCGCAACACCGGGCTCACCGACCTGCCGCCCGCCCAACCCGCCTGGATCCCCTACGACGGCGGCTCCGTACCGGAGTTCGGCAACGGCTCCGAGTCGCCCATGGGCGGTCCCGTCTACCGCTACGACGCCGCCTCCACCTCCCAGGTCAAGTTCCCCCAGGAGTACGACGGCGACTTCTTCGCCGGCGAGTTCGGCCGCCGCTGGATCAAACGCATCGAGGCCGGCGGCGACGGCACCGTGCAGTCCATCAACAGCTTCCCCTGGAGCGGCACCCAGGTGATGGACATGGCCTTCGGACCGGACGGCGCCCTGTACGTCCTCGATTACGGCACCGGCTACTTCAACGGTGACGCGAACTCCGCCCTCTACCGCATCGAGCACGTCACGGACGGACACGCCCCGGTGGCCCAGGCCAAGGCCGACGTGACTTCGGGCAAGGCCCCGCTGACGGTGTCGTTCTCCTCCGCCGGCAGTTCCGACGCCGACGGTGACGCCCTGAGCCACGCATGGACCTTCGGTGACGGCGCCACCTCCACCGCGGCCGACCCCACCCACACGTACGCCGCGAACGGCCAGTACACGGCCACGTTGAAAGTGACGGACACCACCGGCAAGTCCGCGACCGCCTCGGTGCAGATCACGGTGGGCAACACGGCCCCGACCGTGAGGCTGGACCTTCCCGCCGACGGAAGCATCCACGACTTCGGCGCCGCGATCCCGTTCAAGGTGACGGTCACCGATCCCGAGGACGGCACGATCGACTGCACCAAGGTCAAGGTGACGTTCATCGTCGGTCACGACAGCCACGGGCACCCGCAGACCTCGGCGACCGGCTGCTCGGGCACCCTGCACACCCTCGCGGACGGTGAACACGATCCCAACGCCAACATCTTCGGCGTCATCGACGCCGAGTACACGGACAAGGGCGCGAACGGCCAGCCGGCGCTGACCACGCACGACCAGCACGTCACACAGCCCAGCCACCGGCAGGCGGAGCACTACGGCGACTCCTCGGGCGTCCAGGTGGTCAGCCACACCCCGGCGCACGGCGGCAGGACGGTCGGTCACATCGACAACGGCGACTGGATCTCCTTCAAGCCCTACGTCCTCGCCGGCGCCACGCGGTTCACCGCCCGTGTCTCCTCGGCCGGCTCCGGCGGCACCATCGAGGTCCGCGCGGGGTCCCCGGCCGGCACCCTGCTCGGCACGGCGACCGTGCCGGTGACCGGCGGATGGGAGACGTTCCAGGACGTGACGGCGGCACTGAGCAACCAGCCCGCCGGATCCACCACGCTCCACCTGGTCTTCAAGGGCGGCAGCGGTTCGCTGTTCGACGTGGACGACTTCGCCTTCACCACAGCCGGCTCCGAACGCTCCGGCGAGGTGCGGGGCGTGGGCGGCAAGTGCCTGGACGTGGACAACGCCCAGACCGCCGACGGCACCAAGGTGCAGTTGTGGACCTGCAACGCCAGCACCGCCCAGAAGTGGACGCTGCCCACCGACGGCACCCTGCGCGCCCTCGGCAAGTGCCTGGACGTCTCCGGCGCCGCCACCGCCGACGGCACCAAGATCCAGCTGTGGACCTGCAACGGCACCGGCGCCCAGAAGTGGACCCCGCACACCGACGGCACCCTCCGCAACCCGCAGTCCGGCAAATGCCTCGACGCATCCGGCGGCACCTGGAACGACGGCACACCCGTCCACCTGTGGACCTGCCACACCGGCCCCAACCAGAAGTGGACCCTTCCGTAGAAAGGAGGCGACCCCCCATGCGCCCTCGCATCAAGCCGCTCCTCGGTCTCTTCACCGGCGCCGCGCTGTGCCTGACGTCCCAGTCCGTCGCCCTGCCGGATCCCGCCGGCGGCCCCGGCGTCACCGCCCGGCCCGCGGCGGCCACGCGCCCGGCGGCCGGGTCGGTGGCCGCCGACCCGGCGTACAAGGTCCTGGTGTTCTCCAAGACGGCGGGCTTCCGGCACTCCTCCATCGACGACGGCATCGCGGCGCTGCGGGCCCTCGGTGCGGCCAACAACTTCACCGTCGACGCCACCGAGGACGCCGGGGCCTTCACCACCGGCAACCTCGCCCAGTACAAGGCGGTCGCCTTCCTGTCGACCACGGGCGACGTCCTCAACGGCACCCAGCAGAGCGCGTTCGAGAGCTACGTCAAGGGCGGTGGCGGATACGTCGGCATCCACGCCGCGGCCGACACCGAGTACGACTGGCCCTTCTACGAAGGGCTGGCCGGCGCGCTCTTCCACTCCCACCCCGCCGTCCAGTCCGCCACCGTCGAGGTCGAGGACCGGGCGCACGACGCCACCGCCCACCTCGGCGGCACCTGGCAACGCACCGACGAGTGGTACAACTACCGCACCAACCCGCGGACCACCGCCCACGTGCTCGCCTCGCTCGACGAGTCCAGCTATTCCGGCGGCACCATGGCGGGCGACCACCCGATCGCCTGGTGCAAGGACTACCAGGGCGGCCGCGCCTTCTACACGGGCGGCGGCCACACCGACGAGTCCTACGGCGAGCCCGCGTTCCGCCGCCATCTGCTCGGCGGCATCCGATGGGCCGCCGGGATGACCGAGGCCGACTGCCGTCCCGAGACCGGTTACACGCCCTTGTTCGACGGTTCGGGCACCGCGGGCTGGAAGCAGGCGGGACCCGGCGGCTTCACGCTCGCCGACGGCACCCTCACCTCGCACGGCGGGCTCGGCATGCTGTGGCACTCCGCCAAGGAGGTCACCGGGGACTACTCGCTGAAACTCGACTGGCGCGTCGACGGCGACGACAACTCCGGCGTCTTCATCGGCTTCCCCGCCTCGGACGACCCGTGGTCGGCGGTGGACAACGGCTACGAGATCCAGATCGACGCCACCGACGAGGCAGCGCGCACCACCGGAGCGGTCTACGGATTCAAGTCCGCCGACCTGCCGGCACGCGACGCGGCACTCAACCCGCCCGGCGAGTGGAACACCTACGAACTGCGGGTGACCGGGGAGCGGCTGGAGATCTTCCTCAACGGCCGCAAGATCAACGACTTCACCAACACCGATCCCGCGCGCAGTCTCCAGCAAGGTCACATCGGCCTGCAGAACCACGGTGACGGGGACTCGGCGTCGTTCCGCAACATCCGCATCAAGCAGGGCGGCGGCACCCAGCCCGGCCCCCGCACGGGCGAGGTGCGGGGCGTGGGCGGCAAGTGCCTGGACGTGGACAACGCCCAGACCGCCGACGGCACCAAGGTGCAGTTGTGGACCTGCAACGCCAGCACCGCCCAGAAGTGGACGCTGCCCACCGACGGCACCCTGCGCGCCCTCGGCAAGTGCCTGGACGTCTCCGGCGCCGCCACCGCCGACGGCACCAAGATCCAGCTGTGGACCTGCAACGGCACCGGCGCCCAGAAGTGGACCCCGCACACCGACGGCACCCTCCGCAACCCGCAGTCCGGCAAATGCCTCGACGCATCCGGCGGCACCTGGAACGACGGCACACCCGTCCACCTGTGGACCTGCCACACCGGCCCCAACCAGAAGTGGACCCTGCCCTGACGGCGCGGGCCGTGCCCACTGCGTGACGCACGGCACCGTGTGCGGTGGCCGGGGGCGCGGCCCCCGGCCACCGCGCACGTCCGTCCAGGCGCCGGAACCCGGGGGTGCCGAACCCTCGTAAGATGCCCATCGTGAACTCGGCTCTTACCTCCAGGCACGGCGCGCCCGTCGTCCGTCGGGCCGTCGCCCGCGACGCCAAGCGGCTCACCCGGCTCGTGCGCGGCTCGCACGCCTACGAGGGCCGGTACGCGGCGATGGTCGCGGACTATCGCGTGGGGGCCGACTACATCGAAACGCACCAGGTGTTCGTGGCCGTCGACGCCGATGACGCGACCGGCCGGGTACTGGGTTTCTACTCGCTGGTCATGCTGCCGCCCGAGCTGGATCTGCTCTTCGTCGACAACGGGGCACAGGGTCGAGGCATCGGCCGGCTGCTCGTGGAGCACATGACGTCACAGGCGCGTGCGGCTGGGCTGGACCGCGTGCGGGTGGTGTCCCATCCTCCGGCGGAGGGCTTCTACCTCAGAAGCGGGGCACAACGCACCGGAACCGTCGGCGCGAACCCTCCCGCGGTGCCCTGGGACCGGCCGGAGTTGCAGTTCCTGATCCGCTGACCGCCTACCGGAGGCGTCGAGGGCGGGGGGACTCCTTCGGGCGGCAGTGCCGGCGCCCCGGCTCAGCCGGTGCGGCGCACCCGGGCCGCCTTGCGGGCCTCCGCGAGCTTGCGGGCCTCGCTGCTCTTGCGGGACGGCCTGCCGCCGGAGCCGCTCTTCGCGTCCTTGGCACTGCCCAGGCCGCGGAACGGGACATGGTGGTTCTTGGCGCGCGGTGCGGCCGGCCCGCCGTCGAGAGGCCGCCCGGAGGGGGTCCTGGCGCCCGTGATCCGGCTCAGCTCCGCCTCGCCGGAGCGCACCTTCGTGACCTCGGGGGTCACGCCCGCGTCCGTCATGACCTGACCGGCCTCCCGGCGCTGTCCCGGCAGGACGAGCGTCACGACGGTGCCGGAGCGGCCGGCTCGCGCCGTGCGACCGGCGCGGTGCAGATAGTCCTTCGCGTCGGTGGCCGGGTCGACGTTGACGACGAGATCGAGGTCGTCGATGTGCAGGCCGCGTGCCGCGACGTTCGTCGCCACCAGCGAGGTGACCTGGCCCTCCTTGAACCGGGCCAGGGTCCGGGTGCGCTGCGGCTGGGACTTTCCGCTGTGCAGGGCGGCCGCGGCGACGCCGCTGGCCCGCAGGTGCCGCGTCAGCTGGTCGGCGCCGTGCCTGGTGTCCAGGAACAGCAGGACACGGCCGTCCCGGGCGGCGATCTCCGTGGCCACGGCGTACCTGTCGGGCCCGTGCACGACGAAGAGGTGGTGCTCGATCGTGGCCACCGAGCCGGACGAGGGGTCCACCGCGTGCACGGCGGGGTCGCGCAGACGGCGCCGCACCAGTTCGTCGACGTCCCGGTCGAGGGTGGCGGAGAACATCATGGTCTGCCCGTCGGAGCGCACCTGGTCCAGGATCTCGCCGACCTGCGGCAGGAAGCCCAGGTCGCACATCTGGTCGGCCTCGTCCAGGACCACGATGCGCACGCGCCCCAGTCGGCAGCCCTTGCGCTCGACGAGGTCGTGCAGCCGGCCGGGCGTGGCGACGACGATCTCGGCGCCCTCCCGCAGCGCGGCGGCCTGCCGTCCGATGGAAACTCCCCCCACCACGGTGGCGAGCCGCAGCCGCAGCGCCTCGGCGTACGGAGTGAGCGCCTGGCCGACCTGCTGCGCCAGTTCCCTGGTGGGTACCAGGACGAGCGCCAGCGGCTCCTTGGGCTGCGCGCGCCGCCCGGCCGTGCGGGCCAGCAGGGCGAGACCGAAGGCGAGCGTCTTGCCGGATCCCGTGCGTCCCCTGCCCAGGACGTCCCGTCCCGCGAGCGCATCGGGCAGTGCCGCAGCCTGGATGGGGTAGGGCACCGTCACGCCCTGCTCGTCGAGCGCCCGCAGGATCGTCGCGGGGAGGCCGAGCCCGGTGAACGACGTCACCGCGGCAGACGTGACGGCGGCGCCGGGCAGAGGGGACTCGCCGTCCTGCGGCCGGGCGGCGCTGCGTGCCGAATCGCGCACAGGGAACCTTCCTTCGGGGGGACCGTACCCGGGAAGGCGCGGCGGGGATGGTGGTCACCGGCCGGGGGCCCGAGCGGAACTCCGGACGGCGGCGCGGCAAACAGCCGACGGTAGCACGGCAAGAAGTCCGGCCCGTCCGCAGCCGGTCTCGTGACCCCGCTCCGGCGACCTCGGCGGCATCGCCCTCCCTGCTCGTGCCGCTCCCGGTGCCGTCCGGCAGCAGGTACCGCCGCCCCGGTGCGGGGCGCGTCCGGGGCGTGGGCTCCGGTCCGGCTCACAGCCGCTTGGCGCTGCGCAGGGTCTTGGCGTAGTAGCCGTTGCCGTCGAGCCGGGACACCCCGCCGACGTCGCCGATGGTGGGCCCGTTGACCTCCTCGCGGCTCGACACGAAGATCAGGTGGCCTTCGGTGTCGTGGCCGAGGACCATGCCGACGTGGTCCAGGCGCTCGCCGGTGCGGGTGTCCAGCTTGAAGAAGACCAGGTCGCCCGGCTGGAGCTGGTCGATCGCGGCGGGCCGGTCCTTGGCGGAGATGCCGGTGAGCGGCAGGATGTCGACGCCCTGCTCGGAGCGGGCCATCCCGTTGGCGGTACGGGGCAGGCCGTTGCCTGAGGTGTCGGAGGACATCAGGGGGTAGCGGGCGCGGTAGCCCAGCACCATGCGGATGAAGCCGGAGCAGTCGATGGACTTGGCCCGCACGGCCTCCGGCTGTCCGACGACCCCGTCGCGGAAGGGGTAGGGCACCTGGAGGTAGTCGTAGAAGTCGGACTGCTCCAGCCGCAGGTCGCCGCCCTCGGCCCCGTCGGCGTTCAGCGGACCGAAGTTGGCGTCACCGGCGTAGACGGTGCCCCGCTCGTCCTTCTTCTCCGGTGCGCCCGCCACGTACTGGAAGGCGAAGGCGAAGATGTCGTCCTCCTTGCTGTCCTTGTACTCGGCGTACCAGTCCTTGAACCACTTCTTCTCCTCGGCGCCCTTGGCCCAGGGCTCCGGCATCAGCCGCACCCAGTCCGTCGTGCTGACCTTGGACGCGGTGGAGGCCGGCTCCTGGAAGGTGCGGGCCGGGCCGGCCAGCGTCGCCGTGCGCGCGCCGTCGGTGAAGACGGCCTCGATCTGGCCGTCGGAGCCGCGCAGCACCGACCGCGCCGGATTCTCCAGCCGGGACCAGGTCGCCCTGCCGGTCTCCTCGGCGGCGCCGGTGCTGCGGCCGCCCTCCAGGACACCGACGTTGCGCACCTCGGTCACGCCCTGCTCGTCCTGCTTGCGCAGTTCCAGCGTGAGGTAGCCGGAGGTACCGACGAGCGCCAGCAGCACCGCGCCGGTGAGGACGGGCCGCGACTTCTTCTTCCCTGCCATCGTTTGCTCCTCGGTTCTCAGACGGTCGGCATGACGCCGAGCAGCAGGCCGGCGGCGACGACGATGTAGGCCATGAGGGACACGGCGCCGGTGGCCAGCAGCGTGGCCCCCTTGGGCTGGCGCACCATCTGGTAGGCGATCAGGCCGGGCACGATGAAGCCGAGCGTCTGGTTGCCGTACAGCAGCGGGAACTCCAGCGAGAGCAGGATCATGACGGTGGCCTGCAACAGCACGCCCAGCAGCACCACTGCGGCGAACAGCCGCTTGCCGTACAGGATCACCAGCCGCTGCATGATCTTGGTGCCGCCGTAGGTCAGCGCGGTGACACCCACGACCATCGCCGCGCGCTGGAGGTCCTCGATGAGGGTGAGCGCCAGCCAGCCGGGAGTGATCATGCCGCCGGGCGACAGGTTGGTCGTGAGGTAGCACAGCAGCGAGAAGAACAAGCCTATGGCGATGCCCAGGGCGGCCATCTCGGGGGTCAGGGCGGCGGTGGTCAACGGGGTCTCCGGACGAAGGGGTGCGGTGGTCGTGGGCGGGCGGGCGGCGTGCGGGGCCGCCGTACCCGCGGGTCAGGCGCGCGGCCGGCGTCCCCCGCCGTCGTCGTCCTGCGGGCGCGGCGCCCGGTGGTGGTGTGCGTCGGGGTGCGGTTCCCGGCCCGTGCCGTAGGACTGTTCGGCGGGGTCGTACGCCGGGCCGCCGGGCTGGTGCGGGCCGTGGCCCGGCCAGCCGGTTCCGTCGGCCTCGCGACCGCGCCGGGCCGGCGCGCGGAACCAGCCGGGGCCCTGCGCGCCCCGGGCCGGCTCCCGGCCGCCGTCGGCGGGGTCCGCGCCGCGCCCGTAGGACTGAGCCGGAGCACGGGACTCGCCTCGGTCGTGGGACCGGCCCTGGTCCGGGTGGGCACCTCCGCCCGTGCCGTGGGACGCGCCGGCGCCGTGAGGCTGCTGCGGGGTGGGGTGCAGGCCGTGGCCGAAGTCCTGTTCCGGGGCGTACGACGCCGCCGGGCCGTGGCCGCGCGTGGTGCCGTACGCCCCGCTCGGTCCACCCCGCCCGTCGCCGTACTGCCCCGACGAGGCGTCGTACGCGGGCGCCGCGTGGTCCTGCTGCCCGGTCGTCCCGGCATACGCCTGCGCCGAGCCGCCGTGCTGTCCCGCCGCCCCGGCGTACTCCCCTGCCGGGTAGCCGTACGACGGCGTCGGCTGCGCGGGGATGCGGATCACCGGGATCTCCTGGGTCTGCGACGCCTGGTAGCGCTCCTCGTACGCGGTGGGGTACGAGGCGTACGGGTCCAGGCGCTGCGCCTGCTGGGGGGCGCTGGCGACCGCGTCCGGGGTCTCCTCCACCGCGCTCTCGTCCGCGGGGAGTTCGGCCAGGTACTCCAGCAGCTCTTCGCCCTGCCCGTGGATGTTGCCGATGGCGACCAGGGAGGACCCGTCGGACATCCGGCCGAGCAGGGTCGGCATGAACTCGTCCGCCGAGCGCCGCTCGCCGCCGAGGTCGACCGCGCGGTCGCGCCAGTCGGCGGGGATGGCGTCGATGGCGCTCTTGGCCGGGTGGCCGATGACGAAGACGTTGTCCGGCCGGAGGTCGGGGATGATCTCGCCCATCTGCCCGTTGCGCTCCACCCGGTCGGGGCGGCAGTTGACGACGACGTTCAGGGGGCGGCGGATCGCGCCGAGGTCGAGCAGCTGGTTGATGTTCATCAGCGTCGACTCGGGGTCGTTGGCCGCGAACACGTTGGCGAAGGCGAGCCGCTTGCCGTCGGGCGCGACGTACCGCTCCACCGACAGCACACCCGGGTCCGGCGGGGCGTCGTACATGCCCTGGAGCGCGACCTTGCGCTCGACGCCCAGCAGGTCGGCGACGACCAGGGCGATCGCCACGTTCTCCTTGAAGGTGAACCAGCTGAAGCCGCGCAGTTCCTCGTCGGTGACCGTCTCCGGGTCGGCGTAGATCAACTGGCAGTTCCGGGCGTCCGCCTCCTCCTGGAGGATGTGGAAGCGCTCCTTCTCCGCCGTGACGCAGATGCCGTCCTCCGGCATGGACCGGCACAGCGAGCGCGCGACGTCGTCCAGGGTGGGTCCCATCTCGGCGAGGTGGTCCTCACGGACGTTGCACAGCACGCCGATCGTGGAGCGGATCAGCTTGCTCTGGTTGACCTCCTGGAGCGCGGGCATGACGGCCATGCACTCGATGACGAGCGCGTCGGGCCGGTAGGTGGCGGCCCGGCGGACGATGCCGATCTGCTCGACGACGTTGGCGATGCCGAACTTGCGGTAGACCGGCTCCTCCGTGGCGTCCGGGTGGATGAAGCGCGCAGCGGTGCCCGTCGTCTTGGCCACGGTGACGAGGTCACCGCCGCGCAGGGCGCCGGCGCACAGCCGGGTGATGGAGGACTTGCCGCGGATGCCGTTGACCAGGACCCGCGAGGGGATCGTGTGCAGGGCGGCGTAGTGCCGGCGCTGCTCGACGACGCCCGCGACGAACAGGCAGATCCCGCCGATGAGCAGGACGAAGTAGAGGTAGAGCACAGCCGGTCACCTTCCTCGGGCGCCGAGCCGGGGCTCGGCACTGCGGCGGGCCTGGTTCTGCCTGCGGGCCTGCAACTGCTGGCGGACCAGTTCGAGGCTGCGGACGACGGCCCCCACCTCGTCGTGATAGCGGGGGTAGAGCACGGTCTTGAGGTCGCCGTCGGCCAGTTTCTCGGCGCTGCCGGCCAGGGCGCGCAGGGGACGGACGACGACGAGGTGGATCCAGCCCAGGCAGACCACGATCAGGGCGAGCCCGAGCATCCCGGCCAGCACGCTGCGGTCCTCGCGCTCGTACGGGGTGATCTCGAAGTGCTTGGCGTTCTGCCAGCTGACGACGGTCCAGCCGATGTCGGCGGCCACGCCGCCGCCGGAGAAGGGCGCGGCGGCCGCGACGGTGACCGAGCGTCCCTCGCGGATGAGCAGTCCGTTCTCCACGGGACCGGCACCGACCCGGACGCCCCCGGCCCGCACGAGGTCGGTGAGCGAGTCGCGCGGCAGGTCCTCGAAGGCGAGGAAGCCGTCGCTGGCGGCGATGGTCCTCGCCTGGCCGTCGACCACCCGCACCTCGCCGAGGCCGGGTCGGGCGAGCAGCGAGTTCAGGAACTCGACCCGGACCTCGCCGACGAGCGTCATGCCCTTGTGCTCCGGTACGGGTGCTCCGGCCCGGACGACGGGCTTCTTGCCGCCCTCGCCCGTGACGCGGACGAGCGGGGCGTCCTCGTCCTTCCTCTCCCCGGCGTCCTCGTCCCAGCCGCCGTGCGGTTCCGCTCCGGCGTGCGCGACGACGTCGCCGCCCCGGTCGACGACGTACAGGGAGCCGTAGCGCGTGTGCTTGCGCAGGGCGTCGCCGAGCACGTCCGCGGTGGCGTCGGGGTCGTCCGGGTCGATGAACCGGGTCATGGAGGCGAGGTCGGCCTGCGCCTCGTTCAGCGCACGGCGGACGCGGTCGGCGACGAGGTCGGTGCGATCGCGCTGGTCGTTGACCATGGTGGTGGGCACACTCACCGAGGCGTCCGTGCGGTTGAGCAGCAGGCCCACCGGCACGCACCACAGCAGCAGCAGGACGGCCGTCACGGCCAGCGACACCCGCAGTCCGAACCGGCCACGGCGGCCCTCGCCGCCGGCGGCGGGCTCGGCGCCACTGCCGGACAGCTGTCCGCGCAGCCGTTCCAGGGCAGCGCCGACCCGGGCGGCCTCGCCCCAGCGGGGCACGGCGACGGGCCGGGTCAGGTCGCCGCGGGCCAGGCGGCGGGACTCCAGGAAGAGCGCCAGCAGGGGCCGCTGCACGGCCCGCCAGAGCAGGGCGGCGGCCAGCAGACCGACGACCACGAGAACGCCGGCCGCGACCAGCCCGTACAGTTCCCGTTCCTGACCGACGGCCTGTTCCTGCACGACGGGCAGCATGGCCACGACGGTGAGCCCGAGGCCCGCGCCGACGCTGCGGCGCTGCTCGGGGTCGGCGGAGGCGAGGGAGGCGTAACCGGCGGTCGCGACACGCCCGTTGTAGGAGTCGCCGAGCAGGGTGCCGCTGACGCCCGGGTAGCCGCGGGAGCCGGGCTCGCGGGCGCTGACCGGGTGCTGCTCGGTCTTGGCTGCCGCCTGTTCCGACAGCCGGCTCATCTGCTTCTGAAGGAAGGTCAGTTCGTTGCGCTCGGCGTCCGAGTTGAGGGCCTCCGCCTGCTCGAAGCCCTCCGTGGCGAGGACTTCACCGCCGCGGGCCACGACCGCCATCGAGCGGAACGGGCCGAGGGTGACGGCCGGCACGGACAGGCTGTTGGAGGCGATCAGCAACTGCTGCGGGCCGTCCTCGCGGTCCAGGAGCGCCATGGTCATCAGCCGTACGTCGCCGGTCTCCAGCCGCACCATGCGCGGGGTCAGGGCGTGCTCGCCGGTGAGGACCTCCTTGTCCAGCCAGCCCAGAGGGATCGTTTCGCCTCTGGCGGCCAGGACCTTGCCGCTCTCCAGGTCCAGCACGGTGGTGCCGGTCCACTTCTGGTACGTGCGGCTCAGGTCCGACAGCACACGCTCGGGGTCCGCGGCTTCGCCGTCGTTCAGCACGGCCGCGGTGCGGTTCAGGTCCGTGACCCGCTCGTCGATCGACGCGCGCAGGGCGATCGCGCCGTCCTCCGCGAAGTGCTGCTGGGAGCCCAGCACCGCCTTGGGCACGGCGGGCTCGCCGGCCGGGCCGAGCACCTTCGCGGTCAGCCCGGCCAGGGCGACGATCAGCAGGCACAGCAGCGCGATGGGCGGACGCACGCCGCCCAGCAGCGGCATGTCCGCGCGCCTGCGCAAGCGCCGCCGGCCGCCCCGTCCGGAGCGCGGCGCGCCTTGGGTTGAACTCACCGGTGGTTTCCTTCGCCTCTTCATCGCTCGGGCGCTCGCGGGAACCACCGCTGACGCGGGGACGATACGCCGTCGCTATAAATGACCTTCGACACGCGCGAGGGTTGGGCTCCTCGCGCGACAACTGCCTGTGTCGCTCGTCACGTCCCCAGGGAGAGCCGCTCGAGGCCGTCGCCGCCGGGGGCGCCCCGGTTGTAGAGGAAACCGCGGGTGCGGTCGGCGGCCAGCCGGTAGCGGGCGAGCCTCTCCTCGGACAGGTCGCCCGGGTCGTCCAGCGCCTCCTGCACGTCCACCACCCGGTGGTCGGCGACCGCGCCCGCGGGCGCCTTCTCCCCCGCCTCCAGCTCCGGCGGGATGTCGACCAGCGTGGTCCGGTAGCGGGCTCGGACGTTCCAGCCGTCGGCCGTCTCCTCGAACTCGAACCAGCCGATCGCGCCCTCTTCGGTCAGGCCGGTCGGCGAGGAGTGCCGGGCCACCTGGTTGCCGAGGCTGTAGGCGATCCAGGTGCCGTTGACCTTCTGGATGGGCTGCACCACGTGGGAGTGGTGGCCGATGACCAGGTCGACGCCGGTCTCCTTGGTGATCCGCTCGGCCAGCTCCAGCTGCGGCACGCTCGGCTCGTTGTAGTGCTCCAGGCCCCAGTGCACGGTCAGGATCACGACCTCGGCGCCCTTGTGGCGGGCCCGGGTCTCGGCCTTCTCGATGGCGTCGGTGCTCAGCCGGTTGAAGGCCCAGCGTTCCTTCTCCGGCGTGGGGTTGAGGAAGGACTCCCACGAGAAGGCGAGGTGGGCGACCTTGACGCCGTTGACGTCGCGGATGTTGATCTGCTTCGCTTCCTCGGGCGTGCGCGCCGACCCGGTGTGACCCAGACCCACGTCGTCCATCGCGTCCAGAGTGCGCTTCACGGCTTTGAGGCCGTGGTCGTAGGTGTGATTGGAGGCCGTCGAGCAGGTGTCGTACCCCACGTCCTTGAGGGTCGTGAGGATCTGCGGCGGAACGAGGAACTCGGGGTACCCCTCGAAGGGGCCCTTGGGAGTGCCGACCGGCGTCTCCATGTGACAGATGGCCAGATCGGCCTTGCTGACGACCGGCTTCACCCCGGCCATCAGCGGTCCGAAGTCCAGCCCCGCCTGTCCCTTGCCGGTCTTCTCGGCGTCCTCGGCCGCCTGTTCGACCAGCTCGGGGTGGATGAGCACATCGCCCGCCGCGGCGACGGTGAACGAGCGGCCGCCCGGCTTCGCCCTGGCCCCGGACGGCTCGGAGGTGCAGGAGGCCACGAGGCCCGCCAAAGCACCCAGAATCGCCACCGAGCGACCTATACGGAGAGACTTACGGAATGTCACCGCGACATACTCACACGTCACACACACCTCAATCGATCTCTACCATCACGAGAGCATCACGTTTCGCTCGCATTTTCGCCCCAACGGTTTTGATCCTGGCGATGGCCGCCTGCGACCCCACGTCCCCCGACGGTGCGGAACCTACGGCTCCGCGGGCGCGGGAACTCGTCGATCTGCGGAGCCGCATCCTGGACTACACCGCCGGCTTCGAAGCCGATGCCGCCTACACACCACCCGGTGGCGACGAGCGCGAGCGGCTGGCGCAGGGGGTGGGACGGCTGCTGGACGGCGACGCGGCGGCGGCTCAACGCCTGCTCGCCCCCCTCGGCCTGGGCGTCACCCGCCTCACCGACACCGATTCCGGGCGCCGCTACGACGAGATCGCCGCCACCCGGTCCGACGCCGATGCCGTCGACTGGGGCCGCCTGTACCTGACCGCCGATTCCGCGCTGCGCTGGAACGTGCAGGTGCCGCACCCGGTCTCCGACCGGGCCACCGAGGAGCTGGGCGTCCGGCTGCTGGAGGAGAACCCGTCCGGCGCGCTGGTCCTGGCCGGTGCGCACCGCCGGGCCGGGGACGCGGGCGAGGCGGATGTCGCACACAGCGAGGACAGCGCCTTCCACACGGTCGTCGAGGAGCTGCAGAAGCGCGGGGTGCCGGGCCTCCAGTTGCACGGCTTCACGCAGACGTCCGACCGCCCGTACGAGGCGATCGTCTCCGGTGGCGCGGCCCAGACGGCGTCCGACGAGGCCTCGGCCCTGGCGGACCGGCTGGAGTCGCAGGGTCTGCGCGTCTGCCGGGGCTGGTCGGCGCGCTGCCCGCTGGAGGGCACGCGGAACGTCCAGGGCCGCTCGGCCGAACGCCGCCACGCCCCCTTCCTGCACGTGGAACTCTCCCCCGACGCCCGCGACGACGGCCCGGACGCCCACGAGACGGCCGAGGCGCTCGCCGACCTGCTCCGGACGTGGTCGCAGCGCTGAGGCCGGGCGACGGACAGTGCCGCGAGACCGCTTCTCCCCTGATCCAGGCGGCACGGGGCCGACCCGGGCGCCTCTGTCGACCGCGCAGGGCAGCGCTTGCCGCGCTCTGTCCACCGTCGGCGCGTCACCTGGAACGGCGACTCGCACATCGCCCGGGGCCGGCCCCGCACCGATGGGACCCTCCCGTCCGGGAAGCCGTGGACGCCGTCCGGGAAGCCATGGACGCCGTCGGCCACAGGGAGGCCGGAGACCGTCGAGGACCCGCACGGCGGTCCTCCGGCCGGCCGGCGCCGGCGCGGAGGGGGCGGCAACCCGGGGCGTGGTCGGCTGCCCCCTGCCGGGGGCACGGTGAGTGGCGGGTGACCGTGCACGGGGTGAAGCTGGACGTGTCCGCCGGCCACTTCCCGGACCGGCCCGTGACCAGCGCCCCTCCCCCGGTCCCGTGCCGGGCGTCCCGCTGGCGTCCCGGGCCCGCCCGGGACGCCGACGCGGTGGGGTGACTCGAAACGCGCGATCGGGGAACCGGAAGAGGTGCCCTGACCCACGAGGGGAGGCCCGGCGCCCGGACGCCCGGCTCCCTCACCGGAAGAAGGACCATGATGGCGCACGAAGACGACGGCGGGCAGGCCGTGCCGAACACGCCGGGCATGCGCACCGACGGCGACGGCGTCACACGCCGCCGTCCGCTGCGCGACCAGCACGTCGAGGAGACGGTCGAGGTCGCGGTGCCCGTCCGCACGGCGTACAACCAGTGGACGCAGTTCAAGACGTTCCCGCGGTTCTCCGCGGTGGTGCGCGACGTCGAGCAGGTCAGGCCCACCGTCACCGCGTGGACCCTCGGCTACGGCCCCCTGCGCCACCGTTTCGCGGTCGAGATCCTGGAACAGGACCCCGACGCCTACCTGGCCTGGCGCGGCCTGGAGCAGCACCCCACCCACCAGGGCGAGGTGGAGTTCAGGCCGACGGAGTCCGGTGGCACCGCGATCACGGTCCGGATGCTCCTGGAGCCGCAGGGGGCCGCGAAGATCCTCACCCGTTCGTCCGGGGTCGCCGGGCTGACCGCCCGGCTGGTGCGCGGGGAACTGGTGAACTTCAAGCACTTCATCGAAGGACTCGGCCAGGAGGGCGGTGCCTGGCGCGGCACCATCCGCAACGGCCGCGTCCAGCACGACACCCCGGAACCGCCCAGGAGCCGTGTCGCCCAGTGGCCCGTCGGCTGACCCGCGTACCGCACACGGCAAGAGAAAGGCGAAGCGATGCAGAACCCGCCCGGTGAGGAGCCGGAGACCTCCCTCTCCGTGACACCACCGAAGAAGTGGGCGGCCGGGGTCCCCGCCGTCGTGCACGCGCTGGAGTACTCCCTGGAGCAGACCTCCCCGCGCAGGACCGGGGTCGACCTGCTGACCATGAACCAGGTGGGCGGGATCGACTGCCCCGGCTGCGCGTGGGCGGACCCCGCCCCGGGCCGGCGCCATCGCAACGAGTACTGCGAGAACGGCGCCAAGCACATCAACGACGACGCCACGACGCGCCGGATCACCGCCGGGTTCTTCCGCGAGCACAGCGTGACCGATCTGGCCGCCCGTTCCGACATGTGGCTGAACCAGCAGGGCCGGCTCACCGAGCCGATGATCAAGCGGCCCGGCTCGGACCACTACGAGCCCATCGGCTGGAACGACGCCCTGGGCGTCCTCGCACAGGAACTCCGAGGGCTGGACACGCCCGACGAGGCGGTCTTCTACACCTCCGGCCGGGCGAGCAACGAGGCCGCCTTCGTCTTCCAGCTCTTCGCCCGCGCCTACGGCACCAACAACCTGCCCGACTGCAGCAACATGTGCCACGAGTCCAGCGGCTTCGCCCTGAACGAGACGCTGGGCGTCGGCAAGGGCACCGTGAGTCTCGACGACCTCCACCACGCCGACCTGATCTTCCTGGTCGGGCAGAACCCGGGCAGCAATCACCCGCGGCAGTTGTCGGCCCTGGAGGAGGCCAAGCGCAACGGCGGCCGCATCGTGGCGGTGAACCCGTTGCCGGAGGCGGGGCTGCGACGCTTCAAGAACCCGCAGAAGCCGCGCGGGATCGTGGGGCGGGGCACCCAGATCGCCGACCGCTTCCTGCACATCAAGCCGGGTGGGGACCTCGCCCTGTTCCAGGCACTCAACCGGCTGCTGCTGGAGGCGGAGGACGCCCGTCCCGGCACCGTCCTGGACCACGACTTCATCGACGCCCACACCTCCGGCTTCGAGGAGTTCGCCCGGCACGCCCGCGCCGTCGACTGGGACGACGTGCGGGCGGCGACGGGACTGACCCGCGAGGAGATCGAGAAGGTCCGCGACGAGGTCCTGAGGAGCGACCGCGTCATCGTCTGCTGGGCGATGGGCATCACCCAGCACAAGCACGGTGTGCCCACCATCCGGGAGATCGTCAACTTCCTCCTGCTGCGCGGCAACGTGGGGCGGGCCGGCACGGGCGCCTGCCCGGTGCGCGGTCACAGCAACGTCCAGGGCGACCGCACCATGGGCATCTGGGAGCAGATGCCGGACACCTTCCTGGACGCCCTGCAGAAGGAGTTCGGCTTCGACCCGCCGCGCCCGCACGGCCTGGACTCGGTGAACTCGATCAAGGCGATGCTGGAGGGCCGCGTCAAGGTCTTCCTCGCCCTGGCCGGTAACTTCGTGCGCGCCGCACCCGACAGCGAGGTCACCGAGAAGGCGATGCGTTCGTGCCGGCTGACCGCCCACATCTCCACCAAGCTCAACCGCTCGCACACCGTCTGCGGCGACACCGCGCTGATCCTGCCGACGCTGGGGCGCACCGAGCGTGATGTCCAGGCCGACGGCGAGCAGTTCGTCACCGTCGAGAACTCCATGAGCGAGGTGCACACCTCCCAGGGACGGCTGGAACCGGCCTCGCGCATGCTGCTGAGCGAGGTCGCCATCCTGTGCCGGCTCGCCCGGCTGACCCTCGGCGGCAAGGGGGACATCCCCTGGGCCGGGTTCGAGGGTGACTACAACACCATCCGCGACAGCATCTCCCGGATCGTGCCGGGGTTCCACGACTTCAACGCCCGGGTGACCCGCCCGGGAGGCTTCCAGCTGCCCAACCCGGTCAACGAGGGCGTGTTCCGGACCGAGACGAACAAGGCCCGGTTCACCTGCAACGAGCGGGTGGTCCCCCGGGCCCCGGAGGGGCACCTGCTGCTGCAGACCCTGCGCTCGCACGACCAGTGGAACACCGTGCCGTACACCGACAACGACCGCTACCGCGGCATCCACGGCAGCCGTCACGTCGTCCTCGTCAACCCGGCGGACCTGTCGGAACTCGGGCTCGCCCAGGGCGACCGCGTGGACCTGGTGAGCGTCTGGGAGGACGGCTCCGAGCGCCGGGCCGAGAACTTCGAGGTCGTGCCCTACCCGGCGGCCAAGGGCTCGGCCGCCGCCTACTACCCGGAGACGAACGTCCTGGTGCCGCTCGACAGCGTCGCCGACGTGAGCAACCAGCCCACGTCGAAGGGCATCGTCGTCCGCCTCGAGCCCACGGGCGACCGGTCCCGGCCGGCACCCGCCTGACCGGAACCGACGACGCCGCACCCGGCGGGGCCCGCACACGACGGCGGGCCCCGTCGTCCGTCTAGCGCAGCACCTTCAGCACGGCCAGGGAGATGCGCTCCGCGGTGGCCCTGGGGTCTGCGCCGGGGAGGACCAGGTGGCTGAGGGTCATCCGCACCGCGACGTCCGCCGCCACGTCGACGAGAACCTGGTCTTGGTCGGGGAAGCGCTCCGTGAGCCAGGTGCGCAGCAGGTTCTGCGCCGCGTCGAAGACGGGATCGGCGCGCGCGGTGAGGTACGGCAGCAGGCTGTCGGACCCTTCCCGCGCGGCCAGGACGACGGCCCGTACCAGGGGGTTGCGGTGCGCCTCGGTGAGGACGAAGTGGACCGCCTCCTCCAGCGCGGCACGGGTGTCCGGGAGCCCCGGATCGAGGACCTCCGCCACGCTGCCCAGGAACACCTCGGTCTCACTGACCACCAGGGCCCGGCCGAGACCGGCCCGGTTGCCGAACTCCTTGTAGACCGACGGGCGGGACACGTCGGCCGCGGCGGCCACGGCCGACAGGCTGACCTGGTCCCAGCCCGATGCGCAGGTCAGCTCACGTGCGGCGGCCAGCACCCGTTGCCTCATCTGCTTGCGCCAGGCGAGCCGCGGCGGATCGGGGACGACCGATTCGGAGTCGGTGGACGTCGTCGCGTGTCTGGGTGCCGCCATGACCCAAGTCTGGCAGGACCGACGGAGATCGCGGCGATCACGCCTCCATCTGACACACCATCAGAACGTTGACACGGTGAACCGTCTTGTCAGCGCTCTGCCCTCTTGGCACGCTCGGGGCTCCCCTCGAGGTGCGCTTCCGCCGGCCCCGGCGGGACGGCGGGGGCGCATCGAGCTCACCAGGAGGTGTCGTGCCGCATCATCGGGAACAAGGGGTCCGCCGGTGGCGTGATCCGAAGCGGTATCTGTGGCTGCTCGCCCTCGCCGTGCCCACGCTGCCGTTCCAGGCGGGCGGTCTCGTCGCCCTGACCGACGCCGGAGCGCTGTGGTGGTGGGGGCCGGTCTTCGCCTTCGTCCTGCTGCCGCTCATCGACCACGTCACGGGCAAGGACAGCGCCAATCCGCCCGAGGAGGTCATGAAGGCACTGGAGGCGGACCGGTACTACCGCTGGTGCACGTATCTCTACCTGCCGCTGCAGTTCGGTGCCCTCGTCTGGGCCTGCGAGCGGTGGGCCGGCGGTGAGCTGTCGGTCGCGGGGTGCCTCGGGCTGGCCGCGACGACCGGCGTCGTGGGCGGGGTGGCGATCAACACCGCACACGAACTGGGACACAAGAAGGAGCGGCTGGAGCGGCGGCTGAGCCGCATGGCGCTGGCGCAGAGCGGTTACGGCCACTTCTCCGTGGAGCACAACCACGGCCATCACGTCCGGGTCGCCACACCGGAGGACCCGGCGAGTTCGAGGATGGGCGAGAGCTTCTGGCGCTTCCTGCCCCGGGCGGTGGTGGGCAGCGTGCGTTCGGCCTGGAGTCTGGAGAGCCGCCGCCTGCGGCGCCGCGACCGGCGGGTCCTCAGCCTCCACAACGACGTGCTCACCTCCTGGGCGCTGACGCTGGTGCTGTTCACCGCGCTGGGCGCGTCCTTCGGGTGGGTCGTCCTGCCGTACCTGCTTCTGCAGGCCGTCCTGGGCTTCTGCCTGCTGGAGACGGTCAACTACCTGGAGCACTACGGGTTGTTGCGGCAGCGCCGCCCGGACGGCCGCTACGAGCGGGTCTCGCCCCGCCACAGCTGGAACAGCAACAACACGGTCAGCAACCTGTTCCTGTTCCAGTTGCAGCGCCACTCCGACCACCACGCCAATCCCCTGCGGCGGTACCAGACGCTCCGGCACTTCGAGGAGGCGCCCCAACTGCCGTCCGGCTACGCGACGATGATCGTCGTGGCATGGTGCCCGCCGCTGTGGCGGCGCATCATGGACCCACGGCTGCACCGGCACTACGCCGGCGACCTGTCCAAGGCGAACGTCCACCCCTCCGCTGGTGCGCCCCGGACGGCGAGGGCCGTGCCGGGGTGAGACCCGGACCGGTCCGATGCGCCGGGCGGCGGTCGCACGCGGAACCTGTCGCCGACGTCCGCTGCTGCTTACGGTTCGCTGACGTCCGCGCCGGGTGCTCGCTGCGTGTGGCCGCCCCGGTGTCAGACTCGTAGCGTGAAACGCGTACTGGTCGTCGACGACGACCCGACCATCGTGGAAGTCGTCGCCTCGTACCTGACCCAGGCCGGCCTGGCCGTCACGGTGGCCGCGGACGGCCCTGCCGCCGTCGCGTCCGTCACCGCCGACCTGCCGGACCTGGTCGTGCTCGATCTGATGCTGCCCGGCATGGACGGCTTCGAGGTGTGCCGCCGGATCCGCGGGCAGGGCCCGGTGCCCGTCGTCATGCTGACGGCACGCGGCGACGAGGAGGACCGCATCCTCGGCCTGGAGATCGGGGCGGACGACTACGTCACCAAGCCCTTCAGCCCCCGGGAACTGGTTCTGCGCGTGCAGTCCGTGCTGCGCAGGGCCGCGGCCGCGCACACCGCGGGCCGCGACGACGGCGCCTCCCGGCGGATGGGGGCCGGTTCGCTCGTCCTGGACCCCTCAGCCCGCCGCGCCTTCCACCACGGGCGCGAACTGGCCCTGACACTGCGCGAGTTCGACCTGCTGGAGTACTTCCTGCGTCATCCCGGTCAGGCCACGAGCCGTGAGGACCTGATGCACCGGGTGTGGGGATGGGAGTTCGGCGATCTGTCCACGGTCACCGTCCATGTGCGCCGGCTGCGGGCGAAGATCGAGGACGATCCGGCACGGCCGCGGCTGATCAGCACCGTGTGGGGCGTGGGATACCGCTTCGAGGCGGGACCGGCGCAGGGAGGGCACGATGTGGCGTGACACCGTGCTGATCGTCCTGTACGCGACGGTCGGCGCGGTGGCCGCCGGGCTGCTGGGCACAGCGGTGCTGAGGCTGCTGCGCAACCGTTCCCTGACGGCGTCGCTCGCCGTCGTAGCCGGTGTCGCGGTCGTCGCGATGCTCGCCGGGACGATGCTCGTGGCCTGGGCGATGCTGCTGTCCGACCACGATCTGCGGGTCGTGGCGATGGTCTGCTCGATCGCCGCGGTCGTCTCGCTGGCCGTCGCCCTCGTCCTGGGCAGAAGCGTCGTACGCGGAAGCCGGGCGCTGGCCCGGGCCACCCGCACGCTCGGCGAGGAGGGCGTCTTCACCCCGCCGGCCGCCGCACCCACCGCGGAACTGGCCGAACTGGGCCGGGAACTGGCCGAGACCAGCGCGAAGCTGGCCGCCTCCCGCGCCCGGGAGCGCGCGCTGGAGGAGTCCCGCCGGGAACTGGTCGCCTGGATCTCGCACGATCTGCGCACCCCGCTGGCGGGTCTCCAGGCGATGACGGAGGCGCTGGAGGACGGCATGGTCGCGGAGCCGCACGTGTACCACGCCCGGATGCGCGCGGAGGTGGGACGCCTCAGCGAGATGGTCGGCGACCTCTTCGAGCTCTCCCGCATCCAGGCCGGGGTCCTGACGCTGAGCACGACCCGCATGTCGGTGTACGACCTCGTCGACGACGCGCTGGCCGGAGTGGACGCCCTGGCCAAGGAGCACGGCGTGCGGCTGGTCGGCGACGGCGTGGAGCCCGTTCCCGTGGAGGTGGACGGCCGCGAGATGACCCGGGTGCTGACCAACCTCCTGGTGAACGCCGTCCGCCGCACCCCCGCCGACGGCACGGTCGCCGTCTCCGCCAGGAGGGAGGCCGGCGACGTCGTGCTCGCGGTGACCGATGCCTGTGGCGGCATCGCGCCGGAGGACCTGCCGCGGGTCTTCGACACCGGCTGGCGGGGAACCGACGCCCGTACGCCGCCGGCCGGGGCGGGACTCGGCCTGGCCATCGTGCGCGGCATCGTCGAGGCCCACCGAGGCCACGCCGCGGTGCACAACGTGCCGGGCGGGTGCCGTTTCGAGGTGCGCCTGCCCGCCACCGCCTGAACCTCCTGCCGCGTGCCGGCTGCGTCCCGAGCGGGATGCTTCGCCGGGCCCCGATCCGGTAGCGTGCGGGACATGTCGAGTCCTGAGTCGGACAGGGTGGGGGCTTGCGGTCACGCCGCCGGCCCCCTGAACCACTGAGCGCGTAGTCCTGCCGCAGCCGCTGTGCGCGGCGGGACGGGTGTGCGGCCGTCCGGGGCCGGCCGCGGTGACGAGATGACTTCCTCGTGCTTCTCCTCACCTCGGAGCCACTCGATGCCTCTTCCTCTCTACCTGCTCGCCGTGGCGGTCTTCGCCATGGGCACCTCGGAGTTCATGCTCGCCGGTCTCCTGCCGGACATCGCCTCGGATCTCGACGTCACCGTGGGGACAGCGGGCACCCTGACGTCGGCCTTCGCGATCGGCATGATCGTCGGCGCCCCGCTCGTGGCCGTGCTCGCCCGCGACTGGCCCAGGCGGGCGAGCCTTCTGGGATTCCTGCTGGTCTTCACGGCGGCCCACGCCGTGGGGGCCGTCACCACCGACTTCCCCGTCCTGTTCGTCACCCGTGTCGTCGCCGCGGTCGCGAACGCCGGGTTCCTCGCCGTCGCCCTGACGGCTGCCGTCACGCTCGTCCCGGCCGACAGGAAGGGACGAGCACTGGCGGTGCTGCTGGCGGGCACGACGGTGGCCACGGTCGCCGGTGTCCCCGGTGGCTCGGTGATCGGCGCCGTGCTCGGCTGGCGTGCGACGTTCTGGGCCGTGGCCGTCGCCTGCCTGCCCGCCGCTCTGGGCATCCTGAGGGGTGTCCCGGCAGGACGTGACGCGGCCGAGGCGACGGGCAGGCCGGCGTTGCGAGTGGAGCTGGCCCAGCTCACCAGGCCGCCGCTGATCCTGGTGATGCTGCTCGGCGCGCTGGTGAACGCGGCGACCTTCGGAAGTCTCACCTTCCTCGCGCCGGTGGTGACCGACAGCGCCGGGCTGGGCGAGTTGTGGATCTCCGTCGCTCTGGTGCTGTTCGGCGCCGGTTCCTTCGTCGGCGTCACCGTCGCCGGCCGGTTGTCCGACCGGCGACCAGGTCCGGTCATCGCGGTGGGCGGTCCGCTGCTGCTGATCGGCTGGCCGGCACTGGCGATGCTGGCCCACCGTCCGGTCGCGGTGTTCATCCTCCTGTTCGTACTGGGCGCCCTGTCGTTCGCCCTGGGCAGCACCCTCATCACGCGGGTCCTCTACGAGGCCGCGGCTGCTCCCACCATGGCCGGCTCCTACGCGACCGCGGCACTCAACGTCGGCGCGGCGATCGGGCCCGTCGCCGCTGCGGCCGCGCTCCGCACGGAAGCCGGCGAGCTGGGGCCGCTGTGGGCGAGCGGAGTGCTCGTCGCGGCCGCGCTGCTCCTCGCGCTCCCGCTGCTGCCCGCCATCACGGCGGACAGGAGCACCGAGCTTCTCAGGTGACGCGCCCCTGAACCCCTTCGGTCCAGGGACAGGGACGGCGACCCGTCGGGCGCCCGCAGCCACCGGTCGCCCTGCCGGAGCGTGAAGCGGTCACGCTTCCTCCCAGCGCAAGCCGGTGGCCCGGGGCGAATCCAGCACGGCGCCGACGGTGAAGCGGACGGAACGGGCGCCGTCCTCGGTGAAGTCGACCCGGGCCGTCCCGGTGACCTGGAGTGTCCTGCCGGTCGTCCAGTCCAGGAAGAGCAGGCCGGCCCGGGAGTCGGTGACGAGGTTCCCGAGCGTCAGGAACATGGCGTTGCCCGCGTAGTCGGGCCAGACGATCTCACGGGGCGATTCCGCGCGCACGAAGCCGGCGTCACCGCCTCGGTGGCTGACCTCCGCCCCGTCCGTCGAGACCGTGGCGACGAAGAACGTGTCCGCGGCGGAGACGAACGTCTGCTGATCCCGCGTGAGCGTGGCGCTCCGCCGCGCTCCGGACGGGGCCTCCTCCCGGCAGGTGGCCGGGTTCACCAGGTCGCGACGGCGGATGTACTTGGGGCAGTTCGCGAACACCCGGCGGGCTTCGACGGTGATTCCGCGGGGGGTGGGGCGAGCGGTTCCGTTCAGTCGCATGCGGCGGCGCGTGCGCGGATCGAGGGCGAGGGTCCCGACGGCGGTACCCTCCCGCGCCAGGACCTCGGCGAGCGGATCACCGGCGGGAGGCCCTCCCAGCACCGAGACCGACGCGGGCCCGGTGGCACGGACGAACCCGGCCGGGCCGGTCAGCAGCGAGGACCAGACCCGGCCCGTCCCGTCGGCCGCTGCGACGATGAGCATCGGCTGCGACTCGAGGAAGGCCGCGGCGACCGGTTTGATGCCGGACCCGATCGACCGGCCGACATGGTCCGCGACTTCGGTCAGGCCGAGCCGTTGCTGCACCTGACGCGAGCCCGGGCGGTAGGTGTCCACGGGTCTCCTTCCGTGTGTCGGTCGTGGCCGGGACGTGTGACCGGAAGGTCAGAAGAAGCCGCAGGTCGGCGCCTCGGCGCTGGGCGCGGAGGTGTCGTCCACGCCGGTCGGCGCATAGATCTCCAGACGGACGCCGTCGGGGTCGTGGAAGAAGATCCCGCCGGAGGAGGCGCCTTCGTCATGGGCGACCACGCCGTCGTGGGCGAAGCGGGTCCCCTGCCGGCGCAGTGCGGACTCCAGCGACCGGACGTCGTCGACGTGGTCGACCTCGAACGACAGGTGATGCAGACCGGCGCGACCGGGCTCGTAGCCGTCCCCGGCCTGCTGCCAGAGCGTGAGAACCAGCCGGCCGCCGCGCGCGAGGAAGGCGAAGCGCTTGTCGCCGTGCGCCTCCGTGCTCTCCCTCACGACGTCGAAACCCAGTACGTCCCGGTAGAAGCGCAGGGACCGATCGAGATCCGTCACGTTGATGCCCACATGACCTGTACGAAGTTGCTCGACGACCGTCATGGACGCACACCCCTCAGTCGCGGCAGCCACCCGGCGTGACTAACCCTTCAAATGGACTTTAGGGGTTAGACGACGAGCGTGCAACCGTTGAAGTAGCATTGAGGGGTTAGGCGAAGCGAGAAGGTGAGTCAGTGAGCACGTCCACCGCGAGCGATCCGCGCCCCTTGGTCGGCGAACCGACCGCCCTGGATCTGCTCAACACGCGTTGGGTGCAGGACGGAGTGGGCCACGACCTCCTCACCGACACCCGGGGACTCGCCGTCTGGCTGGCGAGCAACGGACTCGAGTCGCGCTTCGTCGCGGACGAGGCGGCTCTCGAGCACGTCCTGACGGCGCGCGCCGCGATCGCGTCGGCCGTGGACCGACCCGGCGACGCGGAGGCAGCGTCCGGTGTGGACGCGGTCCTCGAGTTCGGCTGCGTACGGCCGACCCTGACCGCCGACGGGCCCGGCGAGATCACCAAGTTCGACGACCCGGCGTGGGGGCCGGCCTGGACCGCCGCCTACTCCTACCTGCGGCTGCTGCGCGCCCCGGACCGGATCCGCGCCTGCGCGCACCCCTCCTGCGTGCTGCACTTCTTCGACACGTCGCGCAACGGGACGCGCCGCTGGTGCTCGATGGCCGTGTGCGGCAACCGCGCCAAGGCGTCACGGCACCACGCGCGGTCACGCGAGAACTGACCACCTGGTCCGGTCCGGGAAGGGGCCGGTCGACGACCGGCGGCCCGCGCGAACGCAGCCGCGTCCGGGCGGAGGGCGCCGCCGCCCGGCGGCCGTCGGCACCGTCGCGACCCATCGGCCGTCCCGCTGTCGTGACGTATCCACCGACGCCGTGCGTCACCCTCGGCTCCCTGGGCACTCGGAAGCCCGGAGTTCGCACCACCAGGAGGAGGTTCGTGGCATGCCCAATCCGCAGCAGCCGGAGCTACGGCGCAACGACAAGGGAGCCGCCACCCCCGAGGACAGCCGCCAGTTGAAGGCGGCCCAGCCGGGCGGCAGCCAAGGCGGCACCCCGCACGGCACGGACAAGGGCGACAAGGGTGGCGGAGAGGGCGGCGGAGTGCCTCCGGCGCAGCAGCCCGACCACCCCTGAGCCCGGCGCACCGTCCTGCCGAACGGCCCCGAACGGGGCCGTTCGGCGCGTCCGGGGCCGTCCGCAGGGGAACGGACCGGACCTCGCGAAGGCGCCGGGGACCGGCGCTGCCGCACGGGCGGAACTCCTGGTCAGCCCCGGCCGAGGACGCAGAACTCGTTGCCCTCCGGGTCGGCCATGACGATCCAGGAGACGTCGCCCTGACCCACGTCGGCCCGGCTCGCGCCGAGACGTTCGAGCCGGGCGACCTCCTTCAGCTGATCCTGGACGGGGTCGGACATGACATCGAGGTGGATGCGGCTCCGTACGCCCCCGTCGTCCGGTGTCCGCCGGAACTCCAGGAAGGGCCCGACGCCCTTCACCGAACGCAGCAGGGCCCGGTCGCCGGTCAGCTCGTGGACGGTCCAGTCGATCGCTTCGCCCCAGAACCGGACCATGGCCCGCGGATCGGCGCAGTCGACGACCACGGCGGCTACGGGCCCGGTGTCCATGTACAGCTCACGGGGCTCCAGGACGGCGAACACGTTGCCTTCCGGGTCGGCCATCATCGTCCGAGGCGGGTCGCCGTGACCCACGCCGGCGGGTGTCGCCCCGAGGCTCTCGAGACGCTCGATCAACTCGGTCCGATGGGCGTCGGAGGTGGTGGCGAGCTCCAGGTGCACGCGGTACCCGACCGTCTCCGGGTCCGGCACGCGGACGAGGTCGACGCAGACGGCGGACGGGTCCGGCCAGTCGAAGCCGGCAGGTTCCAGGTCGACGACTCCGACTCCTTCACTGGACAGACCCCAGCCGAGCACCTCGGCCCAGAACCGGCCGAGCGCCGCTTCGTCCCCGGCCTTGAAGTTCACCTGAACAAGTTGCAGCGTCATGCTGCGTACCCTACGGGTCGTCCCTGACGGCTGATCATGGTCGAGTGCGCTCGGCCCCCGCCCCTCAGCCGGCAGCGGCGCTCAGACGACGGGCGTGCCGATCCGCAGCCGATTGCCGTCGGGGTCCCGCAGCTCGATCTCACGCGCCCACGGGGCGTCGTTCACCGGTACGCCGAACTCGCGAGCGACGGCGTCGACATCGCGAACGCGGAGGTAGACCAGCGTGTCGGGACGGGCGTCGCCCCGGTGCTCCGAGAGGAACAACCGCACCCCGCCCCGCACCACCTCGACGAACGCGGGGAGTTCCGGCTCGAAGCGGTGTTCCCACTGCTCGGCGAACCCCAGTCGCTCGTACCAGGCGACCGCCGTCGCGGCGTCCTCGACGCGGAGAATGGGAATGACGTCCTCGTCCACGGCGCCATCGTCGCAGACCCGGCACCGCGAGGCGAGCCTCCGGCAGAACCCGGCGCCGTCGTGCGGCAGGGGGAAGACCTTGGCCGGTGGGTCCGCTCGGTCCGACTGGGCTGGGACGAGCTGACCACCGTCCAGCAGTGGATGTGTGAACACGTCCTGGGTGTCGAACCGGCGGCCGGGGCGGAACGACCCACGCCGTGTGGAACTGCTCTCCGCCGTCGGCATGCGGTGGATCCATGGCCGAACACCGTGCGAACCGGTTCCTGCCCGCGACCCGGGAAAGAACCCCTGAGCCCGTCACCCGGCCACCCGGCCCGCTCGACGGTCACGATGGTTCGGCCTCCGCGACGGGTCGATGGGGCACCGCCGTTCTGACCGAGCGCTCCTGAGCCCGAAGGGCAGGCAGGCACGCGCGCTCCTCGGCTCCGGCCAGACTTTCGTCCAGAGCCAGCAGCGAGAGGAGTTGCACAGGACGGCCGGTCCTGGCCGCGGCCTCCAGTTTGTGGTGACCGTCGAGGAGGAAGTGCGTCAGTCCCCAGTGCCGGTAGTGGTCGTCCGGCGTGCCGGCGGCGGGTTCGCACACGTCCAGTGTCGAGACCGCCACAGCGGTCGGTACTCCCCCTCGCCCCATGAGCCCGACGTACTCCTCGACGCGCTCCCTGCCGTTCCAGGTCGGGGGGACCATGGGTACGACGAACTCGTAGAGGTGCGCGCAGGCGTCGACTGCCGTCTCGAAGGTCCGGTAGTACGGCGTGTGCGGATACTCGGGCAACCCCCAGAACCGGTCCACCCCCCACGTGCTCACCTGCTCGCCGCTGAAGTAGTCGCCTTCCTGTCCGGGGACGACGAGACGGGGTTGCGTGCGCAGGGACATCGGGAGGTACTCCCCCTGGGGCAGCAAGGCCGCGAACGCCTCGATCACACCACTGTCGCCCGGATCGGTCACCGTCCCGGCGAGCCGCCGGCGCAGGCGCTCCGACGACATCGTCCGCTGTGCGGTTTCCAGGCGGCGGAACAGCAACGGGCACGTTCCGCACCAGGCGCTCAGCTCGAAGGCGGGGTCACCGTCGACCATCAGCAGCCGGCGTCCCGGGCCGGCGCCGTTTTCCCGCTTCTCCGTCTCGAACCGCAACCGCGCCTCGGCGACCGGAACACCGAGCGTGCGCTGCTGTCCGAAGTCGATCATCATGGGGTCGACCGTAGCGGCTTGTGTGACCTGACACCGGACCGGGCATCAGGGTCAGGCGGCGTGGAGGCTTCCGCCCTCTGACGAGGGCCGGCTCGCACTTTTCTCCAGTCGTGGGAAAAGGTGTCGTACGACAAGCGATTTCCCTCAAGGCACAGTAGGGTGTGGGTGGTTACTCACGATCGTTCCTGTCGCTCAGGTTTCGCAAGACCTTCGCGGAATGACCGGTTGGGGCACTGCTCGGGGAGTGCGGCCTGCGATCGAGAGGTTCCACGGGGCAGTGGTGGTGGTCGCCACCACGCTGCCGGACGCAACGCACCGCCTTGGTCGATCGGATGGGGGCCAGCTATGCCTTGGGGGCGGCGACGAAGAGAGTCTGCACCCGCACCACGAGAAGAGACGGACGAGCGGGCATTCGACCTGGCCCACGCCGACTTCCAGACGCTGACTCGGGTGATCGAGCACGCCAGGCAGCGCTTGGAGACGGAGAGCGACGCGGACGCGCAGACGATCCGCAACGCCAGTGGGGCGGAGTTACTCCCCGTCCTCTACGCCCGAGCCGGTGCCGCGCTCGCCTCCGGCGCCGAGGGGGTGCCGATGCTCGTCCGCGAGATCGGCCACGTCGAAGCCGCAGTGATCAATCTGCAGTCCTACGGCGGGCACGAGACCGTTCTGTGCGAGGGGCACAGCCTGTTGCAGCGGCTGGCCGTACTCGCCCGAGAGGCACGCACGGGCAGGATGGTGGACGGGGTCCTGAGACTTCATCCGCAGGCTCCGTGCGGATGAGAGGGGGTCCTGCTTCTTCCCCGGTGCACCGGCGGGGCGGTCGCCCACCGCCCAGGTGCCCGGCGCACTGCCGCCGGCAGGCCCGGCGCTCAGCCCCGAGCCCCCGCGGCCCAGCGCCCGAGGACCGGCTCGGCCAGCAGCCTGGCCACAGGGCAGAGGGTCTGGCCGTACTGCGCGAAGAGCTCGTCGCGGGAGTCGAAACGACCGAGGTCCGCGACGACGTAGGACGACAGGTCGCAGGTCCTCGCGTTGGCGTCCTCACCGGTTCCCGAACCGGTGCCCGCACCGGCGGGGCCGTCGGCGGTCGCCTCGGTCGGGCAGACGATGACTCCGTCCCAGTCGACCGCCGTCCGGGACAGCGCCTCGAACAGCGTCTCCGATCCACTGTTGGTGAAGCCGCCGCCCGCCCCCCGACGCAACCGGCCCAGGTCACCGAAGATCTCGGACGCCGTCAGCCAGCGCTCACGCACCTTCGCGCCCTCGCGTCCACCGTCCGTAGCCGCCTCGGGCTCCGCCTCGACGAGGAACTCCGGCCAGGCCAGTACGACACAGTCGGGTACGACCTGCCGCATGCGCGGGAAGCGCGGGTACCAGAACGCTCCGTCCACCAGCAGGCCCCGCACCCTGGTCGCGGTACCACTCCCCCTGGCGACCGCCTCGAGGACAGCGAGCCGCTGGCTGCACGAGCCACGGCCCCGGCGAAGCACCTCGGACACCGGTCGCTCGTCCTGCACGGAGTAGACGGGGCGCACCGCGCCCGTGATCGCCGTGTGGGCTCGCCGCAGCGTGTCCAGCCGTCCACCGGCTCGCGAGCCGACTCCGCGATCTTCGCGCACCGTCGCCCTGCCGATGCTGCGGATCAGTGTCGCCACACGGTCATCGGTCCAGTCGAGTATGGCCGTCGGCGCCGCACTGCCGGTGGCGTCCGGTGCGGCGTCGAAGAGGACGCGTCTCCTCGGTGTCAGCAGCGAACTGGTCATGGCACTCGTTCCTCCCCGCCAGGTGCGGCGCACCGGGCGGGGCTCATACTTACAGAGTATTTGAACGCGTTCAACTGGGTGGCGGACCGGGGAGGGGCAACAGGCTGCCCCACCCACAAGGAGGTGGGCGGGGTCTCCTCGTCGAGGCACGTCATCGGCAGACGGTGTCAGTGCCCTGAAGTATTCTTCCCGCCACCGCACACCGTCTCGGAGGATCGACAAACTTTGACCAGCTTGTCCGCGTTTCCGTTGCCTTTTCATGCCGCCCGTTCCCTGCCGTTCGCACGGCCGCGGACACTGGGGGAACTTCGCATGATGGAGTGCAGCGCACACATCCGGGCGAAGCCCGGGTGGTTCGACAAGATGAACGATCCCGACATCGTGGCGAAGTGGACGCGAGAAGCGGTCGCCCAGGGTCTCACCGATGCGCAAGCCCGCTTCGTCATCGCCGAGCTCGCGCATTACGCAGCGCTGCGAGACGAGCGAACCGGCATCGAAGTGTCCGCCGTCGACGGAGTGTGGCAGTCGGACTCACTCGTCGACGACGCCCTCAGGTCGCGGTTGCGGACCGCGGTCAAGACCCTGGAACAGGTTCCCGAGGAAGAGCTGGACTGGCATCCGGGATCCGGCGGGCAGGTTCTGGATCTCGTCCATCCTTCGCTGTTCTGCTTGGTGAAGAACGTGAGCGGCGCGCCCGAGGAGGCTTGGCGGAATCCGACGGACCGCTACTCCCAGCACGAGTTCTCGGAACGCTTCCAATGGCTGCCCACGGACGTCGACGTCAGTGGCGACGGCGACGTCACCTTCCGCTCGTACGTCAACAACGTCCATCCCGAGAAGCACGGGCAACTGGCCTCGGTGTTGCCGGACTTGTTCGCGCGCATGCGCCCCCTCTGGGAGAACGTGCTCACCGATCTGCGCCACCCGCGTCCCCTGCGGATCGAGGCCGATCCGCACGGATGGTACGACTCGGAGCCGGAGCATCCGAACAGGGACGACTTCAACGACGAAGCGGCCTATTCGGAGGCCTGCCGCGCATGGGAGCAATCCTTCGACGAATGGTGGGAGGACCGCCGTCCGGTCATCCCGGACGCCCCTGATTTCACTGCCCCCGAAACACCCGATGCGTCCGTCCGAGTCGACCTGCGCGGCCGGAGCCTCCAGGTCATCGTCAAGCTCGCCACGATTCGTCTCACCCCGGAGAAGCCCGAGTATCCCGGTGGTTCCTGGCATGTCGAGGGAATGCTGAACGAGCGGATCGTGTCGACCGGTATCTACTACTGGGACAGCGACAACATCACCGAGAGCAGGCTGAGTTTCCGTACGGCACTCGACGACCCCGACTACGAGCAGAACGACGACAACGGTCTGCGTGAGGTCTACGGCCTGGAGGACGAGGACGCGCTGAACCAGGTGCTCGGATCGGCATCGACTCCCGCGGGCCGCTGCCTGGCGTTCCCGAACATCCTGCAGCACCGCGTGGGCTCGTTCCGCCTGGAGGACCCCGCACGGCCGGGTCATCGCAAGATCCTCGCGTTCTTCTTGGTCGATCCGTCGCACCGGATCGTGTCGACGTCCGACGTCCCGCCGCAGCAACCGTGGTCCGCCACGTCGACCATGACACTCGACGAGGCCAGGAGGTACCGCGAAGAACTGATGCAGGAACGCAAGTTCTTCGTCGACGAGCACAACGAGCGGCTCTACGAGCGGGAGTTCTCCCTCTGCGAGCATTGAGTGCTTCTCTCCCGCCTACCCGGTGCGGACCGGACGCGTCGGTTGCCGGTGCGATCCACGAGATCACCGGCAACCGCCCGGACCCCGCCGGCACCCGCGACCATCGCGTCAGCGACGGAGGCCGACCGAAGCCCACGGCGGGCAGAAACGGTGGCACGCTCGCTCGTCGGCGCTAACATCTGGCGCTTGACGTGCAGGGCCGCCGGCGCCCGCAACCGATGGAAGCGACGGGCGCCATGAGTGACATGTGGACGGGTGACAAGGTACGCCTTCGGGGCGTCGAGCCGGAGGACTGGGAAGGCTTCCGTGATCTCGCCCGGCACACGGTCGATGTACGCAACGCCGACGTCGTGGAGCCTCCCCGCTCCGAGGAGAGCTTCCGTATCTGGACCGCTGAGCGCGCCGGCCGACCTCCGGGCGGGGATGCGTTCCGGTTGGTCATCGAGACGCTGGACGAGCGCACCTTCGCGGGATCCGTGACCGTCGGTGAAACCGACCGCCGCGCGGGACGCTTCAAGACGGGCGTCGAGATCGCCCCCCGCAGTCGCCGGAAGGGATATGCGGCCGAGGCCATGGAACTGGTCCTCACCTACATGTTCGCCGAGCAGCGTTGCAACAAGTGCGAGGTGGAGATCTACGCCTTCAACGATGCCTCCCTCGCCCTCTATCGCGAGCTGGGGTTCGTCGAGGAGGGACGGCTTCGCCAGCACGAGTTCTTCGCCGGCGGCTACCACGATGTCGTCCTCATGGGCATCACCGCCTCCGAGTACTGGGCCACCCATCGGTACCCGCCGGTGCGGTGACGCCGGCCCGGATCGGCCTGGCGCGTCACCACCGTGCGCCTCCTCCCGGCGAGGGTGCGAATCCCATGGCCGGGGCTGGGCGTCGAGGAGCCGGTGGCGGAAGCCGGGCACCCCAGCCGGCCAGTGCGGGACGACTCCGTTCAGCAGGAGCTGCTGCAGGACGAGGAGCTGCTGCCGCACGAGGACGAGCTGCTCCCGCAGGACGAGGAGCTGCTCCCGCAGGACGAGCCGGAGCCACAGGACGAGGAACCGCCGCCGGAACAGCCGCCGGAGGAGCTGTCGCCGCCGCCTGCCGCCCACCAGGACGAGTCGTCGCCGCGGCTGCCGTGGTCGTGCACCGTCGACGCGCTGGAGGCACTGCCGGCGGCGCCGTACGGGCTGCCGGTCGGCCACCCCCCACGCCCTGCCGCGGCGCTCGAGCCGTGCGCGGCGGCCCGCGCGCCCAGATCGGCCCAGGCGCGGCGCCATGCCCGGCGCACCACCCAGGTCACCACCGTGACGAGCACCAGGGCGAACCCGCCCACCAAAAGGAATGCGATCAACACAACGTCCCCCTTACGCCGGGCTGCGCCCGGATTGCCCGCAGTATGCCCGGCGCCGGGGTGACCCGAAGCGCCTCTTGAGCAAGTCCAGAGCTTCGGCACGGTTGCACGCCGCGACGCCCGGGAGCGGCGGCGGCCCATCCGGAGGAACCTCTTCTTACCGAGGGGTAGGCTCGCCCCGGCCCCTTGTTATACATTCCGTCTAACAAGGGGGTCGAGCGGTCACCCGTACCGCACGCCGCCTCATGGCCGCCTCACACCGGTGGCGGATCCGCAGACCCGTGGGCAGCCTCCGGCACCCGGGACGCCCCTGGAAGGTCCCCCGATCACACGCGCCACAGACGGATACGGCCCGTCACTCGAGACCGAGGAGTTGAGAGCATGGCAAGCAGCACGGCCCGGCCGCGAGTCGAGCGCGGCACTCAGGCCGGTGGAGTCGCCGGCCGACTGCTGGACTCGGCCGCGAAACTCTCCTACGACCCCGTGACCGAGGTGGACTGGGAGACGCCGCTCGACAAGGACTTCCACGGCGCCAGCCCGGAGTGGAGCACCCTGTACGGGACTTCGTACTGGGAGGAGCTCTCCGAGGCACAGCGCAAGGAGCTCACCCGGCAGGAAGCCGCCTCCGTGGCCAGCACCGGCATCTGGTTCGAGATGATCCTCCAGCAGCTGATCCTCCGGGACGTCTATGCCAAGGACCCCACCGACGACGCGGTCCAGTGGGCGCTCACCGAGATCGCGGACGAGTGCCGGCACTCGATCATGTTCGCCCGTGGCGCCGGGAAGCTGGAGGCGCCGGCCTACCGGCCCCGCCGCCTTGCGGTCGAACTCGGCAGGGCCTTCAAGACGTTGGCGTTCGGCGAAGCCGCCTACGCGGCCATCCTCGTCGCCGAGGAGGTCCTCGACGTCATGCAGCGTGACTGGATGCGGGACGAGCGGGTCGTGCCGTTCGTCAGGACCATCAACAACATCCACGTGGTGGAGGAGTCCCGCCACATGAAGTTCGCCCGCGACGAGACGCGGCGGCACCTGGCGAAGGCGGGGCCGGTCCGCCGGCACATCCACGCGTTCGTGATCGCCGTGGCGGCCTACGTCATCGTCACGAGCATGGTGAACGAGTCCGTCTACGCCAACGCCGGGCTCGACCCCGAGCGGGCACTCGCCGAGGCGCGCGGCAACGAGCACCACAAGGCGATGATGCGTTCCAGTTGCGCCGGCCTCATGGAGTTCCTCGCCTCGGCGCGGCTGCTGACCAAGCCGGCCCTGGTGTTCTACCAGCGTGCCCACCTGATCTGACCGACCCACCGGCAGCGCTGCCGAGCAGAGCGGACCCCAGGACGCCATGACCTACGCCATCACCCAGACCTGCTGCGCCGATGCCACCTGCGTCGCCGTCTGCCCGGTCAACTGCATCCACCCCACACCCCAGGAACGGGAGTTCGGCAGCACGGAGATGCTGTACGTGGACCCGAGGGCGTGCATCGACTGCGGCGCGTGCGCCGACGCGTGCCCGGTGGACGCCGTCTTCCCCGTGGATCAGCTGACCGGCCCCCAGCGGGCCTACGCGGACATCAACGCCGCCTACTTCGCCGGAGCCCCGGCACCCGAACCGCCCGAGGGCAGCCCGAACTTCCACGTCTGGGACAGGCCCACCTTCGACCGGATCCTCCCGGCCGACTTCCGGCCGCTGCGCGTCGCCGTCGTCGGCACGGGCCCCGCCGGGATGTACACCGTCCAGGATCTGCTGCTGCACACCGCCGCCGAGGTCACCCTCATCGACAGGCTGCCGGTCGCGGGTGGTCTGGTGCGGTTCGGCGTCGCCCCCGACCACCCCGCCACCAAGAAGATCGGTGACACCTTCGCACGCTTCCACACCCACCCGCGGGTGCGGACGCTGCTGGGGCTGGACGTCGGGGAACACGTGTCGGCGCAGGAACTCGCCGCCCATCACGACGCGGTGGTGTACGCGGTGGGTGCGTCCGCCGATCGTCGGCTCGGTATCCCCGGGGAGGACCTGGCGGGCAGTGTGTCCGCCACGACGTTCGTCGCCTGGTACAACGCCCGTCCTGACGTCGCCCCCGACGCGGTCGACCTGTCCGCCGAGCGCGTGGTCGTGGTGGGCAACGGCAATGTCGCCCTCGACGTGGCCCGCATCCTGGTCACCGACCCCGAGCGGCTCGCCGGCACCGACATCGCCGACCACGCACTGCGGGCTCTGCGCAACGCCTCCGTCCGGGAGGTGGTCGTCCTGGGCCGCCGCGGCCCGGAGAACGCCGCCTGCACGCGGCCGGAACTGCTCGCCCTGACGGACCTGCCCGGGGTGGACCTGGTCGTCGACGACCACGATCCACGCATCGGCAGCGCGATCGAGGCGGCCGAGCCGCACGAGATCGGCGCGGTGCTGAGGCGGGTGCGGCGGGAGAAGGTGGACTGGTCACGGGCGCCGGGCGCGGCCCGCCGTATCGTGCTGCGTTTCCGTTCCGCGCCGACGGAGATCGTGGGCAGGGACGAGGCGATCGTGCGCGGCGTGCGCGTCACCGGCGGCAGCGGGGACACCCCGGTGTCCGCCGGGTCCGTGCTGCGGGCGATCGGCTACCGGGGTACGCCGGTACCGGGGCTGCCGTTCGACGAGGTCACCGGAACCGTTCCGCACGACGCGGGCCGGGTCGCCGGACTGCCTGGGACGTACGTCGTGGGATGGATCAAACGCGGTTCGTCGGGCGGCATCGGCGCCAACCGGGCGTGTGCCGCCGAAACGGTGAGCAGCCTGCTCGCCGACGCCGCCGCGGACGTCCTTGCGGAGCCCGCCCATCCGGCGAAGTCGTTCTCGCGACTGGCCCGCCGCAGGGTGCCGCGTCCGGTCGACGGCCGTGGCATGGCCGCCATCGACCGGGCGGAGCGTCTGCGCGGCGGACCGGACGGCACACCGCGCACCAAGCCGGCCACGGTCGCGGAGCCGGGCACGGCGTCCCAGCGTGGATCGGCTCGGTGAAGGCGGACGCCCGGCCGCCGTGCCCGGCCCCCGGAGACGGGTGACTCGGCCCGGCCAGGGCCTGCGACAGGCAGGCCGTGCGGCGCTGCCCGGGCGTCCCGCACACGCCGGTGCGCCTCTTCGGGAGGATCGGCATCCCGTCCACATGGCACACCACCGTCGGGCGTGAGCGCTTGAGTACGCGTACTCAGAGCGTCCGAGCTGTTCTCCCCTGCTTCTCGGAGATCGGCCGCCGTCACACTGGACCGCCTTTCCTCCCTCGTACGAAGAGGTTTCGATGAGCCGTCCACTCACCCTGCGCTCCGCCGACGTCGACGACCTGACGTGGATCCACGAACTCCGGCACCGCGTCTACGCGGAGGAGCTCGGCCAGCACCCTCTCAACAGTGAGGGGCGGCTGGCCGACGGGCTGGACGGTGCGAACGTCTACCTGGTCGCGGCCCGGGACACGGACCGTGTCGGTTTCGTGAGCGTGACACCGCCGTGGGTGGGACGGTACGGGCTGGACAAGTACCTGACCCGGGAGGAACTTCCGCTCCTGGACGCGGACGACGTCTTCGAGGTGCGGCTGCTCACCGTCGAGCCGGACGCCCGGTCCGGGGCGGCGGGCGCCTTGCTGATGTACGCGGCGCTGCGCTGGATCGCCTCCCGCGGCGGGCGGCGCGTGGTGGCCATGGGCCGTTCCGACCTGATCGGCATGTATCGTGCGGCGGGCCTGCGTTCCGCCGGACGTACCGTGCGCAGCGGCGCGGTCGACTTCGAGGTGCTGACCGCGGAGGTGACGGAGCTGTCCCGGTGTGCGGCGGAACGGCATGCGTCTGCCCTCGCGCGCCTGGCGGGAGGCGTGGACTGGCGGCTGGACGCTGCGTTCGCACCCGGGCCCGACGGCTGCGAGCACGGGGGTGCCTCGTTCACCGCGATCGGCGCGGACTTCCGCACGCTCGAACGGCGTCAGGAGGTGATCACCGCCGATGTGCTCGACGCGTGGTTCCCCCCGGCCCCGGGGGCGCGCGCCGTGCTCACGGAGGACGCCGGATGGGTCGCCCGCACCTCTCCCCCGACCGGCGCGCAGGGCTTGCTCGCGGAGCTCGCGGCAGTGCGTGACCTGCCCCCTGAGACGCTTGCCGTCGGCTCCGGGTCCTCCGACCTGATCTTCCGGGCCTTCGGCAGGTGGCTGACGCGGGCGAGCCGGGTCCTGCTGATGGACCCCGGGTACGGCGAGTACGCCCATGTCACGGAGCGGGTGATCGGCTGCCGCGTGGACCGGTTCCGGCTGCGGCGCGAGGAGGGCTGGCGCATCGATCCGGTGCGGCTGTCGGCGGTCGTCGCGGACGGCTCGTACGACCTGGTGGTCGTGGTGAACCCCAACAACCCGACCGGCCGCCACGCGCCGGCCGCCGAGCTGGCCGCGGTGATCGCCGCGGCGCCCGCCCGGACGCGCTGGTGGATCGACGAGGCCTACCTCGGATACGTCGATCCCGCCGAGTCACTCGCCTCGTTCGCCGCGCGGGATCCGCGTGTGGTGGTCTGCACCTCGATGTCGAAGACGTACGCCCTGTCCGGGGTGCGGGCCGCGTACCTGGTGGCCGAGCCGGGCACGGCGGCGGAGCTGCGCCGGTGGACGCCACCGTGGGCGGTGAGCCTGCCCGCCCAGCTCGCGGCGGTGGCGGCACTGCGCGATCCGGGCTACTACGCCGGCCGGCTGCAGCGCACGCACGAGCTGCGCGCACGGCTCGCCGGGGACCTGGCCGCCGTGGACGCCTCCGTCACGGTCGAGGAGTCGGTGGCCAACTTCCTCACGCTCACTCTGCCGCCCGGTGGACCGGGTGCCGCCTCCCTGGTCGCGGACGTCCGGTTGCACGGTGTGTACCTGCGCGACCTGTCACCGCTGTCGCCGGCGTACGAGGGCCGCACGGTGCGTGTCGCGGTCCGCGGCACCGGCGAGAACGCCCGCATCGTGGACGCCTACCGGGCGGCACTCGGGCACCTGCACGCGGGCGCACGCAAGGTGGCGACCGCCGGGGCGGCACGGTGACCTCGGTGGCCGCGCTGGCGCCGTGGCTCGGTGGTGCCCTGCTGGTGAGCGGTGTGGCGGTGGGGGCGTCGCGGCGACGGGAGTTGGTCACCCGGTGGTGTGCCTGGGCGGTGGGGGTGCCGGTGGTGACCGCCGCGTTCTGGTGGGGGCGGCCCGGCATCGCGCTGCTCGCCGCCGTCGTCGCGCTGGTGGCGGTGCTGGAGTTCGGGTCGCTGGCCCGACTCCCCCGTCCCGATCGGGCGGTGCTGGCCTCGGCGGTGACGGCGTTGATCGTCACCGCCGCGTGGGCACCGGACGAGGTGGGCCGGGTGGCCGGTGCCGGGGCCCTGGCCCTCGTCGCCGTGCTCCTGGTGAGTGGCGATGCGGACGACGGGCTGCGGCGGCTCGGCACGGGCCTGCTCGGCCTGCTCTGGCTGGGGGTGCTGGCCGCCTTGGCGCCGCTGGGAGCGCTCGGGCTGGCCCTCTTCGCCGCGGTGTCGATCGCCGACGTGGTCGCGTACTTCGCCGGGCAGCGGCTGGGCGGGCCCCGCTTGTCGCGGCTGTCCCCGGCCAAGCGGTGGAGTGGCACGCTGTGCGGTGCGGCCGCGGGTCTCGCCGTACTCGCGCTGTTGTCGGCGTGGAGCTGGCAGGCGGCGGTCGCGGTGGCCGTGGGCGGACCGGCGGGCGACTTGGTGGAGTCCCTCGTCAAGCGCGGTGCGGGGGTCAAGGACTCGGGTCGGTGGCTGGCGGGAGCGGGAGGACTGCTGGACCGGATCGACTCGCTGGTGGGCGCGTTGGCGGTGGCGGTCGTCCTGGGGTGAACGGGTTCGTGGTCCGGCGGGGGCCGGCTCGGCCGGCACGCGAGTCTCGTCCCGGACGTACCGTTGGCACTGCAGCCAGGCGCGCGTTCCCCGCGGGGTCGTACCCAGCCGCCCGTGCCGCCGGGAGGCCGCGCGGACCAGGTGGAACCGCCTACCCACCGAGCAGCCCGGCGAGGGCCTTCTCGAGGTCGTTCACCGTGCGGTACAGCACGGCTGTCATTCCCAGCTCACGCGCCGCCTCCACGTTCTCCTCCCGGTCGTCGACGAAGAGGCAGCGGTCGGGGCGAGCGCGGGCCTTCTCCGCCGCCATCTCGTAGATCCGCCGGTCCGGCTTGGCGACACCGACGAGCGAGCTGTTGATCACCCCGTCTGCGAGGTCGGCGAGTCCCAGCAGCGCCAGGTCCTCGTCGAGCCACACCGTCGCGTTCGTGACGAGCAGGACGGGGCAGAACCTGCGCACCCGACGCAGCAGACGCACGACCGCCTGGTCCGCCCAGAAGCCCGCTTCCGTGAAGGCCTTGGCCAACGCACGGGCCTCGCTCGCTGACACCCGGGGCGCGAGGTTCTCCGCGATCGACCGCGCCCACTGCTCCCTGGTGATCCGCCCGAGCAACAGCGGCACGTCGTTCTCGGGGGCGAAGCCGATGGCCTCCGTGGTGCCCGCCGGCAGCCCCGCAGCCGTCTCGAGGCGCGCCACCTCAGCGGTGTCGTAGAAGCGGAGCACCCCGTCGAGGTCGCACAGGACGGCGTCGAAGGGCAGATCGAGGACTTCTTCAGCGCTCTCCACGCCCCATGCATACCAGCACCCCGCTCATGGGCCGGAGGCCCGTCCGCTCCGTGCTCACTGACGCCTCCGTCCCCGTGCACAGGAGATCGGCTCACCCGCGGGGTTCCAGCACCTCCAGGGTGCCGGTCTCGGTGTCGTAACTGCGCAGGATCGTGAGTCCGAACGACGCGGGTGGGGCGGGCAGCAGGCCTGGGATCCGCCGGTCGGCGAAGGCACCGGCGCGCCTCGTGCGTCCGAGGGTGATGTGCGGGGCCCATCGCCCGGGCTCGTGCAAGGGGTTGAGCGCGTCGGCGGGACTGTCCGCGGCCACCGCCTCCCACACACGGCGCTGCAGTGCGGCCAGGGCGGGATCGAGTTCCAGCGCCCAGGCGAGCACCGACGTGGGCCGCTCGAAGCGGACGACACCGGTGCACCGCGCGCGCAGCGGCAGCGTGGCAGCCGCCTCGGTCAGCTCCCAGCGGATCGACGCGGTCAGCTCCGGGCAGGCGGCCAGGGTGATGTGCGGACTGTTCGTCGGTGAACGGTGGCGTGCCTGACTGGGCAGTCCCGCGTCCGCGAGCCGTCGCCAGGCCTCCCGGACGACTCGCTCCGCAGCCTCATCCGGCAACAACTCGACGGTGCGCACCGCCGCAGCCTATCGACGATCTCCGACGCCCGCGCCCGCGTTGCGGTGGCCGGCTGCGGCCCTCCCCCGGGCCGGGGTGGTGCTACCTGCACCTTCGTCAGGGGGTGCGCGCCATTCTGTCGGCGGGGAATCGCTCCGACACTGATCACATGACGAATTCCATGGTTCTTCCGGTCGATCCGTCGGCGGCGTCCGGCCGAAACGCGCACCGGGGCGGGAGTGATTTCTCGGAACTGTCGCGGCGGATCACCGAGGCCGGGCTTCTTCGGCGACGTCCGCTGTACTACTCGGTGCGATTCGGGGTGGTCGCCGCCGCTCTCGCGGGATGCGTCGGAGCGTTCGTGGCTCTGGGAGACAGCTGGGCTCAGCTGTTCGTCGCCGTTGCCCTCGCGGTCGTCTTCGGCCAGCTCGGGCTGGCCGCCCACGACCTCGCCCACCGGCAGGTCTTCTCACGCCGCCGGCCCAGCGAGGCGGGCGGGCTGCTGGTGGCCGACCTCCTGCTGGGCATGAGCTACGGCTGGTGGATGAACAAGCACACCCGCCACCACGCGAACCCGAACCACGAAGGGAAGGATCCGGACGTCTCGCCGGACATCCTGGTGTGGTCGCGCCGGCAGGCACGCAAGGCGAAAGGCCTGCCGCGCTTCGTGGGGAGGTACCAGGCCGCGCTCTTCTTCCCGTTGCTGACCCTCGAAGGGCTCAATCTCAGTTTCAACAGCTTCCGGTCCCTCAGGAGCCCTTCGGTGAAGAGGCCGGTACTCGAGGGATCCCTTCTCGTGGCACATTTCGCTGTCTATCTCGGCGGCATCCTCGCGGTCCTCTCCCCCGGCAAGGCTCTCCTCTTCATCGCCGTTCACCAGGTTCTTTTCGGCATCTACCTCGGTTCGGTGTTCGCCCCCAACCACAAGGGCATGCCGATGATCGAGGAGGGCACCCGGCTGGACTTCCTGCGCCGCCAGGTGCTCACCTCGCGCAACGTCAGGGGCGGCGTACTGATCGACGTCTTCATGGGCGGGCTCAACCACCAGATCGAGCATCACCTCTTCCCCAGCATGCCGACACCGGCCCTGGCCACGGCACAGAACATCACCGAGCGGTACTGCGCCGAACTGGGCGTCCCCTACCACCAGGCCGGGCTGGTCGAGTCGTACCGCATGGCACTGCGGCATCTCGGGAGCGTCGGCGAGCCGCTGCGCGCCCGGGAGAGCCGACACGCCCCGGAGCGGTCCTGACGCGGAGCCCGAGCGTCTCGGTCCGGGCCACCGATCGAACCGGTCCTCGGCGATCAGGCGCGGTGACCCCGCCCGGTGCCAGGGTTGGAGCCGAAAGGAGGCCTCATGATCTCGGCACTCAACCAGCTCGTCGACCTCGTCGAGGAGCACCTCACCGAGGAGCTCGACGTCGGCCGGCTGGCCGGATCGCTCGGCACGACCGAGTACCACCTGCGCCGGATGTTCTCGTCCCTCGCCGGCATGCCGCTGTCGGAGTACGTGCGCAGGCGGCGCATGACGCTTGCCGCCGCCGATGTGGTCCGCGGCGAGGGGGACCTGCTGGGTATCGCCGTCCGGTACGGATACGGCTCGAGTGAGGCGTTCGGACGCGCGTTCCGGGCGGTGCACGGCGCCGGACCCGGTGAGGTGCGCCGCGACGGAGGTCCCCTGCGTACCCAACCGCAGCTCAGGTTCCGCCTGACCGTCGAAGGGAGTACTCCCATGGAGACCCGCCTCGTCGACCGGCCCGCATTCCGGCTGGTCGGGCACGCCGTCCGTGTGCCGCTCATCCACCACGGCGTCAACCCCCGCATCCAGGAGCACATCGCCGCACTGCCGGTGGAGGAGCATCAGCGGCTGAAGACCCTCAGCAACACCGAACCGAGCGGCTTGTTGCAGGTCAGCGACGATGTCGATCCCGACGGCCGGGAGGGTACCGAACTGACCTACCTGCACGGAGTCGCCGTCGACCGGGACACACAGGTCCCGGACGGGCTCGACGCCATCGAGGTGGCAGCAGGCAGGTGGGCGGTCTTCCGCACCAGCGGACCGCATCCGCAGGCCCTGCAGACGGCCTGGGCGGCGACAGCGACCGAGTGGTTCCCCTCCAACCCCTGGCGGCTGCGACCGGGTCCGTCGGCCGTCTCGATCCTCGACCACGCGGACGACTTCACCACCGCCACCTGCGAGCTGTGGCTGCCCGTCGAGCCCGGTTGACGGACGCGCGGCCGGGCCGGGGAGCGGACGTCAGAACAGCCGCCCCTGCATGACTTGTCGAGCGGGCCGCTCAGCCGGCCGGCGCGCCCCCGCCGGAGCATGCGCCGGCTCCTCACCGAAGAGGGGCGCCGTACCGCACTCGTCCAGCTCGGCCGGGATGCGGGTGTCCACCTCAGGGCGCGGCGCCGCCTCGCGGTCGAAGTCGTCCGGGGTCATGCACACCCAGTCGCGCCCACCTTCTTCGGTCACGGCCGTCACCGCCTCTCCCCCGGGCCCACTCCCGGAACGCCTCCCGGGCCCACGTGCACCCTCTCATGATCAGTTCCACCCTCGCGGGATTCTGAACACTCGAGCACCTCACCGCGGCCGGCGAACGGGGTCCGTGACGGTCCGTCAGGACCTGCGGACCGACTTTGAACACATCGATGACAAAGTCTGGACATGACAAGCGAAAGTCTCCTACCTTTGCGGCGCAACCGCGCTCCACCCCGTGAACGACCGGAACGATCCGGCACGGTCCGGTCCCCAGCACAGGAGGACCCCTTGCGCCAACGACCCTTCCCCCGAGCCCGAAGACACTTCCTCGCACTGCTCACGTCCACCGTCCTGGCCGGCGGTGCCCTCGCCACGCCGGCGGTCGCGGCCGACCCCGCCCCGACGGTCACCGAGCCCTCTCCGGCCGCTGCCGCCGACATCCCGCCGCAGGAGCCCGGCATCACGCTGCGCGTCTACGACGTCCAGACTCCGCTCAGCAAGCTGTGCACCCTCAAGCCGGGGCAGACCCCCAATCACGACAAGCTCATGCCCACCGTCGACTGGTCCACGGCGGCCGACTTCGGCGGGTTCGAGGACCGGTTCGTCTCCGAGGCGACCGGCCATCTGATCGCCCCGCGCGACGGGTCGTACGTGTTCCGCCTCACCAGCGACGACGGTTCACGCCTGTCGCTCGACGGCTCCACGGTGATCGACCACGACGGTCTGCACGGCGCCGAACCGAAGGACGCCACCGTCCACCTCACCGCCGGACCGCACCCCCTGCGCGTCGACCACTTCGAACGCGACGGCGGGCAGCAGGTGCAGTTGGCCTGGAAACCGCCGGGCGAGGACGAGTTCACCGTCGTGCCGCGCGAGGCACTGAGCACCGACGCCGGCGTGGTCCGGGTGACGGCGCCGGGCCGCAAGGAGTGCGAGGCGGGTGGCGACTCCCCCGGCGACGGGCTGCCCCTCACCTCCGTACGTCCCGACCTCGACCTCACCGACCTGCGGCCCGAGGGATTCGAACCGCAGGTCACCGGCATGGACTGGCTGCCCGACGGACGACTGGCGATCAGCACCTGGGGCGGCACTGACAACGTTGCCGGCGAGGTGTACCTGCTCGGCAACGTCACCGGCCGGACCAGCCGCGACAAGGTCACCGTCGAGAAGGTGGCCGAGGGGCTGCGCGAGCCGATGGGGATCAAGTACGTCGACGGGTCCCTGTACGTCTCGCAGAAACACGAACTGACCCGGCTGGTGGACGACGACGGTGACGACGTCACCGACACGTACCGCACGGTGGCCACCTGGCCCTACGGGGGCAACTTCCACGAGTTCGCGTTCGGCCTGCTCTACCGCGACGGCTACTTCTACGTGAACCTGTCCGTCGCCATCGACTACGGCGGCGCGACCACCACCCCGCAGCCTGCTCCCGACCGCGGAACCACCTACAGGATCAGCAAGAAGACGGGCCGGATCAGCCCGGTCGCCGGTGGGCTGCGTACGCCCAACGGGATCGGATGGGGCCCGGAGGGCGGCCTGTTCACCACCGACAACCAGGGCGGCTGGCTCCCCTCGTCGAAGCTGGTGCAGATCAAACAGGGCCGCTTCTTCAACCACTACACCGAGCCCGCCGGACCCTTCGAGTCCTCCCCCGTCACCTCGCCGGTGCTCTGGCTGCCGCAGAACGAGATCGCCAACTCGCCCTCGACTCCGCTGTACTTGAAGAAGGGGCAGTTCGCGGGCCAGATGCTCATCGGTGACGTCACCTACGGCGGTCTCCAGCGCGCCTACCTGGAGAAGGTCAAGGGCCAGTACCAGGGTGCCGTCTTCCGTTACACCCAGGGCCTGGAGGCCGGCGTCAACCGCCTCACCCTCGGCCCCGACGGCGCCGTCTACGCCGGCGGGCTCGGCGCGGACGGCAACTGGGGCCAGGAGGGCAAACTCCGCTTCGGTCTGCAGAAGTTGACCCCCAACGGCGGCAACACCTTCGACATCAAGACCATGCGTGCCGTCCCGGGCGGCTTCGACCTGACGTACACCCAGCCGGTGTCCGAGCAGACCGCCGCACAGCTCGCCGCGCGCTACCGGATCGAGCAGTGGCGCTACACGCCGACCAAGGACTACGGCGGCCCGAAGATCGGGGAGGAGAAGCTCGCCGTGCGCTCGGCGACGCTCTCCGGCGACGGCCGGACCGTCCGGCTGCGCACCGACGGCCTCAAGCCGGGGTACGTGGTGCACCTGCGTTCCCCGCGTCCCTTCACCTCGGCCTCCGGCGAGGCGCTGTGGAGCACCGAGGCCTGGTACACGCTCAACGCCCTGCCCGGGAAGCAGCCGCCGGCCGCCACCCTGTACGAGGCGGAGGAAGCCCGGCTGACCGGTGCGGCCGGGATCAACACCGACCACTCCGGATACTCCGGCAGCGGTTTCGTCGACCGGTACGCCACCGAGGGCGAGGTCGCCACGACCTTCGACGTGACCGTCCCCAGGAGCGGCACGTACGACGTGAACCTGCGCTACTCCAACGGACCGAACCCGTTCGCCGGCACCAAGTCCCTCTCCCTGTACGCCAACGGCGAGAAGGTCCGGCAGACCCTGCTGCCCTCCACCGGTGACTGGGACTCCTGGTCCACCCGCACCGAGCGGTTGAGACTGCGCGCCGGTCACAATTCCCTCTCCTACCGGTTCGAGGCCGGTGACACCGGCCACGTCAATCTCGACCTGATCACCGTGCGTCCGCACGGTGCGCGGGTGACGCTCTTCGACGGCACCGCCGGGTCGCAGTCCCAGTGGCAGCACACGGACGGGCGCACGGTGGCCTGGCCGCTGACCGGGGAGAAGTCGATGGAGGTGTGCTGCGGCGACATCCGCACCAAGGACGCCTACCAGGACTTCGCCCTGCACGTGGAGTTCCGTGTGCCGTTGCTCCCGCCGGACGTCACCGGCCAGGACCGGGGAAACAGCGGCATCTTCCTCCAGGACCGCTACGAGCTGCAGATCCTCGACTCCTACGGCGACACCTCCCTGGACACCGACGAGGCCGGGGCCATCTACCGGAAGAAGGCACCCGACGCCAACATGGCGACGAGACCGGAGACATGGCAGACGTACGACGTCGTGTTCCGTGCGGCCCGTTTCGACGAGCAGGGCAGGAAGACCGCCGATGCCCGGGTGACGGTGGTGTGGAACGGCAAGAAGGTCCACGACGACCTCGTCCTCGACGGGCCCACCGCGTCCGGCCGGGCCGAGACGTCCGCTGCGGGAGCGATACGCCTGCAGGATCACGGCAACAAGGTGCGTTTCCGCAACGTCCAGGTGCGCCCCCTGTAGTGCGTCCTGCGCAGCCCTCCGCGGTGTGCCGCCACTGACGGGCGTCCGCGGAGTGTGCGGACGGGGGGCTGGTGGCGGCGGCCGCCAGGCCCCCGTCCGGTCTCCTGCCGGTCACCGGTCACCGGCCGCCGTCCGTTTCGCGGGCCGGACGACGCCCCCTGCGCGGGTGAGGGACGATGGAGGGGTGCGAAGCCGACCAGCACTGATCTTCGACGGCGACTGCGGTTTCTGCACCACGTCGGTGGACGTCGTCCGGCGCATGGTGCGGCCGCGGTGCGAGGTCGTGGCCTGGCAGCAGGCTGATCTCGACGCCCTCGGCGTCACCGCGGACCGCGCCCGGTACGAGGCCCTGTGGGTGACGCCGACCGGGCGGGTGTACGGCGGCGCCCAGGCGGTGGCGAAGATCCTGCTCGGCGCCGGTGGGCTGTGGGCCGTCGTGGGAGCCGTCCTCACTCTTCCGCCCGTGCGGTGGATCGCCCACGCCGTCTATCGTCTCGTGGCCGAGAACCGCATGCGGCTGCCGGGAGGGACGGCGGCGTGCGCGCTGCCCGGGGCGAAGGTGCCCCGGGCGCAGCCCGCCGCGTCGTCGCATCCTGCGGCAGATGTCAGGTCGACCAGATGACTCCGCCGTTGTGCACGATGACCACCTTGGCGTCCGCCCGCAGAACCAGTTGCGCACCGTCGTGGCCGTGGGTGCGCGCGGCCCATATGGGCCGGTCGGCACCGTTGTGGATGACGAGGTTGCCGTCCTGCTGGAAGATCGCCCGGTGGTTCTCGCCGAAGGTCATGGACGCCCAGATCGGCTTGCCCTTCTCGTTGTAGACGACGAGGTTGCCGTCGGTCTGCATGATCATGCGGATGCGGTTGGTGGTCCAGGCCTGGTTGACCTCCAGGACGCTGGTCGCCGAGATGGTCGCGGTGCCCCAGTCCGGTTCGGGGGCGGCCTTCGGCTTCGGTTTCGGCTTGGGCTTGGGCTTCTTCGTGGGCGAGCTGCTCGGGCTGGGCTCCGGCGGGACCGCGACGGGCTGCGGCGCGGCGGCCACCGGCGCCGCGCTCTTCTCCGGCTTCTTCTTCCGGGGCGACGCACTGGGTTTCTCGGCCACGTAGTCGTCGAGGGCGGCGGGGGCCGATTCCGGTTTCAGGACGGTGTCAGCGTCACCCGCCGTCACGGTCCGGGAGGCGTCGCGGCCGTCGTCGTCGCGTCCGCCGCCGGTCAGCAGCAGCGGCACCGCGACCAGGACGGCGCCGAGGACCGCGGCTCCCGCCAGGACCGGTTTGCGGGGTCGCCCGGTCTGAACGTCCGTGCCGGAGCCGGGGGGCGGGGGAACCGCCGCAGCGGCGGCCACGCCGATGCGCGCGGCCGGGCGCTCGGGGGCTGCGGCCGCCTGTGCCGTCGTGGCGGCTTCCGGTGCGGGGGCGGCGGTGTCGGGGGCCGCTGCCGGGGCGTGGGCCGACGTACCACCGGGCCCCGCCTCAGGGGTGCCGGGACTTGCGGCCGGGGTGGGGCCCGGCTCGGTGCTGCCCGGCTCCCGCTCGGCGGCGGCCGCGGAGGCGGAGGGCCCTCCCGCCGAGGCGGTGCCCGGCTCCCCCGTGGGCGTGGTGGCCCGGCCCGGTTCCGGAGCCGTCGACGCCGAGGCGCCGGACGGGGAGCCGTTCTCCTCCTCGCCGGGGTCGGCGGCCTTCTCCGCTTTCGCGCCGGGGGTGCGGTGCTGGGGGGACATGCGGTTACTCCTCCTCGGTGGCGGAGCTGTCGGTGGTGGGCAGGGGGCCCGCACAGGGGGCGGGCAGGGTGAACGCCCGTGCGTCCGGCGGGCGTCGGGCAGTGCCACGCCCGGGTGAGCCTTCGGCTCGTGCGCGTCGTCGAGCGTCCCGGCACCGTGGCCCCCGGACGCAGCTCCGACGCGCTGCGAGCAGCCCGGCACGCGGCAGGACTCCGGCCTGCCGTACGGCCGGGCCGCACTGTACGTCGACGAGTCCGACGACGAGGCCAACTTAACCCGTCCGCGGTGTGACGTCCGCGCTGCCGTCCCGACAGCCGGTGCCGCTTTGTCCGTCGGCGCCTCGCTGCTCCCGGAACGTTCCCCACCCGGGCAGCAAACGGGCACACCACGGGTCCATACGGAGCTCGCTCGGACACCTACGGACCAGGGCGGTGTGGCATCCTGTTGGCCCGGCCGATCAGTGTCGGCGTGTATCCATGCCGTTCGGCACCCAAGTATGCGTAGGGACCCAAGAGTTCAGGTGGAGATGCGGCCCCGAGAACGGCGAGCGGCCCTGCAGGGCGCCCTGCCGGTGACACCTGACGCCGCCGGCCCCGCCCCCACCGGACCACCCGTCGCGGGGGCCGGGGACACCGGCGACACATCCGAGACACCCGGGGTACCCGAGATACCCGACGCCGTGCGCGAGGCCGCCCGCCGGGCCCCGGGGCACTGGGTCGGCGTGGTGGACCCGGAGTGGACGCAGCAGCGGACGCCGCCCGACTGGGCGGTGGTCGGTGAATGGCGGGCGGACGACAGCGGGGACGTGGCCGAGTACCGCGCCAATCCCGCCTACCGCCCCTCGGCGCGGATGCTCGGCTGGCCCGAGCCCACGGATGCCGTGGACGCCGCGGCGCAGCGGGCCGCCACCGGTTACGGCTCGGTCGACGAGGCTCTGGCGGCTCTCGCCGAGGCGGAGGTCACGGTCGTGCGCGGCCCGGGCGGAGGGCCGCTCACCGCCGCCGGACGGGACGGGGCGCCCGTGATGCTGTTGTTCACCTCGGCGCCGCACGCGTTCATGTCCCCGGCACTTCACCACGACACCCTGGCCGTGGAGGAGCTGGCCCGTTCGCTGCGCGGTTCCGGCACCGTGCTGCTGGTCAACCCCGGGGCGGCGGCTCCCCTGTTGGTCCCGGCGGACCGCGTCCCCGTCTCCGGAGCCGCCACCGCGCAGGACGCCGGGCCCGCCGTTGCCGGTTCGCCCCTCCCGGACGGCACCCCCACTGCCGATGCCGCGGTCGCTGCGCGCTCCCGGAGCGGCGGCCCGCACGAACCCCGGCCCCACACCACAGGGAGGACCCCGTGACGCGATCGGCCCAGCACCCCTCCACCGCCCCGGGCGCCCTCGCGGCGGCCGATTCCGGGAGCGGGACGCCCTCCGCCGCCGGATCCGCCCCGGAGCGGACGGTGACCGAGCCGGGCGCGGCGACGACGGAGACCGGCTCGGGGACCGCCGAGGAGACCTCCGAGTCCGAGGAGGCCGCACGGCCCGGACCCTCCGCGACCGTCAGCGCGGCCGGGCCCGAGGGCGACACCACCCGCGACGTGACGGGGACGCTTCCCGCCGGCCGGACCGAGGGCGAGGCCGATCCCGGTTCCGCCGCAGCGGCCGAGAGCCGGCTGCCCGCACTCGTCCGTACCGTCACCCGGACCGCGATCGACCGGCCGCAACAGCGGGCCGCTCCGGTCGGGCGGCCCGGCACCGCGGTGCTGGCCGGAGCGGCCCTCGTCGGCGCTCTGCTGGTGTCGGTGCCCTTCCTGGTGCTCGGCGGCAACGACGACGGCGGCGGCCGCAAGCAGGCCGCGGGTGCCGGAACCGTGCTCGGCGACGACGGCCAGGAGGCACCCGGCGACTTCGTGGCGACCTCGCCCACCACCAGCCCCTCCGCCGAACCGGGGAAGGCGACCGGCGAGCCCGAGAAGCCGGCGGCCCGTGACACCCCCGCGCCGGACACCGGCACGGACGAGAACGGGGATGCGCCGAAGGTGTCTGCCCGGGCGAAGGACCGGCCCGAGGCACCGGCACGGGGCGAGCGGGACGGCGCAGGCGGGTCCGGCGGCGACGGGGACCGGCCCGCCGACACCGGTTCGGGTGCCGGTCTCGGCTCCCCCGTCTCGCTGCACAGTCATCTGTCCGGCCGCTGCGTCGACGTACCCGACGGCGACTTCAGCGACGGCAAGCAGCTGTGGGTGTGGGACTGCAACGACGGCCCCGCGCAGAAGTGGCGGTTCGCCTCGGACGGCACCGTGCGCATCGGCGGCAAGTGCCTGGACGTGGCCGGGGCCGACTACGACGACGGCACCCCGATCCAGATCGCCTGGTGCAACGGCAACGCCGCGCAGCAGTTCACGCTGAACGGCAGCCACGACCTGGTCAACACCGTGGTCGGCAAGTGCGTCGACATCAAGGACAACAACCGGGGCAACGGGGCCGGACTCCAGCTGTGGACCTGCGCCGGTACCGACAACCAGAAGTGGAGCGTCTGACCGGACGGCCACGGGAGCGGGCGTACCGCTGCCGTGACTCGTCCGCGCGGGACAGGACATGATGATCCGTCGGCCCGCCGACACGCGCCCCGGTCCAGCGGGGCGCACGCTGAAGACCACACCGCAGCAAGGAGGTTGGTGCGTGTCGCGCCAGGTACTGACGGTCGGCCCGGGAGACGGGGACCGCTACCGGACGATCGGTGAGGCACTCTCGGCGGCCCGGACCGGCGCGATCATCAGCGTCCGGCCCGGGACCTACCCGGAGAACCTCGTGATCCACACCCGGGTCACCCTCACCGCTGCCGAGGGGCGGGGCACCGTGGAGATCAGACCGCGCTCGGGCAGCGTGCTCGCATTGCGCGCCGACGCGGTGATGCTCTCCGAGCTGACCCTGCGCGGCGGCGACGCGGAGGAACCGGCCGTGGACGTGCGGCGCGGGCAGGCCGCGCTGGACGGCTGTGAGATCGTCGGCGCCGCCTGGACCGCGCTGCTGGCCGGGGGAACCGGCTCGCTCGCGTTGCGGGACTGCCGGGTGAGCAACGGGCAGGGCGCGGGCATCGTGGTCACCTCGACCACGCCCACCACGGTGGAGTCCTGCACCTTCGAGCACTTGGGGACCAGCGGTCTGGTCCTCGCCGAGCAGGGCGAGGCGCGCGTGCGGGGCTGCACCGTGCGCGACGCACGCGGCAACGGCCTGCTCGCCAACGGCGAGTCCCGGGGGACCGTCGAGGACTGCGACATCTCCTCCACCGACAAGCCCTCCCTGGCTCTGGAGCAGAACTGCTCCCTGTCGGTGGCCCGCACCGTCGTGCACGACACCAGCACCGGCGTCCACGTGAGCAGCGCGGGCCGTACGACGCTGGAGGACGTACGCGTCACGGGGGCGTCCGGCAACGGGATCACGCTGGCCGCGGGCACCGACCCGGTGCTGCGGCGCTGCCGGGTCTCCCGCACCCGCGGCCACGGGGTGCTGGTCACCGACCGGGCCCGGGGCACCTTCGAGGACTGCTGGGTGGACGGCGCCCGGGCAGCGGCCCTGCGGGTCGCCGGAGCCGCCTCTCCTGCCCTCACCGGCTTCACCGTCCGCGACTGCGAGGAGACGGGCCTGCTGCTGGAGGAGGACTCGGCGCCGGAACTGGACCGCCTGGAAGTGATCGGCGGCGCACCGGCGGTCCTGGTGCGCGGCGGGGCCAACCCGCTGCTGCGCCGGGCCCGCCTGGTGGAGCCGTCCGGTGACGGCATGACGGCCGTGAAGGACGCCCGCGGGCGTGCCGAGGACTGCGAGATACTCCGGCCGAAGGGCGCGGGCGTGCGTGCCGCGTCGGGCAGCACGCTGTATCTAGCCGGGGGTGGCGTGTCGGACGCCGCCACCGGCGGTCTGGTCGTCGAGGACGGCGGGAACGTCACCGTCCGGGACTTCCGCATCGAGATCTCCGGCGAGGACGGCGTGGTGGTGGCCGCCGGCGGTGAGCTGACCGCCAACCGCACGGTCGTGCACGCCGCTCAGGGGCACGGCTTCCTGCTCCGTGAGGGGGCGCTCGCCTCCCTGAGCGCCTGCGAGGCGACCGGTGGGGCGCAGGACGGCTTCCGGGTGGAGTCCACGGCACCGGTCTCGCTGGTCAACTGCCTCGCCCGGGAGAACACGGGGGGTGGCCTGGTGCAGACGTCCCCCGGTGAACGGCTCGCCGTGGAGGGCCTGAACAGCACCGGGAACGGCAAGCGGGACGCCTGGGGCACCGGCAGCGCCGAGAACACCGATCCGGCGGGGTCCGGGGCGGCGGACGCGCCCCCGCCCGACCGCGCCGACGGCCCGCTCGGCGCCCTCAACGCGCTGATCGGGCTGGAGAACGTCAAGCAGCAGGTGCGTACCCTGGTCAACCTGACGCAACTCGCGCAGCGCCGGGAGAAGCTGGGCATGCCCGCCCCGCCGATGAGCCGCCACCTCGTCTTCGCCGGGCCGCCCGGCACCGGCAAGACGACCGTCGCCCGGCTCTACGGGTCGATCCTGGCCGAACTGGGGTCACTGCGCAGCGGGCACCTGGTGGAGGTGTCCCGTGCGGACCTGGTCGCCCAGGTCGTCGGCGGGACCGCGATCAAGACCACCGAGACCTTCCAGCGGGCGCTGGGCGGTGTGCTGTTCATCGACGAGGCGTACACGCTCACCTCGGACAGCGGCAACGGCGGTGCCGACTTCGGCCGTGAGGCGGTGGACACGCTGCTGAAGCTGATGGAGGACCACCGCGACGACGTGGTGGTCGTGGCCGCCGGATACTCCCGTGAGATGGAGTCCTTCCTCACCTTCAACCCCGGACTGGCCTCCCGCTTCTCGCGCACGGTCGAGTTCGAGAACTACTCGGTGCCCGAACTGGTCGCGATCATGGAGAACATGTGCGCCCAGCACCAGTACGAACTCGGCGAGGGCACCGCGCAGGCACTGGCCGCCCACTTCGAGGCGATGCCGCGGGACGCCGGTTTCGGCAACGGACGTGCGGCGCGCGGGGTGTTCGAGGAGATGGTGGACCGCCAGGCGGTCCGCCTCGCCTCCCAGCAGCAGGTCGGTGAGCACGATCTGCGGCTGCTGCTGCCGGAGGACGTCTCCGCCACGGCCGCCGCGAAGGCGACCGGGACCGCCGCGGCCGAGGACGACCCGCTGACCCGCCTCGGCGACATGATCGGCCTGGCCGAGGTGAAGCGGGGCGTCGCGGACCTGGTCAATCTCATCACGACCGCCCGCCACCGCGCGGCCGCCGGGCTGCCGGTGCCCTCGCTCAGCCACCACCTCGTCTTCACCGGTCCGCCCGGCACCGGCAAGACCACGGTGGCCCGGCTCTACGGCGAGATCCTCTCCCAGCTCGGCATCCTCGAGCGGGGCCAGCTGGTCGAGGCGGCCCGCGCCGACCTCGTCGGACGGTACATCGGCCACACCGCGCAGCTCACCCGTGAGGTCTTCGAACGGGCCCGCGGCGGTGTGCTGTTCATCGACGAGGCCTACACCCTCACCCCGCGCGGCGAGAGCGCCGACTTCGGCCAGGAGGCGGTGGACACCCTGCTGAAGCTGATGGAGGACCACCGTGACGAGGTGGTCGTCATCGTCGCGGGATACACCGACGAGATGGAACGCTTCCTGGCCTCCAACCCCGGACTGTCCTCACGTTTCCCGCGGCGGGTGGCCTTCGCCGACTACTCCTCCGAGGAACTGGTCACCATCGTCCGCACGCAGGCCGCGAGCATGGGCTACGAGTGCGGTCCCGGCACCGGTCCGCTGCTCAAGGAGTACTTCGACGCACTGCCCCGGGACCGGTCCTTCGGCAACGCACGGCTGGCCCGCCAGGTGGTGGAGTCGATGGTCACCCGGCAGGCCGGGCGGCTCAGCTCGCTGGCCGCCCCCACCCTGGACGACCTGCGCATCCTCCTGCCCGAGGACGTCACCGCCGCGACCGCGAAGGCGGCACCCCGATGAAGTCGCCCACCGGCGGGACCGCCCGCCTGCTGTCCGGTGCCGGTCTCGCCGCCGCCCTGCTGCTGAGTCCGGCCGGCACCGCGCACGCCCTGCGGCCTCCCCTGCTCGCCGCGGCGGACGGGAAGGGCCAGCAACTGCCCGGCATGCCGTCCGCGCTCGATCCGGACGCCGGGCAGGAGGCCTGCACGCCCGCCTCCGAGGCGACGGCGAAGAAGCAGGACTGGTCACGCCAGCGGCTGGACCTCGCACGCGTGCACCGGCACAGTACGGGTGCGGGCGTGACCGTCGCCTTGATCGACACCGGCGTCGACACCGACGCGGCAGGGCTCGGCGGACGGGTCACAGCCCAGGGCGCGGCCGGTGACGACTGCGTGGGACACGGCACCTTCCTCGCCGGGCTCGTCGCCGGCACCGGCGGGAGGACGCCGAGCCTCGCCGGGGTCGCGCCCGACGCGAGGATCCTCGCCCTGCGGGGCACCGACGCGTACGGCCGGCCGGAGGCGGGACTGGTGGTGGAGGCGCTGCGCCGGGCGACCTCGGCCCGGGCCGACGTGATCGCTGTCACGGTCGCCCTGCCGCGCCGCGACCCCGAGCTGACCCGCGCGGTCGCCGACGCCCGGCGCGCCGGTGCGGTGGTGGTCGCGGCCGCCACCCCCGACCCGACCTCCCGCGGCGACAGCGACGAGATCCCGCCGCGCACGTACTACCCGGCCGGTGAGCCGGGTGTCCTGTCCGTCGCCGACATGCTGCCCAGCGGGGCCCGCCCGGACGGTTCCCTGCGCACCGGCGGCATCGACCTGGCCGCTCCCGGTGCGGGCGTGGTGTCGGGCGGGCCGCGCGGCGACGGCCACTACCTCGGGGGCGGTGCCGCGGTGGCCACGGCCTACGCCGCCGGGGCAGCCGCGGTGGTCCGCGCCACCCACCCCGGCGCCTCCCCCGCCACCGTCACCCGCCGCCTGACCGCCACCGCCTATCCGGCGGACATCCCGCAGCTGGATCCCTACGCCGCCGTCACCACCGTCCTCGGGGACTCCCCGCGGACGGCACGTGCCGACGGCGGCTCCGGCCCCGTGGCCGTGCGCGACACCTCGGCGGCGGACCGTGTCACCCACCGCGCCACCCTCTTCGTCGTCCTGGGCACCGCCGGCGTCCTGTGCGTCCTGTGGGCGGCCTTCGCCTATCCGCGGGCCCGCGCCAGGGGCTGGCGCCCGGCGGAAACACGCAGCAGGAGCCGGCGACACTGAGCCGCGGGGCTCAGGCCCCCCGTGGGGTCCGCAGTCCTCCCGCCGCGGAACAGGAGCGGGGGCCACCCAGGTGGCCCCCGCTTCTCCGTTTCCCGTCAGGCGTCCTGACCCTGACCTACCTCCACCAGCGCCGTCTGCATCAGCCGTTCGCGGCGGCGGGCGATGTGCAGCGCGCGGCCCGGGGGGAGGTTGCGCGGCTTGGCGTTGCCGAACAGGCGGCCTTCCGTGGGCGGGCAGGAGAGGAGGACGGCGGGGTTGTTGGCCTCGTCCAGGCGGCGCAGCAGGCCGTCGCCGAGGCCCCGGCCCGCACCCATGGCGCTGCGGGCGACCACCAGGTGCAGACCCATTTCGAAGCCGAGTGTGAGGTGCTCGAAGAGCGGCTCGAAGGGGCTCTGGAAGGAGTTGGTGGAGACCATGTCGTAGTCGTCCACCAGGATGAACAGACGCGGACCGGTCCACCAGTCGCACCGGCGCATGCGGGCCGGGGCGATGTCCGCGCCGGGGACGCGGGTCTTCATGGCGCGGGCCGCTCCCTCGACGGTCTCCTTGAGGTTGTCCAGGGAGATCACGTGACCGATGCGGTACTCCTCGGGGACGGTGTCCACCAGCGTGCGCCGGTAGTCGACCACGATGATCTTCGCCTCGCCGGGCGCGTAGCGGCTGGTGATGCCCTCGGCGACGCGGCGCAGCAGGTTGGTCTTGCCGCTCTCGGTGTCACCGACCACGATCAGGTGCGGAGTGCGGCTGAAGTCGTGCCAGACCGGCTCCAGGGCGTCCTGGTCGATGCCGAGCGGGAGGCGCATGCCGCCGCCCTCGGTGGCCTCGGGCGCGGGCAGTTCCGCGAGCGGGAGCCGGTGCGGCAGCATCCGCACCTGCGGGGCGGACGGGCCCGGCCAGTGCCGCGACACCTCGGACACCAGGTGGGCGACGCCGTCACCGAGGTCGTCGAGGGAGCCGCTGCCGTCGAGGCGGGGCAGGCCTGCCAGGAAGTGCATCTTGGTGTCGGCCGTGATGCCGCGGCCGCCGCTGCGCGGCACCGAGCGGGCCTTGCGGGTGTCGACCTCGGAGTCCATCGGGTCGCCCATGCGCAGTTCGAGGCGGGTGGCGGCCTGGTCGCGGACCTGGGCGGACAGTTCCACCCAGCGGGTGGTGGTGACCAGCAGGTGGATGCCGTAGTTGAGGCCGCGGGCGGCGAGTTCGTTGAACTTCGGGATCAGGTCGTCGTAGTCCTGGCGGACGGTGGACCAGCCGTCGACCACCATGAAGACGTCGCCGAAGGGTTCGTCGGGGAACTCCCCGGCCGCCCGGCGGCGCCGGTAGGACTGCATCGAGTCGAGGGTGTGGTCGACGAAGAACTGCTCGCGGCGGGCGAGCAGCGTCATCACCTCGGCGACGGCCCGGTGCACCCGCTCGGGGTTGAGCCGCGCCGCGACACCGCCGACGTGCGGCAGGCCGGCGAGCTGGGAGAGGCCGCCGCCGCCGAAGTCGAGGCAGTAGAACTGGACCTCGGCGGGCGTGTGGGTGAGGGCGAGGGCGCTGATCAGGGTACGGGTGAGGGTGGACTTGCCGCTCTGCGAGCCGCCGGCGACGGCGACGTGGCCGCCTGCCCCGGACAGGTCGACGATCAGCGGGTCGCGTCGTTGCTCGAAGGGCTTGTCGACCAGGCCGACGGGGACGCGCAGCTTCCCGGTGCCGGGCCAGCCGGTGGCGGTGAGGCCGCGTGCGGGGTCGGGGGCGATGCCGGGCAGGAGGGCGTCCAGCGGGGACGGCTCGTCCAGCGGGGGCAGCCACACCTGGTGGGCGGCCGGGCCGGAGTCGCGCAGCCGGTCGAGGGCGACGTCGAGGAGGGTCTCCTCGTCGCCGGTCTCCTCGGTCTCGGGCTCCGGTTCGGGTGCCGGCTCCAGGGTGCGCGGCACGACCCAGCCGCTGGTCCAGGGCACGACCTGGCTGGCCACCCGGGCCTGCACCACCGCGCCGGTGCGACGGTGGTAGGTGCCGGAGGAGTAGGCGGCGCGGAAGCGGGTCAGCGCCTCCACGCCGGACTTCAGGTAGCCGCTGCCGGGCTGCGCGGGCAGTTGGTAGGCGTCGGGGACGCCGAGCACGCCGCGGCTCTCCATGGCGGAGAAGGTGCGCAGGCCGATGCGGTAGGAGAGATGGCTCTCCAGCTGGTGCATGCGGCCCTCGTCCAGGCGCTGCGAGGCGAGCAGCAGGTGCACGCCGAGGGAGCGGCCGAGGCGGCCGATCATGACGAACAGGTCCATGAACTCGCGGTGGGCGGAGAGCAGTTCGCTGAACTCGTCGACCACGACGAACAGGCTGGGCAGTGGGGTCAGGCCGGCGCCGGCGGCGCGGGCGCGCTCGTACTCCAGGGCGGAGGTGTAGTTGCCGGCGGCGCGCAGCAGCTCCTGGCGGCGCATGAGTTCTCCGTGCAGGGCGTCCTGCATGCGCTCGACGAGGGCGACTTCGTCGGCGAGGTTGGTGATGACGGCGGAGGTGTGCGGGAGTTCCTCCAGGCCGAGGAAGGTGGCGCCGCCCTTGAAGTCGACGAGGACGAAGTTGAGCGTCTCGGACGAGTTGGTCAGGGCCAGGCCGAGGACGAGGGTGCGCAGCAGTTCGCTCTTGCCGGAGCCGGTGGCGCCGATGAGCATGCCGTGCGGGCCCATGCCGCCCTGCGCGGACTCCTTGATGTCGAGTTCCACGGGGCGGCCGTCCACGCCGACGGCGACGGGCACCCGGAGCCGGGCGGAGCCGGTGTGCCGGGCGAACAGGGTCTGCGGGTCGTGGCGGTGCAGGTCGGGGATGCCGAGCAGGGTGGTCAGTTCGACGTCGGTGTCCAGGGGTTGTGCGATGTCGGTGCCGAGGCTGATGCGGCGGGCGGTGAGCAGGCGGGCCAGGGACTCCGCGCCGAGCGGCCCGAGCCGGTCGGGGCGGCCGAGCGGCACGGAGCGTTCCTTGCGGCTGCGGTCGGTGCGCACCAGGTTCACCTGTTCGGGTCCGACGGTCAGCCGCAGTGTGTTGCGGCCGGGACGCCAGCGCAGGGCCCCGGAGACGTCCAGGACCACCGCGTTGCGGTAGCCGTGACCTTCCCAGCGGTGTCCTTCGGGGACGGTGACGCCGTCCAGGACGACGACGGTGTAGGGCTCGTCGCGTCCGGGGCGGGCGTCCGGGTCGAAGCCGGGGCGTTCGGCGAACTCGGCGCCGAGCAGGTCGTCCAGTTCGGTGAGGTCGGCGGTGATCCGGCGGACCTGGCCTGCGCCGTCCTCCTCGTACGGGTGCAGGGCGTGGGGCAGCCACTTGACCCACTCCCAGTCGGGCCGGCGCTCGTCGCTGACGCAGACCGCGAGCCACAGTTCCTCGGGGGCGTGGAACACCGCGAGCTGACCGAGTGCGGCGCGTACCAGGGAACGGACGGCGTCGCTTGCGGCGTCCCCCTCGGGGGCGCCGGTCGCGCCCGGCCGGGCGGACGGGTCACCGCGGGTCTCCTCGGGGCGCAGCAGGATCCGGGCGGAGGAGCGCAGGTACAGGCCGAGGGGCTGGTCGGGAACGGTGGAGTAGGCGCGGATGAAGCGGCGCAGGGCGTGCGCGCAGAGGGGTTCGAGGTCTTCCACGGGCCGGGTGGAGACCGGCTGCAGGGTGAGTGCGAGCTGCTGTTCGCCGACCGCGAGCCGCACCTCGCCGAAGTCCTCGTCGGCGGGGCGGCGTTCCCACAGGCGGGAGGTGCGGGCGAGGGAGCGCAGCGAGGCCGGGTCCGGGTGGCGCCAGGCCAGGGCCCGCTGCTGTTCGACGATGGTGGCGCGGACGCGCTTGCGGATCTGCGCCAGGTAGCGGAGGTAGTCGCGGCGCTCGCCCCTGAGGCGTTGCTTGCGTTCGCTGGAGCGGCGCATCAGCTGGCCCAGGAGCATGGCTCCGGCGGAGAGCGCCATGACGCCCAGCGCCAGGTAGATGAAGACGCCGTTGCCGCCGCCGGGGCGCAGGAACATCAGCATCATCGACACCGACATCAGCGCCATCGGCAGATAGGTCCATATCGCCGATGTGTCCGGAACGGTCTCGGCGAGGACCGGGGGTTCCTGGAGGGTCAATTGCCCTTCGGGCATCTCCGGTCCGCGTCTGCGGGCAGGCCGGCGAAACAGCACCACGCTCAAGGGACAGAACCTCCGGGTTCGCTGGGCTTTCCGGCCCGCACCGAATACCCGCCGCGCGTGGCAGCGGGAAAGCGCCCCACCGGGTGGACGCGTACGCTCGCAGCACAATCCGGCGGGCGTCGGCAGTAGTCTGCATTCACCGAACGCCACCTGTCCACGCGGGACGGGTGGTTACCGGACGCCGGGGTGCAATTCCACTGCTCTGGCCTGTCGTTGGTGGCCGCATATACCTTACGTACTCTTCACCCGTTCCCCTTTCCCGGGGGGCACGTTTCCCACGTTTCCCTGCCACATCCCCCACGGAAGACGAAAGTTCAGCTGATGACCGACAGTGCGGTGGCCGAACTGTGCCGCCTGACCGTACGCGCGCCGAGCGTCTCCGTCGATCTGGCCGTGCCCGCCGACGTGCCGGTCGCCGATCTGCTGCCCACCCTGTTGCGCTACGTCGGCGAGGAGGCCGAGGAGGCCGGTCTCGATCACGCCGGCTGGGTGCTCCAGCGGCTCGGTGACGCCCCGCTCGACGAGGAGACCACTCTCGCCGGCTCGGGACTCACCGACGGTGACGTGCTCTACCTGCGTCCTCACACCGAGGCGCTGCCGGAGGCCCGGCTCGACGACCTGGTCGACGGCATAGCCGACACGGCGGGCCGGCGGCTGCACAACTGGCACCCGGGGGCGGCGCGCGGCCTGCTGGTGGGCACCGCGGTGGCCACCGTCCTGACCGCCCTGCTGCTGGTGTTCTGGCCCGGGGTCGGTTCCTCGTCCGGGCCCGCGTACGCGGGTGTGACGGGACTGCTGCTGCTCGCGGGCGCGGGCACGGCCAGCCGCGCGGTCGGGGACCGGCTCTCGGCCAGTGCGCTCGGCCTGCTGGTCGCTCCCTGCCTGGCGCTGGCCGGCTGGGTGCTGCCCGGCGGCGACCTGACCGGCCCGGACGCCGCGCGGGTCGTCGGGGCACGGCTGCTCGCGGCGGGCGCCGCCGGCGCGGGCGGGGCCGTGCTGGCGCTGGCCGCCACCGCGGTCGGTGCTCCGGCGCTGGTGGCCACGGCGGTGGTGTCGGTGGCCGCCGCGATCGCCGGGGCGTTGATCGGCTACAGCGGCCTGGACGTGCCGGCCACGGCGGCGTTGGTGGCGACGGTGGTCGCGCTGGGAGCCGGTGCGGTGGCGCCTTTCGCGTTCAAGCTGGCCGGGATGCGGATGCCGGCGCTGCCGTCGTCCGCGAGCCAGCTCCAGGAGGGCATCGAGCCCTACGCGGGCAGCGAGGTGGCCGAGCGCACGGAACTGGCCGGACGCTGGGTGACCGCGCTGTTCGCCGCGACCGGCGTCGTCTGTGCGGCCGCCCTGGCCGTGCTCGCCGAGCATCCGAACCTGCCCGAGGTGCTGACCTCCCTCGCGCTGAGCCTGCTGCTGCTCCTGCACTGCCGGGGCCTGGTGCACATCGCGCAGCGGCTGACGCTGGCCGTGCCCGGCGTGTGGGGTCTGCTGCTGCTGGCCCGTGCCTGGGCGGTCGACAGCGGCAGCGGCGGGCGCACCGTGGTCTGCGCGGTCCTGCTCGCCGCTGCGGCGGGCCTGGTGGTGGCCGCCTGGGTCGTGCCCGGCCGCCGCGTCCTGCCGTACTGGGGGCGGGCGGCGGAACTCGCGCACACCGGGTTCGCGGTGGCGTTGCTGCCGCTCGGCCTGTGGGTGGCGGGCCTGTTCGGCTGGCTGCGCGGCCTGTTCGGCTGAGGTCCGCGCGCCGGTACATCGAGGACGAGTTGAGGAGAGGCTGTGCAGTCCAAACGCGACCAGGTACAGGCCCACGGCTTCATGATGGGCAGGCTCAGTTCGGGCCTGCTGACGGCCGACCCGGACGCCCCGGAGAGCCCGCTGGGACGCACCACGCGGGGTGTGGTCTTCGGCGTGCTGGTCACCGTCCTGGTCGGCGCGGGCGCCACCGTCTACGGTCTGCTGCGCCCCGGCGGCAACGACGGCTGGCGCGACGGCGAGCACCTGGTGGTCAACCGTGACACCGGCGCCCGCTACCTGTGGACCGGCACCGACGGGGTGCTGCACCCGGTGCGCAACTACGCCTCGGCGCGGCTGATCGGCGGCTCCGACCTTCCGACGGACGACGTGGGCACCGCGTCGCTGCGGGACACCCCGGTGGGCGTGCCGGTCGGCATCCCCGGCGCCCCGGACACCGTGCCCGACCCCGGGCAACTCGACGGCGGCGCCTGGCACATGTGCGTCACGGGTCCGCAGGGGGCATCGCCCAGCACCTCCGGCGCCACGGCCGACACCGGCGTGAACAAGCCGGGCGCCACCACGGTGGTCGCCGGCGCGCCCGTGGATTCCCAGGGTGTGGACAGTGACCGCGCGGTGCTGGTACGCGGCCCGGACGGCACCGAGTACCTGGTGTGGCGGGGCAGCAGGCTGCCGCTGGACCGTGCGTCCGACGCCCGCAACGCCCTCGGGTACGGCTCCGAACGGCCCATGCCGGTCTCCGCGGCCTTCCTGGACGCGCTGGCCCCCGGCCCCACCCTGAGCCCGCCCGAGGTGCCCGGCCGGGGCGAGGAGGGTCCTGAGCTGGGCGGTGCGGCCAGCCGTGTCGGGCAGTTGTTCAAGGTGAGCGTGCCCGGCGGCGGCAGCACGTACCACCTGCTGCGGAAGGACGGGCTGGTGCCGCTGACGCGGCTGGGTGCCGCCCTGGTGCTGGGCGACCCGGCCACCCAGAAGGAGGCGTACCAGGGGAAGTCGCCCGAGGTGCGCACGGTGGGCGCCGACACCCTGCGCGAGCACCGGGCGAAGGACGCGGATCCGGCCGGCTCGGCCCAGTTGCCGGACGCGCCGCCGGCCGCGCAGGCCACACCGCGGGGAACGGCCCTGTGCGCGAAGGTGGACGGCGGCGACGGCGGCGCCCGGATCAGCTCGGTGCTGGCCCCCCTGACGGGGCTGGCCCCCGTGGCGGTGCCGGAGGGCACCGGCGAGCCGCTGGAGCCGGCCTGCTCACCGCCGGACGCCGCGGTCGTCCGGCCCGGGCACGGCGCGCTGGTCAGGGCGCTGCACGCCAGCGGCGCGGCCCACGCGGGCACCACCTACCTGGTGGCGGACAACGGAGTGAAGTACCGGCTCACCAACGAGGAGGCACTGTCCGCACTCGGCTACGAGGCCGGGGACATCGACTCGGTGCCGGCCCCCCTGCTCGCCTCGTTCCCCACGGGAGCGGACCTGGACCCGGCCGCCGCGTCGGGCGCCGCGAAAGTGAGGGTGACGGCCCCCGACTGCGGCTCCGCCGCACCGGAGCGGAAGGACACCGCGGACGGCGGGGCGGACAAGCCCGGCACAGTCGGCACCGCGCAGTGAGTCGGACAAGGAACCCGTACGCACCGAACAAAGCGAAATGGGTCGACAGCAGGGGCGAATTCCAGCCGAATTGAATCCGGACAGGCGCACGGTCGGCACGGCCGGCGGCCGGGGCCGGACCCGGGAATCACCGGTGTCCGGCCCCGCGGCCACCGGAGGCCGGCACGGACGAATGCGCCCGGCCGGGATGCAACCTCAGACAATGCTCAAGAATTCCGGGCGGACGTTGCCTGAATTGACCGCGGCTCACGCGGACATTTCGGGGAAAGGGCAGTGGGGCATGACCGTTTGCCGTCCCGCCGTGCCCGCTTCGTGCCCGGACCGCGAGCCGCTTGCGCGAAAGGAGCGCCGGGTGGTGGTCGACCGGTGAGACGGCTTCCTTCACCCTGCCGAAACCTCCCGGCAACTCAGCTCGTATGTAGGGTTCTTGGTGAACGGATCGAAGCTCAAAACCATTCCTGCACGCGTTGCGCGGAACGCGGGGTTCTCTCTAGCCTCAGCGAGCAACAAGGCGACAGGACTTGCTCGAACGAAGGGAACGCGACATGGCGGACAGTGCCGCGAGGAAAGCGGATTACGCCAAGGGCCTGGGGGGCGTCTCGTCCCTGGAGTCGGCCCGGAGCCAGGTCGAGAAGATCCAGAACAACGTGGCCGAGCTGGCCGCGCGTTCGGGCGTCGGCGGCGACGAGGGCCAGGCCCTCCTCAAGCTCTTCCGCAGCTGGAACGCCGAGGCCCAGAAGGTCGTCGTGCAGATCAGCAAGATGATCGACGCGCTCCAGGAGAACGTGACCTCCGCCAACCGCCTGGCGCAGGAGAACCAGGACCTGACCGAGGTCCTCAACAGCAAGACCACCCAGGGCGTCTTCGAAGCGCTGCGCTGACCTCCCACCCCCTTTTCCGGAACCGTCCCCAGTGGCGCGGCCGGACCCCGCGAGCCTTCCGGGCCTGGCGCCCGGCCCCCCGAGAGGAGACGTCATGGCCGACGGCATCATCGACGTGCAGTACCCCGTGGTCCAGCGGGCCATCGAGGACCTGAAGGACCAGACCCAGCAGATCATCAACACCCTCAACACCCTGGAGGACGAGCTGAAGCCGCTCGTCAGCTCCTGGGAGGGTTCCGACCAGCAGATGTACGTCCAGGTCCAGGCGGAGTGGGACCAGGCCACCAAGAACATGGCCATGCTGCTCGGCGACAGCGGTCAGCTGATCCAGAGCATCCACGACAACCACTCCCGCGACGAGCGCCGCAGCGCCGACAACTGGGGCAACGTCCGGGCCCGGTAGAACCGGCCCGGTCACGCACCGGTACGCCGGCCGATCGGTCGGGGTCGCGCATCGGTACGGCCGTCGTGCGCCCCGGCCAGCCATCGGTACGGCCGCCGCGCGCCCAGCCGCGCGCCGGTCCGGTCGGCCCCGCATCCCAGCGGCGCGTCCGTGCGGTCGGCACCGCGTCCCCGCCGCGCGTCGGTGCGGTCGGCCCCGCCTCGTCGGCCGCGCGTCCGTACGGCGGTCGGTGCGGCGGCGCCGGCGGGCCGGCCGGTGCCGCTCAACACCCCGTCCGGTACCAAGCCAAGCCGCAGGAGGACGTCTCATGGCCGGTGAGAAGGCCGACGTCAAGCACTTCGATCTGAAGCAGATGGAGAACTTCCGGGACAACGAGGTGCAGCCGGTGTACACCGCCGCCAAGAAGCACCGCGAGGAGGGCGACGGGTCACACATCCGCCCGCTCGGCCAGCTCATCGACGGGCACACCACCCCGGACAACCTCGCCCAGGACAAACAGCTCCTGCGCATCGGCAAGATGGTGACCGAACCGCTGGTGTCGGGTCCGAAGCTGATCGAGGACGTCCGCGCCGCGGCCGAGTCGATCGACAAACTGCTCGGCGACCAGATGGAGCTCTTCAAGGAGCTCAAGGAGGCCCTCGGCGACACCATCGACGAGGCGAACAAGACGAAGGACAAGAACCTCAGCGCGATCGACGCGCAGACGCTGCTCATGACCTTCGAAGAGGTCGACTCCCTCACCGCCGGAAGCTCCGGCGGGAACAACGACGACACCTGACGTCACGCGGCTCGTCCGGGCCCGGCCCGGCCCGGCCGGCACACCCCCCGGCGGCGGTTACGCCCGGTTGCACACCGGCGTGAGAACGCCGTGCACCGGCACATAGGACAGGCACCGACCAGAAAGGGCGCCCGGTGGCCGATCGGTACGATCCCAACTCCGTCGCGAACCTCGACAAGTTCGACGACGCCGGCGACCCGTCGTCCGACACCTGGGCCACCCTGGTCACCCACATCACCGGCTATCCCGTCCCGGACCGCAGCACGGTCTTCGACACCCTGCGTTCCGACCACGGCGGCAAGCTCTTCCGGATGGACATCAAGGACCGCAGCCTCGGCCTCCTCGTCAAGGGCTCCGGCTTCCTGACCAACACCGGTGAGGACTACGACATCTGGTTCTTCGACCGGGGCAAGAAGAACCAGATCAAACAGGCCCGCATCGTCTTCGAGGGCCGGGTGAAGATCGGCGACGAGATCAGCTTCGCCGCCCCCGGATCCGACAACGTGCACGACGCCCAGGTCCGTGAGGGCAACGAGTTCACGGACTACAACAAGGACAAGATGAGCACGATCCCGTTGGCCCGGTACATGAACGGGCCGCGGGCGGCACTCCTCGCCCTGCTGGGCGGCAGCACCCAGGACGCCCGGTTCAGCAACCTGGGCGTCGGCGGCGGCGACGTGGTGGACCTCAACTCGTTCGACACCACCGGTGAGTCCTTCGACTACGCCGCCAAGTTCTTCAAGGACCACGCCGTGGTGCTCAAGGAGTGGGAGGACCGCTTCGGCCGCGACGACGCGAGCTGGAAGGGTGAGGCCGCCGAGGTCTTCCGCAGCCTGCTGAGGAAGATCCGCGAGAACTACGACAACTACGTCGAGACGTTCAACGCGAACCCCGGCTCGGGCAGCGAGACCGGCACCGGCGGCACGGTCTACTCCCGCGCCCTGTCGCTGGGCCGCAAGTACCTGGAGGACGCGGCCGACACCCTGCTGAAGGCGTGGCTGGACTGGGCCAAGTCGCCCTACTACGACCCCCACCAGGTGCTGCGGTACGTCCTGGACGACCTCGCACAATGGGTGGACGCGAACAACGTCGCCAAGACCGACATCAAGGTCACCCACTTCCGCTACGGCAGCTCCACCTACCACTCCCCCCAGGCCGGCTTCCTGCAGGAGCACCCGGAGTACGGCGACCTCACCGACATCGCCAACTGGGCGAAGGTCGGCGACAAGGCCGTCAGGATCTGGAGCCAGGGCGTCGACGAGTACCTGGGCAAACCCGCGGCCCAGGTGCAGTCCTCCCTCAACAACCACTTCCTCGACCTGGGCAAGGACTTCTCGGAGAACCTGCCCGAGCCGAAGTCGACCACCACCGCCGCCGACGACTACGAGAAGAGGAAGCTGCAGGAGGAGAAGGACGAGATCAACGAGCAGAACCAGGAGAACCGCAGGTACCAGGACGAACTGCGCGCGGAGCAGGAGCGCCAGCGCGAGGAGGACCGGCGGTACCAGGAGGAGCTGCGCAAGGAGCAGGAGAAGCAGCGCGAGGAGGACAAGAAGTACCAGGACGAACTGCGGGCGGAACAGAAGCGGGAGCAGGACGAGGCCAGGAAGTACCAGGAGGAACTGCGCGCGGAGCAGCAGCGCGAGCAGGACGAGGCCAGGAAGTACCAGGAGGAACTGCGCAACGAGCAGAACCAGCAGCGCGACGAGGACAAGAAGTACGCCGACGAGCTCCGCGAGGAGCAGCAGCGCGAGCAGGACGAGGCCAGGCGCGAGGCCGAGGAACAGCGCAAGGCCATGGAGGAGAACCTGGGCGGCCTCAACGATCCGCGCGCCCTGAACGAACAGAACCTCGGCAACCTCGACGACCTGCTCAACCAGAACGTCCCGGTCACGGAGAGTTCGGGCGACCTGGGCAGTACGGGCGGCGGCGACCGGGGCGCGACGGGCGACACTCCCCCCGTCACCGCGTCCCTGGGCAACCTGGGCGGGCTGAACAGCGGCCCGGCCGGGAGGAACGGCACAGCGGCCGATGACGAGGTCACCCGGAGCCTGGGCGGCCTCGACGGACTGAACAACGGCCCGGGCGCTTCCCTGCGGACCCCGACCGGCGGCAGCACCCGGCTCGACGACGGCAAGCTCACCACCGGCTTCCCGGACGGCAGCAGCACCTCGTTCGACCCCGACTCCGGCGTGCTCACCACCACACACCCCGACGGCAGCGTCACCACCACCGACCTGGGCGACGGCAC